>NZ_JBICSL010000024.1:0-80699 GCF_043197045.1 Micromonospora sp. NPDC049282
CGGCCGAGGCGACGGTATCGCAGCCGAAGGCCCGGCCGGCAGGGGTGCCGTCCGGGCAGGTCAGAGCGGGGGTACGCGGACGGGGGCCCCGCCCGGGGGCCGGGGCCCCCCCGGGGGCCGCGGGGGGGGGGGCGGGGCCCCGCCCCCCGCGCCCCCCCCCCCCCCCCCCCCCCCCCCCCCCCCCCCCCCCCCCCCCCCCCCCCCCGCCGGCCCCCCCCCCCCCCCCCCCCCCCCCCCCCCCCCCCACGCCCGCATCCACGAACGAGGGGGCGAGCGGTGTCGCGCAGCATCACCGGGCACGTTCATTTCAACCCGGACCGCTCGATGCGCCTGGTGCTCGCCGGGCCGAGCGGCCCGGTCGAAGCAGGATCCACCCGGCACACGGCGGATCTCGGCCGGATGGCGCGGGACGCCGCCGCTCACCTCTTCGGCGCCGACCCGGTGGACGTCTCGCTTCTGGTGGACCGGCCACCGTGGCTGCGACCGGGAATGATCGTTCGGCTGCCCGCCCCGACCGACCCCCGCGAGGCGACTCGGCACCCCTACGGCCAGGTCGTCGATTTCCTACCGGTCGGCGGCGTGCTCGTTTGGCATCCCGAGAGCAGCGCGGCCGTGCACGCACCGGAGGATCTGCTCGTGTGTGATCCCGCGTCCGTGGATCCGCGCATCGTCCGGGAGATATCCGATCGCACCGCCATCACCCCCATCTTTGAGTGACCTCGCCGGCGATGCCGTGAACGCGATAAGGGGTGGCGACCAGCGCCACCCCTTATCGCGTTCATTTATGCGGGATCAGATATCGCGAAGATTGATTCCTACCCGCTCGAAGTTGCCGGTCGCATAATCGCTGTAATAGTCCTTGTTCTTTGTGGTGAACCAGGATGTCTCCTTGTCGCAGCAAGCCAGCATGTCGAGGAAGCCCCGGGCCTCCGTGCCGCCCGCGATATGGGAGCACCTGGCGATGACCCGGACCGGGTCCGGCGCCCAGTCGACGGCTTTCACGTCTTTTCTGGCGACGCAGTCGGCCGAGGCGGCCGAGGCCGGCGATCCCGGCGTCAACGCCAGCCCGCCGACGGCGAGTCCTAACACCAGAGCGGTGCGCACGAATTTTTTCAGATGAGCACGGATGGCGATCACCCCCGATTTTCACCCTCCCCGCCCAGCCATTTTGACCGAACTCTTGCAAAGAAGGTTTCTGTCAATGTAGTCATATTCTCGAATCTCGACAAGAGTCGGATCGGGCGAGCCGAGAAAAAGCCACGCCGGACCAGGACCGACCGCTACCGACCCTTCACCGACCGTCCACCCCCGGTCCACCTCCCCAGGCGATCGCGATACGGTCACAGGACGCAGCGAGGACGAGAGGTGGCGGTTCGCATGGCAGAACAGGCGACGGCGCAGATCGGGGTCACCGGTCTGGCGGTGATGGGTCGCAACCTGGCCCGGAACCTGGCCCGCAACGGCTTCTCCGTGGCGGTGCACAACCGAACGCCTGCCCGTACCCGCAGCCTGGTCGCCGAGCACGGCGACGAGGGCACCTTCGTGCCGTCCGAGTCGCTGGCCGACTTCGTCGGCTCGCTGGAGCGGCCGCGCGCGGTGATCGTGATGGTCAAGGCCGGCGCGCCCACCGACGCCGTGATCGACGAGCTGATCCCGCTGCTGGAGGAGGGGGACATCGTCGTCGACTGCGGCAACGCGCACTTCGCCGACACCCGCCGCCGGGAGGAGGCGCTGCGTTCGCACGGGCTGCACTTCGTCGGCACCGGCGTCTCCGGCGGCGAGGAGGGCGCGCTTCGCGGCCCGAGCATCATGCCGGGCGGCTCGGCGGAGTCCTACCAGAAGCTCGGGCCGATCTTCGAGAAGATCGCCGCGCGGGTCGAGGGCCAGCCGTGCTGCCGGCACGTCGGGCCGGACGGCGCGGGCCACTTCGTGAAGATGGTGCACAACGGCATCGAGTACGCCGACATGCAGCTCATCGCCGAGGCGTACGACCTGCTGCGGGCCGGCCTGTCCGCGAGCCCGGCGGAGATCGCGGAGATCTTCCGGGAGTGGAACGGCGGCGAGCTGGAGTCGTTCCTCATCGAGATCACCGCCGACGTGCTCGGCCACACCGACGCGGCGACCGGCCGGGCGTTCGTGGACGTGGTCCTCGACCAGGCCGAGCAGAAGGGCACCGGCCGCTGGACCGTGCAGAGCGCGCTGGACCTGGGCATCCCGATCACCGGCATCGCCGAGGCCACCTTCGCCCGGTCGCTGTCCGGCCACGCCGACCAGCGCGAGGCCGCCCGCCGGGTGTTCCCCGACGCCGGCGAGAAGTGGCAGGTGGAGGACCGGGACACGTTCGTCGAGGACGTGCGCCGCGCGCTGCTGGCCAGCAAGATCGTTGCGTACGCGCAGGGCTTCGACCACATCCGCGCCGGCAGCCGGGAGTACGACTGGAACATCGACCTGGGCGGCACGGCCACCATCTGGCGGGGTGGCTGCATCATCCGGGCCCGCTTCCTGGACCGGATCCGGGAGGCGTACGACGCCGAGCCGGAGCTGGCGACGCTGCTGGTCGCGCCATGGTTCGCCGACCGGGTCAGCGCCGGCGTCCCGGCCTGGCGGCGGGTGGTGGCCGACGCGGCCCGGGCGGGCGTGCCGACCCCGGCCTTCGCGTCGTCGCTGGCCTACTTCGACGCGCTGCGCGCCGAGCGGCTGCCGGCCGCGCTGATCCAGGGGCTGCGGGACAACTTCGGCGCGCACACCTACCACCGGGTGGACCGGGACGGCTCGTTCCACACCCTGTGGGCGGGCGACCGCTCCGAAGTGGAGGGCTGAGCCTCACCACGCCCGCTCGGGCGGGTCGGGGGCCCAGCCGGCGGCCGGTTCGCCGGCGGCCAGCTCGCCGATCTCGCCGGAGCGGACCGTCGGGGTGTGCCCGAGGTCGGCGCAGTGCCGCTCGGCCACCCCGGCGCACAGCTCGGCGACCGCCTCCCGGCGGGTCGGCTCCACCAGGTCGGCGGCGGCCAGGGCGGCCGTCATCTCGTACCGGAGATCGCGCATCTTCCACCCCCGTGGCGGCGCGTCCCGGCGGCGCGCCTGCGCCGATGGTAGAGCGGAACGCCCCGCGATCCGGCCGGAAAGCCGGATGGCGGGGCGTTCGGTGGACGGCCGCTGCCGTCCGCAGGTCAGAAGAACCGACGCCGCTTGGCCTTCTGCGGCCGGATGAGGTCGGCACCCTTGGTCAGCAGGCGGCTCACCCCGGTCGGCCCGCGACGGGCCTCCAGCGAGTGGCTGAGCCGGCGCGCGCCGGCCGCCGCCAGCGGCACGGCGACCGCCATGACCGCCCACTGCCCGATCCGCTTCTGAATCATGTGGTTCACCTCCGCGTTTGCTGTTGTCCCTACCGATACCCAGCGTGCCGCGTCGGTAAGCGTGACCTCAGACTCCCGGGGCCACCGGGTTGGGCAGCGCGCCGCCGAAGCGGCGGTCCCGCTGGGCGTACAGCTCGCAGGCGTACCAGAGGTGGCGGCGGTCGAAGTCGGGCCAGAGCGTGTCCAGGTAGACCAGTTCCGCGTACGCGGACTGCCAGAGCAGGAAGTTGGAGATGCGCTGCTCGCCGGAGGGGCGCAGGAACAGGTCGACCTCGGGCACCTCGGGGTGGTAGAGGTAGCGCGCCACCGTCTTCTCGGTGACCTTGTCCGGATGCAGCCTGCCGGCGGCGACGTCACGGGCGATCGCCGCGGCGGCGTCGGCGATCTCCGCCTGGCCGCCGTAGTTGACGCAGAACTGCAGCGTCAACGTCGAGTTGTCACGGGACATCTCCTCGGCGGTCTGCAGCTCGGCGATGACGCTCTTCCACAGCCGCCCGGCCCGACCAGACCAGACCACCCGTACGCCCAGGTCGACGAGCTGGTCGCGGCGGCGGCGGATGACGTCGCGGTTGAAGCCCATCAGGAAACGGACCTCGTCCGGCGAGCGTCGCCAGTTCTCGGTGGAGAAGGCGTACGCCGACAGGTAGGGCACGCCCAGCTCGATCGCGCCCTCGACGGCGTCGAACAGGCTGTGCTCGCCCTGCTCGTGCCCCTTGGTGCGGGGCAGCCCGCGCTCCTTGGCCCAACGGCCGTTGCCGTCCATCACGATCGCGATGTGCCGGGGCAGCGCGGCGGCCGGAAGCGCCGGCGGCCGGGCGCCGGACGGGTGCGGGGTCGGCGGCGACGGCTCGCGGCGGGTCGTCCTCGTCGATCGGATCACTCGGTCATCTCCCTGTTGACACCAGCGGCGGCCGGCCCGCCGGCGCGCGGCGGGACCACACCCGGTCCCGCGCCGCCGGGCGGCGGGACCGCGCCGGGCGCCGGGACACCCCGGTCGACCAGCGGCAGCGAGCGTAGCGCGCGCTCCAGATGCCACTGGAGGTGCGCCGCGACCAGGCCGCTGCACTCCCGGCGTACGGCGGCCTCGGCGGCGTCGGCGTACGCCCAGTCGCCGGTGGTCAGCGCGGACATCAGCGTGAGCGTGGCCGGTGCCGGGTGGGCCGCGCCGGGGGGCCGGCAGTCCGGGCAGACGGCGCCGCCGGCCGGCACCGAGAACGCGCGGTGCCCACCCGGCTCGCCGCAGACCGCGCAGGCGGTCAGCGCCGGCGCCCAGCCGGCGAACGACATGCCGCGCAGCAGGTAGGCGTCGAGCACCAGCGTGGTGGCGTGATCGCCGCGGGCCAGCGACCTCATCGCGCCGAGGGTGAGCTGGAACAGCCGCAGCGACGGCTCCCGCTCGACCGGGGTCAGCCGCTCGGCGGTCTCGGCGATCGCGCTGGCCGCCGTGTAGCGGGGGTAGTCGCCGAGGAACCGCTTGCCGTACAGCTCGATCGCCTCGACCTGGCTGACGGTGTGCAGGGAGCTGCCCTGGTTGCCCTTGGGGTCACCGGCGAGCTGGAGGTCGACGTGCCCGAACGGCTCCAGCCGGGCGCCGAACCTGCTGGTGGTGCGCCGCACGCCCCGGGCCACCGCCCGCAGCCGGCCGTGCCGGCGGGTGAACAGGGTGATGATCCGGTCGGACTCGCCCAGCTTCTGCACGCGCAGCACCACCGCGTCGTCGCGGTAGAGCTGTCGGCGGTACCCGGCCATCGGTCCATTCTCTCTCGGGGTGCGATCTCAGGGTCGGCTCGGGGTGCGCCGGCGGCCGATCCCGGATGTGCCGGCCACCGGCCGGCCCTAGGGTTCTGACCATGGCTTCGCTCCGAACGGGTCGCCGGCCGCACCTCGCTCACCGGGCGCGCAGCGTGGTGGCCGCGACCGCCGCCGTCACGCTCATGGTGCTCGCCGGGTGTGACACCCTGTCGTTCCGCCGACTCGACTACGACCAGACCGAACGCGCGAAGGTCGCCAGGATCACCGTGGACGGCGGCGGATCGGGCGACGTGGTGGTCCGGGCCAACGGTCCCGCCGACCAGGTGAAGATCAAGCGGGTGGTTCGTTACCAGGGCGGCGAGCCGGACAGCCGCTACGAACTCAAGGGCGACGAGTTGGTGCTGCCCACCGACTGCGGCCACCGGTGCAGCATCTCCTGGGAGGTGACCGCGCCGAAGGGCGTCGCGGTCCGCGGCGGCACCGGCTCCGGCAACGTCGACCTCACCGACGTCGGTGCCGTGGAGTTCACGCTCAGCTCCGGCGACCTCACCATCAGCGGGGCGAGCGGCGAGGTGCGCGCCGCCACCACGTCGGGCAACATCCGGCTGGTCGAGGCGAGCGGGCCGGTCCGGCTGCGGGCCAAGTCCGGCGACATCGAGGCGCGGCGGCTCGCCTCCGCGGTCGACGCGGAGGCCACCTCGGGCAACCTGAACGTCGAGCTTGACCAGCCGGCCCCGGCCCGACTGCACGCCACCAGCGGGAACGTCGATCTGGCCGTACCGGCGGGCCGCTACCGGGTGCGGGCCGACGCCCGGTCCGGCGACACCGACGTGCAGGTGACGAACGACCCGGGCGCGTCCCTGCTGCTCGACGTCTCCGCCACCAGCGGCAACGTCACCGTCACCGGCCGCTGAGCGGGCCGCCGGCTCACTCGGGGGCGCGGTCCGGCTGGGCGGCACGGTCGGCGGACGGCTCGGGGCGCCGGCGCGGCGCCGGCACCCGGGCCCCGGCGCCGACCAGCCCGCCCGCCGCGCCCGCCGGGGCCGGGCTGGCCGGGGCGTCGGCCGCCCGGTCGGCCACGGACCGCCGAGGCTTGCCCGGCACCAGTTCCGGGGTACGCCGAGCGGCCACGTCCTCGACCCAGCCGACCAGCAACGTCACCACCCCGACCAGCGCGAAGACCAGACCCACCCGCAGCCACAGGCCGACCGGGTCGGTGGGCGACCAGCCCACCAGGCCCACCAGCGGGGTGAGCGCCACCACGAACGGCATGTGCCACAGGTAGATGGTCAGCGCCCGCCGGTTCACCACGGTCACCGCCCGGCCGAGCACCGGTACGCGGTCGACCCAGGCCGCGCCGGTCGGCGCCCGACCGATCGCCACCAGGATGAACGCCGTCGCCCAGAGCGCGTTGCCGAGCGGGATGTCGTTGATGTCGTAGCCCCGCGGGCCGGGGTGGGTGACGATCCAGGCGAGTCCGGCCGTGCCCACCGCGGCGGCGAGCGGCAGGAGCACCCGGGTGCGCATCCTCCGCAGCAGGCCGTCGTGGTGGGCGAAACCGAGCAGCCAGGCGCCGAAATAGAGACCGAACTCGCGCAGCACGGTCGGCGGGTCCAGCAGGATGCCGAACTCGATCGCGGCGAGCAGCGCGTACGGGGCGGCCAGCGTGGGCAGCGGCGCCCGGCGGAACAGCCAGAGCGCCAGCGGCGAGGCGAGCACGAACCACAGGTAGTCCCGCAGGTACCAGATCGGGCTGAGCGCCAGCCCGCCCCAGTAGTTGGCCGGCGGGTCACCGATCGGGAGGAGCCAGAGCAGCACCTTCGGGCTGAACGGCAGCCCGGTGAGCAGCATCGCCGGCACGAAGACCGCGGCGAGCACCCAGAGCGAGGGCAGCAGGCGCCGCAGCCGGCGCCCGATCGCGGGCATTCCGGTGCGATCCAGCGACGCGGCCATCAGCGACCCGGCCAACGCGAACATCACCGCCATCGCCGGGAACACCAACGTGAGCGAGGCGTAGCCGGTGACGTGGTAGGTGACGACGCGCAGGATGGCCAGGAAGCGAAGCAGGTCGAGGTAGCGGTTCCGCATCAGCTCGCAGCAGGGTCCGGGGGCAGAGACACTGGCTCCTACCCTGCTCCGGCGAGCTGTGAAACGTGTAAGGACGTCCGGTCAACGTGAGATGTCCCATAGGCCTGGCTGAACCCGACCACCGGCGCCGGCGCGAGGCCGGCGTGGCCTCAGAAGCCGAGCTTGCGCAGCTGCTTCGGATCGCGTTGCCAGTCCTTCGCCACCCGGACGTGCAGGTCCAGGTAGACCCGGGTGCCCAGCAGCTCCTCGATCTGCCGGCGCGCGGTGCTCCCCACGTGCTTGAGCCGACTGCCGCGGTGACCGATCACGATCGCCTTCTGGCTCGACCGCTCCACGTAGAGATCCGCGTAGATCTTCGTGAGGTTGCCCTCCGCGATCATCTCCTCCACCACCACCGCGATGGAATGGGGCAGTTCGTCCCGGACCCCCTCCAGCGCCGCCTCCCGGACCAGCTCCGCGACCAGCACCTGCTCCGGGTCGTCGGTGAGCATGTCGTCCGGGTAGAGCTGCGGCGACTCCGGCAGGTAGCCGGTCATCACGTCGACGAGCGTGTCGACCTGGTGACCGGAGACGGCGCTCACCGGCACCACGGCCGCGAACTCGGCCAGCTCGCTCACCGCGAGCAACTGCTCGGCCAGTCGCTTCTTGTCCACCAGGTCGGTCTTGGTGACCACGGCCAGCACGGTGGCCTTCAGGCTGGACAGCTCGCCGCTGATGAACCGGTCACCCCGGCCGATCGGCTCGTTCGCCGGGACGCAGAGCCCGATCACGTCGACCTCGCTCCAGGTCTCCCGGACCAGGTCGTTGAGGCGCTCGCCGAGCAGGGTGCGGGGACGGTGCAGGCCGGGCGTGTCGACCAGCACGAGCTGCGACTCCGGCCGGTGCAGCACCGCCCGGATGATGTGCCGGGTGGTCTGCGGCTTGCTCGACGTGATCGCGATCTTGGTGCCGACGATGGTGTTGGTCAGCGTCGACTTGCCGGCGTTCGGCCGGCCGACGAAACAGGCGAAACCGGCCCGGTAGGGACGCGGCTCGGGCGGGGTCACTCGACCACCGTGCCGAGGACGGCGCCGTCCGGCGCGGCCACGTGGATCGGCGCGTCGGCGGACAGGTCGCGCACCGCGGCGTGCCCGGCGCCGTCCAGCGTCGACGCCTCCGTCACCACCACCGCGGCCTCCAACCGGCTCGCGCCGGCGGCCACCGCCGAGGCGACCGCCAACTGGAGCGCGGTGAGGGTCAGCGACGGCAGCGCGACGCTGGCCGCCGCGTACGTCCGGCCGTCCTGGTCGCGGACCGCCGCGCCCTCCACGGCCCCCACCCGACCCCGCGCCCCACGGGCCAGCACGACCAGCTTGCCGTCCTCGGCGCTCAGCTCGGCCGGATCGGCGGGGGTGGGCAGTGCGGCCGGCACGGCGGCTGACTCAGGCATCGGCGGGTTGCCTCTCCTCGGAACGGTTGGGGTTGCCACGGGACTCGGCCGGCCCCACGCCCTCCGGCGCGGAACCCGGCCCGGCCCGGCTCACCAGGACGGTGTCGATCCGGTTGCGGCGGCCGGTGGTGCCCTCGGCGACCAGACTCAGGCCGGCCACCTCGGCCCCGGAGCCCGGGATGGGCACCCGGCCGAGCGCCTGGGCGAGCAGGCCACCGACCGTCTCCACCTCGTCGGTGGGCAGCTCGGTGTCGAACAGCTCGCCCAGATTCTCCACCGGCAGCCGGGCGGTCACCCGCACGGCCCCGTCCGGCAGGTGCTCCACCGGTGGGCGTTCGACATCGTACTCGTCGGTGATCTCACCGACGATCTCCTCCAGGATGTCCTCGATGGTGACCAGCCCGCCCGTGCCGCCGTACTCGTCGACCACGATGACCAGGTGGTTGCGGGCCGCCTGCATCTCGGAGAGCAGATCGTCCACCGGCTTGGACTCCGGCACGAACGTCGCCTGGCGCATCAGCTCCGCCACCGGCATCTCCCGCGCCCCCCGGTCGCCCTGGGTGCGCCGGATCAGGTCCTTGAGGTAGAGCACCCCGAGCACGTCGTCGACGTTCTCGCCGATCACCGGGATGCGGGAGAACCCGGAGCGCAGGAAGAGCGCCAGCGCCTGGGCCAGCGTCTTGCGCTCCTCTATCCACACCATCTCCGTCCGCGGCACCATCACCTCCCGGGCGATGGTGTCGCCGAGCGCGAAGACCGAGTGGATCATCTGGCGTTCGCCGTGCTCCACCACGCCCCGCTGCTCGGCCAGGTCGACCAGCTCACGCAGCTCCACCTGGGTGGCGAACGGCCCCTCGCGGAAACCCTTGCCCGGCGTGACCGCATTGCCGATCAGGATCAGCAGCGAGGCCAGCGGGTTGAGCGCCCGGCCCAGCCAACGCACCAGCGGCGCGACCGCCCGGCCGACCGCGTACGCGTGCTGCCGGCCCAGGGTGCGCGGCGCGACACCGACCACCACGAAGCTCACCACCGTCATCGCCCCGGCGGTCACCAGCGCCGCCCGCCAGCCGGCGCCGAACGTGTCGACCGCCACCAGCGCGACAAGCGTGGTCGCGGTCAGCTCGGCCAGCAGCCGGAGCAGGAGCAGCAAATTGAGGTGGCGGACCACGTCACCGGCGACCGCCTGGAGGGCGCGCGCGCCGCGCGCCCCGTCACGGGCCGACTCGGCGGCACGCGCCGGGGAGACCGCGGCCAGCGCCGCCTCGGTCATCGCGATCAGGCCGGCGAGCACCACCAGCCCGGCCCCGAAGAACAGGAGCTGGAGATCGGGCAGACCGGCCGGGGCGCCGGCTACCGCAAGCGGAACCATCACCGCGACCGGGTCGACCGCCAGCTGGCCAGCAGCCGGGCCTGGAGACCGAACATCTCCCGCTCCTCCTCGGGCTCGGCGTGGTCGTAACCGAGCAGGTGCAGCACGCCGTGCACGGTGAGCAGGTGCAGCTCGTCGGCGGCGGAGTGCCCGGCGGTGGTCGCCTGCTTGGCCGCCACCTCCGGGCAGAGCACGATGTCGCCGAGCAGGGCCGGCTCGCCGCCGGCCGGGGCGCTCTCCCCCGGCCCGTGGTCGACGCTGCCCTCGTCCATGGGGAAGGCGAGCACGTCGGTCGGGCCCTCCCCGCCCATCCAGCGGTGGTTCAGCTCCGACATGTATTCGATGTCGACAAGCAGCACGGACAGCTCGGCGAGGGGGTTGACCCCCATCTCGTCGAGCGCGTGCCGGGCGACGGCGAGCACGGCGTCGGTGTCGACCTCGACACCCGACTCGTTGGCGATCTCGATGGACAACTGTCTTCCTCTGATGGGTTAGCGGCGCCGGCCGGCGCGGCCGCCCTGGGCGGTCCGCCCCGGCACGGCGTGCACGCTCTGCGCCTGCTGGTTCTCCCGCTCGGCGTCCCAGCGGGCGTACGCGTCGACGATCTCGCCCACCAGCTTGTGGCGGACCACGTCGGAGCTGGAGAGCTGGGCGAAGTGCACGTCCTCGACGCTGTCCAGGATCTCCCGGACCACCCGCAGGCCGCTGCTCGTCCCGCCGGGAAGGTCCACCTGGGTGATGTCGCCGGTGACCACGATCTTCGAGTTGAAGCCGAGCCGGGTGAGGAACATCTTCATCTGCTCGGGCGTGGTGTTCTGCGCCTCGTCGAGAATGATGAAAGCGTCATTAAGGGTCCTTCCGCGCATATATGCCAGCGGCGCGACCTCGATGGTGCCGGCGGCCATCAGCTTCGGGATGGACTCCGGGTCGAGCATGTCGTGCAGCGCGTCGTAGAGCGGACGCAGGTAGGGGTCGATCTTCTCGTTCAGGGTGCCGGGCAGGAAGCCCAACCGCTCGCCCGCCTCGACCGCCGGCCGGGTCAGGATGATCCGGTTGACCTGCTTGGCCTGGAGCGCCTGGACCGCCTTCGCCATGGCCAGGTAGGTCTTGCCGGTGCCGGCCGGGCCGATGCCGAAGACGATGGTGTGCGAGTCGATCGCGTCGACGTAGCGCTTCTGGCCGAGCGTCTTGGGACGGATGGTGCGCCCGCGCCGGGAGAGGATGTTGAGCGTCAGGACCTCGGCGGGCCGCTCTGCGCTGCCCTGCTCGAGCATGCCGACGGTACGCCGGACGGCGTCTGTGGTCAGGGTCTCGCCTTTCTCGATCAACTCGAGGAGCTCACTGAAGAGACGCTCGGCGAGCGCGTTGTCGGCGGGCGCACCGGTGATGGTGATCTCGTTGCCGCGCACGTGGACGTCGCTGGTGACCGAACGTTCGACGAGACGCAGGATCTCGTCGCCCGCGCCGAGCAGGTTCACCATGATCTTCGGGTCGGAGACCGTGATCCTGGTCTGCGCCCGGGGCGGGCCGGGAGGTGGGGTGCCGGTCATAGGTCGGGCCGTAGGGCCCTGCGCCACCTGCTCTCCGATCTCGGCGCCGGGCCCTGCTGGCGCGGCGGACGTAGCTCCCATCGTATCGGGTCGACACCGCGCGCACCGTGCCCATTTCCGGTGCTCGGCGGTCAGCCGCCGGCCCGGAAGTCGTAGCCGTCGAACGTCTCCTGCCGCCGGGTGAAGCGGTAGGTCGCCCAGTGCATCCGGACCACCACGCCGCGCTCGTCCCGGGTGAGCCGGAGCAACTCGCCCGCCTCCCGGCCGGAGACCGTGCGGAACACGTCCGGGCGCTCCGGCAGCGGCGCGAACACCGCCGGCGGCTTCCCGGCCGGGTCGTCCGCGCCCCGGGCCCGCAGCGCCCCGTCGTGCCAGCCGAAGACGTACTCGAAACCCTCGCCCCACCAGCGGCCCAGCATGCCGCGCAGGTGCGCGGGCGCGGGCCGGCCGGGACGCCACGGCTCGATCTCGGCCGGGTCGTGCTCGGCGGCGGCGGCCAGCAGCCCGTGCGCCAGGTCGAACACCTCCACCCCGGTGCCGGACGAGCCGAGCACCGCGCATCCCATGGCGCCGGCCGTGCCCTCCCCGCCACGCCGGCCGTAGACGGCCGCCAGGAAGCCGGGCATCGCGCCGTCGTGCCCCACGTGGATCACCCGGTCCGGCTGCGGCACCAGGATCAGCCCGAGGCCGAAGCTCGCCGCCCAGAGCGACTCGTCGGTCGTGGTGAGCGGCCAGCGCATCTCGTCGACGGTGGCCGGGGCGAGCACCGTGCCGGCCGGGTCGAGCGCGGCCGGGTCGGCCAGGAAGGCCGCCCAGCGGGCCATGTCCGGCGCGGTGCTCCAGAGCTGGGCGGCCGGCCCCACCGCGCCGAAGTCGGTGGGCGGCTCCGGGTGCGCCTCGTCGGAGTAGGCGTCGACCAGGTGCCCGGTGGCCGCCCGCTCCCCCGGCCCGGTGGCGGTGGCGGTCAGCCCGAGCGGCGCGAGCACCCGGTCGGCGAGCACCTCGGCCCAGGTGCCACCGCGCCGCCGGGCGACCAGCTCGCCGAGGAGTGCCATGCCGAGGTTGGAGTAGTGGAAGCGGCGGCCGGTGGGCAGCACCCGCTCCGCCCGGGCCAGGTCGGCCAGCAGGTCGTCGACGGCCGGGGCGCGCAGGCTGTCCCACACGTCGCCGTGCGGCTCGCGTTGCAGGCCGGCGGTGTGCGAGAGCAGCCGGCGCACGGTCAGCTCGCCGTGCGCGGGCAGGTCGAGGTGCCGCCCGACCGAGTCGTCCAGGTCGAGCAGGCCGTCGTCGCGGCACTGCATGACAAGCACCGCGGTGAAGGTCTTGGTGACCGAGCCGATCCGGAGGACCGTCTCCGGGCCGAGCGCCGTGTCGTTGCCGGTGCCGCCGACCGCGCTGGTCCAGAGCGGCCGGTCGGCCCGGTGCAGGGCCGCCGAGACGGCGGGGATCCGCCCCTTCGCCTGGGCCCGCCGCACCATCCGGTCGAGCCGGTCGGAGATCGTGGTCACCGGTCAGCGGCAGAGCATCGGGCCCAGCGGCGCCCCGCCGAGCAGGTGGGCGTGCACGTGGAAGACCTCCTGGCCGCCGTACGGGCCGGTGTTGAACATGAGCCGGAACCCGTCCACCGTCAGGCCCTCCTCCTCGGCCACCAGCGCGGCGGTGTTGAGCAGCTCGCCGGCGAGCGCCTGGTCGCCCTGCGCCAGGGTGGCCACGTCCACGTAGTGCTCCTTCGGGATCACCAGCACGTGGGTGGGCGCCTTCGGGTCGATGTCCCGGAAGGCGAGGGTGGTGGCGGTCTCGCGGACGATGGTGGCCGGGATCTCCCCGGCGACGATCCGGCAGAACAGGCAGTCGACTCCCATCGCAGCAGTGTAGGGAACGTACGGCAGGATGGCCGGCATGGCGGGACGGGCGGTGCTGGTGACGGGGGCCTCGCGGGGCATCGGGCGGGCGGTGGCGCGGGCGTTCGCGGCCGGCGGGGACCGGGTCGCGGTCCATCACCGGGACTCCGCTGAGCTGGCCGAGGCGCTCCGCGCCGAGCTGCCCGGCGACGGGCACGTGGTGATCCGGGCCGACCTCGCCGACCCGGACGCGGTCCGGGTCATGGTGGACTCCGCGGCCGGGCTGCTCGGCGGGCTCGACGTGCTGGTCAACAACGCCGGCGTGTTCGGGCCGGCCGATCCGCCGCACCCGGTCTTCGGGAGCAGCTACGAGCAGTGGCGGGCACGCTGGCGGGAGGTGCTCGACACCAATCTGGTCGGCGCCGCGAACGCGTCCTGGTGCGCCGCCCAGCACATGCGGGAACGGGGCGGACGGATCGTCAACGTCTCCTCCCGGGGCGCGTTCCGGGGTGAGCCGGCCAACCCGGCGTACGGGGCCAGCAAGGCGGGGATGAACGCGATGGCGCAGTCGCTCGCGGTGGCCCTGGCGCCGTACGGCATCGGGGTGGCCTGCGTGGCCCCGGGCTTCGTCGAGACCGACATGACCAACGAGCACCTCAAGAACGAGCGCGGCGAGGCGGTACGGGCGCAGTCGCCGTTCGGTCGGGTGGCCCGCCCGGAGGAGATCGCGGCGGCGGTGCACTGGCTGGCCAGCCCCGAGGCCGAGTGGGCCGCCGGCACCATCGTCGACCTGAACGGCGCCTCCTACCTGCGCACCTGACCCCCACCCCCACCGTGCGCTGATTCACGGAAGGAGTGGCCATTCCCGGCGGGATGGCCGCTCCTTCCGTGAAACAGGGGGTTGGGGTTACCAACGGGCGAGGCGGGTGGCGAGGACCGCCAGGGCGGCGACGCCGGCGGTGGAGGTGCGCAGCACGGACGGACCCAGGCGGACGGCACGGGCCCCGGCGTCGACGAACGCGGCCAGCTCCGGGTCGGCGATGCCGCCCTCGGGGCCGACCACCAGGACGATCTCGCCGGTCGACGGCAGCTCGGCCGTGGTCAGCCGCTCGTCGGCCTCCTCGTGCAGCACGAAGCCGGCGGCGGCGCCGGCGATCCGCCGGGTGACCGTGGCGGTGGACTCGTCCGGGGAACCGGCCACCACCGGCAGCCACGGGCGGCGGGCCTGCTTGGCGGCCTCCCGGGCGGTGGTCGCCCACTTCTCCCGGGCCCGTACGCCCCGGTCGCCGCGCCACTGGGTCACCGAGCGGGACGCCGCCCAGGGCACGATCTCGTCCACCCCGACCTCGGTCATCGCCTGCACGGCCAGCTCACCCCGGTCGCCCTTGGCGATCCCCTGCACCACGACCAGCCGGGGGACGCACGCGTCGGCGTACCCCCGGGCGGTGATCCGCGCCTCGAGGGTGCCCCGGCCGACGGCGGTGACCTGCGCGGCGGCGGTGCCGCCCCGGCCGTCGGCGAGCAGCAGCTCCTGGCCGACGCGCAGCCGCTGCACGGTGGCCGCGTGGTGGCCCTCCGGGCCGTCCAGCGTCACCGTGTCACCGGTGGGCAGCGCCTCGACCAGGAACAGCGGGGCCGACACCTCAGGCGTGCCCGTTGAAGGCGTCGCGCATCCGTGAGAAGAAGCCGCCCTGTTTGGTCAGCTCGGCGACCTCCTCGCCCCGGGTCTTGGCGAAGTCGCGCAGCATCCGCTCCTGGTCGGCGTCGAGCTTGGTCGGGGTGCGCACGTCCAGGTGGACGTAGAGGTCGCCCCGGCCGGTGCCGCGCAGGTGCGGCACGCCGCGGGCGCGCAGCCGCAGCGTGCTGCCGGGCTGGGTGCCGGCCTTGACGTCGACGGTCTCCTCGCTGTCGAGCGTCTTGATGGTCAGCCGGGTGCCGAGCGCCGCGGCGGTCATCGGCACGGTCACCCGGCAGTGCAGGTCGTCGCCCTTGCGGGAGTAGACGTCGTGGGTCCGCTCGTGGATCTCGACGTAGAGGTCGCCGGCGGTGCCGCCGCCCGGGCCGACCTCGCCCTGCTGGGCCAGCCGGATCCGCATGCCGTCCTCGACGCCGGCCGGGATCTTGACGGTCAGCGAGCGGCGGGTCCGCACCCGGCCGTCGCCGGCGCAGGTCGGGCAGGGGTGCGGGATCGTGGTGCCGTAGCCCTGGCAGACGGTGCACGGCCGGGCGGAGACGACCTGGCCGAGGAACGTCCGCTGCACCGACTGCACCTCGCCACGGCCGCCGCACGCCTCGCAGGTGGCCAGGTGGGTGCCGGCGGCGGTGCCGGCGCCGGAGCAGGTGGTGCAGAGCACCGCGGTGTCGACGGTGATCGGCGCCTCGACGCCGAACGCGGTCTCGTTGAGGTCCAACTCCAGCCGCAGGATCGCGTCGGCGCCCGGCCGGGTGCGCGGCCGGGGACCCCGGCTGCCGCCCGCCGCGCCGCCGAAGAACGCGTCCATGATGTCCTGGAAGCCGACGAACGGGCCGGCCCCGCCCGGGCCACCGGGGCCCGCGCCACCGCCGCCCGGGGCGAGCGGGTCGCCACCCAGGTCGACGATCTGCCGCTTCCGATCATCCGAGAGGACCTCGTACGCGGCGTTGATGTCCTTGAACTTCTCCTGTGCCTCCGGGTCCGGATTGACGTCCGGGTGGTACTGCCGCGCCAGCTTGCGGTAGGCACGCTTGATGTCGTCGTCGGAGGCGTCCCGGCTCACGCCGAGAATGCCGTAGTAGTCCCTGGCCACTGGGTTCGGTGTCCTCATGTTCGTCTCGCGTCTCGCCGGTCGTCGGCCGCAGCCGGCCGTCGGCCCTGACTGGTCAGTTCTGGGCCAGCAGCTCGCCCACGTAGCGTGCCACGGCCCTCACCATGGCGATATTGCCGGGGTAGTCCATCCGGGTCGGCCCGAGCACGCCGAGCCCACCGACGATGGTGGCGCCCGGGCCGTAGCCGGTGCTGACCACCGAGGCGGCCCGCAGGTTGTCGATCTCGTTCTCGTCGCCGATGAGGACCCGGGTGGTGTTGCTCGGTTCCGTCTCGCCGATCAGTTTGAGCAGCACGACCTCCTCCTCGAGCGCCTCGAGGATGGGTCGCAGCGAGCCCTGGAAGTCGAGCAGGCCGCCCCGGGTGAGGTTGGCCGTGCCGGCCAGCGCGATCCGCTCCTCGTGTCGTTCGACGAGCGTCTCCAGCAGCACCGTGGAGAGCGTGGTCATGGCCGGGCGCAGGTGCGGCGCGGACTCCTCGACCAGCGCCTGCACCAACGGCGGCGTCTCGACGAGCTGGCTGCCGACGAGCTTCTCGTTGACCAGCCGGCGCAGGTCGGTCACGTCCTCGGCGGGGACCGGGGCGGGCAGCTCGACCAGCCGCTGCTCGACCCGCCCGGTGTCGGCGATCATGACCACCATCAGCCGGGTGGTGGAGATCGGCACCAGCTCCAGGTGGCGCACCTTGGACCGGGCCAGGCTGGGATATTGCACCACCGCGACCTGCCGGGTGAGCTGGGCCAGCAGCCGGACCGTGCGGTGCACCACGTCGTCGAGGTCGACCGCGCCGACCAGGAAACGCTCGATCGCCCGGCGCTCGGCCGGGCTGAGCGGCTTGACCCGGGAGAGCCGGTCGACGAAGAGGCGGTAGCCGCGGTCGGTGGGCACCCGGCCGGCGCTGGTGTGCGGCTGCCGGATGTAGCCCTCCTCCTCCAGCACCGCCATGTCGTTGCGCACGGTCGCCGGCGAGACGCCGAGCTGGTGCCGTTCGACCAGGGCCTTGCTGCCCACCGGCTCCTGCGTGGCGACGTAGTCCTCGACGATGGCGCGCAGCACGGCGAGCTTGCGGTCGTCGAGACCCATCTCCCCCACCTCCTGACGCACCTCGGCCGGGCGACGCGCGGCATCCGCCGGGCGGCTGGCACTCGACTGTAGCGAGTGCCAGTCTACGTCGGCACGCCCACCGACGCGATGATCAGTGGCGGGCCCCGGTCCGCCCCGACGCGACGGTCCGCCGTGCCGGGGCCGAACAGCCCTGGTGTCGCTTGCCCCCGGGACCTACCGTGACGTGCATGACTGAACCTCCTCGCCCGCCCGGAGCGGGGGACCCCAACCCCCAGCCCGACCCGACCCCACCGTCGGCCCCCTACGGCTCGTCGCCCACCGACGAACCGCCCACCGCACCACTGTCCGGGGCGCCGGGCGGAGGCGGCTATCCCCCGCCCGGTGGCTATCCGCCCCCGGGCGGCCAGCCTCCGCCGGGTGGCTATCCCCCGCCGGGTGGCTACCCTCCGCCGGGTGGCTATCCCCCGCCGGGTGGCGGCGTGCCGGGCTACGGTGCCGGCTACCCCGCCGGTGGCGCGTACGGCCCGGCCGCCTACGCCAACAACGACGACAAGACCTGGGCCCTGGTCGCGCACTTCGGCGGCGCCGCCGGCGTGATCATCGGCGGTGGCCTCCTCGGCTGGGTCGCCCCGCTCATCGCGCTGATGACCCGGGGGCAGCAGTCGCCCACCGTCCGCGCCCACGCCGTGGCGGCGCTGAACTTCCAGATCACCTGGGCCGTCGCCGGTGTGCTGAGCTGGGTGCTCACCTTCGTCACCTGCGGAGTCCTGTTCTTCGTCCCGATGCTCGTCTGGCTCGTGCCGCTGATCTTCGGGATCATCGGTGGGGTCAAGGCCAACGACGGCGTGCTCTACCGCTACCCGATGAGCTACAGCTTCACCAAGTGACCCGGTCGGTCGGCCGAGGCATTCGGCCGACCGGACCCGGTCAGGGCAGCAGGTCGCGCACGACCGCGTCGGCCAGCAGCCGGCCGCGCAACGTGAGCACGGCCCGACCCTCGGCGTACGCCCCGGCGTCGAGCAGCCCGCCCGCGCGGGCCCGTTCGGCGCCGGCCCGGCCGGTCTCGTCCAGCACGTCGAGCGGCAGCCCGGAGGCGAGCCGCAGCCGCAGCATCACGTCCTCCATGTGCTGCTCGTCGCCGGTGAGCCGCTCCCGGGCCAGCGCGGGCGACGCGCCGGCGGCCAGCCGCTCCGCGTACGCCGCCGGGTGCTTCACGTTCCACCAGCGCACCCCGCCGACGTGGCTGTGCGCCCCCGGGCCCAGGCCCCACCAGTCGGCGCCGGTCCAGTAGAGCAGGTTGTGCCGGCACGCCGCCGCCTCGGAGCGGGCCCAGTTGGACACCTCGTACCAGGAGAAACCGGCCGCGTGCAGCGCCGCCTCCGCGGCCAGGTAGCGGTCCGCCGCCACGTCGTCGGAGGGGTACGGCAGCTCGCCCCGGCGCATCCGCGCGGCCAGCCGGGTGCCGTCCTCCACGATCAGGGCGTACGCGCTGACGTGGTCCACCCCCGCCTCGACCACCTGGGCCAGCGAGGCGGCGAAGTCGCCGGCGGTCTCCCCGGGGGTGCCGTAGATCAGGTCCAGGTTCACGTGGTCGAACCCGGCGTCCCGGGCCTCCAGGGCGGCGGCGGTGGCCCGGCCGGCGCTGTGCTGCCGGTCGAGGATCGCCAGCACCCCGGGCGCCGCGGACTGCATGCCCAGCGAGATCCGGGTGTAGCCGGCGGCCCGCAGGGTCTTGAGCGACTCCGGGCTGACCGTCTCGGGGTTGGCCTCGGTGGTCACCTCGGCGTCGGCGGCCAGCCCCCAGGTGCGGTCGATGCCGTCGAGGATCCGGGCCAGGTCGTCGGCGGGCAGCAGGGTGGGGGTCCCGCCGCCGACGAAGACGGTGTCCACCCGTGGCGGTGGGGACTCCCCCAGCACCCGGGCGGCGAGCGCCAGCTCGGCCAGCACGCTGTCGGCGTACGTCTCCCGGCTCGCCCCGCCGCCCAGCTCGGCGGCGGTGTACGTGTTGAAGTCGCAGTAACCGCACCGGCTGGCGCAGAACGGGACGTGCACGTACACCCCGAAGCCGCGGGCGCCGACGGCGCGGCGGGCGGCAGCGGGCAGCGACCCGTCGCGCGGGACGGGTTCGCCTTCTGGAAGGACGCCGGGCATGGCCACTAGTGTGCCCGGCATGACCTCTCCGGACGCTCTCGTGCGGGTCGCCACGGCCCGTGGGGTGACCACCCTCACCCTGGACAGCCCGCACAACCGCAACGCGCTCTCCACCCCGCTGATGACCCAGCTGCTGGTCGGGCTGGCCGCGGCGGTCGCCGACGACACGGTCCGGGCGATCGTGCTGGACCACACCGGCCCGGTGTTCTGCTCCGGCGCCGACCTGAAGGAGACCGCCGCCGCGTACGCCAGCGGTTCCGTGCCGGCCGGGATGCTCGGCGACGTGCTGGTCGCCGTGCGGGAGTGCCCGAAGCCGGTGCTGGCGAAGGTGGCCGGGCCGGCCCGGGCCGGCGGGCTGGGCCTGATCGCCGCCGCCGACCTGGCGGTCTGCGCCGAGGAGGCCACGTTCGCGTTCACCGAGGTGCGGATCGGCGTGATCCCGGCGGTCATCTCGGCGACCGTGCTGCCCCGGCTGAGCCCTCGGGCCGCCGCCGAGCTCTACCTGACCGGCGACACGTTCGACGGGCGGCGGGCCGCCGAGATCGGCCTGGTCACCGCCGCGGTGCCGGCGGACGGGCTGGACGCCGCCGTGCGGCGCTACTGCGCCTCGCTGGTGAAGGGCGCGCCAACGGCGCTGGCCGGGGCGAAGGAGCTGCTGCGGCGACCGTCCGCGGCCGACCTGCGGGCGGAGATCGCCGAGTTGGCGGCGCTCTCCACCGGGTACTTCCTCTCCGACGAGGGACGGGAGGGGGTGCTCGCGTTCCGCGAGAAGCGCCCGGCCGCCTGGGTGCCCGCCGGAGAATAGAAGGAGGGGCTCTCTGTCAACGCATCCGGCACAGGCGGGGCCCCCTCTTGACAGCGACCCGTCACGGGGCGGTGACGCGGCGGCGAGCAGGCCGGTCGGCCGAGTCGGGAAGCGGCGCCGGCGACGTACGCTGGTCGGACTGTCGGGACTGGGGGTGCTGGTGCGGACGCGAGCGGCGATCGTGGCATCTGGTGTGGTGGTGTGCGTACTGGCTCTGCTCGCGGTCTGGTTCGTGACCAAGCAGTTCGGTCACCACCTGCGGCTGCCGCTGGCCAGCCGGACCTGCACCGTGCAGGCCGACGGCGAGGTGGTGCTCGGCGCCGACCAGATGGCCAACGCGGCCACCATCGCGGCCATCGGCATGCAGCGCCGGATGCCCGAACGGGCCGTGGTGGTGGCGCTGGCCACCGCCTACCAGGAGTCGCACCTGCGCAACATCGCCCACGGCGACCGGGACTCGCTCGGCCTGTTCCAGCAGCGCCCGAGCCAGGGCTGGGGCACACCGGAGGAGATCCGCGACCCGCGCTACGCGGCGAGGAAGTTCTACGCCGCGCTGAAGAAGGTCCGGGGCTGGGAAGAGATGCGGGTGACCGAGGCCGCCCAGCGGGTGCAGCGGTCGGCCTACCCCGAGGCCTACGAGAAGTGGGCGGACGAGTCGGAGGTCCTCAGCCGCGCGCTGCTCGGCCAGGCGACCGGCGCGGTGGCCTGCACGGTCGGTTCGACGCCGACCATGCGCGGGCCGGCCGCGGCCAGCGCGGTGCTGGAGGGCCTGACGTTGGACTGGGGGCTGCCCCGGTTGACCGCGGCGTCGAACCTGACCGGGCTGACGGTGCCGGCCAGCGACGACCGCAACGGCTGGCGGTACGCGCACTGGCTGGTCTCGCACGCCGACGACCACGGCGTGAAGCGGGTCCGCTTCGGCAGCCTGGAGTGGACGGCCGAGCAGGGCACCTGGGCCCGGGTGAAGGGCGACCCGGCGACGCAGGTGCTGGCCGAGGTCTTCGCCGACACCTGATCGTCGGCAGTAGCGTCCGCCCAGGTGGCTCTCAGCCCTTCACCGCGCCCGCGACCAGCCCGGAGACCATCCGGCGCTGGACCAGCAGGAAGAACACGATCACCGGCAGGGTGAACAGGGTGGACGCGGCCATCACCGAGCCCCAGGCGGTGTCGTCCCGGCCGAAGAAGAACGTCATCGCCACCGGCAGCGTGTACTTCTGCTGGTCGTTGATGAAGGTCAGCGCGAAGATCAGCTCGTTCCAGGCGGTGATGAAGGAGAAGATGCTGGTGGCCACCAGGCCGGGCGCGACCAGCGGGAAGAGCACCTTGCGGAAGGTCTGGGCCCGGCTGGCCCCGTCGATCGCGGCCGCCTCCTCCAACTCCTTCGGCACCGCCGCCACGAAGCCGCGCAGCATCCAGACCGCGAACGGCAGCGAGAAGCCCAGGTAGGTGAGGATTAGGCTGGGCAGCGTGTTGTAGAGGCCGAGCCGCTGGATCATCAGGAACAGCGGGATGACCAGCGCCTCCAGCGGGATCATCTGCACCACCAGGAGCAGGATCAGGAAGCTGGTGCGCAGCTTGAACCGGAACCGGGCCACCGCGGTCGCGGCGAGCAGCGCGACCAGCCCGCTCAGCAGCACGGTGGCCACCGCGACCAGCACGCTGTTGAGGAAGAAGTCGAGGAACGTCACGCCGGGGATCAGGTTGCCGGTGAGGATCTCCCGGTAGTGCTCCAGGGTGGGCTCGGCCGGCACCGGACGTGGCGTGGTGGAGAAGATCTCCCGGTTGGGCTTCAGCGACGTCGCGATCATCCAGTAGACGGGGAACGCGGCGAAGAGGGCGACCAGCAGGCCGGCCCCGTTGAGCGCGAGCTTCTTCACGACTCGTCCTCCTGCCGGAGCACCATGCGGACGTACAGGGCGGTCACCACGAGCAGGATGACGGTGAGGATGACGGCGATCGCGGAACCGAGGCCGTACTTGGGCGGCGGCGAGAACGCCTCCGCGTACGAGTAGATCGACAGCATGAACGTCGACCGGTCCTGGGTGCCGCCGGCCAGCACGAACTGCTGGGTGAAGACCTTGAAGTCCCAGATCGTGGAGAGCACCACGAGGATGCCGAAGACCGGCCGCAGGATCGGGAACGTGACCGACCAGAAGACCCGCCACGGCCCGGCGCCGTCGACCCGGGCCGCCTCCTGCAACTCGGTCGGCACGCTCTTGAGCCCGGCCAGCACGCTCACCGCGATGAACGGGAACGAGTGCCAGACCACCACAAGCGTCAGGATGGCGAAGAACAGCAGCGGGTCGTTGAACCAGCCGTAGCCGGTCCAGTCGCTACGCCCGAACAGGGCGGTGGAGAGGCCGTCGGGGAGCTTGTTGAACAGCCAGGTGACCAGGCCGCTCGTATCGTCGAAGATCCACTTCCAGACGATGGTGCCGGTGAGCGCCGGGGTGGCCCAGGCCAGCATCACGCAGCTCGCCACGAACGTGGCCATCTTCTTGCCGAGCCGGTTGAGCAGCAGACCGACAAGCGTGCCGAGCACCATGGTGAGCGCCACGTTGGCGACCGCGAACAGCACGGTGTTGCGCAGCACCGTACGGAAGAACGGGTCGCCGAGGATCTGCGCGTAGTTGGCCAGGCCAACCCACGGCCACTCGCGGTCCCCGCGCAGCTGCCGGACGCTGTCCAGCTTGTAGAAGGACATCATCACGACCTGGCCGAGCGGCCAGAGCAGCAGCACGGCGATTATCGCCAGGCAGGGCAGGAGCAGCAGGTACGGGAGGCGGTCCACCTTGCGGCGCCGCCGCGCGGGGGTTTCCCGCGCGGCGGCCTCGTCAGGGCTCTTCGTCAGCACGCTCACGTGGCGTTGAGGATGCTTTCCATCTCGGTGGCCGCGTCGGCGGTTGCCTTCTCGACCGTCTTCTGGCCCTTGATGACCGAGCTGTTCATCGCCTGGGTCACCGTCTTGGTGCGGCTGACCTCGACCCACTTGGGGGTGAGCGGGGTCAGCTTGGTGTTCTGGATGGCGGTGGCGAACGCGGCCATCACCTTGTCGTCGGCGTAGTTGCCGCTGCTGACCAGGTCCTTGTAGACCGGGAAGAAGCCGAGGCTGGAGGCGAACTCCTGGTCCTTCTGCTTGCTCAGCAGCACGGTCGTGTAGTCCCAGGCCAGGGACTGCCGCTCGCTGTCCTTCCAGACCGCGATGTCGGAGCCACCGGCGAACGCCGGGGCGGGCTTGCCGTCCGGACCGGGGATCGGGAACGTGCCCCAGACCTTCTCGATGTCGGGGTTGTCCTTCTTCATCGCACCGCCCTGCCAGCTGCCGGCGAACGCCATGGCGGCCTTGCCGGTGGCGAACTGGGTGCGGGCGTCGACCTCGTTCCAGCCGGCCGCGGCGGGCGGGGCGACCTTGTGCACGGTCACCAGGTCGGTCCAGAACTTGACCGCCTTCTGCGCCTCGGGCGTGTTGTAGCCGGACTTCCAGCTGTCGCCGTCCTTGGTGGCGATCTCGCCGCCGGCGCCCCAGAGGAAGGAGTAGAACGGCAGCTCGGAGTTGCCGGGCAGGGCGATGCCGTAGGTGCCGGGTTTCTTGGCCTGGACGGCCTTGGCGGCGGCGACCATCTCGTCCCAGTTCGTCGGCGGCTTCACGCCGGCCTCGGCGAACCAGTCGGTGCGGTAGTAGACGGCGCGCACGCCGGCGTACCACGGCACGCCGTACTGCTTGCCGTCGAGCTGGGCGTTCTTGACCAGGTCGGGCAGGATGTCCTTGCCCTCGGACCAGCCGTTGAACTTGTCCGTGACGTCGGCGAGGGCCTCCTGCGCCGCCCAGCCCTGGGTCTCGGTGTTGCCCAGCTCGGTGACGTCCGGGCCTTCCCCGCCGGCCAGTGCGGCCTGGAACTTCTTCGGCGCCTCGAGCCAGGGAATGTACTGCACCACGACGTCGGTCTCGGGGTGCTTCTTCTTGAACTCCGCCTCGACCGTGTCGAGGAACGCGGTCTGGGCGTCGCCGCCCTCGCCCATCATCCAGACCGTCAGCTTGCTGTTGTCGGCGGCCTTGTCGTCGTCGCCGGAGCCACCGCATCCGGTCAGCACCAGCGCGGCCGACGCCACGATGGCGGTGACCGGAGCGAGCCGCTTCCACCTGTTCACGCCATATCTCCCTCAGGGCCGTTTGGCACTAACCTTCCCCGCCGCACCTTAGTAGGAAAATTTCCTTTACAACAGGGGGAGTTCGCGGCGGGCGGCCGAGGCGACGGTATCGCAGCCGAAGGCCCGGCCGGCAGGGGTGCCGTCCGGGCAGGTCAGAGCGGGGGTACGCGGACGGGCGCCCGGCCGGTGGCCGGGCGCCCGTCGAGGCTCGAGGTGCGGGGGTCAGTAGCGCGAGACGCTGCGCCGACGGCCGACGCCGGCCACCAGGGCCACCGCGATGGCGGCGAAGAGCACCTGCAGCAGCAGCTCACGCCAGTCGATCCCGGCGGTCTCGGCGAAGCCGGAGGCCCGGGCGACGATCGTACCCAGCAGCGCGGCGCCGACGCCGATCAGCATGTGCAGCCACATCGGCATGTTCTGCCGGCCCGGCACGACCAGCCGGCCCAGCGCGCCGACGATCAGACCAACGACCAGCGCCGTGATGATTCCCCAGACGGTGAGCTCCATGGTCGCCCTCCTCCTTCAGATCCGTTCACACGATTCCGTGTGGTTTCTGTCGTGACCGTTAAGTTCCCGACCGGTCGAAATCCCAAACCGGCTCCGATCACGAATTGTTCAAACCGGCCCTGAGCTGGGATTTCTTGCTCAAGTCCCACGCTCGGCCACCGTGGCCCGCCTGCGCAAGTCGGACCGACGGGGGTCAATGCGGAAAACGCCGACGGGCGCCCGGCCGGTCGGCCGGGCGCCCGTCGAGGCGCGTGATGCGCGATCAGTGGTGGGTGACGCCGCGCCGACGGCCGACGCCGGCCACCAGGGCCACGGCGATGGCGGCGAAGAGGACCTGCAGCAGCAGCTCACGCCAGTCGATCCCGGCGGTGTCGGCGAAGCCGGAGGCCCGGGCGACGATCGTGCCCAGCAGCGCGGCGCCGACGCCGATCAGCATGTGCAGCCAGATCGGCATGTTCTGACGGCCCGGCACGACCAGCCGGGCCAGCGCGCCGACGATCAGGCCGACGATCAGCGCGGTGATGATGCCCCAGACGGTGAACTCCACGATCGGTCCTCCAAATAAGCGGTTTCGCACGTTCTGTGCGGTTGCTGTCGTGACCGCTAAGTGCCCGACCGGCAAAAAATCCAAACCGGCCGGGACCTCGGTGAGTCGCCCCCAACCGGCCTGACGGCGCGAATCCGCAGGTGGGAGCGCTGCCGTTAGCTGAAAATTTCCTGAGTACGCGAACCGGCCGGCACCCCGGGAGGGGGCGCCGGCCGGTTCCTGAGGCCTGGTGGGCTACTTCTTGCCGGCGGTCTTGCCGTCGCCGGAGTCGGAGGAGAGCGCGGCGATGAAGGCCTCCTGCGGGACCTCCACCCGGCCCACCATCTTCATCCGCTTCTTGCCCTCCTTCTGCTTCTCCAGCAGCTTGCGCTTACGGCTGATGTCACCGCCGTAGCACTTGGCGAGCACGTCCTTGCGGATCGCGCGGATCGTCTCGCGGGCGATCACCCGGTTGCCGATGGCCGCCTGGATCGGCACCTCGAACTGCTGGCGCGGGATCAGCGAGCGCAGCTTCGCCGCGATCGTCGTGCCGTAGTTGTAGGCCTTGTCCTTGTGCACGATGGCGCTGAACGCGTCCACCGGCTCGCCGTGCAGCAGGATGTCGACCTTCACCAGGTCGGACGCCTGTTCGCCGGAGGTCTCGTAGTCCAGCGAGGCGTAACCCTTGGTACGGCTCTTGAGCTGGTCGAAGAAGTCGAAGATGATCTCGGCCAGCGGCAGCGTGTAGCGCAGCTCCACCCGGTCGGCGGAGAGGTAGTCCATGCCGAGCAGGGTGCCCCGGCGACCCTGGCACAGCTCCATCACGGCGCCCACGTAGTCGTTCGGGGTGAGCACGGTGGCCCGCACCGTCGGCTCGTACACCTCGGCGATCTTGCCGGTCGGGTACTCGCTCGGGTTGGTGACCACGATCTCCTCGCCGTCCTCCGTGATGGCGCGGTAGACCACGTTGGGCGCGGTGGAGATGAGATCGAGGTTGAACTCCCGCTCCAGCCGCTCCCGGATGATCTCCAGGTGCAGCAGGCCGAGGAAGCCGCAGCGGAAACCGAAGCCCAGCGCGCCGGAGGTCTCCGGCTCGTAGACCAACGCGGCGTCGTTGAGTTTGAGCTTGTCGAGCGCCTCACGCAGGTTGGGGTAGTCCGAGCCGTCGATCGGATAGAGGCCCGAGTAGACCATCGGCTTCGGGTCCTTGTAGCCCCCGAGCGCCTCCTTGGCCTGGTTGCCGTTGATGGTGACCGTGTCGCCGACCCGGGACTGGCGCACGTCCTTCACGCCGGTGATCAGGTAGCCCACCTCGCCGACGCCGAGCGCGTCGGCCTTCACCATCTCCGGCGAGATGACACCGATCTCCAGCAGCTCGTGGACCGCGCCGGTGGACATCATCTTGATCCGGTCCCGGGCCGAGATCCGGCCGTCGATCACCCGGACGTAGGTCACCACGCCGCGGTAGACGTCGTACACCGAGTCGAAGATCATCGCGCGGGCCGGGTCGTCGGCCGCGCCGACCGGCGGCACGAACTGCCGGACGATCTCGTCGAGCAGGTACGGCACACCCGCACCGGTCTTGCCGGAGACCCGGATGCAGTCCGCCGGGTCGCCACCGATCAGGTGGGCCAGCTCCTCGGCGTACTTCTCCGGCTGGGCCGCCGGCAGGTCGATCTTGTTGAGCACCGGGATGATGTGCAGGTCGTTCTCGAGCGCCAGGTAGAGGTTGGCAAGCGTCTGCGCCTCGATGCCCTGCGCGGCGTCAACCAGCAGGATCGCGCCCTCACAGGCGGCCAGCGAGCGGGACACCTCGTAGGTGAAGTCGACGTGGCCCGGGGTGTCGATCATGTTGAGCACGGCGGTCTCGCCGGTCCGGTCACCCTCCCGGATGGTCCACGGCATCCGGACGGCCTGGCTCTTGATGGTGATGCCGCGCTCGCGCTCGATGTCCATCCGGTCCAGGTATTGCGCGCGCATCTGCCGGGGGTCGACCACGCCGGTGAGCTGCAGCATCCGGTCGGCCAGGGTCGACTTCCCGTGGTCGATGTGGGCGATGATGCAGAAGTTCCGGATGCGCGCCGGGTCGGTGGCACCGGGAGCGTTCACGCCGGGATCGAGCGTCGGTGGCACAGCGGTCCGTTCTGATCGGCTGACGGGAGCGGGCCGGCGTGGCGCCGGCTGCCTCTATGCTCCCACGTCGTCCGAGGCGCGCCCGGGCTCCCCCGTCACTCCGCCGGCGGCTCGACGAAGAGCGCGGCGAGCCTCGGCAGTCGGCGGCGGGCCTCCTCCTCGTCGTCGAAGTCCCAGAAGTCGTTCAGGTCGGGCACCGGCACCGGATCACGCTCGGCGGGCAGCTCGGCCGCCGTGGCCTTCCGGTACGCCTCCCAGGGCACCGACAGCATCCGCTCGCACTCGAACTCCTCGCCGCTGAGCGCGGCGGCCCGCACCCGGGGCAGCTCGGCCAGCGAGTCCGGCTCGCCGACCGCCCGCGCGAAGACGGCCCGGCCCTGCGTCATGAGCCAGCCCCGGAAGTATTCGAAGCCGTCGTCCGAGGCGCCGCCGTTGATCAGGTAGGCCGCGCCCCACAGGTCGACCCGGTAGGAGGCGGCCACCACCCGCCGCTGGTGGTGTGCGTATCCGACGATCTCCTCGGGGTCGCGCTCGGCCAGCAGCGCGACCGCCCGGGCGGCGACCGCGTCGGCCTCTCCCCCGGCACCGGCCCGGGCCTGGTCGATCAACTGCCAGAACTCCTCGGTCCTCATGGTCGGCAGTCTGGCAGAGCCCACCGACGCGCCGCCCGCACCCGACCAGGCGCCGGTGCGGCAGCATGGTGCGGTGCGCGCGATCTCGCTACCGCCCGTTCCGTACGGGGCGACGGCCGTCCGGCCCGGCTGGACCGACTTGCCGGCCGGGCTGCGCGACGCGCTGGCGGCCCGGCTCGGCGGCCCGCCGGCGGCGGTCGAGGTGGCCGGCGGCGGCTTCACCCGCGGCTTCGCCGCCGTGCTGACCGGCCCGAGCGGCGGGCGGGTGTTCGTCAAGGCGGCCGCGCTTGACGGACAGCGGCACCTGGTCGACTGGTACGCCCACGAGGCCACGATCCTGGCCCGGCTCCCCGCCGGCCTGCCGGTGCCCCGGCCACGCTGGGCGCTGACCCACTCCGGCTGGTACGCCCTCGCGCTGGACGCCATCGACGGGCACACCCCCCGGCTGCCCTGGGACCCGGCCGAGCTGGCGGCGACCCTCACCACGTACGCCGAGGTGGCCGCCGCGCTCGCCGACCCGCCCGCGCAGCTCGCCGCGCTCGGCCTGCCCCGCCTCGCCGACCTGGCCCGGGACGACATCCTGTGGTGGGGCGAGGTGGCCGCCGGCCGCGAGCCGCTGCCCGAGCCGGCGACCCGGGCGCCGCTGGCGGAGCTGGTGGCGCTGGAGTCCCGCCTCCCCCGGTACGCCGACGCCGCCCCCGGGCTGGCCCACGGCGACCTGCGGGTGGACAACGTCCTGCTGGACGCCGGAGGCCGCGCCTGGCTCTGCGACTGGACCTGGCTCTGCCACGGGCCGGCCTGGTTCGACCTGGCCGGCCTGCTGATCACCGGGTACGCCACCGGCCTCGACGCGGACGCCGCCTTCGCCGCCCACCCGGCGACCGCCGGGGCACCCGCCGACTCGCTGGACGTGAGCCTCGCCGCACTGGCCGGCTACTTCCTCACCGGCGCCGCCGCCGGGCCGTCGACCGCCTCCCCGCACCTGCGGTCCCACCAGCGGTGGAGCGGGGAGCAGGCGCTCGCCTGGCTGGCCACCCGCCAGGGCTGGACCTGACCCGCCGCCTACCTCCCAGCAAGGAGGGGCCCCCTCTCAACGCTTCCGGTAGAGGAGGGGCCCTCTTGACCAGAGGTGTTAAAGAGGGGCCCCTCCTTACCCTGGTTTTGGCTCGCCGGGGAGGGACTGGTAGCCTGGCTACTCGCGCGGCGATGACGGCTGCTCGTCGTGCGCGGAAGCTGACCAACCCGAGCTATCAAGACGAGGCTGTCGCGTGGCGAACATCAAGTCCCAGATCAAGCGCAACCGGCAGAACGAGAAGCGCCGGCTGCGGAACAAGTCGGTCAAGTCGTCGCTGAAGACCGCCATCCGCAAGTTCCACGAGGCTGCTGAGGCCGGCGACGCCGAGAAGGCGACCGTCCTCATGCAGGAGGCCACCCGCAAGCTGGACAAGGCCGCCAGCAAGGGTGTCATCCACGCCAACCAGGCGGCCAACCGGAAGTCGGCGATCGCCAAGCGCGTCGCCTCGTTCTCGGCCTGACAAGACCGTAGACCCGACCGGAAGCCCCGGGACACCGTCCCGGGGCTTCCGGCTGTCCGCTTTCCGGACCCGGGCCCGCCGTGGCGGGACCGTGCGGGTCAGCAGCCGATCCGGCTGGACCCCACCGCGATGTCGTCGTACCAGAGGGTGTCGGCGCCGCCGCCGTAGCTCTCCCAGCCCAGCTTCAGGTCGGTGAGCTGCGGACGCCAGGTGCGGTTGTACCACTGGCCGTCGATGTCGTGCGTCGGCACGCCGTCGGCGGTGAGTCCGGCGACGGCGGCCCCGTCCAGCCAGGTGCGGAGCTGCCCGGCCGAGCCGTCGACCATGAACTCCAGGCAGGCCCACCGGTTGGTGGGCAGCGGCACGCTCTGCGCCACCCCGGCCGGGCTCTGCTCGGGCAGCGTCGCGTCGTCGGAGGCACGGTTCCACTGCATGGCGCCGTTCTGACCGCCCATCCGCAGGTCCTTGTTGCCGTCGGCGGCGTCGGCCATCGCGATCATCGTGGTGTGGTCGGTGGGCTGGGCGGTGGTGTGCCGCACCCAGATCCGGCCGTACCGGACACTGCCCACGCTGCCGAGGTTCTTCGTCGACCTGATGAAGACGTGGTTACAGTATCCGGCCGCGCCGTTGATCCGGACCGCCCGGCTACCGCTGTGGGTGGTGGCCGTGTCGATGATGGCCGTGCCGGCGCCCGCACAGTCCGGATTCACCACGGTCCAGTCGCCGGACGGCGTCGAGCCGGTCTGGTTCTCGAAGCCGTCGCAGAGCACGGCCCCGGCACACCCGGCCGGCGGGTTGGTGGTCGGCGGCGGACTGGTCGGCGGGGCCGTGGTCGGCGGGAGCGTGGTGGGCGGGGCGCTGGTGGGCGGGGCCGTGGTCGGCGGCGCGGTGGTCGGGTTCATCGTGGTGGGCCCGCCGGTCGGGGTCGGCCCGGCGCCGTTGCACGGCACCCCGTTCAGGGTGAACCCGGTGGGCGCGCCGCCGCCGGTGGCGAACGTGCCCTGCACGCCGAACTCGGTGGCGCCGCCGGCCGGAATGCTGCCGTTGTACGACACGTTGCGGGCGGTCACCGTCGTTCCGGACTGGCTGACCGTGGCGTTCCAGCCGTTCGTGACGCGCTGGTCGCCGGCGTACGTCCAGGTGACGGTCCAACTGGAGACGGCGGTGTCACCGGGTGAGACCTTGACGGCGGCGGTGAACCCGCCGGGCCACTGGTTGGGCGTGTAGTCGACCCGGCAGCCCTGGGCGGCTGCGGCCGGGCCGGCGAGCAGGGCCGTTCCGGTCGCGGCCACGGTGGCGGCCAGCGCGGCGACGACCGCCAGGGTGGGGGCGGTGCGGGCGCGGAGAATCGTCATGAAGGGTCCTTCGGCATCGAGCTGGGCGGAGGCGACGCGGCGACGCGTGTCCTGGACGGACGCGGCGCGACAACGTGCCCTGGGTACGGCGCGACGATGCGCCACAGCGACTGGTCGGCGCGTACGACCGAAATGCCCGGCTCGGGGTGGACCTGTACGCCGCCGGCGGCCCGGTCGTCCGGACCTCGGCGGTGCCCACCCTCAATCTATTGACAGATTCCTATCCAATCAAGCTTCCGGTCAGCGGAGGGAATCGGGCCAGGCGACCCCGGACCCGGTCCGGCGCTCGCCCTCGCCGGCCCGGTCGAACGGCAGCACGGAGCGGCCCGGCTGGTGGTAGGGAACGGCCGGGCCGGTCGCCCTCGGGTCGGCGGCCAGGCTCAGGCCACCGGGCAGCGCCCGGGCCCCGGTCGGCACCCGCGCCCGCCCGACGACCGGCTCCACCTGCCGGCGGAAGCGGTCCCGCTCCTGCTCGGGCACCTGCGCCGCGGTGCGGATCACCATCTCGGCCACCACGTCGTTCAGCTTGACCATCGCGGCCACGGCGGTCGGCAACACCAGCACCGCCCACCAGTTGACCAGCTCGGCGAGCGCGAGCAGCACGGCCAGCGCCGCGGCGCCCTCGAAGAAGAGGAAGCAGAGCACTCCGCCCGGGTTGACGAAGCGCAGTCCGAGCACCCGGGCGTAGAGGGGGCGGTACCGCTCCTCGTCCGTCGGCACGGTCGACCACGCTCGGGTCACCGGGCGCCGCCCTGCCGGGCCGCCGCCACCGAGAAGACGGCCCGCTCCAGGGCGTAGGCCCGGTCGTCGGCGCCGCCCTTGACCGCCGCGTTGCACTCGGCTGCCGCCCGCATCGCCTCGACCAGGCCCTCCGGCGTCCAGCCGCGGCCCTGACGCTGGGCCCGCTCGATCTTCCACGCGGGCATGCCCAGGCTGCTGGCGAGCTGGTAGGCGTTGCCCCGCCCGGCCGAGGCGACGCGGGCCACGGTCCGCACGCCGTCGGCGAGCGCGTCGGCGATGGGCACCGGGTCCACCCCGACGTGCAGCGCCCAGCGCAACGCCTCCAGGGCGCCGGGCACGTCGCCGACCATCGTCGCGTCGGCCACCGTGAAGCCGGTGACCTCCACCCGGCCCCGGTAGTAGCGGGAGACCGTCTCGGCGGCGATCCGCCCGTCGGTGTCGGCGACGAGCTGGGAGCAGGCGGCGGCCAGCTCGCGCAGGTCGTTGCCGACCGCCGCGATCAGGGCCTCGGCCGCGTCGTCGGTGCACTTTCCGCCGTTGCGGCGGATCTCGTCCCGGACGAAGGCGACCCGCTCGCGATGCCCCTTCAGCTTCGCCGCCGGCACCACGGTCGCGCCCGCCGACCGCAGCCCGTCGGCGAACGCCTTGCCCTTCCCACCACCCAGGTGCAGCACCACGAGCTGCACGTCCGGGTCGGGATTCTTCGCGTACGCCAGCAGCGCGGCGGACAGGTCCTTGCGGGTGTCCTGCCCGGAGCGGAGCACCAGCACCCGGCGACCGCCGAACAGCGACGGGCTCAGCATCTCGTCGATCTCGCCGACCGCCACCGAGCCGGCCTGGTATTCCCGCACGTCCACCTCGGGGTCCACCGCGCGGGCCCGGGCAACGGCTTCGGCGACCGCGCGCGTGGCGAGCAGCTCCTCGTCGCCAAGGACGAGCAGAATGGGAGGCAGGCTGGCGGGGGTCACGTCGCCCATACTCGCACGCACTCCGATCGCTTCGTGCCTGCTCATCGGGGACTGTGACGGCGCAGCCCGCACTCAACGCAAATCCAGACATTTGCCTTGATTCACCAGCTATGCCGACAAGATCCCCGGTTCGGTTCGGCACGGTCACCGCGACCGTCCCGGTTCGACGCCCCGCGCGACCACCGCCGGCCCGGCACCGGCCCGGACCGTGGCCACGTCGCCGCCGGTGTCGGTCCGCGTCACCCGCGCCCCTTCCCTGGTCAACCGGCCCAGCAGGCCCGGGTTGGGATGCCCGTAGTCGTTGTCGACGCCGACGCAGACCAGCGCGACCGCCGGGCGGACCGCGGCGAGGAACTCCGGATCCTGGTACGCCGACGCATGAGCGCGGCGGGTACCGACAAAACAGCCCCAGGCGGCGCGCCAACGCTGACACCGGGGCTTGGACCGGAGGTAGCCGGCCATGACCGACGACTGGATCACGCGGGCGACGGTGCGGGGGAAACGCCGCTGTACGTGGCGATCGTGGCGACCGACGGCCACGCGTGACCCTCTGCGACCAGGAGACCTCCGGTCCGGTCGTGGGGCGTCGACACCGCACGCCTCGCCGGAGGTTCCGCCTGGTCTCAGGCCGTCACGCCATCGACGAGGCCGATGGTCGCCACGACTAGCCGATGCAGATGGCGACGGCCCTGATGGTCTGGACCGTCGTGCCCCGGTTGCTGCCGCGCACCACCCAGCCGTTGCCGGAGGCGAAGGAGTCGGTGATGAAGATGTCGAAGGCGGATGTCTGGCCGCCACCACCGGTCACGATCGTGCCGGACGGGCAGGTGACGGTGGCGACCCCGTTGGCCCCCGGCGCCACCGACACCGCGGTGCCGGTCCGCTGCGACAGCGGAGCCATCGCCACCCCCGACTTGGTGGCCGTGGTCGAGCCGGGGTCGGCGGCGGCCGTCAGGGGTACGGCCAGCAGGAGGCCGCCGGCCAGTGCCGCCCCCGCGCCGGCGAGGATCAGCTTCTTGTTCTTCATGGCTGGAATTCCCATCGCTTGTCGAGACATGGTCACCCGTACGGTGGCCCCAGGTTGGCCCACCTCGCGGGATGGAATCCATAGATGACCAGCTAAATTCCAGATAAGACAAATCTATCGGTATTCATCAGGTTTTGCTCACGGCGATATCCTCTGACCAGGGCGTTTGCCCCGCCTGGTCGCCGTTGGCCGCCTGGTCGTCAGCAAGGTTGCGGGGATCGCGTCGAACGTCTACCGGCCGGGTCTGCCAGCGACAGTGGCAGTGTGGCGGGCAGAGCTTCAGCGCGACCGCCCCGGCTCGGTGCCGCGCGCCACCACCGCCAGGCCGGCACCGGCCCGGACGGCGGCCACGTCCCCGTCGGTGTCGGTCCGCATCACCCGCGCGCCGCCCCGGCTCAACCGGCCCAGCAGGCCGGCGTTGGGATGCCCGTAGTCGTTGTCGACGCCGACGCAGACCAATGCGACCGCCGGCCGGACCGCGGCGAGGAACTCCGGGGCCTGGTACGCCGACCCGTGGTGCGCCACCTTCAGCACGTCCGCCCGGATCGCGGCGGTCGGCACCGTCTCCACCAGCGCCCGCTGCTCCTCGGTCTCGGCGTCCCCGGCCAGCAGGATCCGCACCCCGGCCACGGTGGCGGTCAGCACCAGCGAGTTGTTGTTCGGGTCGGAGCGGCTCCCGCGCAGCGGGTACGGCGGCCCGACCGCGGCCAGCTCCACCGCACCGGCCCGCCAGCGCCAGCCCGCCTGCGCCGCGCCGAGACGGGCGCCACCGCGGCCGGCCGCCGCACGCACCTGGGCGACCCCGTAGGGCGGCTCGGACCAGGGCGGAGCGACCACCGCACCGACCCGCCGCCCCCGGAACACCCCGGCGACCCCGCCCACGTGGTCGGCGTGGAAGTGGCTGACCACCAGCAACGGCACCTCGCGTACGCGGAGCCGCCGCAGGCAGCCGTCCACCCCGGACGGCTCCGGACCGGCGTCGACCACCACGGCCCGCCCGGCGGCGACCGGCAGCACCACCGCGTCGCCCTGCCCCACCGCGCACGCCACCACCACCCAACCGCGCGGCGGCCAACCAGAGGCCAGCAACCGGATCGGCACCGCACCCAGCATCACGGCCACCACGACGACCGCGACCAGCCGCCGGGCCCGACGCCGCCGGGCGGCGAGCAGCAGCGCCACGCTCACGGCGGCCAGCAGCAGGGCGCCGGCCACCCCACCCACCCACGGCACGTTCCCGGCCGGCAGCCCCGCCCCGTGCGACGCCACCGCCACCAGCCAACGCGCCGGCCAGCTCGCCAACCAGGCGAGGAACTCGGCGCCGGCCGGCCACACCGGAGACAGCACCGCGGCGAGCACGCCCAGCACCGTGGCCGGCGCGACGGCGGGCACGACCAACAGGTTCGCCGGCACCGCCACCAGGCTGACCGTCGCGGACAGCCCGGCGATCACCGGGCCGCACGCGAGCTGCGCGGCGGCCGGCACCGCCAGCGCCTCCGCCAACCCCGGCGGTACGCCCCGACGACGCAACGCGTCCCGCCACCCGGGCGCGAGCAGCAGCAGACCGCCGGTGGCGCAGACCGACAGCGCGAAGCCCGGGTCCCCGGCCAGGTCCGGGTCCAGCAGCACCAGCCCGGCGACCGCGGCGGCCAGCGCGGGCAGCGCGGCCCGGGACCGCCCGGCGGCCAGCGCGGCGAGCCCGATCGCGCCCATCGCCGCGGCCCGCACCACACTCGGCGAGGGCCGCACCAGGATGACGAAGCCGACCAGGGCGAGGCCGCAGAGCGCAACCGCGGTACGCGGACCGGCACGCGCCCAGCGGGCCAGCAGCAGCACCGCGCCCACGATGATCGCCACGTTGGACCCGGACACCGCGTTGAGGTGCGTCATCCCGGTGGCCCGGAAGTCCTCCTCCACCTCGGGCAGCAGCCGGCTCGTGTCCCCCACCACCAGTCCGGGCAGCAACCCGCCCGGGGCGTCGGGCAGCGGTGCGCAGGCCCGTTGCAGCCCGGCCCGCAGCGCGCCGGCCGCTCGCTGCGCCCGGGACGGGGCGCCGTGCCGGGTGGGTGACCCGGTGGCCGAGAGCACCGCCGCCGTGAGGTCGCCGCCGCGCGGCTCGGCGAGCCGGCCGCGGGTGGTGACCCGCTGCCCCGGCAGCATCTCCTGCCAGCCCGGGTCGGTGGCGAGCACCAGGCCGCGCACCGGGCCGGTGACCTGACCGCCGTCGGGGCCGGTGAGGCGTACCAGATCGACCCGGATCAGCAGCGGCGCCGGGCGGCCGGGTGAGCCGCGTACCCGGCGGGGGTCGTCCCGCACCACCAGATCGGCGGTGACCAGCGCGTGCTCGGTGACGAGCGCGCGGATCGGGGCGGCGTCGCGGGCCGCGAGCCGGGCCCCGGTCGCCGCCGCCCCGCACAGCACGCCGAGCAGGACGGCCACGGCGACCCAGCGGTAGCGGCGGATCGGCGCGGGGCGCTCGCGGCGCAGGCGCAGGCCCGCGACCAGGGCGAGCGCGGCAGCGGCGGCGGCCAGCCAGGCGGTCGCCCGGACGGAGAGGTGAAGCCCGGCCAGCGCGGCGAGCCAGGCGGCCACCGCGAACCCGGCCAGCCGCAGGTCCGGCCCGGCATCCCCACCGTCGGCGCTCACACCGTCACCAGTTCCTTGAGCTGCTCGTAGCGGGCGTCGCCGATGCCCTCGACCTGCCGCAGGTCGGAGACGGACCGGAAGGCGCCGTGCTGCTCCCGGTGGTCGAGGATCCGCTGGGCGAGCACCGGGCCGACGCCGGGCAGCGTGTCGAGCTGGGCGAGCGTGGCGGTGTTCAGGTTGACCGGCCCGGCCGGCGCCGCCCCGCCGCCCGCCGCCGGACCGGCCGCCGGCCCGGGGGCGGCCTGCCCCGGCGGGGCGGTGACGCCGACCAGGATCAGCTCGCCGTCGGTGACCTTGCGGGCCGGGTTGAGCAGCGCCACGTCGACGCCGGGCAGCGCGCCGCCGGCCGCCTCCACGGCGTCGGCCAACCGGGCGCCGGCCGGCAGCCGCACCAGCCCCGGCCGGCGGACCTTGCCGGCCACCGCGACGACCACCTGCCCGGACGAGCCGGCCGGCGCGGCCACCCCGGTCACCGCGCCGGCCGCCGCCCGCGTCGCCTCCCCGGCCGGGGCCTCGCCGGCCGGCGCCATCGGACGGATCGGCTCGGCGGTCGGGCGGGAGCGCCACGCCCAGACGGCGGCCACCAGCACGACGAGCGTGGCCACGGCGGCGAGGGCCCGGACACCGCGCCGGCCCGGGTCGAACGCGCCCGGCCCGGGCAGCCGGGACGCCAGCCCTCGCGCGGGCTCCCCGGGTGGGCTCTCCTCCGGTCCGTCGGGATCGTCCTCGACGAACGTCGGACCCGGCCCGAACGGCCGCGTGAGCCCGTGATCGGGCTCCGGGTGGCCGCGTGGCGGTCCGGGGCGGTCCGGCTCGACGAACGGGTACGCCGGTGACAGCTCGGGCGTCGCCGCTCGGACGGCATGCGGCGCGCCGCCGGCGACAGCCGGGACGGCGGTCCTACCCGCTGCTGGCGTGAACAGCCGGGCGAGCCTCCGCCGAACCGTCGTCTCCTCGTCGTCTGACACGGCTCGGGACGTTAGCGACGACGGCGGGCCCAGGGCCGGCCCACGGACCCCTCGCCTGTGGACAACAGGCGGTTGTGGACAACCACCCGATCATGCCGCCGATGTGCTGGCCGGCGATGTCCCAGGTGATGCCGCGCGCCGATGCCGATCGCGAGTGGCCACCTCGGGAGGCTACGAACTTGAGGTCGGGGGGGGGGACGACTCAGGGAGCGACTCGTTCACGTCATCAAGTTTGTAGGCAGTGCTGCGACCTACAGGCTCCCGACCATCCACGGTCACGCCTCGTCCGTACGGGTGCTTCGGCGCCCGCGCAGGTCCTGTCCCGCGCGGCGGTCAGCGCGCCTCCGGGTCCAGCCCGAGCGCGGCCCGGCCCCCGTCGACCGGCAGCGTCACCCCGTTGACGAACGAGGCCGCCGCCGACAGCAGGTACGCGACCGCGTCGGCCACCTCTTCGGCGCGTCCCATCCGTCCCACCGGATGCAGTCGGGCCAGCTCCGATTCGACATGGTCCACCCCGGCCGGGTCCAGCCCGGCGAGGAAGGCGGCGTGCCGCTCGGTGTGGATCGAGCCGAGCGCGACCGCGTTGGTGCGGATCCCGCGCGGGCCGTAGTCCACCGCCAGCGCCCGGGTCAGCCCCTCCACGGCGGCCTTCGCGGTCGCGTACGGCAGGGCGCCCGGCACCGCCCGGCGGGCCTGGTGGGAGGAGACGTTGACGATCGCGCCGCCGGTGCCGGCGGCCAGGAACCGGCGTACGGCGGTGCCGGCGCCGACCACGGCGGGGCGCAGGTTGACCGCGATCAGGTCGAACACCTCGGTCGCGGACTCGCGGTGCAGGGCGGCGTCACGGAAGACGGCGGCGTTGTTCACCCAGCCGGCCAACGGGCCGAGCGTCTCGGCGCGGTCGGCGGCCCGGGCGGTGACCGCCTCGTCGGCGGCGTCCCCGGTGACGGCGTGCAGCCGTTCGGCGGCCGGATGCCCGGCCAGCCAGTCCGTCGCGCTCGCGTCCCGCTCGACGACCACCACCACCCCACCGTCGGCGGCCAGCCGCTCCACGATCGCCCGCCCGACCCCTCGCCCCCCGCCGGTGACGACGTACGACCGCCCGGTCACCGGGCGGCCCGGCAAGATCCACACCAGCTCGGGGAAATGGTCACATCCATCGGCCCTTGATACCCCCACTTCACCGAACTGGCGAGAGCCGCGCGCGCACCGCCCGACCGGGCGGTCATCGGCGGCGGTGGACGACCACGCAGGCCAGTCCGGGGCCGGCGTGCGCGGCGACCACCGCGCCGGCCTCGGTGACGTACGTGTCGTGCAGCCGGTCACCCAGCCGCTCGGTCAGCGCGGCCCGCAACGCCTCGGCGCGTTGCGGGGCGGCGAGGTGGTGCACCCCGAGGTCGACGTCGGCGTCGCCGGCCGCCTCGACGGCCAGGTCGACCAGGCGCGCCACGCCCCGGCTGGCGGTGCGGACCTTGTCCTTCACCACGATCGCGCCGTCCGGCATGTGCATGATCGGCTTGACCGAGAGGGCGGTGCCGAGCAGCGCCTCGGCCGCGTTGATCCGGCCGCCCCGACGCAGGAACTCCAGCGTGTCGACGTAGAAGAAGGTGGTGGTCCGCTCGACCGCGTCCAGCGCCGCCGCGCGTACCCCGGCCAGATCGGCGCCCCCGGCGGCGGCCGCGGCGGCGGCGAGCGCCGGGAAGCCGAGGCCCATGCCGGTGGATCGGCTGTCCACCACGGTGACCCGGTCGTCGCCGACCTCGGCGGCGGCCAGCCGGGCCGCCTCGACGGTGCCGGACAGTTCGGCGGAGAGATGGACCGAGACCACGCCGTCGGCGCCGTCGGCGAGCAGCGCACGGTAGACCTGCGCGAACTGCTCCGGCGCGGGGCGGGACGTGCTCACCGAGACGCGGCGGGCACTCAACGCGCGGGTGGCGTCCGCCGGGGAGGTCTCGATGCCCTCCAGCCCTTCGGCGCCGTTGAGCACGACGGTCAGCGGGACGACGGTGAGCCGGTGCGCGCGGACCAGTTCGGGGGGCAGGTAGGCGGTGGAGTCGGTGACGACCGCGACGGGCATGACCGGCACGCTAGCCGATGTCGCGGCGGCGCGCCGGGGCCGAGGGGATCAGACCGCGTCGGTGAGCGCCGGCTGGGTGATCAGACCGACATTGTGCGCCCGCAGGTGCCAACCCCGGACGTCGTCGTGGCGCAGCTCGGTCCAGTGGCAGTTGGCCAGCGAGCCGACGCTGCGCAGCACGGCGTGGTCCCAGCCGAGCAGGTGACCGACGCCCTGCCGGGCACCGCCGCCGTGGGTGGTCACCACCACGGTGCCGCCGGCGGCCAGGTCGGCCGCGTCGCGGAACGCGGCACCGAGCCGCTTGCCGAGGTCGTCGAGGTTCTCGATGCCGGCGCCGGGGTCGGGGTCGCCCGCCCGCCAGCGGGCGTACTCGTCTTCGAACCGCTCGGCGACCTCGGTGAGGGCCAGGCCCTGCCACTGGCCGAAGTACCGCTCGCGCAGCCGGGCGTCGGTGCGGACCGGCAGCCCGGTCAGCGCCGCCAGCGCGGCGGCGGTGTCGGCGGCCCGGCGCAGGTCGCTGGCGACGATGGCGTCGGGTCGCAGCGCGGCCAGCACGGGCGCGGCGGCGCGGGCCTGCTCCCGGCCGAGGTCGTTGAGCGGCACGTCGGTCTGGCCCTGGACCCGGCTCGCGGCGTTCCAGTCGGTGTTGCCGTGCCGCCAGATGATCAGGCGGGTCATTCGGCGGTGGCGGTGCCGGCGGCCGAGTCGGCCAGGTCGCGATCCACGAACGGGATCTGCGGGCAGTCCTTCCAGAGCCGGTCGAGCGCGTAGAACTCGCGCTCCTCGGTGTGCTGCACGTGCACCACGATGTCGACGTAGTCGAGCAGCACCCAGCGGCCACCCCGCTCGCCCTCGCGGCGGATCGGCTTGGCCTTCGCCGGCAGCTCCAGCAGGCGCTCCTCGATGGCGTCGACGATGGCGTGCACCTGACGCTCGTTCGGTGCCGAGGCCACCAGGAACGCGTCGGTGATCGCGAGCTGGTCACCGACGTCGATGACGACGATGTCCTCTGCCTTCTTGTCCGCCGCGGCCTGGGCGGCGGCCATCGCCAGCTCGTAAGCGCGTTCGGGAATTGTCACCGTTCTCCTTCGATCAACCGTGCGACCGCTCCAAGCCTCTCACACCCGGCGGTGCGGCGACTTGCCAGTTCTGGTCGGTTTCCGGCATGAACGGGGGCGTAACGGGCAGGATCAGCGCTGGTAGAGCCGCCGTTTGGCGATGTACTGCACCACACCGTCCGGCACCAGATACCAGACCGGCTCACCTCGACCCACCCGGGCGCGGCAGTCGGTCGAGGAGATCGCCATGGCGGGCACCTGCACCAGGCTGACCGAGTCCGCCGGGAGGTGCTGGTCGGACAGCTCGAAGCCGGGCCGGGTCACGCCGATGAAGTGGGCCAACTCGAGCACCTCGTCCAGATCCTTCCAGGAGAGGATCCGCTCCAACGCGTCCGCGCCGGTGATGAAGAACAGCTGCGCCTTCGGGCCGTACTCGGCGTGCAGGTCGCGCAGCGTGTCGACGGTGTAGGTGGGACCACCACGGTCGATGTCGACGCGGCTCACCTGGAAGCGCGGGTTGGAGGCGGTGGCGATCACCGTCATGAGGTAGCGGTCCTCGGCCGGGCTGACCGGTTCGTCCGCCTTCTGCCACGGCTGACCGGTGGGCACGAAGACCACCTCGTCCAGACCGAACCGGTCGGCCACCTCGCTCGCCGCCACCAGGTGACCGTGGTGGATCGGGTCGAACGTGCCGCCCATGATGCCGATCCGCCGGATGTCTTCCTCCACCCCGCGATCCTAGGCCGCGCGCCGGCGCCGGCCGGCCCGGGCCACCGGGCTCGCGCCGGACGGGTGCCCGACCCGCCCGGCGCGTCGCCGGTCAGGCGCCCGCGGCGGCCACCGCCGTCCGGACCACCAGCGCCCGGCGCAGGTCGTCGTCGAGATCGACGACCCGCCGGCGCAGCCCCGGCGTGAGGTCGTCGCGCGCCAGCAGCGCCGCGGCCAGCTCCCGGGTGGGTTGCGCCACGGCGTAGCGCGGGAAGGCCAGCGCGGCGACCCGGTCCGCCACCCAGGCGGTACGCAGTCGCGCGCTCGCCGGCATGTCGGCGAAGAACCGCTCGACGTAGCCGGCGGTCAGCTCCGCCTGCTCCGGCTGCCAGAACCCCTCGGCGGTGGCCTCCACCAGCCGGTTCGACAACTCGGTGTTGCTGGTGACGATCTCCCAGGCGGCCCGCTTGGCGTCGGCGTCGGGCAGCGCGGCCCGGCAGCCGGCCGCCCGCTCGGCGCCGGTGGCGCTGCGGTCGGCGGCCGACTCGGCGGCGATCTCCGGCTCGCCGGCGCCGCCCAGCACCACCAGCCGGTGCAGCAGCTCCCAGCGCAGGTCGGCGTCGACCGCCAGCCCTTCCGGGACGCCCTCGCCGGCCAGCCAGGCGGTGAGCAGGGCGGTGTCCGTGGTGGCGCCGATCAGGCCACGGGCCGCGGCGAGTTGCAGCGAACCGCCCGCCGGCGCGCCCGCCAGGAGCTTCTGGCACGCCCCGGCGATCCGCAGCAGCGCCGCGTCCCGGGCCAGCGGCTCCAGGTAGCGGTCGACAAGGTTGCGGCTGAGCGTGAGCACGTCCTCGGCGATGATCACCTCGGTCTCGGCCGGCAACGCGGCGGCGATCAGGGTGACCAGCTCGGCGACCGGCCGCTCGCCGTCGGTGGCGGCGTCCAGCGCCTCACCCCAGAGCAGCGCCCGGGCCAGCGGGTCGTCGAGGCCGGGGAGCAGCATCGGCACCGCGTCGGCGGAGGCCGGGTCGAGCCGGATCTTGGCGAACGTGAGGTCGCCGGCGTTGGGCAGCAGCAGGCCGGTGGCGGGCTGACCGACCAGCTCGGGCAGCGGGGTGCGGCCGCCGTCGGCGTCCGGGTCGAGGTCGACCTCGACCCGGCGCACCGGGCCGTCGGTGGTGTGGTGGGCCACCCCGATGCGGTGCGGCCGCAGCACCGGGTGGCTTTCCGGCGCGGTCTGCACCACGCCCACCTCGGACCAGCGCCCGTCGGCGTCCACCGCGGCCTGGATCCGCAGCGTGTTGACCTGCGGCCGGCGCAGCCACCGTTCGGCCCAGTCGGCCATGTCGCGGCCGCCGGCCGAAGCCAGGCTGTCGAGCAGGTCGGCGAGGGTGGCGTTGCCGAACCGGTGCTTCGCGAAGTGCGCGTTCAGGCCGGCGAGGAACGCGTCGTCGCCGAGCCAGGCGACGAGCTGGCGCAGCACGCCGGCGCCCTTGGCGTAGGAGATGCCGTCGAAGTTGAGCAGGCCCGCCGCGGCGTCGGCGACCTCCTCCGGGGCCACCGGGTGGGTGGACGGGCGCTGGTCGGCCGCGTATCCCCACGCCTTGCGGCGCAACGCGAACGTGGTCCACGCCTGGTCGAACCGGGTGGCCTCGGCGGTGACCCGGGTGCCCAGGTACTCCGCGAACGACTCGTTCAGCCACAGGTCGTCCCACCAGCGCATGGTGACCAGGTCACCGAACCACATGTGCGCCATCTCGTGGGCGATGACGGTGGCCCGCTGCTCGCGCTGGGTGTCGGTGACCGCGGAGCGGAAGACGTAGTCGTCGCGCAGCGTCACCAGGCCCGGATTCTCCATCGCGCCGGCGTTGAACTCGGGCACGAACGCCTGGTCGTACTTGCCGAACGGGTAGCGCTCGGCGAAGAGCTGGTGGAACCGGTCGAGACACTGCCGGGTGACGGTGAAGATCTCGTCCGCGTCGGCGTCGAGGTGCGCGGCGAGCGAACGCCGGCAGTAGAGGCCGAGCGGGATGCCGTCGTGCTCGGACCGCAGCACGTGCCAGGGCCCGGCGACAAGCGAGACGAAGTAGGTGGCCAGCGGCGCGGTCGGGGCGAACTCCCAGCGCCCGGGCGCCGGCCGATCGGCGAGCTGACCGTTGGCCGCCACCGTCCACTCCGGCGGCGCGGTGACCGCCAGCGACACCGGGGCCTTCAGGTCCGGCTGGTCGAACGCGGCGAAGACGCGCGGACCGTCGTCCAGGAAGGACATCGCGTAGAGGTAGGTCTCGCCGTCGGCCGGGTCGACGAAGCGGTGCAGCCCCTCGCCGGTGTTGGAGTAGGCCATCTCGGCCTCGACCGTGAGCGTGTTGGTCGCGGCCAGCCCGGTGAGCGGCAGCCGCTCGTCGGCCAGCAGCTCCGGGTCGAGGTCACGGTCGTTGAGGCGGGCCCGCAGGAGTCGGCGGGGCTTGACGTCGACGAAGGTCTCGGCGCCGGGGGTGGCCCGGAACCGGATGGTGGTGGTGGAGCGGAACCGCTCGGCGTCAACGGTCAGGTCGAGGTCCACCTGGTAGGACTCGACAGTGATCGACGCGCCACGCGCGGTTGCCTCTGCACGGGTCAGGCTCGGCATCCGCTTATCCTGCCCGATGAGGTCCGCACGGGCCTCCCCGTGACGCGTGGCGATGGAGGAACAACGATGGGTCAGCACCCCAAGGGCGATTTCGACCTTTCTCGGGCGGTCTGGCAGCGAGCGGAGGGCGACACGTCCGAGGGCGCGGTCGAGGTGGCCTTCGTCGACGACCTGATCGGAATGCGCAACTCGGCCGAGCCGGACGGCCCGGTGCTGGTCTTCACCCAGGCCGAGTGGGACGCCTTCGTCGCGGGCGCCCAGGACGGCGAGTTCGACCTGGACTGACTCCACCGGGTCAGTCACCGTCGCCCCAGCCGAGCCCACCCGGGCCGGGCGCGTGGTGGAAACCGGGATGGCCGGTCACGTCGGCGCACCGCTCGCCGTCGGGCCCGACCGCCCCGCAGAACAGCCGCTCGGCGCGGTGCCAGGCGTCGGCCGGGGACAACGCCGCCGCGCCGAGCGCCAGCTCCGGGCGGAGCAGGCCGAGCGCTTCGGCGTACGCGACCGCCAGCTCCCGCGCGACGGCGGGGTCGGCGGCCGCGAAGCCGAGGTGCACGGTGAAGAACCGCGGTGGGCGGGTCCCGGCACGCCGGGGCCCGCCGATCAGCGGTTCCTCCCGGCCGCCGCCCCGCAGCCCGGCCACCGCGTCGCGGTGCCGCCGCCGTGCCGCCCGGTCGTCGCGCATCCGTGCCCTCCCCCGTCTCCGGTGACCCGCCGGACCTCGCGCCGGCGGGGCCGGACCGGCCGCCGCCGATCCGTGCGTCGAGCCAACCAGCTTTTCCGCCCCCGGGGAGGGGCCAGCGCGGGTTCGGTTATCCGGCCCCGCCCTCGACCCGGGCTGAGCTGCGAAGATGGAGGATTCGGTCGGGTCGCCCCGGGTAGGTTGCGGGCAACGTCGTGCAGTGCGGCCGACCCGCGTCTGGAGCAGTCGAGATGAGCACCATGCCGAGCGACCGGAGCCCGGACAGCACGCTGGCGTTCCTCCGCGAGGGCTACCGCTTCGTGGGCGCCCGCTGCGACCGGCTCGGCAGCGACGTCGTGCAGACCCGGCTGCTCCTGGAGCCGACGATCTGCCTGCGCGGGCGGGACGGCGCCGAACTGTTCTACGACGAGGAGCGGTTCGTCCGGCGCGGCGCCATGTCGATGCGCGGGCAGCGCACGCTGACCGGGGTCGGCGGGGTCCAGGGCCTCGACGGGGCGGCGCACCGCGCCCGCAAGGCGATGTTCATGTCGATCATGACGCCGGCCGCGGTCCGGCGCCTCGGGCAACTCTTCGACGACGAGTGGCGGGCCCGGATCCCGACCTGGGCGGAGAACGGCCCGGTGGTGCTCTACGACGAGGTGGGCCGGATGCTGACCCGAGCGGTCTGGGGTTGGGCCGGGGTGCCGCTGGCCGAGGCCGACGTGCGCCGCCGCACCGCCGAGATGCACGCCATGATCGAGGCTCCGGCCGTGCTGGGCCCGAAGCACTGGCGCGGCCTGCTCGGCCGCCGCCGGGCCGAACGCTGGGCCGGCGCGCTCGTCGAACGGGTACGCGCCGACGCGCTGCCCGCGCCCGAGGGCAGCGCGTTGCGGGTGATCGCCGAGCACCGGGACGAGCGGGGCACGCCGCTGCCCCGCCGGATCGCCGCGGTGGAGCTGCTCAACGTGCTCCGCCCCACGGTCGCGGTGGACCGGTACGTGGTCTTCGCCGCGCTGGCGCTGCACGACCACCCGCACTGGCGGGACCGGGTACGCGGCGACGACGACGCGACCGAGCGGTTCGTACAGGAGGTACGCCGCTACTACCCGTTCTTCCCGGTCGCCGCAGCCCGGGTGCGCCGCTCGTTCGAGTGGCGGGGGCACGCGTTCCCGCAGGGCCGCCGCGTGCTGCTCGACCTGTACGGGACGAACCACCACCCGCGGCTCTGGCCGGAGCCGGAGCGATTCCGCCCGGAACGCTTCGCCGGCCGGCGGGACGACCCGTTCGGCCTGATCCCGCAGGGCGGCGGCGACCACGACACCGGTCACCGCTGTGCCGGCGAGTGGATCACGATCGAGCTGATGAAGCGGGCGGTGGCCGCGCTCACCGGCGCGATGAGCTACCGCGTCCCGCCGCAGGACCTCTCGCTCGACCTCAGCCGGATGCCGGCGCTGCCGCCCAGCGGGCTGATCGTCGACGGCGTGCGGCCGGCCGCCTAGCGGCGACCGCACCCGCCCTGGTCAGGCCGCCTGCGGGTGCAGCACCGTACGCAGACAGCCGTCCTCCTTCTTCTCGAAGATCTCGTAGCCGCGGGCGCCCTCCTCCAGCGACATCGGGTGGGTCGCCAGGTAGCCGGGGTCGATCTCGCCGGCCACGACCCGGTCCAGCAGCATCGGGATGTAGCGCTGCGCGTGCATCTGTCCCATCCGCAGCACCAGCGCCTTGTTCATCGCCGCGCCGAGCGGGAACTTGTCCACCAGGCCGCCGTACACCCCGACGATGCTGACCGTGCCGCCCTTGCGGCACGCCATGATCGCCTGCCGGACCGAGGTGGGCCGGTCGCTCTGCAGCCGTACCGTCTGCTTCGCCTTGTCGTACGCGTAGGCCGGCCCGACGTCGTGCGACTCCATGCCGACCGCCTCGATGCAGGCGTCCGGCCCACGCCCGGCGGTCAGCTCGCGCAGCGCCTCCAGCACGTCGGTCTCCGCGTAGTTGATCGTCTCCACGCCGAGGCGCCGGGACGCGGTGTCGAGCCGCTCCGGCAGCCGGTCGATGACCACGACCCGCTCGGCGCCGAGGATCTGCGCGGACCGGGCGGCCATCTGCCCGACGCCGCCGGCGCCCCAGACCGCGACCACCTCACCGCCCTTCAGGCCGCAGAAGTCGGCCGCCATCCACCCGGTCGGCATGGCGTCGGAGGCGAACACCACCGAGTCGTCCGGCACCCCGTCCGGCACGGTGAACGCGCCGACGTCGCCGAACGGCACCCGGATGTACTCGGCGTGGCTGCCGGAGTAGCCGCCGGCGGCGTGCGAGTAGCCGAGGATGCCGGCCGGCGAGTGTCCCCACAGCTTCTCGGTGAAGACCGGCTGCGGGTTGGAGTTGTCGCAGAGCGAGTACTGCTCGGTGCGGCAGTACCAGCAGCTCCCGCAGGCCACCACCGAGCCGACCACGACCCGGTCACCCACCTTGATCCGGGTGACGTCCGGGCCGGTCTCGACCACCTCGCCCATGAACTCGTGGCCGAGCACGTCCCCCTCCCGCATCGCCGGCAGGTAGCCGTTGATCAGGTGCAGGTCGGAGCCGCAGACGCTGCTCGCCCGGACCTTGACGATGATGTCGCCGGCCGACCTGATGACCGGCTCCGGCACGTCGCGCACGGCGAGCTTGCCGACGCCTTCCCAGCACAGCGCCCTCACGGCCGTCCTCCCACGATCAGCTTCTCGCGTACCTTGTCGGTGGCCCGTTCCTGCCGCGGGCTGCGTCCCGACGGGTCGTGCCGGGTGTCCAGCACCTGGCCGGTCTCGATCAGCGACTTGATCCGGCGCAACGCGGTGCGCAGTGCCAGGTCCGGGTCGCCGCCACCGGCCAGGCCCACCGCCCGGCGCAGCGGGCCGCAACGCCAGCGCAGCTCGGCGCGGATCTCGGTGCCCCGGTCCTGCGGCGCGGCGACCAGCTCGACCCGGCCCCGCTGCGCCACCGGCCCGTCGGTGGTCCGCCAGCTCAACCGGCCCGGGCCCTCGACGGTGATCTCGGCTCGCCACTGGGTGCCGCCGCCGGCCGGGTCGGCCGCCACGCAGCGCCACCGGTTCTCGTCGAGCTGCTCCAGGGTGGCCCACTCGGCCAGCCCCCGATCGAGCCGCTCCCGGTCGGTCCAGAAGCCGACCACCGCGTCGACCGGCCGGTCGACGGTGATCCCCCGGTGCACCACGTACCAGCCGTCCTCCCGGTCCGGTTGGTGCCGGCGCCGGCGCCGGGCCACCGTACGGGTGATGCCGAGCGCGGTCGCCGCGGCGGCGCCGACCAGCGCCCACCTCGTTCCGTTGCTGCTCATCACGTCTCCTCCAGCCCGGACGACGCAGACCGTCCGGGTGACTGCGCTACCCGGCGCGAGGAGCCCGAAACGGTTTCAGCGGTCGTATTCCGGGCAACTCGCGGGATCCGACCCGACGGGAGGCGACGTGACCCGCACGACCGTTCCAGCCCGACCGCGTCCCGGCCGGACCGCCGCCGGGTCCGCGCCGGTCCGGCTCCCGATGGCGTACGTCCTACCGCTACGCGCCGCCGACGACCACGACCTCGACGAGCTGACCGGGTATCTGCGCGAGCTGTGCCGGTGGGTCGACGTGGTGGTGGTCGACGGCTCGCCGCCGGAGCGGTACGCCCGGCACGCGGCCGCCTGGCGAGGGCTGGTCCGGCACGTCCCACCGGATCCCGCGTTGCGCGGGCGCAACGGCAAGGTGCTCGGGGTGCTCACCGGGGTGGCGCTGGCCCGGCACGAGCACGTGGTGATCGCCGACGACGACGTCCGGTACGACCCGCCGGCGCTGCGCGCCGTGCACGAGCTGCTCGACCGGGTGGACCTGGTCCGGCCGCAGAACCACTTCGACCCGCTGCCCTGGCACGCCTGGTGGGACACCGGCCGGACGCTGCTCGCCCGGGTGTTCGGCGGGGACTGGCCGGGCACGCTGGCGGTGCGCCGGGGCACGTTCCTGACCATGGGCGGCTACGACCCGGACGTGCTCTTCGAGAACCTGGAGCTGCACCGGACCGTCCGCGCGTACGGCGGCTGCACGGCGACCCCGGCCTGGCTGTACGTGCGGCGGCTCCCGCCCACCGCCGGGCACTTCCTCGGGCAGCGGGTCCGCCAGGCGTACGACGAGACGGCCCGGCCGGCGGGGCTGCTGGCCGCGCTGGCGGTGCTGCCGGCCACGGCGGTCGCGCTCGCCGCCCGCCGCCCGGGGCTGCTGCTGCGGGCCGGGCTGGTCACGGTCGCGGTGGCGGAGCTGGGCCGGCGGCGGGCCGGTGGGGCGGCGGTCTTCCCGGCGCACACCACGCTCGCCGCGCCGGTGTGGTTGCTGGAACGCGGGGTGTGCGCCTGGCTGGCGGTGGGCCGGCGGCTGCGCGGCGGGGTGCCCTACGCGGGCAGCCGGCTGCGGGTGGCGGCGCACTCCACCCGCGCGTTGCGCAGGCGACTGGCGCGGCGGCGCCCCGACGAGACGGCCGGCTGGGTGGAGACGTGCGAAGGCGGGGCCCCTTCTTGACGCCTGGCGTCAAGAAGGGGCCCCGCCTAACGGGGGGAACGCGGTCAGTGGCGTGCCTGCTGCGCGCTCTCCCGGACGTCCTGCGCGGCGCTGCGGCTGTCGTCCTTGACCGCGTGCGCGGCCTCCTGCGCGGTGGACCGCACCGACTCGGCGGCGTGCTGGGCCGGCTCGCGCAGCTCGTCCTTCAGCTCGCCGGCGACCTCGCCGAGCTTCTCCTTGACCACGCCGCTGTGCTCGGTCGCCTTCTCCTTGACCTGCGCGGCGAGCTGCTGCTCGCGGCGGGTGGCCGGGATCAGCGAGGAGACCAGCATGCCGACGCCGAAGGCGATCACGCCCGCCGCGATCGGGTTGCCCTCGGACTTCTGCCGCACCACCTGCGGCGCCCGCTGGGCGGCCTCACTCACGGTGGAGGCGGCGGAGTGCGCCTTGTCGCTCACGGTGGAGGCCGCCGAGGAGGCGTGGTCACCCACCGAGTGGGCGGCGTGGCCGGTGCTGTTGCCGAGGTCGGAAGCGGTTCCCATCACCTTGTCCTTCACGTTCGTCAGCGCGCTACGGACGCGCTGCTTGCGGTCGTCGACGATGCGGCCCGGGCTGACCTTGTACGCCAGGGCGTCCACGTCCGAGCTGAGGTTGTTGCGGGTGGCTTCGATCTCCCGGCGGATCTGGTCGGGATCGGTGCTCATCGGGTGACTCCCTCCGGGTGCGGCTTGAGCGCGTCGGGAATGCGCTGCACGCTGTCGTTGGTCTGCTTCAGGCCACGGATCTGCTCGGCGTTCTTCTTCGCCTTCGAGTAGAGGACGGCGGCGATCACGGCCCACACCACGGCCACGATGAGCGCGGCCAGCCCGGAGTCCATGACGTTGTCGAGGAACTGCCACACCGCGATGGAGACGAAGAGCGCCACCATGTAGCCGCCGAAGCCGGCGCCGCCGTAGAAGCCGGCGGCCTTGCCCGCCTTCTTGCCCTCCTGGCGGATCTCGGCCTTGGCCAGCTCGACCTCCTGGCGCATCAGCGTGGAGAGGTCGCCGGTGACCTGGCTCATCAGCTCACCGATCGAGCTGGCCCGCACCTCGTCGGCCTGGTGCGGGGCGCCCGCCGCGTGGTAGCCCGGGTCCTGCGTCGGCACGGTCATGCCGTGGTCTCCCTTCTGCCGGTCGGGCGGTTCACGGACGCGGAGCGCCGGTCGACGGGACGCCCGGCAGCGGGTCGGTCTGGCTCGGCGGGGGCAGCGGCTGGCCGGTGCCGCCCGCCGGGTCGGCCCAGGTGTTCGGGGCGCCGCCGCCCGGGTAGGTCGCGCCCGGCGCGGAGTAGCCCGGGTCCGGCTCGGCGTAGCTGCCCGGGGTCGGGTCGAGGTAGCCGCCCGGCGGGGTCTGGGCCGGCACCACCGGCGCGGTCGGGATGACGGCGGTCCGATCCGGGTCGTAGGACTGCCCGGCGCCGCCGTCGTTGCCCACCGCGGCGATGTTCCGGGTGAGCCGGCCGGCGACCACGCCCAGCAGGGCGGCGCCGACCAGGAACGTGCCGGGGTTGCGGCGGGCGTAGCCCTTCACCTCGTTGAGCAGGTCACCCGGCTCCCGCTGCTCCAGCCAGCCGGCCACGCCGTGCACCCGCTCGGCCGCCTGGTGGGCCAGCTCGGTGACCGGCCCGGAGCCGCCACCCTGCTGCGCCATCGACCGCATCTCGTCGGCCAGCGACCGCAGGCCGCCGGCGGCCCGCTGCTGCTGCTGACCGGCCTGGCTGGTGACCTGGTTGCGGGCCTCGCCGTAGAGGTCGCGGGCCTGCCGCTTGGCCTCGCCCACCACCTCCTGGCCCTGCTCCTTGGCGGTCTGCGCCACCGCGCCACCGGCGCTTGCGGCGTCGGAGCCGACCTGGCGGGCCTGGTCGCGTACGCCGCCGCCGTTCGTCGACTCGTACGTCGCGGACGTGGAGGAAAGATCCTGAGTCATGATGTCCCTTCCGCTCGTGCGTTCCAGCGGTTTGCGTTACGGGGGGTCACGCGAGTGCTTTCCGCGTGACAACTGCCCTACCCCCGGTCGCCGGGTCCATGCCTGATTCGTCAATTCTCTGCGGAACCGACCCGGGCCGGTCACAGAATGGGGTGCTGCCCGTCCGGGTGGCGGTGAGTTCACGGGGGGTGACCGCGATGGCGCGTCACGCGCAGGCAGACGCGCCGGCCCGGCCGGCCGTGCAGAAGGTCGCCCTCGCGGCGGCGGCCCTCTTCGTCCTGGTCGGCGTGCTCGGCTTCATCCCCGGCGTCACCGCGCACTACGGCCAGATGACGTTCGCCGGGCACCACTCCGGGGCGAAGCTGCTCGGGCTGTTCCAGGTGTCGGTGCTGCACAACCTGGTGCACCTGCTCTTCGGGCTGGTCGGGCTGGTGGCGGCCCGCCGGCTGGCCGGCGCGCGGGTGTTCCTGGCCGGCGGCGGCGCGCTCTATCTGGTGCTCTGGCTCTACGGCTTCGCCATCGACCAGGAGAGCGCGGCCAACTTCGTGCCGATCAACGACGCCGACAACTGGCTGCACCTCGCCCTCGGCTTCGGCATGCTCGCCACCGGCCTGCTGCTGAGTAACGAGGTGGGCACCGGCAGCCGCCCGGACACCCCGATCGACCGCCCCTGACCAGGGACGACACGCCGAGCCGGCGTTTGCCCGGCCGAGGCTGGGGGCAGGAGGCCGGGCACGGGCGGTCAACCCGACGCAACGAGGAGGTCCGGCGATGCCGCGGTGGTTGCGGAACAACACGCTCTCGGTCGCGATGTTCGGCGCGTTCCTGGTCTTCCTGCTGTTGCAGAGCGTCTTCGGCTGGCAGGTGCACAACGAGGAGCTGAGCCGGTACGGCGTCGAGCCGCTGGGCTGGTGGGCCTACCTGGGCACCGGGCACTTCGCCGAGGCGGTGTTCGAGAACTGGGAGTCGGAGTTCCTCCAGATGGGCGGCTACGTGCTGCTCACCGCGTACCTCGTGCAGAAGGGCTCGGCCGAGTCGAAGCCGGAGGGCGAGAAGGACCGGCCCGACGACAACCGCGACCACGCGGGCCCGGACGCCCCGTGGCCGGTACGCGTCGGCGGCCTGCCCCTGGTCGTCTACCGGAACAGCCTCTCCGTCGCGTTGCTGATGATCTTCGCCGGGTCGTTCCTGGGCCACCTCCTCGGCGGCGTGAACGCCTACAACCAGGAGCAGGCGTTGGAGAGCGGCGCCGCCCCGATCACCGCCTGGCAGTTCCTCGACACCAGCGACTTCTGGTTCCAGTCGATGCAGAACTGGCAGAGCGAGTTCCTGGCGGTGGGCGTGCTGATCCTGCTCAGCATCGTGCTGCGCCAGCACGCCAGTCCCGAGTCGAAGCCGGTGACCGCCCCGCACACGCAGACGAGCGCCTGAGGTGTAAGGAGGGGATCAGGCCGCGACCGGCAGCCGCTTGGCGAAGCAGACGCTGTACGGGTTGTCGACGTACTCGCCGAAGACCGGGACGGGCTGGTAGCCGGCGGACCGGTAGAGCCCGATCGCGGCCGACAGGTAGGTGCCGGTCTCCAGGCACACCGTGCGGTGCCCGCGCCGGAAGGCCAACTCCTCCAGCGCGACCAGCAACTGCCGGGCCACGCCCCGACCCCGGAACGCCGGCCGGACGTACATCCGCTTCAGCTCGCCGGTGTCGGCGTCGAGCGCCTGGAGGCCGCCACAGCCGACCGCCCGGCCGCCGAGCACGGCCGCCAGGTAGTGGATGTCGGCGTGCACGACGGTGACCTGCCCGTCCAGGCCGCCGTCGGCGTCCCGCAGCTCACGCTGCTGGGCGACGACGAGCGTGGCGATCTCCGGGTCGGTGGCGGGCCGGGATTCGATCAGCATCCGACCACGCTAGGTCGGCCGGATTTCGCCGAGGTTTCCGGCCGACGTCCCCCGCACGGACGGGGCCGAACTAATCGTCGTCCAGGTCGTCCAGGTCGTCCGCCGGGGTCTCCGGCGCGCCCTCGACCTCGTCCTCCGGGCGACGCCGGCGGGCCTTGCGGGCCTCCAACCGGTCGACGGCCCGGGGACGCGTCGACTTGTCCTCCAGCCGCAGGTCCGTGCCCCGGTTGCCAGGGACGAAGTCGACGCCCGCGTAGAGCGTGGGCTGCCAGTCGAACTCCCGCTCGCCGATCCGCACCAGGTCGCCGGCCTGCGCGCCGGCCTTCGCCAGCTTCTCCTCGACGCCGAGGCGGGCCAGCCGGTCGGCCAGGTAGCCCACCGCCTCGTCGTTGTCGAAGTTGGTCTGCTTCACCCAGCGTTCCGGCCGGCTGCCGCGCACCGTGTAGGAGCCGTCCTCCTCGGCCTCGATGGTGAAGCCGGCGTCGTCGACCGCCTTCGGGCGGATCACGATCCGGGTCGGCTCGGCCGGCGGTGCGGCGCGACGGCCCTCGTCGACCAGCTGGGCCATCGCGAACGTCAGCTCGCGCAGGCCCTCCCGGGTGGCGCTGGATACGTCGAAGACGCGGAAGCCGCGGGCCTCCAGGTCGGGGCGGACGATGTCGGCCAGGTCCTTCCCGTCCGGCACGTCGACCTTGTTGAGCGCGACCAGCCGGGGCCGGTCGGCCAGGCCGCCGTACTGGGTCAGCTCCGACTCGATGGCGTCGATGTCGGCCAGCGGGTCGCGGCCCGGCTCCAGCGTCGCGGTGTCGACCACGTGCACCAGCACGGCGCAGCGCTCGACGTGGCGGAGGAACTCCAGCCCCAGCCCCTTGCCGGTGGCGGCGCCCGGGATCAGGCCCGGCACGTCGGCCACGGTGAAGGTGTGGTTGTCCATCCGGACCACGCCCAGGTTCGGCACCAGCGTGGTGAACGGATAGTCGGCGATCTTCGGCTTGGCCGCGGAGATCACCGAGATCAGCGAGGACTTGCCGGCGGACGGGAAGCCGACCAGGCCGACGTCGGCGACGCTCTTCAGCTCCAGCACCACGTCGAGCTTGTCGCCCGGCTCACCCAGCTCGGCGAAGCCCGGCGCCTTGCGGCGGGCGTTGGCCAGCGAGGCGTTGCCCCGCCCACCCCGGCCGCCCCGGGCCGCCTCGAACGTGGTGCCCACCCCGACCAGGTCGGCCAGCACCTCACCGTCGAGGCTCTGCACCACGGTGCCGTTCGGCACCTTGATCACCAGGTCGCGGCCGTTGCCGCCGTCCCGGTTCGAGCCGGCCCCGCCCTTGCCGTTCTCGGCCTTCAGGTGCGGCCGGAAGTGGAAGTCGAGCAGCGTGGTGACCTGTGCGTCGACCACCAGCGACACGCTTCCGCCGTGGCCGCCGTTGCCGCCGTCCGGGCCACCGAAGGGCTTGAACTTCTCCCGGTGGATCGAGACACAGCCGTGCCCGCCGTCGCCGGCCTGCATGTGCAGGACGACCCGGTCAACGAACGTCGTCACGACGCCAATCCTTCCAGCGGGGTTCCGCCCCGCACGTGGAAAGGCGAAGCGGGCCGGGACCCGAGGTCCGCGGCCCGCTTCGCCTTCGAACTACTGCTGCGGCACGATGCTGACGGTCTTGCGACCGCGCTTGGTGCCGAACTGCACCGAACCGGCGGACAGCGCGAACAGCGTGTCGTCGCCGCCACGGCCGACCAGGTCACCGGGGTGGAACTTGGTGCCACGCTGCCGGATGAGGATCTCACCCGCGCTGACGACCTGACCACCGAAGCGCTTCACGCCGAGCCGCTGGGCCGCGGAGTCACGACCGTTACGCGAGCTGGACGCACCCTTTTTGTGAGCCATTGGAGGACGACCTACTTCCCGCTGTTGGAGATGCCGGTCACCTTGATCTGGGTCAGCGGCTGCCGGTGACCCTGACGCTTGTGGTAGCCGGTCTTGTTCTTGAACTTGTGGATCCGGATCTTCGGGCCCTTGGTGTGCGCGGCGATCTCACCGGACACCGCGACCTTCGCGAGCTTCGCCGCGTCGGTCACCAGGTCGTCACCGTCGACGAGGAGCACCGCGGTGAGCTTCACCGCGTCACCGGGGGCACCGGTGAGCTTCTCGACCTCGATCACGTCGCCCTCGGCGACCTTGTACTGCTTGCCGCCGGTCTTGACGATCGCGTACATCGGAGGCGGACTCCCTGTCGTTGAGGCTGCTGACGTCTTTTCCCACCGTTACCGGTCGGTCGTTCCCACGGCGTCTCGCCGGGAGCCGTGACACCGGCGGTGCGGGCACGCGGGAACTAGGCACACAAAAGTGCGCCGCAGGCAAGCGTACGCCATACCCGGCCCGCCGCCCAAACCGGGCCGCCGGTCAGGCCGGGCAGAGCTGGTCGAGACGCTGCTGGAGCCGGTCGAACTCCGTCTCGTCGATCGCCCGCACGTCGGTGCCGAGCCCACCCACCTCGGTGGCCAGGTCCGCCAGGAGCGTCCGCAGCCGCGGGTCGGTGGCCTTCCCCGACTGCTCCCGCAACACGTCCCGCCAGCCCGTCAGGGCGGCCTCCGCGTCCCGCTGGGCGGCCTTCTCCGTGCTCCGGTCCCCGGTGCCGCCGGCCCGCAGCATCTCCGCCAGCTTCTGCACGTACGTCTGCACGGCGACCGAGCCGGACTGCTTCGCCCGGGCACAGACGCCCGCGTCGCCGGTGGCGGTCGGGGCCGGAGTGGGCGAGGTGCCGGCCGGAGCCGGTGAGGCGAAGCCCACCGAGAACGGATCGTCGTTCCGGCCGGCGCAGCCCGACCCGGCCAGCAGCAGTCCGGCCAGCGCGGTGACCGCGAACACCCGACGCATGTCTCCTCCCTCCGGGGCGCGCCGCCCCGACCGGGGGTAGACGGGAAACGGCAGGGCCCCTGCTCGGCACTCTGTTGCCGGAGCGGGGGCCCTGTCAAACGCCACGCAGGTCAGCGGCTCACGGCCGGGTACGTCGTCGGGCGCCGCCACGGCGGGACCGCCGCCGCGGGGTGCCACCGTCGGCGCCCTCGTCGTCGGTCTCGCCGTCACCGATCGCGTCCGGGTCGTCGGAGGCCGCCAGCCGGGCCGAATCGCCCTCCTGGCTGTCCGCGACCGCCGGGAGGGCCGGCGTGTCGGCGGCGAACCGGGACAGGTCGTAGCCCTGGGTGTCGTAGTAGTCGTCGTCGGAGGTCTCGACCACCTCGGCGACGGTCCGCTCCGGCTCGGCCGCGGCCGGCGGCTCCGGCTCGGCCTCCACGGCGGGCTTCTCCGCGGCGGCCTTGCGACCCCGGCGGCGACCCTTCTCCTCGACCGGCGCGACCGCCGAGGCGACCGCCTTGACCTTCTCCCCCGCGCCACCGGCGCGCGGCTTCTCCGGCACCGGCTCGGTGTGGATGACGAGGCCCCGGCCCTTGCAGCACTCGCAGGTCTCGCTGAACGCCTCCAGCAGGCCCGCGCCGATCCGCTTACGGGTCATCTGCACCAGGCCGAGCGAGGTGATCTCGGTCACCTGGTGCTTGGTGCGGTCCCGGCCCAGGCACTCGGTGAGCCGACGCAGCACCAGTTCCCGGTTCGACTCCAGCACCATGTCGATGAAGTCGATCACCACGATGCCACCGAGGTCACGCAGCCGTAGCTGGCGGACGATCTCCTCGGCCGCCTCCAGGTTGTTGCGGGTGACCGTCTCCTCCAGGTTGCCGCCGGAGCCGGTGTACTTGCCCGTGTTGACGTCGACGACGGTCATCGCCTCGGTCCGGTCGATCACCAGCGAGCCGCCGGAGGGGAGGAAGACCTTTCGGTCCAGCCCCTTGAGGATCTGCTCGTCGATCCGGTGCTCGGCGAACACGTCGGCCACGCCGGCGTGCCGGCGCAGCCGCGCGACCAGGTCCGGCGAGACGTGCGAGAGGTACGACTCGACCACGTCGTACGCCGACTCGCCCTCGATGATCAGCTCGCGGAAGTCCTCGTTGAAGAGGTCCCGGACCACCCGGATGACCAGGTCCGGCTCCTCGTAGAGCGGCACCGGGGCGCCACCGGAGGCCGCCTTGTCCTGGATGTCCTCCCACTGCGCCTGGAGCCGCTTGACGTCCCGGGCCAGCTCGTCCTCGCTGGCGCCCTCGGCCGCGGTCCGGACGATCACCCCGGCGCCGTCCGGCACCAGCTTCTTGAGGATGTCCCGCAGCCGCTTGCGCTCGGTGTCCGGCAGCTTGCGGCTGATCCCCGAGGCGTTGCCGTTGGGCACGTAGACCAGGTGCCGGCCGGAGAGCGCGACGTGACTGGTCAGCCGCGCGCCCTTGTGCCCGATCGGGTCCTTGGTGACCTGCACCAGCACCGGGTCGCCGGAGCGCAGCGCCTGCTCGATCGACCGCGCCCGCCCCTCCAGCCCGGTGGCGTCCCAGTTGACCTCGCCGGCGTACAGGACGGCGTTGCGGCCGCGCCCGATGTCGACGAAGGCCGCCTCCATGCTGGGCAGGACGTTCTGCACCTTGCCCAGGTAGACGTTGCCCGCCATGGTGCCCGACGAGTTGCGGGTCACGTAGTGCTCGACCAGCACGCCGTCCTCGAGCACCGCGATCTGGGTGCGGTCGCCGCGCTGGCGCACCACCATCGTCCGGTCGACCGCCTCGCGGCGGGCCAGGAATTCCGACTCGCTCAGGATCGGCGGCCGGGTACGCCGCTGCTCCCGGCCGTCCCGGCGGCGCTGCCGCTTGGCCTCCAGCCGGGTCGACCCGGAGACGCCCTGCACCTCGTCCACCGCCCTGCGCGGCTCACGGATCTTGACGACGGTGGGCACGCCGTCCTCGGCCGCGGTCTCCGCCTCCCCCGCGCCCCGGCGGCGACGACGGCGACGACGGCGGGTCATCCCCTCGCCCTCGCCCTCGGCGTCCTCGTCCTCGGCGGTCTCCTCGGCCTCGGCGTCGGCCTCCGCCGTACCGGACTCGTCGTCCTCGGCCTCGTCGGCGCCGCCCTTGCCGCGGCCCCGGCCCCGGCGACCGCGACGGCGACGGCGACGGCCCTCGGCCGTGTCGTCGTCGTCCTCCTCCTCGGCCTCGGCGATCTCCTCGGCGTCGGCGGTCGGCTCCTCCTCGACGGCCTCGGCCTCGGCCTCGACCGGCTCGGGCTCACGGCGGCCACGGCGACGGCGACCGCCGGTCTCGACCGGCTCCTCCGCGGTCTCCTCGGCCACCGGGTAGGTGACCCGGACGTCCGGGACCTCTTCGGGCTGCGGGGGCATGAACAGGACGGTCGGCGCGGAGAGCGCGGCCCGGCGCCGGCGACCGGTGGCCGGCCGCTCCTCGGCCTCCACCGCGGCGCCCGGCTCGTCCACCGCGCCCGGCACCGCGGCGCCGGTGGACACCGCGCCCGAGGCGTCGGCCAGCCCACCGGCCCGGGCCAGGTCGACATCATCGGTACGACGCGGCGCGGCGTCCTCGGTCCCACCGGTACGGCGGCGCGCGCCCCTGGTGCGACGCGTCGGCGTGGCGCCCTCGGCCGGGACGGGCTCGTCGACGGCGTCCTCGCCGACCGCGTCGGCGTCCTCGTCCTCGTCCTCGTCGAGCGGGGCCCGGCCCTCGGCGATCTCACCCTCGGCCCCGGGCAGCGAGACCGGCCCGTCGACCACTGCGTCGGCCCGCGGCGCGGGGGGCGGCTCCACCGCCGGTCCGGCCGCCTCGGCGGGCGCCTCGGTCGGCGACTCGGCGGCCGGGATCGCCTCGGCGGGCGGGGTGGCCTTGCGGCGGCGGGTCCGGGTCACCTTGACCGGCGGCACCACCTCGTCCGAGGTGGCCTCCACCCCGGCGACGGCCACCGGCTCCTCGACCGCCTTCGCCGGGGTCGCCTTGCGGCGCCGGCGGGTGGTCTTCGGCGCGGCCTCCAACTCCCCCGCCACCGGCGCGAACACCTCGGCCTGCGGCGACTCGCCGCTGCCGGTGGCCGCGGCGGACGCCTCGACCGGGGCGTCGGTCTGCTCCGGCTGGTTGAGCGGAGCAGCCTTGCGGCGGCTGGCCCGCTTGCGGGCCGGCGGCTTCGCCTCGGCGGCGCCGGCGGTGCTGTCGGCGGCGGTCGCGTCGGCCGGCTCCGCGCCGGTCCGCTCGCCGCCCTCGGGCTCGTTCTCGAGCATGGACGTTCTCCAGTTCTGGCTGCCCCGGGCGCGGGTGAGCGCTGCCACGCAGGGTCGCCGCAAAGGTGTTTCCGCCGGGCACGCGGGAGCGCGACCGCCGAAGTCTGCCTGCCAGAGCGCTGACCGTCCGGTCAGTGCCCTCCGATGGCTGCCCCGTCGCGATCCGCGTCCAACGGATCGACGATCTCGCCCTGCGCGGTCAGCGTGCCCTGCGCCAGCCGGATCACCTTGGGGGTGACCGGCGGCTCCAGGTCGGCCACCACGCGGAGGCCGGAAAGGACGTCATCGGGTCGCACGGACGGGGTGACCTGCCGCACGACCAGTTCGAGTATCGCACACGGTACGGCCGCCGCTCCGGAAGGCGTCTCAGCCGGCGCCGATGCATCGATGGTCATCACAGCGCTCCGGGTGTCGAACGTGCGCCGGCCCTGCTTGGTCATCCGCTCGACCTGGATCTCCTCCGCGGCGGTGAAGGCCGCCACGGCCGCCCGGAGCACGTCCGGATCGACCTCGGGCAGCTCGATGCGCCAGTGCGACGCCTCGATCCGGTCGGCCAGGCTGCCGCCGGCGGCCTGGACCGCGTCGAGCACGTCGAGCCCGGGTGAGAGCGCGGCGTCCAGAGCCGCCCGGAGCTGCTCCGGGTCAACCGGCTCACGCAGGCCGATCTCCAGGTATTCGGCCTCGCTGGCGACACCGGTGGGCGCCGCCGAGGCGTACGAGATCTTGGGGTGCGGGGTGAAGCCCTGGGAGAAGGCGATCGGTACGCCGGCCCGGCGCAGCGCCCGCTCGAAGGCCCGGGCGAAGTCCCGGTGCGAGGTGAACCGCAACGGCCCACGTTTGGCGTACCGGATGCGGACCCGCTGGACGACGGGCGCCTGGCCGCCCTCGGGTTGAGGCTTTCTGGCGATCGTGAACTCCTCGGCTGTGCCTGCGTGTCCGCCCCATCCTGGCGCAGCCCCGGGCACCCGTCGCGACCGGGGGCCGGCCGGGCAGGGCCGACCCACGGCGGTGAGGTGGGATCGGTGGATAGTCGATCTCCGAACCGTCCGCCGACCTCATGATCCACCGCGAGCGGTCAGGGGCGGTCGTCGCCCGGCGGGGCGGGGGGTGGCGCGTAGGGGCTCCGCCCGGGTGAGGGCTGCTGCCCCTGGGCGGGTGGCGGGTAGGCGCCCGGCCCGGGTCGGGGGTACGGCCCCGGCTGGGGGTACGAGCCGGGCTGGGGGTACGAGCCGGGGCCGGGGTACGAGCCGGGCGGGGCCTGGCCGGCCGGGACCGGGGGGCGGTGGCCGCCGCCGTCCGTCCGGTCGAGCACGTCGTCCGGTATCCGCGCCGTCCGGGCCAGCTCGCGCCGGTGCCGGCGCCGGTTCCAGATCAGGAACACCACAAGCGCCAGCAGCACCACCACCGCCACGGCGATGCCGATGCCGATCACCATGACCTGCTGGTCGGTGGGGCCGCCCCGGTCGCCGTACTTGGTCACGTCGAAGTTGTCGTCCTCGGCGGCGGCCGGCGGTGGGGACGCGCCGGGCGAGGCCGGGCCGAGCAGCGGGTTCGCCGACACCGACGGCACGTCGGCGGTGAGCGCGGCCACCGGGTCGATCCGGCCGAAGCCGAACCGCGGGTCACGCCCGGGCGCGCCGGCGTCCCGGGCGGTCCGGATGATCCGGTTGATCACGTCCGGCGCGGAGAGCTTCGGGTACTTCGAGCGGATCAACGCCGCGACGCCGGAGACGATGGCGCTGGAGTCGGAGGTGCCGTCACCCCAGCCGTAGCCGTGGTCGGGGCCGGCGTTGTAGATCCCGTCCGCGGGCGCGGCGACCACCGCCTCCGGCCCCTGGGCGGAGCCGGACCAGAAGCCGCCGCCACGGGTGGTGCCGGTCACCGCGATCACGCCGGGAATCCGGGCCGGCGAGGCGATGTCCACGTCGCCCGCCTTGAGGTTGCCGGCCGAGGCGACCACGACGACATCGTGCTCCAGCGCGTACCGGATCGCCTCCTCGTCGTCCGGGTCGGGCGCGCCGGCCTGGCCGAAGGAGAGGTTGAGCACCTTCGCGCCACCGTCCACGGCCATCCGGATCCCCAGGGCGGACGCGCCGTCGGGGATCGTTCCGGGGCCCGGTTCCTGCTTGATCGGGAGGATCCGGGCGTCCGGTGCGATGCCGTCCACCCCGTCGCCGACGTTGGCCGCGGCGATGATGCCGGCCATGTGCGTGCCGTGACCGTCCGGGTCGTTCCGGCCGTCGCCCCGGGCGCCGTAGCTACGGCCGCCCGGCAGCACCCGGCCCCGCAGCGCCGGGTGCGTCGCGTCGACGCCGGTGTCCACCACGCCGACCACCACGCCGCGCCCGGTGGAGATCTGGTGTGCCCGGTCGATGCGCAGCTCGTCCAGGTACCACTGCTCGGCGCGGCGGGGCGCGGCGGTCGCCGGCTGCGCGGCCCCCAACGCCATCAGCCCGACCATCAGCCCCGCCGCCACCGGCCGTAGCGCGCCGACGTACACCCTCATCCGTCCGTCCTCATCGCAGGATGCCCGGGGACGCACCGTCACCGGCACCCCACGGATCGTCGTCCTCAGTCAACCACGACGAGTGCTCGCCACCGCCGCCGCCGTGCCCGGCGCCGCCGTGCCCGCCCATCATGCCGCCGCCCATCATGGCGCCGCCGGCCATGCCACCGCGGGGGCCGCCGGCGCCCACACCCGCGCCTCCGGCGCCGGTCGCGCCGCGCAACGCGTTGGCCGCGCTGGTCAACGGCGGGACCTTGCCGTTGCCGCCGCCGACCATGCCGGGCAGCGCACCCACACCCATCCCGCCGGCCGCGCCCAGTCCGCCGCCGCCGAGGCCACCGGCGGAACCCAACCCGGCGCCACCGCCGCCGAAGCCGCCGCCGCCGACCGTGCTCAATCCACCGCCACCACCGCCGAACGTGCTGCCCGGCCCGCCGGGTGTGATCGTGCCCGGCCCGCCGGCGCCGGCCAGGCCGCTGCCGTAGTCGTCGTCGAGCGAGCCCGGGGCGCCGGCGCCGGTGACCGGCGGGACGTGCGTACCGGCGCCGCCGGGACGGCCGCCGAGGTCGGCGCCGCCCGTGGTGGGCGGCGGCGTGAACGACCCACCGTCGTACGAGCCACCGCCACCGCCACCACCACCGATGCCGGTGCTGCCCAGCGACGGCATCTTGCCGCCGCCACCACCACCGCCACCACCACCACCGGGCAGTCCGGTGTCGGGTACGCCGGAGGGCGGGGTACGGGTGTCGGGCGTGTAGCCGTCGCGCTGATCCTTGGCCGTCGGCTGGGGCACGACCAGCTTGGGACGCTCGGTCTCCACCGCGACCGGCAGTGGCGACATCGCCTTGTTGGCCGCCTCCTGGTTGTCCCGGTACCAGTTGTCCAGATGCGACTTGGTGTCCCACCAGCCGCCGCGCTTCTGATCGCTCGCGTTGCCGTCGACCTTCATGGTCGCCTCGAGGTCGTCGGCCTTGTCGCGGAACGCGCCGTCGGCGTAGAGCGCCTGGTTGGCCTGGTAGTCCTTGCGCAGCGAGGCGAGGAAGCCGGACTGGCTCTCGCCGTCGCGGGCGTCGTCCAACTCGGTGCCGCCGGGCAGGCTCCACTCGTTCCAGCCGAAGTCGTCCATCAACGGGATCGGGATGCTGGCCACCGCCGTCCGGATGTCGCCCTCGATCCGCGACAAGGCCCCGCTGACCCCGCTGGCGTGCGTGATGAGCTCCTCGATGTCCTTGCCGATGCCGTTCAGGTGGTCGCGGTACGCGTCACCGCCGCTGCCCTTCCAACCGGCCAGCAGCCCGGGCAGACCGCCGCTGTGCGGACGCTCCTGGCCGGTCGCGATCGGGCCGACGAACGAGCGCCCGACCAGCGAGTCCCGCAGGTAGCCGAGCGCGGTGGAGAGGTTGTTCCAGCCCGTCCCCACGGACCCGACGGTCTCCGGGTCCGCCGACAGCGTCACCTCGCGCACGGCGCGCTCCCAGGTGCCTCCAGCCATGACCGTCTCCCCCTCAGGCCGTGTACGGATAGGTGGGCTGCTGCCCGGCCTCCGGCGGCGGCGCCGCGGACTCCAGCAGCCGCTCGATCTGCTTACCGTTGGCCGCGTTGCGGGCCTCCGCGTCGCGGAACGCCTTCGCGATGTCCTCGGTGCCCTTCTTCAGGCCGGCCAGCTTGTTGGAGATGGCCTTGAGGTGGGCCTCCATGTTGGCCGTCGACCTGGTCAACGCCGCCCACTGCATCCGGGCGTCCTCGTACGCGCCGAACGGGGTGCCGTTCGGCACCGTCTGCGCGTTGCTGCTGTCGCCCTTCATCCGCTCCTTGATGCGTTCCATCTCGTAGCCGATGGTGTCGTCGACGTACTGCTTGAGGCGCTCGACGTAGTCCGCCGCGGCGTCCAGGTCCTCGACGCTGACGTGCAGATCGCCGGTGTCCGGCGGTTTGATGCCCATGGTGTCCTCCCCGCTACCGGCCCGGGCCGGTCCAATACGGACGCAGCGTATCGAGGAAGCACCAGTCGGGGCACCCCCGCCCCGGGCGGCTGGGCGGTCGGCGCGAAACGCGACGGAGCGCGGGAACCTCTCGGGCTCCCGCGCTCCGTCGGACGTGTCGGCTCAGGCCTGGGCGGCGGCGGGCTGCTTCAACCCGCCGACGGGCGTCAGCGGCAGCAGCTTCCGGCCGGTCGGGCCGATCTGGATCTCGGTGTCCATGGACGGGCAGACGCCGCAGTCGAAACAGGGCGTCCAGCGGCAGTCGTCCTGCTCGTACTCGGAGAGCGAGTCCTGCCAGTCCTGCCAGAGCCAGTCCTTGTCCAGGCCGGAGTCGAGGTGGTCCCACGGCAGGACCTCCAGCTCCTCACGCCGGCGAGTGGTGTACCAGTCGAGGTCCACCCCGAACGCGGGCAGCACCTCGGCAGCGGCGTCCACCCACCGCTGGTAGGAGAAGTGCTCGCTCCAGCCGTCGAACCGGCCGCCGTTCTCCCAGACCCGGCGGATCACCGCGCCGACCCGGCGGTCGCCCCGGGACAGCAGGCCCTCGATCAGCGACGGCTCGCCGTCGTGGTAGCGGAAGCCGATCGCCCGGCCCAGCGAACGCTCACTGTTGATCGCCTGCTTGAGCAGCTTGAGCCGGCCGTCGATGACCTCCGGCGGCTCCATCGGGGCCCACTGGAACGGGGTGTGCGGCTTCGGCACGAAGCCGCCGATGGAGACCGTGCAGCGGATGTCCTTCGATCCGGTGGCGGCGCGGCCGGCCCGGATCACCTCGTGCGCCATGTCGGCGATCTCGAGGACGTCGGCGTCCGTCTCGGTGGGCAGGCCGCACATGAAGTAGAGCTTCACCTGCCGCCAGCCGTTGGTGTAGGCGGTGACCACCGTGCGGATCAGGTCTTCCTTCGACACCATCTTGTTGATGACCTTGCGGATCCGCTCCGAGCCGCCCTCCGGGGCGAAGGTCAGACCGGTCCGGCGCCCGTTGCGGGACAGCTCCTGCGCCAGGTCGATGTTGAACGCGTCCACCCGGGTCGACGGCAGCGAGAGCGACACGTTCGTGCCCTCGTACTGCTCGGCCAGGCCGGAGCACATGTCGCCGATCTCGGAGTGGTCGGCCGACGACAGCGACAGCAGGCCCACCTCGTGGAAGCCGGAGAACTCCAGGCCCTGCTGCACCATCTGGCCGACCGTGGTGATCGAGCGCTCGCGCACCGGGCGGGTGATCATGCCGGCCTGGCAGAACCGGCAGCCCCGGGTGCAGCCCCGGAAGATCTCCACCGCGTACCGCTCGTGGACCGTCTCGGCGAGCGGGACCAGGGGCTTCTTCGGGTACGGCCAGGCGTCCAGGTCCATGGTCGTGCGCTTGTGCACCCGGAACGGCACGTCCGGACGGTTCGGCACGACCCGCTGGATCCGACCGTCGGGCAGGTAGTCGACGTCGTAGAAGCGCGGCACGTAGACGCTCTCGGTGCGGGCCAGCCGCAGCAGCAGCTCGTCCCGGCCGCCCGGCGCGCCCTCGGCCTTCCACTCCCGGACGATGGCGGTGATCTCCAGCACCGCCTCCTCGCCGTCGCCGAGCACCGCGGCGTCGACGAAGTCGGCGATCGGCTCCGGGTTGAACGCGGCGTGCCCGCCCGCCACGATCACCGGGTCGGCCTCGGTGCGGTCGGCGGCGAGCAGCGGAATGCCGGCCAGGTCGATCGCGGCGAGCAGGTTGGTGTAGCCCAGCTCGGTGGAGAACGAGACGCCGAACACGTCGAAGTCGCGCACCGGGCGGTGCGCGTCGACGGTGAACTGCGGCACGCCGTGCTCACGCATCAGGCGTTCCAGGTCGGGCCAGACCGCGTACGTGCGCTCGGCGAGCACGTCCGGCAGCTCGTTGAGCACCTCGTAGAGGATCTGCACGCCCTGGTTGGGCAGGCCCACCTCGTACGCGTCCGGATACATCAGCGCCCACCGGACGGTCGCGGCGTCCCAGTCCTTGACCACCGCGCCCAGTTCCCCGCCCACGTACTGGATGGGTTTGGTCACCTGCGGCAGCAACGGCTCCAGCCGGGGCCACACCGAGTTGGCGGCCGGGGGACGTGGGGTCGTGGACGGGGCACTCATGATGCCCAAGGGTACGCGGTGCCTCGGCTCCTCCTTCCCCGCCGGCAGCTTTGCGGTGGAGTCGGCGATTCGTGGACAGTGGCGGGGCGGTACTAACCTCGCAACGGGCGCGAGAGGAGATTGCCGCGATGTCGCAGCCGCAGCCGGGGGCGGGCCGGCCGGCCGACGGGGCCGAGGGGCCGGCCGTCACCGAGCCGCCGACCGCCGTACCGACGCCTGCCGACGCCGGGGCCACCACGCCGCCGTCCGCGTCCGACGGGCGGGCCACGGGGCACCCGGACGGCCCCGCCCCGGCGGGCGGTCCGGCGGCGGGCGAGCCGGACGCGGCGTCCGTCACCGCCCCGCCCGACGGTGTCCCGGCGGACACCGTCCCGGTCGACGCCGCCCCGGAGACCTCCGCGCCGAAGACCTCCACCCCGACCTCGCCCAACGCCGGCACCGCCGACGCCGGCACCCCCGACGCCAGCACCCCCGACGCCAGCACCCCCGACGCGGCGGGCGACGCCCCGCCGGCCGGCGCCGGCCCGGAGGCGGCCGGGGCTTCCACGGCGAGCGGCGCGGACGCCCCGCCCGAGCGGGACGACGACGGCACCGGGCAGCCGAGCGCCGACCCCGACGCCACCCCGGCCACACCGGCCGCACCAGCCGCGCCGGCTCGCGCCCGGGGTTCCGCCGCCGTGCCCGGCCGCGTCCCGCCGGCCCCGCGCACGCCCGACCCCACCCGGATCGAGGACGGACCGGCCCCCGCCACGGCCGACCCCACCCGGATCGAGGACGGACCGGCCCCCGCCACGGCCGACCCCACCCGGATCGAGGACGACCCGGTCCCCGCCACGGCCGGGACCGGACCGGATCCCACCCGGGTGGAGAACGCGTCGCCGCCGACCCGCGTCGAGCCGGTCACTCCCCGCTGGAGCGGTTCCGCCCCGGTCCCGCCCCCGCCGCCGCGTCGTCGCGGCTGGGGCGAGTCCGCCGAGCCCACCCCGGTGCCGCCGATCGACTCCCCCGAGCACGCCACCCCGGTGGACCCGTGGGCCGGGGTGGACACCACCGGCTGGAACCTTCCGTCCGCCGAGCTGCCGGCGCTGCCGGCGACGATGCCCTACACCGCGCCGTGGCCGGCCCAGCCGGCGCCGCATCCCGCCCCGCCGCCGGCCGGCCGCCCGGTGTCACCGCCGGCACACACCCCGCCCTACCCGGCCCCGCCGGTCGGCCGCCCGGTGTCACCGCCGGCACACACCCCGCCGTACCTCGGCCCACCGGCCGCCCGCCCGGTCTCACCGCCGGCACACCCCCCGCCGCCGGTCCCGGCGGTCCCGGCCCGGCCGCCGAAGCAGCCCCGGCCGAAGCAGCGCCGGGGCCGGACCCCGCCGCCGGCCGCGCCGCCGCCCGGGTGGCAGGCGCCCAAGGGGTACGTGCCGGTGCCCGTACGCCGGCGGCGCCGCTGGCCCTGGGTGCTGCTGCTCAGCGTGGCGTGCTGCTGCGGCGTCCCGCTCTGGTGGGTCCAGCCGCTCTCCAGCCAGTACCCGGCCAGCGCCACCCTCCCCGACCAGCTCGGCTCCATGCGGCTGCGCCAGGACCAGGACAGCCAGGCTGCGGTCGAGGACCTGAAGAGCCGGGTACGCCAGGCGGACTGGCTCGCCGAGGACACGTTCGCCGGCATCTACACCACGAACGACGACAAGCGGGTGACCCTGTTCGGCAGCACCGGTTTCCGGTTCAGCCCGGAGTCCGACGCCGAGGCCGAGCTGAAGCGCCTCACCGGCGACTACGACCTGCAACCCTCGGTGACCGTGGACACCGGCGTACGCGGCCGGCACGAACGCTGCGCGGTCGGCCGGGCGGACGGCGACACGGTGGTGGTGTGCACCTCGGTCGACCACGGCAGCCTCACCACGGGCGTGTTCACCCGGCTGTCGGTGGACGACAGCGGCCGGCTACTGAACGACCTGCGCCAGCAGGTGGTGGTCCCGAAGCAGTCCTGATCGGGCGGGTCAGGCCGGCGGCTGCTCGCCGCGCTTCGGGGCGTAGCGGGGGACGTACTCCTGGCCGGTGAGCTTCTGGATCTCGGCCATCAGCTCGTCGGTCATGGTCCGCAGCGACGAACGGTCGTCGGGCCGGCCGGTGAAGTCCAGTGGCTTGCCGAACCTGATGGTGATCTTGGCCCGGCCCGGCCGGGGCACCCGGGTCCCGATCGGCTGGGCCTTGTCGGTGCCGGTCACGCCGACCGGGATGATCGGCACCCCGGCGGCCACCGCCAGCCGGGTCGCGCCGGTGCGACCGCGGTAGAGTCGCCCGTCCGGCGACCGGGTGCCCTCCGGGTAGACGGCGACCAGGTCACCGGCCTTGAGCACCGGGATCGCGGCGTCGAACGCGGACAGCGCCGCCCGGCCGCCGCCGCGCTCGACCGGGATGGCGCCCAGCCCGGTGAGCACGAACTTGGAGATGCCGCCCTTCAGCCCGGTGCCGTTGAAGTATTCCGACTTGGCCCAGAACGCGAGGTGACGCGGGACCACGGTGCCGAGCAGCAGCTCGTCGGCGACGGAGAGGTGGTTGCCCGCGAAGATCGCGCCGCCGGTCGCCGGGATGTGCTCCAACCCCTCCGCGTGCGGCCGGAAGGCCAACCGGAGCGTGGGCGCCACGGTGAGCTTGCCGATGGTGTAGAGCAGGGGCACGGGTCCTCCGGCGGTCGTACGCGAAACAGGCGCTGTCACGGTAGCCGACGCCGTCACCCCCGGCCGAGCGGGTGGCCCGCAGTCCACCCGCTCGGTGCGTCGAGTGAGACGGGGCCCCTTCTGTACCTCAGGCGTTGAGAAGGGACCCCGCCTTACAGCCTCACACCCGGCGGACGCCGACCACCACGCGCTCACCGTCGCCGGCTTCGCCGGCGAAGCCGTCGAGGCCCTCGACGAAGTCGATGCTGCCGGCCAGCACCTCCCGCGCCACGAAGTCGCGGAACGCGGCGACCGCCGCGCGCACCTCCTCGGAGGCCGACACCGCCACCGTGATCCGGTCGGAGATGTCCAGGTCGGCGTCGCGGCGGGCCTGCTGCACCACCCGCACCACGTCCCGGGCCAGCCCTTCGGCGGCCAGCTCCGGCGTGACCTCGGTGTCCAGCACCACCACGCCGTCGGCGCCGGGCAGCGGGGCCGAGTGCTCCGCGTCCGCGGCGACCAGGCGCAGCTCGTACTCGCCCTCGGCCAGGGTGACGCCGGCGGCGACCGGGGCGCCGTCGACGAGTTCCCACTCCCCCGCCTTGACCGCCTTGATCACCTGCTGGACCGCCTTGCCGACGCGCGGACCGAGCGCCCGCGGCACCACGGTCAGCACCTGCTGGCAGTAGGCGGACACCTCGCCGGTGAGCACGACCTCCTTCACGTTGACCTCGTCGGCGACCAGCTCGGCGAACGGCCGGAGCTGGTCGGCGACGGCGGAGGCCACGGTCAGCTTCGCCAGCGGCAGCCGGACCCGCAGGCCCTTCGCCTTGCGCAGCGACAGCGCGGCCGAGGCGACCGCCCGGACGTTGTCCATCGCGGAGACCAGCTCGGGGTCGGCCGGGAACTCGTCCGCCGACGGCCAGTCGGTCAGGTGCACCGACCGCTCGCCGGTCAGCCCGCGCCAGATCTCCTCGGCGGTCAGCGGCGCCAGCGGCGCCACCACCCGGCAGAGCGTCTCCAGCACGGTCCAGAGCGTGTCGAACGCGTCCGCGTCGCCGGCCCAGAACCGGTCCCGCGAGCGACGCACGTACCAGTTGGTCAGCGCGTCCAGGTAGGACCGGACGGTGCCGCACGCGCCGGAGATGTCGTACGCGTCCATCTGCGCGCCGACGGTCGCCACCAACTCGTTCGTCTTCGCCAGCACGTACCGGTCGAGCACGTTCGCCGAGTCGGTGCGCCGACGCGCCTGGTAGCCGTCCGCGTTGGCGTAGAGCGTGAAGAAGTACCACACGTTCCACAGCGGCAGCAGCACCTGGCGCACCGCGTCCCGGATGCCCGACTCGGTCACCGCCATGTCGCCGCCGCGCAGCACCGGCGAGGACATCAGCATCCACCGCATCGCGTCCGACCCGTAGGAGTCGAAGACGTGGTAGACGTCCGGGTAGTTCTTCAGGCTCTTGGACATCTTGCGCCCGTCGGAGCCGAGCAGGATGCCGTGGCTGAGGCAGTTGCGGAACGCCGGCCGGTCGAACAGCGCGGTGGCCAGCACGTGCATGGTGTAGAACCAGCCGCGGGTCTGCCCGATGTACTCGACGATGAAGTCACCCGGGTAGTGGTGCTCGAACCAGTCGCGGTTCTCGAACGGGTAGTGCACCTGGGCGAACGGCATCGAGCCGGACTCGAACCAGCAGTCCAGCACCTCCGGCACCCGACGCATCATCGACCGACCGGTCGGGTCGTCCGGGTTGGGCCGGACCAGGTCGTCCACCGCCGGCCGGTGCAGGTCGCTCAGGCGTACGCCGAAGTCCCGCTCGATGTCGGCGAGCGAGCCGTAGACGTCCAGTCGCGGGTAGTTCGGGTCGTCGGACTTCCACACCGGGATGGGCGAGCCCCAGAACCGGTTCCGGCTGATCGACCAGTCCCGGGCGTTCGCGAGCCACTTGCCGAACGAGCCGTCCTTGATGTGCCCCGGCGTCCAGTTGATCTCCTGGTTCAGCTCGACCATCCGGTCCCGGAACCTGGTCACCGCGACGAACCACGACGACACCGCCTTGTAGACCAGCGGGGTGTCGCAGCGCCAGCAGTGCGGGTACGAGTGGGTGTAGGTGTCCTGCTTGAGCACCACCCCCCGCTCCTTCAGCTCCCGGATCACCGGCTTGTTGACGTCGAAGACCTGCTCACCCTGGTACGGCGGCACCAGCGCGGTGAACCGGGTATGGTCGTCCACCGTGACGACGGTGGGGATGCCGGCGGCGTTGCAGACGTTCTGGTCGTCCTCACCGAAGGCCGGGGCCAGGTGCACGATCCCGGTGCCGTCCTCAGTGGTGACGAACTCCGCGCCGAGCACCTGGTAGGCGTTCGGCCCGGCCGGCTCGACCAGGAAGTCGTACAGCGGCGTGTAGCGGCGTCCGACGAGGTCGCGGCCGTGGACGGTGCCGACCTGCTCGTACCCCTCCAGCTCCTTGGCGTACGCGCCGAGCCGGGACTCACCGACCAGGTGGCGCTGCCCGTCGCGCTCCAGCACCGCGTACTCGATGTCCGGACCGACGGCGAGCGCCAGGTTCGACGGCAGCGTCCACGGCGTGGTGGTCCAGACACCCAGCCTGACCGGCCCACGCACCAGCTCCGGGGCGGACTCGTCGGCGGTCAGCTCGAACCACACGGTCAGCGTCGGGTCGTGCCGGTCCCGGTAGACGTCGTCCATCCGGGTCTCGGTGTTCGACAGCGGCGTCTCGCACCGCCAGCAGTAGGCCAGCACCCGGAAGCCCTCGTAGATCAGACCCTTGTCGTGCAGGGTCTTGAAGGCCCACATGACGCTTTCCATGTAGTCCAGGTCGAGCGTCTTGTAGTCGTTGGCGAAGTCGACCCAGCGGGCCTGCCGGTTGATGTACCGCTCCCAGTCCTGGGTGAACTCCAGCACGCTGGCGCGGCAGGCGTCGTTGAACCGGGCCACGCCCAGGTCGAGGATCTCGGCCTTGGTGGTGATGCCGAGCTGCTTCTCGGCCACCACCTCGGCCGGCAGGCCGTGGCAGTCCCAGCCGAAGCGCCGCTCGACGTGCTTGCCGCGCATGGTCTGGTAGCGCGGCACCACGTCCTTGACGTAGCCGGTGAAGAGGTGGCCGTAGTGCGGCAGGCCGTTGGCGAACGGCGGGCCGTCGTAGAAGACGTACTCGTTCTTGCCGTTCTCGCCGGTCGGCCTCGCCTCGACGGAGGCCTCGAAGGTCTTGTCGGCGGTCCAGTGCTCCAGCACCCGGCGCTCGACCGCGGGCAGGTCCGGGCTCGCCGGGACGCCGGCGCCGGTCGGGTCGTGCAACGGATAGGCCATCGGGGGTCGCTCTCCTCGCGCAGCTCACTCGTCGGTGGGTCTGCGAGGACGAACCGATCCGGGCGTGCCTCACGGCGCTCCCGGGTGGTCCGCGGTACCACCCCGCTTGACGGTCAGGATCGACCGCCCGCTCATTGGCCGGCTGTGACGGGCCGTCCCGTCCGGTTCTACTGGGCCGGTTGCCCGGCTGTTCTTCCGGAGGCTCGCCGGTGATGGCCGGGTCGTCGCCTTACCGCGCCAACGATACTCGACCCGCCCACCCCTCCGCCTCCGAGTAAGGCGGGGCCCCTTCTCAACGCCTCCGGTATAGCAGGGGCCCCCGCTCGACACCTCGCATGATCGGCGTCACACCGCCGCGCCGTCACGCCGGCCGGGCCGGGATCCGTCGTGTGCACGTACGGACGACACGAGGGAGGCGGCGATGAGCCGGATCAACATGGCAACGGTGGCGCCGGAGGCGTACCGCCTGGTGCGCGGGCTGGAGACCTACATCCGGGGCAACCTGGACCACACCGTGCTGAAGCTGGTGAAGGTGCGGGCGTCGATGCTCAACGGCTGCGCGTTCTGCGTGGACATGCACACCCGGGAGGCGCTGGACGCCGGGGAGGACAACCGGCGGCTCTTCGCCCTGGCCGCCTGGCGGGAGGCCCCGTCGTTCTTCGACGAGCGGGAGCGGGCCGCGCTGGCGCTGACCGACGCGGTCACCCGGCTCGGCGAGCACGGCGTGCCCGACGAGGTGTGGGACGCGGCCGCGAAGGTCTGGTCGGAGAAGGAGCTCGCCGACCTCGTCATCGCGATCGCGACAATCAACGTGTGGAACCGGATCGTGATCAGCAGCCGGACCGAGCCACCGCTCGAGGTGTGACCTCCACCGGGGCGGCGGAGGCGGCCGGTGCGCTCACCGCGCACCGGCCGATGCTGCTCGGGCTGGCCTACCGGCTGCTGGGCAGCCTGCACGACGCGGAGGACGTGCTCCAGGAGGCGTACCTGCGCTGGCTCGACGTCGACCGGGAGGCGGTCACCGAGCCCCGCCGCTACCTGTCCCGGGTGGTGACCCGGCTCGCGCTGGACCGGCTGCGTGCCCGGCAGGCCAGCCGGGAGACGTACGTCGGACCGTGGCTGCCCGAGCCGGTGCCCACCGATCCGTCGCCGTTCGGGCCGCTGGAGACGGTCGAGCTGCGGGAGACGATCTCCATCGCCCTGCTGCACCTGCTGGAGCGGCTCACCCCGCCGGAGCGGGCGGTGTACGTGCTGCACACCGCGTTCGCCGTGCCGTACGCCGAGATCGGCGACATCCTGGACCGGTCCGCGGCGGACTGCCGCCAGCTGCACCACCGCGCGGCGGCCCGGCTCGCCGAGGAACGGCGGCGCTTCACCGCCGGCCCGGCCGAGCAGCGCCGGCTGCTCGACGCCTTCCTCGCCGCCGCCCGCGACGGCGACCTGGTCCGGCTGACCGATCTGGTCGCGGCCGACGCCACCGCCTGGTCCGACGGCGGCGGGCGGATCCGCGCGGCGCGCAACCCGGTGCACGGCGCGGACCGGATCGCCCGCTTCTTCGCCGGGGTGTACGGCCGCCGTCGCCCCGGCGTCCGGGCCACGCCGGTCCAGCTCAACGGCGCGCCCGCGCTGCTGCTGAGCTGGCCGTGGCCGTCCGGGGTCCGGTACACCCTCGGTGTGGCGGCCGCCGACGGCCGGATCACCAACGTCTACCTGGTCGGCAACCCCGACAAGCTGACCCGGGTCGGCCGCTGAGCACACGGCGGCCCCGGTCCCACGGGGGGAGCCGGGGCCGTCGGAAGGTCGGTCAGCCCAGCTCGGGGAACCAGAGGGCGATCTCACGCTTGGCGCTGTCCGTCGAGTCGGAGGCGTGCACCAGATTCTCCCGGTTCGACAGGGACAGGTCGCCGCGGATGGTGCCGGCGGCGGCCCTACGGCCGTCGGTGCTGCCGATCATGCCGCGCACCACCTCGATCACCTGGTCGCCGGAGAGCACCAGGGCCACCAGCGGGCCACCGGTCATGAACGTCTTCAGCGGCGGGTAGAACGGCTTGTCCACGTGCTCGGCGTAGTGCTGGTCGGCGAAGTCGCCGTCCATGGTCCGGCTCACCAGCGCGTCGATCCGCAGGCCCTTGCGCTCGAAACGGGACAGGATCTCGCCCACCAGACCACGGCGCACCGCGTCGGGCTTGATCAGTACGAGCGTCCGCTCGTCCGGGCTGCTGCTGGACACGCTGGCTTCCTCCTGTGCACCTGAACCGGGTCGCGCTGGGTACGGTCAGCGTAGCGACCCGGTCCCGGCGCCGGCGCGGCGGCTGCGTCTTCCCTGGCCCGCCGCGGCGGCCTAGCCTGACCATGGAACCCCTGGGAGGTCCACTGTGGCGAATGGCGGGAACCGCACCATCGCGCCGGTACGCAAGCTGATCGGCGCGGTGCTGGGCACCGTGGCCGCGTTCGTGACCCTGTTCGGGCTCGGGATGACCAGTTGGGCGATCGTCGCGCTCGGCGTCGCGCTGCTGGTGCTGGCGATCGCCCTGGCCACGGTCCGTGGCGGTGGCCGCACCTGGGTGGTCGGCCTGGGGCACGTGCACAGCGCCTCCGAACCGCCCACCCAGTACGCTTTCGGCCGCTGCGAGCTGCAGCTGGTGATCGACGCGCCGGGGCTGCCGCCCCGCTCCAAGAAGATCATCGAGCCCCGGGTGCCGGTCGCCAAGTGGCCCTCGCTCGGCCAGGCGCTGCCCGTCCGGGTGGCCCTCGACGACCAGCGCCACGTCCGGGTGCTCTGGGACGAGGTGCCCACCCACGCCGAGAACTCCGCCCCGGTCAGCGACCTGCCGCCGGAGTACGCCGACGCGAACCCGTACGACGAGACCCTGATCGCGCAGGAGGCACCACCGTGGGCCGGACGCGCCCCGGAGGACGACTTCCGCGACGACTACCCGCCCGCGCCGGACCCGCTGCTGGACGACCTCCCGCCGCGGCCCGAGGAACGCGAGCCGGTGGTGATGCGTCAGCGGCCCGGCGGCCCGGTCGTGCTGGAGGGGCAACTGGTCGAGCCGGCTCCAGCGGGCCCACTCCCCCGGCGCGCGCCGACGCCCCGCCCACCGGCCGAGGAACAGGCCGACGACACCGTGGCGGTGGACCCGATCGACGTTCCGCTGGACGCCCCGGAGCGGGACGGGCCGGAGCGGGACACGCCGCCCACCCCGCAGGAGCTGGACGAGGCCATCTTCGGTCCGACCGGCGCCGCCGAGCCGGACGAGTTGGCCAGCCCGATCAGCGGGGTCGGGATCACGCTGCTCGTCACCGACCTGGACCGGTCCCTCGACTTCTACCGGGAACTCGGCTTCGACGAGCTGGACCGGGGCGAGGGCAACGCGGTGCTCGGCTCGGGGCCGACCCGGCTGGTGCTGCGCCGGGTGACCGGCGCCGCCCCGATGAGCCGCCGGCTGGTGCACGTCAACCTGGAGGTCGACGACATCCAGGCGGCGTACGAGCGGCTGCGCGAGTCCGGCGTGCGGTTCACGTACGCCCCACGGGTGGTCAACCGGGGCACCAAGCTGGAGGTGTGGGCGGCCGCCTTCCGCGACCCCGACGGTCACGGTGTCGCGCTGACCCAGTGGCGCACGCTCGCCGACGCCTGAGAGGCAAGGCGGGGCCCCTTCCTGACGCCTGGGCGACAGGAAGGGGCCCCGCTCAGCAGGAGGGCGGCGCTCAGCCGAGGATGACCCGGCGCACGTGCCACGCGTACGCCCAGACCAGCGCGAAGATCACGCCGAGCACGAGCAGTGACCAGTGCAGCAGCCCGGAGAGCAGCAGCAGGCCCTGCACCACCGTGCCGGCGTGCCAGGCCCAGCCGCGGCGCATCATGCCGGCCAGCACCACACAGGCCACCGCCAGCGCGACGATCGCGCCGATCGCGGCGCCACTCAGGTCACCGCCGACCACCCGGATCGGCTGGATGGCCAGCAGCAGCACCAGCGCCTCCAGGGCGAGCGTGCCGGCGCCGAGGCCGCGTACCGCCCGGTCCGGGTCGCGCAGGCCGGACCGGCGGACGCCGCCCGGGCCCGCCCCACCCGGCTGCTCCGGGCCCGACCCCGGCTCCGCGTCGGGGCGCGGCCGCGCGTCCGGGCGCCGCTCCGGGCCGGTCATCGCTTGAGCAGCCGGCGGGCGTCGGCCACGGTCACCACCGAACCGGTGATCAGCACACCCACGCCCGACAACTCACCCGGCACGTCGGACTCGGCCTCGGCCACCGCCGACTCGATGGCGTCCGGCATCTCCCGGGCCACCTGCACCCGGTCCGACCCGAAGACCTCCCGGGCCAGCTCGGCCAGCTCGTCGACGGGCATCGCCCGGGGCGAGCTGTTCTCCGCGACCACGATCGTGTCGAGCACCGGTTCGAGCAGTTCGAGCAGGCCGGCCGCGTCCTTGTCGCCGAGCACCGCCAGCACGCCGACGAGCTTGCTGAACGCGAACTCCTCCTGCAGCGCGGCCACCGTGGCGGCCATCCCGTGCGGGTTGTGCGCGCCGTCGAGCAGCACCGTCGGGGCGGTACGCACCCGCTCCAGCCGGCCCGGGGAGCTGGTCGCGGCGAAGCCCTCACGGACCGCCTCGATGTCGAGCTGCCGGCGCGCGCCGGCGCCCAGGAACGCCTCCACCGCGGCCAGCGCCACGGCCGCGTTCTGCGCCTGGTGCGCGCCGTGCAGCGGAATGAAGATCTCCTCGTACACCCCGCCCAGGCCCTGGATGGTGAGCACCTGGCCGCCGACGGCGACCGCCCGGCGCATCACCCCGAACTCGGCCCCCTCGCGGGCGACCGTGGCGTTGACCTCGGCGCAGCGTTCCAGGATCGGCCGGGCCGCCTCCTCCTCCTGCGCCGCCGCGATCACGGTGGCGCCGGGGTGGATGATGCCCGCCTTGTGCAGCGCGATGTCCTCGACCGTGTCGCCGAGCCACTCGGTGTGGTCCAGCCCGATCGGGGTGATCACGGCGACTCCGGCCTGGATCACGTTCGTCGCGTCCTCGGCGCCGCCGAGCCCGACCTCCACCACCGCGACGTCGACCGGGGCGTCGGCGAACGTGGCGAACGCCAGCGCCGTGGTCAGGTCGAAGTAGGTCAGCGGCTCGGTGGACCGCTGGTCGACCAGTTCCGCCAACGGCGCGATCTCGCGGTACATGGCCACGAACCGCTCCTCGCTCACCGGCTCGCCGTCCAGGCTGATCCGTTCCCGGACGGTCTCCAGGTGCGGGCTGGTGTAGCGACCGGTGTGCAGCCCGAACGCCCGCAGCAGCGAGTCGATCATCCGGGCGGTCGAGGTCTTGCCGTTGGTGCCGGTCAGGTGGATCGACGGGTACGCCCGCTGCGGGCTGCCGAGCAGGTCCAGCAGGCTCTCGATCTTCTCCAGCTCGAAGCGCATCCGGGTGAAGCCGCGCGCGTTGAGCGCGGCTTCCACCTCGACGAACGCGGTGTGATCGGTGCGGTCGCTCATGCGGGCAGCGCCTCCAGGGCGGCGTCGATCCGGACCAGATCCGCCTCGGCCACCGCCAGCCGTTCCCGGATCTTCGCGACCACCGGCTCGGGCGCCTTGCCGACGAACGCCGGATTGTTTAGCTTCGCCCGCGCCTGGGTGGCCTCCTTCTCGGCCGCCGCCCGGTCCTTGGCGAGCCGGGCCCGCTCGGCGGCCACGTCGATGGCGCCCCGGGTGTCGAGCGCGACGCTCACCTCGCCGGGCATGGCCAGCGTGGCGGCGGCCTGGAAGTCGTCGCCGGGCGCGTCGAGGCGGGCCAGCGACCGGACCAGCGGCTCGTGGGCCGCGATGCCCGCGCCGGCCAGGCCGTCGAGCCGCGCGGCGACCCGCTGGGTCGGCCGCAGCCCCTGGTCCGAACGGAACCGCCGGACCTCGGTCACCACCCGCTGGAGGGTGGCGAGCTCCGCCTCCGCGGCGTCGTCGATCCCGGTACGGTCGGCGACCGGCCAGGCCGCCGTCAGTACGGTCGCACCGCCGGTGAGCGCGGACCACAGCTCGTCGGTGACGAACGGGATCACCGGGTGCAGCAGCCGCAGGAGCTGGTCCAGCACGTGCCCCAGCACGCGCCGGGTGGCGTCCGCCGCGGGCCCGCCCTCGGCAAGCGTCGGCTTGCTCAGCTCCACGTACCAGTCGCAGACGTCGTCCCAGGCGAAGTGGTAGAGCAGATCACAGACCTTGGCGAACTCGTACGCCTCGAACTGCTCGTCCACCTCGGCGGTGACGTGCGCCAGCCGGGACAGGATCCACCTGTCGACGGTCGACAGGCTGCCGGCGTCCGGCAGCGGACCGTCGGTGTGCGCGCCGTTGAGCAGCGCGAACCGGGTGGCGTTCCAGAGCTTGTTGCAGAAGTTGCGGGAGCCCTGGCACCACTCCTCGCTGACCGGCACGTCCTGGCCGGGGTTGGCGCCGCGGGCCAGCGTGAACCGGGTGGCGTCGGCGCCGAACCGGTCGATCCAGTCCAGCGGGTCCACCACGTTGCCGAACGACTTCGACATCTTCTTGCCGTGCTCGTCGCGCACCATGCCGTGCAGCGCCACCACGTCGAACGGCTGCACGCCGTCCATCGCGTACAGGCCGAACATCATCATCCGGGCGACCCAGAAGAACAGGATGTCGTAGCCGGTGACAAGCACGCTTGTCGGATAGAACTTCGCCAGGTCCGGGGTCTGCTCCGGCCAGCCGAGGGTGGAGAACGGCCAGAGGCCGCTGGAGAACCAGGTGTCCAGCACGTCCTCGTCCTGCCGCCAGCCCTCGCCGGCCGGCGGCGCCTCGTCCGGGCCGACGCAGACGATCTCGCCGGCCGGGCCGTACCAGACCGGGATGCGGTGGCCCCACCACAGCTGGCGCGAGATGCACCAGTCGTGCATGTTGTCGACCCAGGCGAAGTAGCGCTTGGTCAGCTCGGCCGGCTCGACCGTCACCCGACCGTCCCGCACCGCGTCGCCGGCGGCCTTGGCCAGCGGGCCGGTGTCGACGAACCACTGCAGCGACAGCCGCGGCTCGACCGTCGTCTTGCACCGCGAGCAGTGCCCCACCGCGTGCAGGTAGGGCCGCTTCTCGGCCACGATCCGGCCCTGCTCGCGCAGCGCCGCCACGATGGCCGGGCGGGCCTCGTACCGGTCCAGGCCCTCGAACGGGCCGGGCGCCGTGATGACGCCGCGCTCGTCCATGATCGTCAGCGCCGGCAGGTCGTGCCGCTGGCCGATCTCGAAGTCGTTCGGGTCGTGCGCCGGGGTCACCTTGACCATGCCGGTGCCGAAGCTCGGGTCGACGTGCTCGTCCGCGACGATCGGGATCCGCCGGTCGGTGAGCGGCAGCGCCACCTCGGTGCCGATCAGGTGCCGGTAACGCTCGTCGTCCGGGTGCACCGCGACCGCGGTGTCGCCCAGCATGGTCTCGGCCCGGGTGGTGGCCACCACGACCTCGTCGCCGTAGCGGATCGAGACCAGCTCGCCCTCGTCGTCGGTGTGCTCGACCTCGATGTCGGAGAGCGCGGTGAGGCAGCGCGGGCACCAGTTGATGATCCGGTTGGCCCGGTAGATCAGACCGTCGTCGAAGAGCTTCTTGAACATGGTCTGCACGGCCCGGGAGAGGCCCTCGTCCATGGTGAAGCGCTCACGGTCCCAGTCGACGGCGTCGCCGAGCCGGCGCATCTGGCCGAGGATCGCGCCGCCGGACTCGGCCTTCCACTGCCAGACCCGCTCGACGAACTTCTCCCGGCCCAGGTCGTGCCGGGACAGCCCCTCGCCGGCGAGCTGCCGCTCGACCAGGTTCTGGGTGGCGATGCCGGCGTGGTCCATGCCGGGCAGCCACAGGGCCTCGAAGCCCTGCATCCGCTTGCGCCGGGTGAGCGCGTCCATCAGCGTGTGCTCGAACGCGTGGCCCATGTGCAGCGAGCCGGTGACGTTCGGCGGCGGGATGACGATGGTGAAGGGCGGCTTGTCGCTCTGCGCCGACGCCCGGAAGTGCCCGCCGGCTACCCACTGCTCGTACCGTCGCTGCTCTACCTCGCCGGGCTGGTACTGGCCGGCGAGGGTCGGGGCGTCGGGGCGTCGGGCATCCAGTCTCTCGGTCACCCTGAAAGTCTACGGAGCGCTTTCGGAGACCCGACGTGCGCCACCGGTGATTCGCGTACGGTGGCGGACATGTCCGACGCGCATCTCACCGAGCGTCCGGTCGGCGGGGGTGACGGTCCGGTCGAGTTGACCGACGAGCCGATCCGACTGAGCCGCCGCGATCCGGCACAGGAGTCCGAACGGCGGCCCGCCTCACGGCGCCGGAAAATCGTGCTGGCCGCGGCCCTGGCGGTCGGTCTCGCCGGCGCCGGCGCGCTCGGGACGGCCGGCTGGCGGGTCTTCCAGCAGAAGGACACGCAGCTCACCCAACCGGCCGGCGTGGCCGGGCTCACCCGCGACGACAGCGATCGGGCCCGCAGCACCGCCGAATACCTGCGCGACGGGTTCGCCGCCGACATCGAGCTGGACCGAAGCTTCGGCACGGTCTACCGCGACCCGGCGGACGCGAAGCGGTCGGTGCTGCTGTTCGGCGGCGCCACGCTGCTCTGGCAGCCGGAACGGGACCTGGACACCCTCTTCGGCCTGATGGCCGACGAGACCGGCAAGGTTGCCGGTCTCCGCGACGTCGACGCCGGCCGCCTGGGCGGCGTGATGAAGTGCGGCCGGACGAGCGGTGACGGGGGCGACTTCGCGGTCTGCGGCTGGGCCGATCACGGCAGTGTGGCGATGGGGATGTTCCCGGGCCGTGCGGTCGACGACGCCGCGGCGTTGTTCCGGCAGATCCGCGAGGGCATCCAGCGCCGCTGACCCACGCCCCCGACCCGCTGGTCACTGGGATTCCGGGTCTTGTCACGAAAAGCAGTCAGGGCCACCCCGGTTGGGGGTGGCCCTGACTGAAAGATTGTCCGGCGGTGTCCTACTCTCCCACACCCTCCCGAGTGCAGTACCATCGGCGCTGGAGGGCTTAGCTTCCGGGTTCGGAATGT
>NZ_JBICSL010000025.1:0-73606 GCF_043197045.1 Micromonospora sp. NPDC049282
TTCGACAAGCCAGAACCTAGGCAGGACAACGGCGTGCGCCATCACCGACGCGCCCAACCACCCACAAACACGTCACAAGACCCATATTTATGACCCAGCGGCATACCGCTTCTCGGTGCACTGTCCGCGAGCGACGTCACGCTGAGTGATCCGACGAACGGATGACGTCATGGGAGCGTCGCCCCGGCTTCGGTTCGGTCAGCCGCGACCGGCGCGTCGACGGAGCAGCAGGCCGCCGCCCAGCGCGGCCAGCACCACGACCGCGCCGACCGCCCACAGCCAGCCCGTACCTCCGTCGTCGTCGCCGGCGGCCGGGGTCGGACTCGCCGAGGCCGGCGCGGCGCCGGTCGGCGCCGCGGTGGGGGTGGGCGCGGCGGTGGTGGGCGCCGCACTCGCCGACGGCGCCTCCGCCGGGGTGCCGGTGGTCAGGGTGAACCGGATCTCGCCCTTGATCGTATGGCCGTCGTCGGAGGCGAGCTGGTAGGTCACGATGTAGAGCCCGGCCGCGCCCGGTGTGAACGGCACGCTCACCCGCTTGCCGGAGAACGTCGGCGCGCCGCCCGTGGCGGCCACGTTGTCCGGCCCGGTGACCGTCACCTTCGTCGTGGCCTCCCTCGGCGTGGCGAGGAAGCGCAGCTCGATCCGCTCCGGCGCGGTCGCCACCCGGGCGCCGTTCTTCGGATCGCTGCCGGTCAACGAGTTGTGCGCGGCGGCCGGCGCGGCCGGCGACAGCAGCGACACCCCTGCCGCCACCCCGAGCACCACCAGCCAGGCGCGTGCCGTACGGGCAACCCTGCCCCCCATGAACCCCTCCGTCCGGGTAAGATCCGGCCGCTGATCTTCGGCCGCTCAGTTGGTCGGTCTCAGCTCGCAGATAGTTCCAAATACTCTTCCACCAGCTGCAACCACGCGACGTTCTGCGGAGTCTTTCAGGTGGGCGGGTCCAGTGTGACCGGCAGCGGAAGCCAGCCATCGAACGGGGCGAGGAGGCGGCGATGGTCCGGAAGGTGAGACGGCTGCTGACCGTCGTGGCCGGGGCGGCGGTGGCACTCGCGTGCTCGCTGGCGCTCACCGGCACGACGGCGGCCCTGGCCGCGCCGAAACCGAAGCTCGCCCCGCCCGGGGTGGACATCACCGGCGACCGGCTCGACCAGCCGCTACAGCTCCGGGGTGAAACCCGGCCGGCCGAGGTCAACATGGTCATCGACCAGGTCAAGTGGCTGGGTACGACCGGGCAGCTGCGCGGCCCCGCCGCCAAGGACCTCGGTCCGAAGTACACGGTGGTGCTCCTCGTGGCCGGCACCCCGAAGAACACCTACGACCTGTTCCCGCTGGCCAAGGGCGGCCCCCGGGTCTACCGGCCGGGCAAGCAGCCCGACCTGAGCCACCCTCGGGCCGGCTGGTTCCTCGGGCGCCTCAACATGTCCGAGACGCTGCGCGCCGTCGGGGTGCCGCTGGCCCCCCAGTTCGACACGCTCTCCGGCGGCATCGGCGGCGGCGAACGGGTCCTGCCGGAGGACGCGCTCGACCCGAAGGGCAACCTCGACACCGCGCTCGCCGAGCTTCAGCGACTGCTGCTGCTCAACATCGGCGTGGTGCTGGTCATCACCGCCGGACTGGCCGGCATCTCGCTGCTGGTGCGCCGCCGCACCCGCTGAGCGCCGACTCGGACCGTCAGCACGACCACGCCCACCGCGGGACGGGGCCCGCGTGGTCAGCACCAGCGGCGCGGCGGCCGCTCCCGGCGGGTCGTGCGGTTGCCCGGGCGCACCGCGCCGTGCCGGTGGCCGCCCGCCCAACCGGCCTGGTCGCTGCGGCAGCTCTGGGACGGCACCGGCTCAACCGCGGGGTACGCCGGCTCGACGACCCGCTGTCGCGGCACCGCCGGCTCGTCGTCGGCGCGCTCGGGCGACCGCCCGACGGTGGGCTCGCCCACGTGGCTCAGACCCGTCCAGCGCGGCTGGTCGTGGCCCGGCCGGCAGGGCTCGTCCTGGGCGCAGCCGTGCTCGGCCTCCCCGTGCGCCATCCCGGTCTCCTCACCTTCGCCTCCGCCCGCCGGGCGGAACGCCCCGACGCGCCCTGACACCGTACTGGCCCGGCCCGACGAGATCGTCAGCGCGTACCGGTGGAGATCGTCCGCCGGAGGCCACGCCGCGGGCGCGGAGTGGATCCGCTGGTCAGCGCGTGTCAGGCTGGTGCGGTGAGCGAACCGGGCGGGACGGAGACGTCGGCGACGCTGCGCCGCATCGAACGGGCCGCGGGCAGCCTGGCCACCGCCAGCGTCGCCCGGATGGACGAGAGCCTGCTGTGGTTCCGGGAGCTGCCGGCCGACCAGCGCTCGTGGGTGATGGTGGTGGCCCAGGCCGGCGTGCGGTCGCTGGTGCAGTGGCTGCGTCAGGGTGGCGGCGCGACCGACCGCACCCAGGAGGTGTCGGACGAGGTCTTCGCCACCGCGCCGCAGGCGCTCGCCCGCTCGATCAGCCTCCAGCAGACCGTGGCGCTGATCAAGGTGACCATCGAGGTCGTCGAGGAACAGGTGTCGGAACTGGCCGTGCCGGGCGAGGAGCAGTCGCTGCGGGAGGCGGTGCTGCGCTTCTCCCGGGAGATCGCGTTCGCCGCCGCGCGGGTCTACGCCCGGGCCGCCGAGACCCGGGGCTCCTGGGACGCCCGGTTGCAGGCGTTGCTTGTCGACGCGCTGCTGCGTGGTGACTCCCCGGACGTGCTGGCCAGCCGGGCCGCCGCGCTGGGCTGGTCGGACGCGCCGCCGGTGGCGGTGGCGGTGGGTCGCTCCCCCGGCGGCGAGGTGGCCGCCGTGCTGCACACGGTCTACCGCCAGGCCCGCCGGATCGGCGTCGAGGTGATCGGCGGCGTGCACGGTGACCGCCTGGTCATCGTGCTGGGCGGGGCCGCCGATCCGCTGGCGGCCACCGAGAAGCTGCGTACCGCGTTCGGCGACGGCCCGGTCGTGGTCGGCCCGGCCGTGCCCAGCCTGGACGAGGCGACCGAGTCCGCGCGGGCCGCGCTCGCCGGCTTCCGGGCCGCGCCGGCCTGGCCGACCGCGCCCTGCCCGGTCGCCGCCGCCGAGCTGCTGCCCGAGCGGGCGCTGGCCGGCGACGCCGAAGCTCGCCGCCGGCTGCGCCATGACGTGTACGCGGCGCTGGCCCGCGCCGGTGGCGAGTTGCTGGAGACGCTTGACGCGTTCTTCACCGCCGGCGGCACCCTGGAGAGCGCCGCGCGGGCGCTGTTCGTGCACCCGAACACGGTGCGCTACCGGCTAAAGCGGATCTCCGAGGTGACCGGCTTCTCGCCGCTCTCGCCGCGGGACGCCTTCGCGCTCCAGATCGCGCTGACCGTCGGGCGGCTCGACCCGGTGGTACCGGCCGTCGCACCGGTCCCGAACCAGACACCGAGCCCAGCAGGCCGGAAAGCCACCCAGAGCGGTGACGACCGTCGCCGATCTTTGTAGGAATCCTCTAAAGCTTCTAGTGCGGTTTCGTGCCGTGCGTTACAGCGCGACCCGCGAGTATCCGTCAGAGTCGTAGACGTGCTCGCCGTACTCTCGCCCGGACAGGGTTCACAGAAGCCCGGGTTCCTGAACCCCTGGCTCGACGTCGCCGGTGTCGAGGCGCGCCTGCGTTGGTGGTCGGCGCTGGCCGGCGTCGACCTGATCCACCTCGGCACCCGGGCGGACGCGGACGAGATCAAGGACACCGCCCGCACCCAGCCGCTGCTGGTCGCCGCCGCGCTGCTCGCCGCCGAGCACCTGCCGATGCACGACGTCGCGCTGGTCGCCGGGCACAGCGTGGGTGAGCTGGGCGCCGCCGCCCTGGCCGGGGTGCTGCCCGCCGAGGCGGCCGTGACGCTCGCCGGCGTACGCGGCCGGGAGATGGCCGCCGCCTGCGCGCTGGAGCCGACCGGGATGGCCGCCGTGCTCGGCGGCGACCCGGACGAGGTGCTCGCCGCGCTCGAGGCGCACGGGCTGCACGCGGCCAACCGCAACGGCGCCGGCCAGATCGTGGCCGCGGGCGCGGTCGCCGGGCTGGAGAAGCTCGCCGCCGAGCCGCCGGCCCGGGCCCGGATCATCCGGCTCCAGGTGGCCGGCGCGTTCCACACGCCCTACATGGCCCCGGCCGAGTCCGCCCTGGCCGGCGTGGCCGCCGGCGTCACCGTGGCCGATCCGGCCCGCATCCTCCTGTCCAACCTCGACGGCAACCCGGTCGGGCACGGCCGGGAGACGGTCCAGCGGCTGGTCCGGCAGGTGACCGCCCCGGTCCGCTGGGACCTGTGCATGCGCGCCCTGGCCGACCTCGGCGTCACCGGCGTGGTCGAGCTGCCGCCGGCCGGCACCCTGGCCGGCCTGGTCAAGCGGGAGCTGAAGGGCGCGGGCGCGCCGGAAATCGTCACCCTGAACACGCCGGACGACCTGCCCGCCGCCCGGCGGCTCATCGCCCGGCACGGCGGCGCCGCCGTCCACCCCCCGGCGTCCCGCTTCCGGGTGGTGGTCTCCCCCGCCGCCGGTGTCTTCACGCCGGTGGCCGAGCTGGCCGAGGGCGCCGAGCTGCGCGCCGGCCAGGTCCTCGGCCACGTCACCGGCCGGCACGGACCGGTCGAGGTGACCGCGCACCACACCGGGCCGCTCACCGAGTGGCTCGCGCACCACGCCGACCCGGTCGCCCCGGGCCAGCCCCTCGTCCGCATCGGAGGATCGCACTAGATGGTCGGCAGCCGGATCGCCGCGATGGGGCACTACCAGCCCTCCCGCGTGGTCACCAATGACGAGCTCGCGCAGATGGTCGACACCAACGACGAGTGGATCCGGGACCGGGTCGGCATCGTCACCCGGCGGATCGCCGGCGACGAGACGGTGGCCGACATGGCCATCGCCGCGGCCGGCAAGGCGCTGGCCAACTCGGGTCTCACCGCCGCCGACATCGACCTCGTCGTGGTGGCGACCTGCACGTCCGTGGACCGCAGCCCGAACGTGGCCTGCCGGGTCGCGGCCAAGCTGGGCATCAACGCGCCGGGGGCGTACGACATCAACACCGCGTGCTCCGGCTTCGCGTACGCGCTGGGCACGGTGGACCACGCGGTCCGGGCCGGCGCGGCGCGCAACGCGATCGTCATCGGCGCGGAGAAGCTCTCCGACTTCACCGACTGGACCGACCGGTCGACCTGCATCATCTTCGGCGACGGCGCGGGCGCGGCGGTGGTCACCGCGACCGCCGACGACGAGCCGGCCGGGATCGGGCCGGTGGTGTGGGGCTCGGCGCCGGAGAAGAGCGACGCGGTCCGGATCGAGGGCTGGCAGCCCTACATCGCGCAGGAGGGGCAGTCGGTGTTCCGGTGGGCCACCACCTCGCTGGCCCCGCTGGCCCTGCAGGCCTGCGAGCGGGCCGGGGTGGACCCGTCGGAGCTGGCCGCGTTCGTGCCGCACCAGGCCAACGGCCGGATCATCGACGGCATCGCCAAGCGGCTGAACATCCCGAACGCGATCATCGCCAAGGACATCGTCGAGTCCGGCAACACCTCGGCGGCGAGCATCCCGCTGGCCCTGTCGAAGCTGGTCGAGCGGCGGGAGGTGCCCTCGGGCGCCCCGGTGCTGCTGTTCGGCTTCGGCGGCGGCCTGACCTACGCCGGTCAGGTCGTCCGCTGTCCCTGATGACCCCCTCGGGCGCGCACGCGCTCCAGGTGCGGTGGCCGGCGTCGCCGGCCATCGAGAAACCCCCGATGAGAGGAACCAACCGCAATGACCCGTGACGAGATCACCGCCGGCCTCGCCGAGATCCTCGAAGAGGTTGCCGGGGTGAACCCGGACGACGTGGCCGAGGGGAAGTCCTTCACCGACGACCTCGACGTCGACTCCCTCTCCATGGTGGAGGTCGTGGTGGCGGCCGAGGAGAAGTTCGGCGTCAAGATCCCGGACAACGAGGTGCAGAACCTGAAGACCGTCGGGGACGCGGTCAGCTACATCGAGGCGCAGTCCTGATCATGAGTCGCCCCGACGTCGTCGTCACCGGGCTCGGCGCGACGACCCCGCTCGGCGGGGACGTCGCGTCGACCTGGGACGCCATGCTCGCCGGCCGCTCCGGGGTGAGTGCGCTCACCCAGGAGTGGGCCGCGCAACTGCCCGTCCGGATCGCCGCCCAGCTGGCGGTGGACCCGGCCGAGGTGCTCGACCGGGTGAAGCTGCGCCGGCTGGACCGCTCGCAGGCGATCGCCCTCATCGCCGCGCGGGAGGCCTGGGCGGACGCCGGGCTGGCCGACGGCGGCGCCGACCCGGAACGGCTGGCGGTAAGCGTCGGCTCGGGCATCGGCGGCGCCACCACCCTGCTCGCCCAGGACGACATCCTGGAGGCATCCGGTCCGCGGCGGGTCTCCCCGCACACGGTGCCGATGCTGATGCCGAACGGGCCGGCCGCCTGGGTCGGGTTGGAGCTGGGCGCGAAGGCCGGGGTGCACTCGGTGGCCAGCGCCTGCGCGACCGGCGCGGAGGCGATCGCGCTGGGCCTGGACATCATCCGTTCCGGCCGGGCCGACGTGGTGGTGGCCGGCGGCACCGAGGCGGTCATCCACCCGCTGCCGATCGCCGGCTTCGCCTCGATGCGGGCCATGTCGACCCGCAACGACGAGCCGGAGAAGGCCTCCCGGCCGTGGGACAAGGCCCGCGACGGCTTCGTGCTCGGTGAGGGCGCGGGCGTGGTGGTCCTGGAGCGTGCCGACCACGCCGCCGCCCGCGGCGCGCGGGTCTACGCGCGCCTGGCCGGCGCCGGGATCACCTCCGACGCGTACGACATGGTGCAGCCGCACGCCGAGGGTGAGGGCGCCATCCGGGCCATCGCCCGGGCGGTCGCCGACTCGGACGTGGCCCGTACGGACATCGTGCACGTCAACGCGCACGCCACCTCCACGCCGGTGGGCGACATGCTGGAGATCGGCGCGCTGCACCAGGCGATCGGTGACCACGTGTTGCTCACCGCCACCAAGTCGATGACCGGGCACCTGCTCGGCGCGGCCGGCGCGCTGGAGTCGATCGCCACCATCCTGGCCATCCGCGACGGCGTGGTACCGCCGACGATCAACCTGGACGACCCGGACGACGGCCTGAACCTGGACGTGGCCGCGCACAAGGCCCGGCACCTGGAGATCCCCGCCGCGCTGAACAACGCGTTCGGTTTCGGTGGCCACAACGTGGCGCTGGTGTTCACCCGCCCTTGAGTTGTAAGGAGGGGTCCCTTCTTGACACACGTGTGTCAAGAAGGGACCCCTCCTTGCATCAGCCTCGGTTGCGGGGGTGCTGGCGGGCGGTCCGCTCGTTGCCGTGCCGGTAGTTGCCGGTCCAGCGGGCCATCGTGAGCTGCGGGTCGTCGTCGACCTCGGCCAGGAACTGCGCGGCCCGGCCGCCGCGCAGCGTGCCGGCGACCCGCCCGTGATGTGTGATCACCACGGTGCCGTCGGCACGTTCGACGTAGCGGAAACCCTGCGCTGCCTCTCCCATGGGCGCTCACCCTGCCACCCGGTCACCCCGTGCCGCATCCGGTTTCGTCGCACCGGGTGTTGAGCGGGGCCCCTCCTCCACCGGAGGCGTTGACCGGGGCCCCTCCCTACGTCCGGCAGGTGGTGGCCGGCAGGCCGGGCACCGGCACCGGGGAACGCCCGGTCGGGCGGGCCTTGCCGGCGAGCACCGCGGCCAGCGCCGTCATCGACGCCCGGGTCGACGAGTACGTCGCCAGCACCGTCGGCGACTTCGCCCCGGACAGCACGTACGGGGTGTCCATGGCCACCGTCACGGCCGCGTCGGCGCGCAGGTCCTTCGCGCCGTCGCCGTACCCGACGAGGTGGACCACGGTGCCGCCGGAGGACACCACCTTCACCCCGGCGGCGGTCAGCGCCTCGGTCAGCGCGGCCCGGGTGCGGTCCCGGCCGGCGGAGGAGGTGACCCGGATCGGGCCGTTCACCGCGCCGCCGCACCGGCCGCGCAGCACGGTCACCGCGGCGGCGGCCAGGTCGGCGGCGGCCTTGCGGTGGTCGGCGGCCTCCAGCGTCGACAGCGCCGGCTGGGGGTGCCCGGCCAGCCGGAACTTCATGGTGAGCACGCGGGTGACCGCCTCGACCAGGCGGGCCCGCGGCAGCGAGCCGTCCGTCAGCGCGGCGCGCAGCCCGTCGTACGCCTGGCCCACGTTCGGGGTCATCAGGATGAGGTCGTTGCCGGCGTTGAGCGCGCGGACCGCCGCCTCGCCCGGCGACCACTTCTTCGCCGGCGCCATGTTCATCCCGTCGGTGATCACCACGCCCTGGAAGCCGAGCTGGCCGCGGAGCACGTCGGTGAGCAGCTTGCGGGAGAACGTGGCCGGGGTGCCCGGGTCGACCGCCTTGACGTCCAGGTGGGCGGACATCACGGCCATCGCTCCGGCGTCGATCCCGGCGCGGAAGGGCGGGAACGCGGTGCGGTCCAGCACGGCCCGGGACTGCCCGACCACCGGCAGGTCGGTGTGCGAGTCGGCGGCGGTCAGGCCGTGCCCGGGGAAGTGCTTGACCGCCGCGCCCACGCCCTCGGCCTGAAGCCCGCGTACCGCGCCGGCGACCTGGGGGGACGCGGCCGCCGGGGTGGCGCCGAAGGAACGTGAGCCGATCACCGTGCTGCGGGTGGCCAGCACGTCGGCGACCGGGGCGAAGTCCAGGTTGATCCCCATCGCGGCCAGTTCGGCCCCGGCGGCCCGCCAGGCGGCCTCGGTCAGCGCCGGGTTGCCGGCCGCGCCGGCGGCGAGTGGGCTGGGCAGCTGGGTCACCCCGTCGGTGACCCGGGTGACCACGCCGTACTCCTGGTCGGTGCCGACCAGGAAGGGCGCGGCGCCGGTGGGGAGCTTGCCGGCGGCGGCCCGCAGCCCGTCGGTCAGCGCCCGGACCTGCTTGGGACTGTCGACGTTCGTGGTCTCCTGGTTGCCCGAGGTCGGGTCGTCGGCGCTGAAGCCGACCAGGATCAGCCCGCCGAGGCGGTACTTCGCCACCATCTCGGCGGGTGTGTCGACGCCGGCCAGGGCCCGGTTGCCGGCGGCCGAGCCGGCGGAGACCTCGGTGGCCGAGCTGCCGTACGCGTACGGCATCAGCACCTGCCCGACCAGGTCCTCGTCGGAGAGCGTGGCGACCAGCGCGGCGGCCCGGGCGGCGGGGTCGGCGGCCTCGGACGCCGGCGTGGCCGACGAGGGCGCGGGGGCCGCCGGGGTCGACGGAGCCGGGCGGGGTCGGTCCGGCCCGTCCGAGCACCCGGAGACGAGCAGCGCGGTCAGTGCGGCGAGCGCGACGGCGGAACGCCGCGGGGAAATCGACACGGGCCCCACCGTATCGGGGCAACTTGCCCGCCGTCACCCCACCCGGGTGAGCAGCGTCACCGGGGCGCCGTCGCCGGCGTACCGGTAGGGCTCCAACTCGGCGTCCCAGGCGGTGCCGAGCGCCTTGTCCAGCGCGTGCGCGAGCGCCTCCGGGGCGCGCGCGGCGGCCATCAGGCTGCGCAGCCGGTCCTCGCCGAGCTGGATGTCGCCGGCCGCGCCGACGGTGGCCCGGAACAGGCCCCGGCCCGGGACGTACATGAAGCGCTCACCGTCGACGCCGGGACTGGGCTCCTCGGTCACCTCGAAACGGATCATGGGCCACTGCCGGAGGGCAGCAGCCAGCTCGGCACCCGTCCCCGGGATGCCGGTCCAGCCGCACTCGGCGCGGCGGGCGCCGTGGTCGACGGGCTGCGCCGTCCAGTGCAGGTTGACCGGCGCGGCGAGGACGCGCGCGATCGCCCACTCGACGTGCGAGCACACGGCGAGCGGGGTCGAGTGGACGTATACGACGCCACGCGTTGGCACGGTGACCTCCCGGTGAGCCGAGGTGCGTCTTCCCCTACGACCTCGTCACCCGAGTGGCCTCTGGCACACATGATGACCGCTGTGACAGGTGGTGCGCCAGCGAATCGGAAAATTCGGCGGGGCCGGACGGTCGGAAATACCCGGGTGGCCGACCCGGTTGTGTCCCCCGTGACGACGCGACGACCAGTCAGGTGTCGCGGTCGTGTACAGTTCTCTGGGCGGTTCTGTGCCGCCGCACGTCTTCGCGGGCCGGCACCCACTCGGGCGTCACCCGCATCAGCCCCCGGACGTTTCCCGTCCCCACCGTACGTCTGCAAGGAGTACCTCCGTGGCGAGCAACACCTCTAAGACCGCGCGCGCGTCAGTCCGGGCCGGCCAGGCTGGCCAGGGTGGCGCCCTCAGCGTGCTGGGCGAGTTCAAGTACCTGATCCCGCTCAACGGCGGCAAGCACGCCTACGTGCGCAACCTGACCAACGGCAAGACCGCGCACCTGCGCACCGACTCCGACGCCTTCGTCGAGGAGATCCGGGTGCTGGCCGCCGCCGGCCACGCCGCCAAGATCCGCGCCGAGATCAACGGCCTGGCCGCTTCCCACCCGGACCACGGCTGGGACGCGACCGAGAAGCGTCTCGTCGAGGCCGGCGTCTTCGAGGGCTGAGCGCCCTCACCCGCACCACCACGACCGCCCGTCGGGGATCATCCCGGCGGGCGGTCGCGCGTCTCCTCCTCCGCCAGCAACGTGACCTCGCCGGTGGCCAGCTCGTAGAGCGCGCCCACCACGGCCAGCTCGCCGGCCGCCGGCGAGGCGGCGAGCAGGTCGTCGGCGCGCAACGCGGCCACCGTCCGCCGCACGTGCCGGCGGATCGCCAGCGGATGCGCGGCCGGGTCGTCCACACCCACCTCGACCACCGCCGGCGCGATCCGGTCCACCACGTAGGCCAGCGCCCCGCCGGGCCGCCGCCCGGTGCGCAGCGCGTCGACCGCCGAACCCACCGCGCCGCAGCGCTCGTGGCCGAGCACCATCACCAGCCGTACGCCGAGCTGCCCCACCACGTACTCGATCGAGCCGCGGACCGCCCGGTCCAGCACGTGCGCGCCGGTGCGGATGACGCAGATCGACCCGAACGTCTGGTCGAAGATCGCCTCCAGCGGCACCCGGGAGTCGATGCAGCCCAGCACCACCGCGTACGGCTGCTGGTCGCCGGAGGCCACCGCCGCGGCGGCGCTGACGTCGTGCCCGTGCAGCGGCTGGCCGCTGACGAAGCGGCGGTTGCCGGTGAGCAGCTCCGCCAGGGCGGCCCGAGGGCTCCGGGCGGCGGGCGTGGTCGGCATGCCCCCAGCCTGGTCACCGGGCCGACCCGGCGAGGGCGGACGGCGAATCTTCGCACCGTCCCGGTTGCCGTGGTGTCATGGCGGGTAACGCCGGTGTCACCGCCGGTTCACTCCGGTGGACCCAGCGGTCCGGGGAGGTGGACGATGCCGGAGCACCAGGAACTGCGGCTTGCCGATGACGTACGCCTGCACGTCACGGCGAGCGGGCCGGTCGACGCCGAGGTCACCGTGGTCCTGTTGCACGGCTGGACGCTGGACGGGCGCAGCTGGCACCGACAGCTCGCCGACCTGCGGGAACGCTTCGGCGACCGGGTGCGGGTGGTCGCCTACGACGCGCGCGGCCACGGCCGGTCGAGCTGCCTCACCCGGCGCGACGCGACCCTGGCCCAGCTCGGCGACGACCTGGCCGCGGTGGTCGACGAGTTCGCCCCGTCCGGCCCGGTCGTGCTGGTCGGGCACTCGATGGGCGGCATGACGGTGATGGAGTACGCGCACCGCCACCCGGGCCGGTTCGCCGCCCGCACCGCCGGCCTGGTCTTCGTCTCGACCACCGCGGAGGGGCACACGCACACCGTCTACGGGCTCTCGCCCCGGATCGCCCGGCTGATCCGCCTCGCCGAGACCACCGGGGCCGGGGTGCTGGCCCGGTGCGGCGGCTGGCGGCCGCCGTACGCGCTGCTGCGCGCGTTGCGCCCCAGCATCCGCTGGATGCTCTTCGGTGACCGCTGCGACCCGGCGGACATCCGGCTGGTCACCTCGGCGGTGGCCCGCGCCACGCTCCGCTCGATCGGCGGGTTCCGCGCCTCGATCGGCGCCCAGCACCGGCTGGAGACGCTGGCCGCTCTCGGCGGGTTGCCGGCGGCCGCGCTGGTCGGCGACCGGGACCGGCTGACCCCGCCGCCCTGTGCCGAGTCCATCGCGGCGGCGCTGCCCACCGCGGAACTGACCGTCTGCCCGGGTGCCGGCCACATGCTGATGATGGAGCGCCCGGAGGTGGTGAGCGCCGCCGTCGCCGGGGTGTTGAGCCGGGTGCTCGCCGGCCCGGCCGCGGCGGCCGGGCAGCCGGTGGCCGCCTGACCGCCGCCCGGACCGCCCCCGCGGGCGGCGGGAAACGGGTGGGAACAGCCGGATAACGGGCAACCGGCACCGGCGTGCGCCGGTCAGCGGCATGGCCCCGACGTCCGACTTGCCGGCGGCCCGTACCCTCATTCAGCCCGTCGTGCCGTCCGACCACAGGAGCACCGCGTTGACCGACCAGACCACGCTGGACCGGGAGATCGCCGCCGAGCAGCGGCACCTCGACCGGGTGTACGCCCGGCTGGCCGAACTGCGCCGGTCGGCGGCCGACGCCGAGCGGGAGGGCTACCAGTTGGCCCGGGTCGGCACCTTCGGCGCGCTTGTCGAGCGGGACGCGATGGTCTTCCACGCCGCGCAGCGCCGGCACGCGCTGGACGCCGAACACGAGGGGCTGGTCTTCGGCCGGCTGGACCTGCGTACCGGGCAGGTGCTGCACGTGGGCCGGCTCGGCGTGCGCGCCGACGACGCCGAGACGCTCGTGGTGGACTGGCGGGCGCCGGCCGCCGCCGCGTTCTACCAGGCCACACCGGCCGAGCCGCGCGGCGTGGTGCGCCGGCGCACGATCCAGTCCACCGCCGAGAAGGTCACCCGGATCGAGGACGACCTGCTGGACCCGGAGGCCGCCCCGCCGGACATGGCCGTGGTCGGTGACGGCGCGCTGCTGGCCACGCTGTCCCGGGCCACCGGCCGGGGCATGCGCGACATCGTGGCCACCATCCAGCGGGAGCAGGACGAGGCGATCCGGTCGCCCGGCAGCGGCGTCACGATCGTCTCCGGCGGGCCCGGCACCGGCAAGACGGCGGTGGCGCTGCACCGGGCTGCGTACCTGCTCTACTCCGATCGGTCCCGCTACGCCGGCGGCGGCATCCTGGTGGTCGGGCCGTCCGGCGTGTTCGTCGAGTACATCGCGTCGGTGCTGCCCTCGCTCGGCGAGGAGACCGCCACCCTGCACTCGCTCGGTTCCCTCTTCCCGGGCCTGTCCGCGACCCGGACGGATCCGTCGGAGGTGGCGGCGGTGAAGGGTTCGCTGCGGATGCGCCGGGTGCTGGAGCGCGCGGCCCGGGACGCGGTGCCGGACTCCCCGGCGGAGCTGCGCCTGCTCTACCGCGGCGAGCTGCTGCGGCTGGACCGCCCGGCGCTGGACACGGTGCGGGACCGGACGCTGGCCCGGGGCGCGCGCCGCAACGAGGTGCGCCGGGCGGCGTTCGACGCGGTGCTCGCCGCGCTCTACGCGCAGGCCCGCACGCTGCGAGTGGGCCGGCTGCCGGAGCAGCCCGCGTTCGAGGACGAGATCATCGAGCGGCCGGAGTTCCGCGAGTTCCTCAAGGCCTGGTGGCCCCGGCTGCACCCACGCCACGTGCTGGGCTGGTTGGCGCGGCCGGAGCGGCTGCGCCGGTACGCCGGCGGGGTCCTCTCCTCGGCCGAGATCCGGCTGCTCACCGACGCGTACCGGACGCTGGACACGGACGGGCTGACCGTCGCCGACATCGCCCTGCTGGACGAGCTGGACGCGTTGCTCGGCACGCCGGTGCGGCGGGCGCGGCCGAAGCGGGACCCGTACCAGCTCGCCGGCGGCGTGCGCGAGCTGAGCACGTACGCCGATCGGCAGCGCGCCGCGCGGGCCGCCGCCCGGGAGCGTCCGGCGGACTACCGCGACTACGCCCACGTGGTGGTGGACGAGTCGCAGGACGTCTCGCCGATGCAGTGGCGGATGGTCGGGCGGCGTGGCCGGCTGGCGTCCTGGACGGTGGTCGGCGATCCGGCGCAGACCGCCTGGACCGGCGATCCGCAGGAGCTGGACCGGGCCCGGGACCAGGCGTTGGGGCAGCGTCGCCGGCATCGCTACGAGCTGACCACCAACTACCGCAACTCGGCGGAGATCTTCGCCGTGGCGGCGGCGGAGATCCGCCGGCTGTACCCGGATCTGGCGCTGCCGGACGCGGTGCGGTCCACCGGCGTGCCGCCGGTCCAGCGCACCGTGGCCGCGGCCGAGCTGCCCGCGGCCACGGTCGAGGCGGCCCGGGCGCTGCTGGCCGAGGTGGAGGGCACGGTCGGCGTGATCACGCCGGTGCCGCGCCGGGACGAGGTGGCCGGCTGGCTGGGCGGGATCGGCGCCGGCCGGCTCCAGGTGGTGAACAGCCTGCAGGCCAAGGGCATGGAGTACGACGGCGTGGTGCTGGTCGCGCCGGGCGAGATCCGGGCCGATCCCGGCTCCGGGGTCCGGACGCTCTACGTGGCGCTCTCCCGGGCCACCCAGCGCCTGACCACGCTCGACCCGGTGGCGTGACCAGACGCTCACTTGCACACATAGCGATGTGAGCATAGATTGGTTCCGGCCGAGGCACGGGGCGGAGGGTGTGTGCGTGGGCGCAGGTCATGACCACAGCGGGGCGGTGGCCAACGCGGCACACCGCCACCGGGGGCGGCTCTGGGCCGCCTTCGCGCTGCTCACCGTGCTGATGCTGGTCGAGGCGGTGGCCGCCTTCACGACCGGCTCGCTCGCCCTGCTCTCCGACGCCGGGCACATGTTCACCGACGTGCTCGGCATCGGCATGGCGCTCGCGGCGATCAGCGCCACCCGGCGTGCCCGCACCGACCCGCAGCGCACGTTCGGGCTCTACCGGCTCGAGGTGCTCGCGGCGCTGGCCAACGCGGTGCTGCTCGGCGCCGTCGCGATCTACGTCCTGATCGAGGCGGTACGCCGGTTCGGCGAGCCGCCGGAGGTGCTCGCCGGGCCGATGCTCGTGGTCGCCGCGCTCGGCCTGCTCGCCAACATCGCCGCGTTCGCGCTGCTGCGAGCCGGCGCGCAGGAGAGCATCAACCTGCGCGGGGCGTACCTGGAGGTGCTCGGCGACCTGCTCGGCTCGCTGGGCGTGATCGGCGCCGCGCTGGTCATCGCCGGCACCGACTGGTGGTGGGCCGACCCGCTGGTCGCCGTGGCGATCGGCCTGTTCATCCTGCCGCGCACCTGGCGGCTCGGTCGGGCCGCGGTGCGCATCCTGGTGCAGGCCGCGCCGGAGCACCTCCAGGTGACCGCGGTGCACGACCGGCTGGCCGCCGTGCCAGGCGTGGCCGAGGTGCACGACCTGCACGTCTGGACGCTCACCTCGGGCATGGACGTGGCCTCGGCGCACCTGGCCGTCGACGCGGGCGCCGAGGTCGCCACCGTGCTGGCCGCCGCCCGGGCCGCCCTGCACGAGGACTTCTCGATCGACCACGCCACGTTGCAGATCGAACCCGGAGCGTCAGCCGGGGCCTGCGGCCCGAGCGAGTGGTAATTAGGACAGACTTAAATCAGTGTGGTTATTGTTGGCATATGCCGGTTTTGCCCGGTAACTGGCTCCGGTCGGCGGAGCCGGCTCCGGGCAGCGCCGGTAGGCTCGGTCGCGGCCACACCCCGGGCGCCACTCCGGCGCCCGTGGGCGCGGCCGGCGCCTAATCGCCCGCAGGGCGAGCCGGGGAACCACGCACGTGGGGTGCATCCGCGTCAGCGGTAGGGATCTTCCGTCCCGAACCCGTCAGCTAACCCGGTCGGCGGCTGACGGAAGGACACCTGAATGCCCACAGTGGCACCTGTACGACGGACGGCCGCCCGGTTGGCGGCCCTGCTCGTCGCGACGCTGGCCCTCGGCGTCGCGACCGTGCCGGCCTCCCCCGCCTCGGCGGCGCGGTCGACCTACCCGACCGGCCTGCTCGCCGCCGCACCCGGCGACGACGACGAGGGCGGCACCCCGACGCTGCGCGAGCAGCTCGACGCGGCCAGCAAGGGCTGGCTGGACGCCAAGGCCGCGCTGAACCACTCGGTTACCCGGCAGAAGCAGCTCAACGACCGGCTCGGGACGATCGACGTGGAGCTGGCCGAGCGCGACGCCAAGGTCGGCGAGATCGCCCAGGTGGCGTACCGCACCGGCCGGATGGGCACCGCCGCCGCGCTGCTCGCCAGCCGTAGCCCGGAAGGCTTCATGGACCGGGCCGCGGCCCTGGAGACGGTCGCCGCGCACGAGGACCGGACGCTGCGCGACCTGATCACGACCCGGGACGAGGCGATCCGCACCCGCGCCGCGCTCGACGGCGAGATCCGCGAACAGCGCAAGCAGGTCACGCTGATGGCCAAGCGCAAGGACCAGGCCGAGCGGGCACTGGAGGTCGCCAACCGGCGGCCGGCCGCCGACAGCGGCAGCAGCCGCAGCAGCGACGGCGGCGGCAGCCCTGGGGGCACGTCCACGGCGAACGCGAAGCCGGCCAAGCGCAACTCCGACGGCTCGTGGCCGGCGGAGTCGTGCAGCGTCAACGACCCGACGCCGGCCAGCGGCTGCATCACCCCGCGCACCCTGCACGCGTTGCAACAGGCCAAGGCGGCCGGCTTCACCCGGTACGTCTCGTGCCACCGCCCCAGCGGCTCGGGCGAGCACCCGAAGGGGCGGGCCTGCGACTTCGCGGCGCAGAAGGACGGCTTCGGCGGCGTCGCCAGCGGCGGCGACAAGACGTACGGCAACAACCTGTCGGCCTACCTCATCCGCAACGCCGACCCGCTCGCCGTGCTCTACGTGATCTGGTTCAAGCGGATCTGGCTGCCCAGCAGCGGCTGGAAGTCGTACAGCGGCGGCAACGGCGACCCGTCCAGCGACCACACCAACCACGTGCACCTGTCGGTCTACTGAGTCCCTACGCCCCACGACGTACGCCGGATGTCGTCGCGCGGCCCACGACCCGGGCCGCGCGACGGCCGACGATCGGGGCATGAGACGACTCTCCCCCGCCGGCCGCAAGGCGCTGCTCACCGCGCACCTGACCACCTCGCTGGGCTGGCTCGGCACCGACCTGACGCTGCTCGCGCTCGGCGTGGCCGGGCTGCGCGGGGCCAACCCCGAGGTGGTCTACCCGGCGGCGGCGCTGCTGGTCACCTGGCTGTTCGCGCCGCTGAGCGTGGCGGTCTGGCTGGTCGGGACCGTGAGCGCGCTGCTCACCCCGTGGGGCCTGCTGCGCTGGCGCTGGGTGCTGGTGAAGTTCGCGCTCACCACCGTCATGCTCGGTCTGGTGCTGCTCCTGCTCACCCCCCGGATCCGGCACCTCGGCGCGCTCGCCGGGGCCGCCGACGCGCACCTGCGGGTCGACCTGGTGGTGCCGCCGGCCGTCTCCACCACGCTCCTGCTGATCGCCACCGTGCTGTCCACGTACAAGCCGTGGGGGCGAATGCGGCGGGGCCGGCCCGGCTGACCCGCCGAGTCAGGCCGGCCGACCCTCCAGGGTCGCGCCGAGGCGGGCGGCGAGGCCCAGGTGGGCCGCCCGGGCCTGGCGGAACGCGTAGCCGAACAGCGGCGCCGGCGCGGTGAGGGTGATCTCCACGTCGATCCGCACCACGCCGTCGGGCTCGTCGCGCAGCCGGGTGTGGTTGCGCACCGTCGTCGCCGGCTGCTGCCGGGCGACGGTGACCACCTCGTCCTCGTTGGCGATCAGCACGTCCGCCTGGTAGGTCACCGGGAAGTGCAGCGGACCGAGCTCCAGCCGATCGGTGATCGCGTAGCTGGCCAGCGCGCCCGGCCGGGGCGGCAGCCGGCGGACCCGCACGATCAACGGATGCAGCTCGCCCTGCCGGCTCAGGTCGCCGAGCAGGGCTACCGCGTCCGCCCGGCGACACCGGGCCTGCACGGTGTAGCTGAAGCTGTCGCTGCTCTGCAAACCGGTCCCCCTCGCCGTCGTGGGTCCGGACGATCGTCCCGTACCGGGGCCGGGCTGGCAACGGGTCGAAGGTCCCCCGGTCGGCGAGGCCGAGGTGGCGCTCAGGCGCCGGTCTCCACGCTCGGCGGCGGTCGCGCGCCTCAGGCGCCCGGGAGCACCTCGGGGATGTCGTCGGCGAACCAGGGCTCGGGCGCGCCGAAGAGGCCGAGCAGGCCGGTCACCCAGAGCTGCCGGTGCACGAACCGGCTCGGCTCGGTGACCACGAGCTTGACGCCGCTGACCTCACAGGTCTGGAAGCCGGCCACCATGGCGCTGATGCCGACCGAGTCGATGAACGTGACGAGCCGCATGTTCAGCTCGATCCGGGCGGGGCGTCCCTTGGCGAGCACCTCGGCGATTGCTTCCCGGACCTCGTACGCGGTGTCGACGTCGATCTCCCCTCGGGGAGCGATCTGCACGACACCACCCGGACGCAACGACTTCACGATCGACAGGCTCACGCGAGCACCTCCACTCGCCCCAACGGGCGCCTCATCAGTACGCGGGCCGCGACCGAGAGTATTCCTCCAACGGCCCCGGTCGCCACCCCCCGGGATGAGCAATTCGCGGACTGGGCACACCTGGGCGAGCCCAATCCAGACCTCCGGGTTCCGATTTCCCCTTCGACGCGGACCGCGACCAGCCGAACGACCGAGCCGGGCCGACCGATCCGCCGACCCAGGGTAGCGGGCCCGCGCACGCCACTGGGAACACCCACCCTTCGGCGCGTTCGGGTGATTTGTCGGTTCCTACCCTGATCACCCCGGGCGAGGGTGGGGTTTGGGACGAGGGTGGGTGGGGCACTGCCCACCAGGAGTGAACCGTGACGCGCCGGATGAACACCGGAGTCCGAAGTGGCCGCCGGGCTTCGGCACCCGAGGAGGTAGAACGATGTTCGGATCCAGCCTGATGGACCGCCGCAGCAAGCCCGAGCGGGTCGCGGACCAGGCGTGGCAGCAGCTGCTCTCCGCGGTCGGCTCCGCCGGTGACAGCGTGCGCGACGTCACCCGTACGGCCCGCCGCAGCTCCTCCGGGCTGGCCGACGACGCCACCGACCTGGTCGGCTCCGCCGCCGACGAGGCGCGCCGACGGGCCGGCCTCGCCTTCGACGCGCTCGCCGGTCGCCGCCCCGCGCTGCCCTGGACGCTGCTGATCGCGGCGGCCCTGGCCGGCGCCGCCATCGGCTGGGCCGCCGGCACCGCCGCCCGCGCCGCCGGCAGCCGGGAGCGCAGCGCCGACGAGATCGAGTTCGTGGACGTCGACCGGCCGAACTCGCCGGCCGGCCTGGACGGCTGACCCCACACACCTCGCACGACGAGCGGTGGGCGGGGGGGCGCCCCCCCCCCCCCCCCGGGGGGGGCGCGGCCCCCCGCCCCGCCCACCGCCACGTTGCGGTTCGCCCCCGGACGCTCGCCCGGAGAGGTCGGTCGCGAGCGATATACCCCAGCGGCATGATCATGACTCAGCGGTACATCGCGCCAGACCGCACCAGTCCTCCGGGCCGACCGGTCAGCGGGCGGTGCAGGAGACGGTCGGCGCGCGGTTGCCGCCGGTCGCGGTCCCGGTGAAGCCGACCGTGGTCGACCCGCCGACGCCGAGGTTGCCGTTCCAGCCGGCGTCCGTCACCGTCACGGCCGAACCGGTCTGGGTGTACGACCCGCTCCACAGCTGGGCGATCCGCTGCCCGTCCGGGAAGGTCCAGGTCAGTGTCCACCCCGCGATCGGCGCGGTGCCCGGATTGCGCACCGTCACCTCGGCCTGGAAACCGCCCGGCCAGGTGTTCGTCACCGCGTAGGTGGCCGCGCAGCCGCGCCCGGTCGACGACGGGGTCGGCGTGGGGCTCGGCGAGGTCGGCGTGGGCGTCGGCCTCGGGCTCGGCGAGGTCGGCGTGGGCGTCGGCGTCGGGCTCGGCGAGGTCGGCGTGGGACTCGCCGAGGTCGGGGTCGGCGTCGGCGTGCCGCCGAGCCGGTCCGCCACCAGGATGCCCCGGCCGTTGGTGCCCAGGTAGACCCGGCCGTAGACGCGCGGGTCACCGGTGAGCGCCTCGCCCGCGTTGCCGTACTGGTGCGTGTCGTCGTTGATCCGCACCCAGGTCGTGCCGGCGTCGTCGGAGCGGTACACGCCGGCCGTGCCGTCGACCGTGCCGACGGTGAACAACGCCGGATACGTCCTCCCGGGCGCCGCCTTGCCGAAGCCGACGTTCACCGCCGACGACACGCCGGTCACCTTCGTGAAGCTCGTGCCGGAGTTGGTGGAGTGCCAGAGGCCACCCTCGCCGGCCAGCCAGACGTCACCCTCGACGCCGGGTAGCGCCTTGAACTTGACGCCGGTGGTGGGCAGGCCGGTCGCCGCGGTGGCGGTGAACGCCGCCCCGCCGTTGGTGCTGACGTAGAACTTCCCGGCGCTGACGCCGTAGAACCTGTTCGGGTTGACCCGGTCGGACTCGACCGTGGCGTTGGCCGGGATGCCGGTGGCGGCGGTCCACGAGTTGCCGAAGCCGACCGAGCGGACGACCTGCTGCCCGGCGTCACCGGGCGACCAGACGAACTGGCTGCCGTCGGCGGACGCGGCCACCGTGCCGCCGTTGTTGATCCCGCCGGGTTCGGTGCCCTGGAACCAGTTCGCGCCGCCGTCGGTGGAGAAGGCCACGTGGCTGTCGTTGGGCCGGTCGGAGTCGGTGAAGTTACCGGCCCGGACCATCACCGCCGGCTTGGTCTCCGCGTAGTCGAGGCTGGTGGTGCTGGTGAAGACCGGCTGGGTGAACATCATCGGCGGCACCGCGCCGAGGTCGGTGTGGCGGAAGCCGCCGATGTCGCCGAGCCCACTGACCAGCGGTGCGCCCGACGGCGGGCTGATCAGGTCGAGCACGGCGGTCTCCTCCAGCCCCTTCACCATCGGCGTGATGGTGAAGGTGCCACCGGTGTCCCACTTCGTCAGGCCGGTGGTGCCGTAGATCGTCGCGCCGGTGCCGTACATCATCCGGTCGCTGTTGAACGGGTCGATCTCCAGCGACTCGTTCATCCAGCCCAGCTTCGGGGTCTCCTCCGGCGGTGCCGGGTTGGCGCCGAACGTCAGCCACGGCACCGAGCTGACGTCCATGGCGTACTTCTTGCTCCGGTTCGGATAGCTGGTGAAGTCCCAGATCCGGGTCCAGGTCGCGCCCCCGTCGGTGCTGCGCCAGAAGATCGCGTCCGGCCACCAGGAGATCTGGGTGGCGACCATGAGCGTGTTCGGGTGCTGGCGGTCGATGGTCAGGCCGGAGTAGCCGAAGTAGGCGTCCCCACTGGACGACGGGACCGGGCTGATCTGCGTCCAGGCGCCGGTCGCCCGGTTGAACTTCCACACGTCGCCCTTGCCGCCGTCGTACGGGCCGCCGGTGTCGCTGGTGGCGATGTAGAGGAAGCCGCCGACCGGGTCCACCACGCCCTTGTGCGCCAGGTAGCCGGTCGGCTGGCCGGGGATCCGCTCCCAGGTCGCGCCGGCGTCGGTGCTGCGGTAGACCGGGTTCTGCTTGTCCGCCACGCCGACGTAGATCGTCTTCGTGGCGGCGCCGGCCGTACCGGTGCTCTTGTCGAAGCTCACCCAGGTCAGACCCTGGTTCTGGCTCTGGTAGCCGGTGCTGTCGTTCGGGTCGGCCCGATAGTTGCCCACGTTCGGGAAGTTGGCGACCTTGGCCCAGGTGACCCCGTAGTCGGTGCTGCGCCACAGGCCGTTGCCGCCCTCGGCGCCGTAGTAGAGGACGCTGTTGCGGTTCGGGTCGACCGCCAGCCGCTCCCCCATGCCCCGGCCGGGCATGTTGCCGCCGTTCTTGAACGGCAGCTCGGTGGCCTGCCAGGTGGCGCCCTTGTCGGTCGAGCGCAGGATCGCCCCGTGGTTCGGATCCCAGTCGTTGGTGTACATGCCGGCCGCCGCGTACACCCGGTTGGTCTGCACCGGGTCGGTGGCGAGGCTGACCACCCCGTTCCAGCCCCACCGGTCCGCGCCGACCCAGTCCAGCAGCGGCGTCCACGACCCGGTGGCCTGCTCCCAGCGGTACGCCCCGCCGATGTCGGTCCGCGCGTAGATCAGGTTCTTCTCGGTGGGGTTGAAGACGATGCCGGGCACGAAGCCGCCGCCGTCGATCCGGACGTTCTTCCAGGTGTACGGCTCCGCGGCCGCGGCGACGGCCGGAGCCACGCCGGTGGTGACGAGCGGCACGACGACGGCCGCCGCCGTGGCGGCCAACGCGACGGCGGCCAGACCGGCGAGACTTCTGCGCATGGGGGCGGGTCCTCTCGGTTGCCCAGGTGGGGGAACGGGAGCAGGGGGTGGTGCGTCGTCGGGGAGCGGCCCAGGCTCCCCGTCGGCATGCTGGCTCCCGCAGCCGAGGGACCCTCAGCGTACGCCGACCGGCCGGCTCATGGAAGCGCTCCCACGTCATCCGTTCCGGGTGAGGACGGTTCACCCCGCCGGCGCGCAGGATCGGGCTTGCGCGACCGCGCCGCCGACCGACCGGGAGGAGAAGCCGGATGGCCACCGAGACGACCACGCGTACCGACCGGGAGATCCGGTCCGCCGTGCGCGACGAGCTGACCCGGGCGGGCCTCGACGAGGTCGGCGTGACCGTCACCGACGGCGTGGTGACGCTGACCGGCCAGGTGGACGGCTACGCCGGGAAGTGGGCCGCCGAGCAGGCGGCGCACCGGGTCGCCCGGGTGCGCGCGGTCGCCGACGACCTCGCCGTCCGGATCGCCGCCGCGCCCGGGCGGGACGACCCGGCGCTCGCCGTCGCGGCCGTGCGGGCCCTGGAGTGGGACGCGTTCGTCCCGGTCGGGGCGCTGCACGTGACGGTCGCCGACGGCTGGGTCACACTGCACGGCGAGGTCGAGTGGGAGTACCAGCGGCGGGCCGCCGAGCGCTCCGTCGCCCAACTCGCCGGCGTGTGCGGGCTGCGCAACGGGATCGCGGTACGGGCGGGGTGAGCCCACGAACCACCCGGCCCGGGTGAGCCGGGCTCACCCGGGCGCGGGCCAGGATGGGCGGCATGAGTGATCCGAACGGGCTGAGCACGCCGGGGCAGGCCGCGGCCGGGTTCACCCTGCCGGCGTCGCCGGACGGACGGGAGGCGGACGCCCGATGACCACCCCGTTGCAGGTCACCACCGCCCGGCTGCGGGTCCCGGTCACCGACCGGGACCACGTGCGCGGGCCGGCCGACGCCCCGGTCACCGTCGTCGAGTACGGCGACTTCCAGTGCCGGTTCTGCGGCGCCGCCTACCCGAACCTGGCCGAGGTGCTGCGCCAGCGGGCCGACGTGGTGCGGCTGGCGTACCGCCACTTCCCGATCACCAACGTCCACCCGTACGCGGAGAGCGCGGCGGAGGCCGCCGAGGCGGCCGGCGCGCGGGGCCGGTTCTGGGAGATGCACGACTGGCTCTACGAGCACCAGGACCAGCTCGACCCGGTGCACCTGTCGCTCGGCGTGGAGCAGGTCGGACTGCCGCCCGACGAGGTCGACGCCGAGGTGGGGCGGCAGGCCCACGCCGACCGGGTCCGGCAGGACTTCGTGGGCGGGATCCGCAGCGGGGTCACCGGCACCCCGACGCTGTTCGTCAACGACATCCGCCACGACGGCGGCTACGACCTCGCCGAGCTGCTGGCCATGGTGGACGCCGCCGCCGGCGACTGACCCGCCCGGTCAGATCAACCGCAGCTCGCGCGCCCGCCGGACCGCCTCCCGCCGGCGGGTGGCGTCGAGCTTGCGGTAGATGTTGCGCACGTGCGTCTTGACCGTGTTGACCGACAGCGACAGCTCGGCGGCGATCTCCACGTTGGACAGGATGCTCTGCAGGTAGCGCAGGATGGTCAGCTCCCGCTCGGTGAGCGGCTCGTCCAGCGCCCGCGCCGGCAGGTCCGGCGCCCGGCCGACCCGGGACGCGTCGACGCCGCGGAGCAGGTCGTCCACCGTGGCCCAGTGGGCCGTGCCGGAGTCCAGGTGCGTGGCCAGCAGGTCGCGCAGCCCCGGCTCGGCCCGGGTGAACACCCGCCGGCAGCCTTCCGGCTCGGCCAGCGCCAGCACCTCCTCCAGCATCCGCCCGGCCCGCCGGCCGTCCCCGGCCACCCCGGCCAGCGCCGCGTCCAGCAACCCGGCGCCCAGCCGTACCGGCAGCGGCCAGCACGGCGCGCCGGCCCCGGTCCAGTCGGGCAGCGCCCGCTGCGCCGCGCGGGCGTCACCGGCGGCCAGCCACAGCCGGGCGGACGCCAGCGCCAGCGCCGGGTCGGGCGGGTCACCGCCCGCCGCGTCGAGCAGCGCGCGGCCACCGGCCAGGTCGCCGACCTCGGCGCGGAGCTGCGCCTCGCCGGCGGTGAGCCACCCGCCCAGCTCCGGGCCGGGCGCCGCCGCCCGGGCCGCGGCGAGCGTGCGCAGGGCCACCGCCCGGTCGCCGCCGTCGGCCAGCAGCCCGGCCCGGCAGAGCGCCACCAGAGCCGCCCCGCCCGGTTCCGCGCCGGCCGGCCCGGCGAGCGCCAGGTGGGCGGCGGCCTCGGCCGGGCGGTCCCGCTGCCAGTGCGCCAACGCCAACGCCAGGTACGCGTAGCCGCAGTCCAGCCGGGACGACCAGCCCCGGCAGGGGGGCATCGACAGCGCCTCCCGGGCGTGCTCCTCGGCGGCCCGCAGCGCGCCCCGGGCCGCCGCCAGCACCGCCGACCGGCTGGCGCAGAGCAGCTCGGTACGCGGCCGGCCGGCCCGGCGCGCCGCCGCGAGCGCCGCGGAGAACCGCTCGCCCGCCACCGACAGCTCCCCCTCGGCGAGCGCGACCAGCCCCTGCGCGGCCCCGGCCACCGCCCGCACGTCGTCCTCGTCGGCACTCCCGCCCCACGGGTCGCCCGCGGAGGTCGCTGCCCCGGCGGGTGCGGCTTCGGAGGCGGCGAGCCGGGAGGGCGGCTCGGCGACGGTGGCGAGCAGGCGGTCGGCGGTCCGGCGTACCTCCTCGTGGTCCGCGGTGAGCCGGGCCAGGCTCAGCTCGACCGCGGTGGCCAGCCGGTGGAACCGGTCGCGACGCGGCGCCGGCAGGTCCGCCGCGTGCCCGAGCGCCCGTCGAAGCCGCGCGTCCGCGGCGGCCGGGTCCCCGGCGTACGCCCGCTCGGCGGCCGCGGCCAGCGCCAGCTCGGGGTCCCGACACACCGCCTCCGCCGGCGGCTCGGGTGGGGCGGGCGCGGCGGCCCGGGCCGGCTCGTCGGGGGCCAGCTCCGGCCAGCGGGTGATCAGCAACTCGGTGGCGTCGTCCCACTCACCTGCGGTCAGCGCGTGCCGCAGCGCCTCGGCCGGCCGGTCGTGCGCGGCGAACCAGGCGGCCGCCCGCCGGTGCAGCTCGCGCAGCTCGTCGGCGGGGAGCCGGCCCAGCTCGGCGCGGAGCAGGTCGGCCAGCAGCGGGTGCGGCCGGTACCAGGGCGGACTGCCCCCGTCCTGCTGGACGAAGCCGCCCTCCCGGGCCGCCTCGGCCAGCAGGCGTCCGGCGTCGGGCCGGCCGGTCAGCGCGGCAGCCAGGTCGGCGCAGACCGCGACCGCCACCGCGCCGCGACGCAGCACGTCGCGGGCCGCCGGGTCCAGGGCCGCGAGCACCTCGTCCCGCAGGTACGCCGCGATGTCCGGCTGGTCGCCGGCGACCTGGTCCACGGCGCGCGCCGGGTCGGTGCCGGCGGCCAGCGCCAGCGCGGCGAAGCGCAGCCCGGCCGGCCAGCCCGCGGTGCGCTCGACGAGCCGGGGCACCGCCTCGGCCGGCACCGGCACGCCGTGCGCGACCAGCAGGGCGGCCGCCTCGTCGTCGGTGAACGCCAGCTCGTCCGGGCCGAGCACGGTCAGCTCGCCGGCCAACCGCCACCGGTGCAGGGCCAGCGGCGGTTCCCGCCGCGCGCCGGCCACCAGCCGCAGCCGTCCGTCGCCGTGGCGGAGCAGGAACTCCAGCCCGGCCAGCGCCGCCGGGTCGGTCACCCGGTGCAGGTCGTCCAGGACCAGCAGCACCGGGCGCTCCCGGGCGGCGAGCGCGGCGGCGAGCGCCTCGAGCTGCTCCGGCCGGGGCGGGCCGGCCGGCGCCGGTGGCGGCGGTCCCTCGTCCGGGTCCCCGGCGACGGCGGTGCGCAGCGCCGCGGCCAGGTACGCCCAGAGCCGGCCGGTGGTGTCGCCGTCCGCCACGGTCACCCAGACCGGCGTCGGGCCGGGCCGCTCCGACCGCGCCCAACCGGACAGCAGGGCCGTCTTGCCCCAGCCGGCCGGGGCGAGGAGCAGGGTGACCGGTCCGGCCGTGCCGCGCTCCAGCCGGTCCACCAGCCGGGGGCGGAGCACCGTCGGCCCGGGCGGCGCGGGCGGCGTCAACCGGGACGCGAGCAGCGGCCTGCCGGCCACCGTGGCGGGCGTCCCGGCCGCCGGCTCGCCCGCGGCGGTCGGCGTGCCGGCGAGCCGGACCCGGTCGGCCTCCTGCGACATGCGTCCTCCCCCCGTCGGTGCGGGGGGCGGTTACCCGGACCGCGCCGGTTCACCCCTTCGGGGCGAGCCGGCGTCACCCGGGCCGCCGCCACACTGGGGCTACGCGGGCGGCCGGCCGCGCACCGCCGGCCGCCCGGTGACCCGCGATCCGCAGGAGGGCAGGGTGGCTGGGACAGGACGGCTGGTCGACGCGTTCGCCCGGGCCGCCGGCGGCGTACGGGCCCTGGCCCGCCGCCGGACGCCACCGGCCGGGGCCGACCCACGCCCGGCGCGCTGGCAGGTGGTGACCGTGACCGGGCGGCCCGAGCAGGTGCTCCCGGCCGGCCGGTGGCCCGAGCCGCTGCGCCGGCTCGCCGGCGCGGTCGAGGTCTGGGCGCGCCCGGCCCCCGGCGGGCGCGGCACCGAGCTGGCGGTACGCCCGCTGGGCGGGACGCCGGCGCTGCCCGGGCTCGCCGCGCACCTGGTCGGCGACGACCCCGGCCGGTTTCTGCGGCAGGTGCTCCGGGAGACCCGCCAGCTCCTGGAGACCGGCGAGGTGCTGCGGGCGGACCGCTCGCCGCCGGACCGCCCGGGGGTGGCGGGGTGAGGGCGCTGTGCTGGGAGGGCCCCGGCCGGCTGGCGGTGCGCCACGTCCCCGACCCGGAGCTGCGCAACGCCCACGACATGATCGTCCGGGTGCGGCGCAGCGTGACCTGCGGCGGCGACCTGCCGCTGCTGGCCGGACGGGTGCCCGAGGCGGCCGCCGGCGAGGTGCTCGGGCACGAGTTCCTCGGCGAGGTGGTGGAGGTCGGACCGGAGGTGCGTCGGCACCGGGTCACCGACCGGGTGGTGGTCGGCGCGACGGTCGCCTGCGGGGCCTGCTGGTTCTGCCGGCAGGGCCTGCTGGCCTGCTGTGACAACGGCACCGCTCAGGTGGCGGCCGAGCCGGAGTGGGGACAGCCCGCCGCCGGGTGCTACGGGTGGCCGGCCCGCCTCGGCGGCTTCGCCGGCGGCCACGCCGAGTTCGTCCGCGTCCCGTACGCCGACGTGGGCGCGTTCGCCGTGCCGGACGAGGTCGACGACGACCGGGCGGTCTTCGCCGCGGACGCCGCCCCGGCCGGCTGGCACGGGGTCGAGCTGGGCGGGGTCGTCCCGGGTGACGTGGTGGCGGTCTGGGGCGCGGGCGCGGTCGGCCAGCTCACCGCCGCGGCGGCGGTGGCCCGCGGCGCGGCCCGGGTGATCGTGGTGGACGAGCACGACGACCGGCTGCGGATGGCCGCCCGGCACACCGGCGCCGAACCGCTCGACCACCGGTCCGTGGACGTCCTCGCCGAGCTGCGTGAGCGCAGCGGCGGCCGGGGGCCGGACGTGTGCGTGGACGCGGCCGGCCCGCCACCCGGGCCGGCGCGGTGGCCGACCGGCGGACCGGACGGCGGGGCGGCGCTGCGCGAGGCGGTGCACGCCTGCCGCAAGGGCGGCACGGTGGTGGCGCTCGGCGGCGGGACGGCGTTCGTGGACCGGTTCCCGCTCGGCGCGGTGACGGACAAGGGCCTGGCCGTACGCGGCGGCAGCCGGGCCGGGCCGGGCGCCATCCCCGGGCTGCTGGACCGGATGGCCCGGGGCGAGCTGGTCACCGAGCACCTCGCCACCCACCGGCTGCCGCTGGACCGGGGCGCCGACGGGTACGCGCTGTTCCGGGACCGGACGGACGGCTGCGTACGGGCGGTCTTCACGCCGTGATCCCGGCCGGCGCGGGATGGCACACTCGGCGGATGGCCACTGACCGCCCGTACGACCTCGTCCTGTTCGGCGCCACCGGCTTCACCGGCGGCCTGACCGCCGAGTACCTGGCCCGGCACGCGCCGGACCGGCTGCGCTGGGCGCTCGCCGGCCGCAATCCGGCCAAGCTGGCCGCCGTACGCGACCGGCTGGCCGCGATCGACCCCGGCCTGGCCGAGCTGCCCCTGCTCACCGCCGACGTGACCGACGCGGCGTCGCTGCGGGCGGTCGCGGAGAGCGCCCGGGTGGTCGCCACCACCGTCGGCCCGTACGTGCACCACGGCGAGCCGCTGGTGGCCGCCTGCGCCGCCGCCGGCACCGACTACGTCGACATCACCGGGGAGTCGGAGTTCGTCGACCTGATGTACGTGCGGCACCACGCCGAGGCGGCCCGCACCGGGGCGCGGCTGGTGCACGCGTGCGGCTTCGACTCGATCCCGCACGACCTGGGCGCCTGGTACACGGTCAAGCAGCTCCCGTCGGACGGGCCGGTCACGGTGGACGGCTACGTCCGGGCCGGCGGCCGGTTCTCCGCCGGGACGTACCACTCGGCGCTGACCGCGTTCGCCCGCACCGGCGAGATGAGCCGGGCGGCGCGGGCCCGCCGGGCGGTCGAGCCGCGACCGGACGGGCGGCGGGTACGTGCGGTGCCCGGCCGGGTCGGGCGGGTCCGCGAGTTCGGCCAGTGGGCGGCGCCGCTGCCCACCATCGACCCGCAGATCGTCCGCCGGTCGGCGGCGGCCCGCCCCGAGTACGGCCCGGACTTCCGCTACCGGCACTTCGCCGCGATGAAGCGGCTGCCCACCGTGCTGGTCGCGGGCGTCGGCCTGGCCGGCGTGGTGGGGCTGGTGAAGCTGCCGCCGACCCGGCGCTGGCTGCTCGGCCGGCTCTCCTCCGGGCAGGGGCCGAGCGCCGAGCAGCGGGCGAAGTCCTGGTTCCGGGTGCGGTTCGTGGGCGCCGGCGGCGGCCGGCGGGTGGTGACCGAGGTGGCCGGCGGCGACCCCGGCTACGACGAGACCGCGAAGATGCTCGCCGAGTCGGCGCTCTGCCTGGCCTTCGACGACCTGCCGGAGACGGCCGGCCAGCTCACCCCGGTGGCCGCGATGGGCGACGCGCTGCTGGACCGCCTGGTGCGCGCCGGCATCACCTTCCGCACGCTGAAGGCGTGAGGCGGGGCCCCCTGTTGACGCATCCGGCAGAGGTGGGGCCCCCTCTCAACACTCGGGCGTTGACCCTCGACCTGGTGGAGGGCACAGGATGACGGCCGTGGAGAGCGAGCTTCGCAGCATCGGTGAGCTGGCCCGGGCCAGCGGGTTGACGGTCAGCGCGTTGCGGTTCTACGACCGCTCCGGCGTGCTGGCGCCGGCCCGGGTCGACCCGGTGACCGGCTACCGCTGGTACACCGGCGACCAGGTCGACCCGGCCCGCCTGGTGGCCGGGCTGCGCCGGGTGGGCATGCCGCTGGCCGGCATCGCCGAGGCGCTGCGGCTGCGGCACCGGCCGGCCGAGGTGCACCGGCTGCTGGACGCGCACCTGCGCCGGCTGGAGGACGGCCTCGCCGACGCGCGCCGCGAACTCTCCCGGATCCGTTGCCTGATCGACCCGGAGGAGACCACCGTGACCACCCGCCTCGTGCTGTCCCGCACCGACCTGGCCGCCGCCGTGGCCGCCGTACGCTTCGCCGTCGGCGCCGACCCGGAGCTGCCGGCGCTGGCCGGCGTGCTGCTGTCGGTCGAGCCGGACGGCGTACGCCTGGTCGCCACCGACCGGCACCGGCTGGCGGTGGCCCCGGTCGACGCCACGGTCGACGGCCCCCCGGTGAGCGCGCTGCTGCCGGTGGCGGCGGTGGACGAGCTGCGCGCGCTGCTGGACGCCGACGCGGCCACCGTCGACGCCGTCGTCGCGGACCGGGTGACGTTCTCCGTCGCCGGTCGCACCCTGACCGTCGCCGCGCTGCCGTACGACTTCCCGGACTACCGCCGGCTGGTGCGGGCGCAGGTCGGCGACGCGCCCGCGTACCGGATCCCGGTGGACGGCGCGGCGCTGCGCGCGGCGCTCACCGCCGACGGGGTCCGGGTCGGCCACCTGGCGCACGACGGCGTCGCGCACGAGGTGGTGGCGCTCGGCCTGGACGGCCGGGGTGAGCTGCGGCTGGTCGACCCGGCCGACGGCACCGGCGACGGGCTGCGGGTCGGGGTGAACCGGGAGTACCTGCTCGACGCGCTGGACGCCGGCGGCAGCCAGCTCGTGCTGGAGCTGGACGGGCCGATCACGCCGCTGGCCGTACGCCGGGCCGACGACCCGCAGGCGTTCTCCATCCTCATGCCGGTGCGCCTGTAGACCCGGGCCGGCCCGGGCCGGCGGGGCCGCGACGGTAGCATCTGTGGGTCCCACCTGACTGCCTGGACGGAGGCGTACGAGCAGCATGCTCGACATGGAGTTGATCCGGAAGGATCGCGAGGCGGTGGCGACCGCGCTGGCGAAGCGTCTGGATCCCGCCGAGGTCACCCGGGCGCTGGACGACATCCAGCGGCTCGACCAGGAGCGACGCGCCCTGATCACGGAGATCGACGCCGAGCGGCAGCGCCGCAAGGCCGAGGCGCGGGCGTACGCGGAGGCGAAGCGGTCCGGCGCCACGCCGCAGCCGACCGCGCCGGAGGCCGAGCGCAAGCAGCTCGCGGAGCTGGAGTCCCAGCTCGACGAGGTGCGGTCCCGGCTCCGCTCGGTGATGAGCGAGCTGCCCAACCTGCCCGCCGACGACGTGGTCGCCGGGGGCAAGGAGGCCAACCGGGTGGTGCGGACGTTCGGCGAGGCGCCGGCCATCGAGAAGGTCCGCGACCACGTGGAGTTGAGCCGCGCGCTCGGGCTGGTCGACCACGAGCGGGGCGTGAAGCTCGGCGGCTCCGGCTTCTGGATGTACACCGGCATGGGCGCCCGGCTGGAGTGGGCGCTGGTCAACTGGCTGATCGAGCGGAACATCCAGGCCGGCTACGAGTTCCTGCTCCCGCCGCACCTGCTGCTGGACACTGCCGGCTTCGCCGCCGGGCAGTTCCCGAAGTTCTACGACGACGTCTACCACCTCGACAAGCAGTCCGCCCCGCGCGGCCAGTTCCTGCTGCCCACGTCGGAGACGGCGATCCTCGGGGCCTACCAGGACGAGATCCTGGAGACCGCGAAGCTGCCGCTGAAGGCGTTCGCCTACACCCCGTGCTACCGCCGGGAGGCGGCCGGCTCGCACTCGGACGAGCGGGGCACGGTGCGCGGCCACCAGTTCAACAAGGTGGAGATCTTCCAGTTCACGCTGCCGGAGCAGGCCGACGCCGCGCTCGAGGCGATGGTGGGTCACGTGGAGGGCCTGGTCAGCCAGCTCGGCCTGCATTTCCAGACCAGCCTGCTCGCCGCCGGCGACTCCAGCGCGTCGATGCGCAAGACGCTCGACGTCGAGGTGTGGATGCCGAGCACCGGCAAGTACAAGGAGGTCTCGTCGGTCTCCTGGGGCGGCGACTACCAGGCCCGTCGGGCGGCCATCCGCTACCGCGAGCCGGGCGGCAAGCAGACCCGGTTCGTGCACACGCTCAACGGCTCGGCGCTGGCCACCAGCCGGTTGTTCCCGGCCATCCTGGAGCAGTGCCAGCAGCCCGACGGCTCGGTGGTGGTCCCCGAGGTGCTGCGCGACAAGCTCGGCACCGACCGCCTCACTCCGACTCGCTGATCACCTGACGCACGGGGGCCGGTTCCGCCGGCCCCCGTCGCGCGTCTCCCGTGGTGTCAAGCGGGGCCCCCTCCTCTACCGCAGGCGTTGACAGGGGGCCCCTCCTTACCAGCACCGCGAGCGCGAGCAACGCGAGCGCGAGCGCGGCGAGCAGCGCGGGGCCGGCGCCGTCCAGCACGCGCACCAGGGTCTGCTGGATCCGGGCGGCGGCCACCACCACCGGGTCGCCGAAGGCGTCGTGGCGGCCCAGGGCCAGCCGTACCTCGTACCAGCCGTACCAGGCGACGTAGCCGCCGGCGACCAGCAACACCAGGCCGCTCAGCCGCGGCACCCACGCGCCGGCGCCGCGCAGCCGGGCCACCACCCGGCCGCGCAGCAGCGCCACGGCGAGCGCGGCCACACCCACCACCAGCGCCATCCCGAGGGCGTACGCGCCGAACAGCGCCAGCCCGCGCAGCGGCGAACCGGCCCGCAGGCTGGTCACCACGATCGCCAGGAACGGCGCGACAGCGCAGGTCAGCGACGTGAGCGCGTACGCCGCGCCGAACAGCACCATGGACGGCCAGGTGCGGGTGAGCCGGGGCGCGGTGGCGAACGGGCGCGGCGCGGGCAGCCGCCGGCCGGCGAGCAGCCAGACGCCGGCCAGCGCCAGCAGCACGCCGAGGGTGACGGTCAGCCAGGGCAGCCGGGGGCGCAGCCAGTCGGCGGCCGGCGCCACGGCCAGCCCGAACGCGCCGAAGACCAGCGCGTACCCGAGGGTCAGCCCGGCCGTCGCGGTGAGCGCCCGGCCGACCGCGCCGCGCCCGTCGCCGGGGCCGGCCACCAGCAACGACAGGTACGCGGGCAGCATCGCGAAGCCGCACGGGTTGACCGCGCCGAGCATGCCGGCGGTCAGCGCGAGCAGCAGCGCGCCGGTCATCCCCGGGCCAGCGTCTCGACCTGCCGGGTCAGCGACTCGCCGTCCAGGAAGCCCTGGTGGACCACCTTTCCGTCCCGGTCGAGGACCACGAACGTGCTCTGCTCGGCCACCCTGAACCGGCGCCACACCGCGCCGGCGCGGTCGTCGAGCTGCGGCGTGCCGCCCAGGTCGAACTCGGTGACGAACTCCTTCATCGCCTTCTGCTCGCCCAGCCCGGCGACGCCGACGATCGGCACGGTGTCCCGGTACTTCGGGGCGATCTCGGCGACGGTCCACGCCTGGCTGGCGCAGGTGGCACACCATGGCGCCCAGAACCAGAGCACGACCGGCCGCCCGGCCAGGGCGGCGGCGGAGAACGCCGTACCGTCGAGGGTCTTCCCGCCGAACGACAACGTCTTCGGCACCGTGGCCGGCGGCGTCGGCGTGGTCGGAGCCGGCGACGCGGTGGCGGCGGTCGCGGTGGGCGCGGCGGAGGACCCGGCGGCCACCGCGCCCACCGGCGCGGCCCGCTCCGGACCTACCGCGCAGGCCCCCGTGGCGGCGAGCGTGGCGGCGAGCACGGTGGCGGCGCCGAGGTGACGGACGGTACGGGGTGGCATCGGCGGCTCCTGGTGTCGTCGGCTACTCGGACCTGACCAGCCGCAGCGCGAGTTCGGGACAGACCTTGACCGCCTTGAGCGCGCCCTCCCGCAGCCAGGTCGGCACCGGGGTGGGCGGGAAGGCCGGGTAGCCGTTGCCGTCGAGCCGGATGAAGTCCGGCACCACGTGCGCGCAGAGCCCGTGCCCGTCGCAGCGGGACCAGTCGAGGGTGAGTTTCTGCGGGTTGCCGTCGGGCGCGCCGGGCAGGCCCATCACGCCCTTGACCCGCTTGCCGCAGCCCTCCCCGGTGGCGTGCAGCCGCAGGTCGTCGGCGAACACCTCCATGGCGGACAGCGCGAACCGGGCGGTGCCGTCGGGGTGGCTGCACGCGCCGCGCCCCTTCACGTCGCCGGCCGCCGCCCGGACCAGCTCGATCGGCGCGCTGCCGGAGACCGCGAGGTCGACCGAGCGGGCCAGGTCGGGCAGACCCATCTTGCACGGTCCACACTGCCCGGCGGACTCGCCGGCCAGGTAGCGGACCACCTGGGCGGCCTCGCCGAGCGGGCAGGTGTCGGCGCCGAGCGGCACGATGATGCCGGCGCCGAGCGTGCCGCCCACCGCGGTGAGCCCCTTGCGGGAGACCTCGGCCCGGTCCGCCGCCTCGGCGGTGATCCACTTGCCGTGGTAGCCGCCCATCAGGATGCCCGGCCCGGGCGGCACCTCGCACAGTTCGAGGATCTCGCGCAGTGGGGTGCCGGCCGCGCACTCCACCACGGCCGGCCGCTTCGCCGACCCGGTGACGGTGAGCAGCACCGTGCCCGGTTCGTCGTCGGTGCCGAGCGCCGCGTACTCGTACGGGCCGATCCGCGCGGCGATGGCGAGCTGGGCGTAGGTCTCGGCGTTGGAGAGCAGGGTGGGCAGCCCGCTCACGCCGGAGTCGCTGGAACGCTTCTTGGTGCCGGGCGGGATGTGCGGCAGGCCGTTGATGCCGTTGACCAGCGCGCCGCCCTCACCGGAGATGAACCGGTGCGGCACGGTGACGATGGTGGTCGGCACCGGCATCCGCCGTTCCTGCAACGCCTCGGTCAGCGAGGGCCTGCCCACGTCGTCGTCGGCCACGCCGATCACGATCTCCTCGGCGTCCAGCGCGAACGCGGCCAGCGCGGCGCCGTCCAGGATGAGGTGCGGGGCCCGGGTGAGCAGCACCTTGTCCTTCCAGCTGGCCGGCTCCCCCTCGGTGGCGTTGACCACCACCACGGCGGCGAGGTCCTGACGCTCGCAGGACTCCAGCACCGCGCGCAGCTTGCGGGCGAACGGGAAGCCCGCTCCGCCCTTGCCCTTGAGGTCGATCGCCTCGGCGAGCCGGAGCAGCGCGGCCGGCTCCATCGGGCCGATCGGGCCGTGCACCTCCTCGTGGGCGAGCAGGTCGAGCCGGCCGAACTCGGAGAAGCCGGCGGTCAGGCGGGGCTCACCGACGCAGGCGACCGGCGGCACGGTGGTCCGCGTCACCGGGCCTCACCCCGGAGCCCGGCCCAGTACGCCCCGTCGACGGCGTCCGCGTCGGCCTTCTTGCGGCGGCCGGAGCGGGGCTCCTTGGTCGCGCGCAGGGCCCGGCGGGAGGCGAGGTCGACGAGCGTCGGGGTGTCGTCGACGAACGCGTCGTCGGCGGCGGCGGCGTAGCGGGCCGGCGGGCGCCAGTAGTCCGGCTCCTCCGGCACGTCCTCCTCGTCGCGGTAGCGCCGGCCGGTTCCGCTGAGCGGCTCGGCCGACATCGGGGTGCCGGAGATCGGCCCGGCCGAGATCGGCTCGTCCGCCCAGCGGCGCGGGCTGTCCCACGGCTCCTCCGCCTCGTCCGTCGGACGCGGCGGGGCCGAGTAGCGGGCCACCTCGGCCGGGGTGGCGTACCGGCGGCTGTCCGGCGGGGCGGAGTGCCGGCCACCGGTGTCCGGCGGGGCGGAGTGCCGGCCACCGGTCTCCGGCGGCGCGGAGTACTGCGCGGCCATTTCCTCCTCGGCCCGGGACCGGCGGCTCACCCGCTCCTCGGTGTCCCGGCGGCGACGGCGGGGGCGCTCCTCGTCCCGTCGGCCGACCTGCTCCAACTCCTCGGTGTTCCGCCGGACGGCGGGCACCCGCTCGGAGTCCCGGCTCCGGCGCACCGACTCGCGCTCGTCGTCCCGGCGCCGTGAGGTGCGCCGCGCGGCGGGGGCCTCCTGCGTCCGGACGCGGCGCTCCGGCTCGGCCGGCTCCTCGGTGCGCCGCCGGGCGGCGGCCGCGCGGACCGGCTCGCGCAGCGACCCGGGTTCCGGCACCACCGGTACGGCGAACCGCTCGGGGTCGCGTCGCCGGGCGGTGCCGGCCGGCGCGGTCCAGCCGGCGGTGGCCTCGGCCCAGCGGCCCTTGCCGGCGCCGCTCTCCTTCTTGCCGGCGGCCTTCTTGCTCTTCAAGGCCGCGAACACGCCGGTGCGCTCCTCACCCTTGCCGGCCATCGCCTTGTTCAGCGCGGCGGCCTGGTGCTGCTCGCGGCTGCGCTTGCCGAGGTGGACGGAGAGGCGGACCAGCAGCGCCATCACCACGAGCAGCACGCAGGCGAGGTAGCTGAGCACCACCCAGCCCTTCGCCGCCCGACCGGCGTTGAGCCCGTGGAACAGCGCGAACGGCCAGGACACGTACGCCATCGAGTGCAGTGAGCGCCAGAACCACTTCGGGCCGACGCCGGCGAACCGGACCCGGACCAGGCCGGTCCAGAGCACGCCGACCATCAGCAGCGCGGCGACGGTGCCCAGGCCGACGTAGAGACCGCTGCCGCCGATGAACGGCACCACCGCGTCGGTCGGTCCGGCCCGGCCGATCGCGATCTTGGTGATGACGTGGAAGACCAGGCCGGCCACGCCGAGCACGCCGGTGGCGCGGTGCGCCGACTGGAGCAGCACCCGGTGCCGGATGAGCAGCACCAGCCGGTCGGTGGCGAGCAGCCCCAGCATCACGGTGATGCTGAGCGAGACCAGGGCGACCACCCCGGCGAAGAACTCGGTGAAGAAGAAACTGTACGTGTACATGAGGCCGCCGGCTCCGGCCAGCTCCACACCCGCCCACACGAGGCCGAGCGCGGAGGCGGTGAGTGCCACCATCGCGGACTTCGACATGGTCCGGACACCACGACTGGTGGTGGTGGTCCGGACGGCCGTCGCCTTCTGGTTCTGCTGTGCCCGGGCCATCTGCTCCTCGATCGTCTCGCGGCGGCGCCCCCACCGACCGACCCTGCTCCCACCTCAGGTACGGAGCGACGGCCCGGACGGATCACCTCCGGTGGCGAATTTCTCGACCGAATCCTCGAACCGACCCGACCGGACGCGCGTGTAGCGCCCCACGCAACGACAGATGCCCATGCGTTGACATATCTTGCAACATGCTCGTAACCTTGCGGAAAATTTCAGTGCTGACTGCAAGAAGCCGGCACCGACCCCCTCCCCAGGCTCCACTCCCCACACCCCCGCACCCCTGAGGAGTCCTGATGCATCGACGCCGATGCCGCGTCGCCGCGCTCGCCCTGGGCGTGGCCGCGAGCCTGCTCGTCCCGACCACCATGGCGGCGCCCCCGGCCGCCGCCGCCCCCGCCGGCGGCAAGAAGGTCATCGTCCAGCTCTTCGAGTGGAACTGGACCTCGGTGGCCGGCGAGTGCACCGGCACGCTCGGCCCCAAGGGCTACGGCTACGTCCAGGTGTCCCCACCGCAGGAGCACGTCAACAGCAGCCCGTGGTGGGTGTCCTACCAGCCGGTCAGCTACCGGATCGAGTCCCGCAAGGGCACCCGCGCCCAGTTCCAGTCCATGGTGAACACCTGTCACGCCGCGGGCGTCAAGGTGATCGTCGACGCCGTGGTCAACCACATGTCCGGACAGGAGAACGGCGGGACCGGATGGGCCGGCACGTCGTACGGGCACTACAACTACCCGGGCACCTACTCCTCGGCGGACTTCCACTACTGCGGCCGCAACGGCAACAACGACATCGCCAACTACAACGACCGGTACGAGGTGCAGAACTGCGAGCTGGTCAACCTCGCCGACCTCAAGACCGAGTCGGACTACGTCCGCACCCGGCTGGCCACGTACCTCAACGACCTGCTCTCGCTCGGCGTGGACGGGTTCCGGCTGGACGGCAGCAAGCACATGCCGGCCGCCGACATCGCGGCGATCAAGGCCAAGCTGTCCCGCCCCGCCTACCTGGTGCAGGAGGTCATCTACGGCGCGGGTGAGCCGGTCCAGCCGACCGAGTACACCGGCAACGGCGACGTGCACGAGTTCCGGTACGGCAAGGACCTGGCCCGGATGTTCAACAGCGAGCGGCTCGCGTACCTGAGGAACTTCGGCGAGTCCTGGGGCTACCTGCCGGGCGGCTCGGCGGTGGTCTTCACCGACAACCACGACACCCAGCGCGACGGCGGCGTGCTCACCTACCGCGACCGCGGCGAGTACGCCCTGGCCAACGCGTTCATGCTGGCCTGGCCCTACGGCACCCCGGCGGTGATGTCGAGCTTCACGTTCGGCAACAAGGACCAGGGCCCGCCCTCGGACGGCAGCAACCGGATCACCAACACCACCTGCTACTCCGGCTGGGAGTGCGAGCACCGCTGGCCGGTGATCGCGAACATGGTCGGCTTCCGCAACGCCACCGAGGGCGCCGCGGTCGCCAACTGGTACGACAACGGCTACCAGCACATCGCGTTCAGCCGGGCCGGCAAGGGCTACCTGACGCTCAACGACGAGGACTTCGCGGTGAGCGGCCGGTCGTACTACACCGGCCTGCCGGCCGGCCGCTACTGCGACGTCATCCACGGCACGTTCGGCAACGGCTCGTGCAGCGGCCCGGTGGTCACCGTGGACTCGTCGGGATGGTTCGCCGCGACCGTCAACGCGCACGACGGCATCGCCATCCATGTCGGAGCGAAGGTGAGCTGACCTCGCTGTTGCCGGAAGCCCCCGTGCCGCAGTTCGCGGCGCGGGGGCTTTTTCGTGGGATAGAGTCGCTTCGTGCCTTTCGACCGGATCATCGGGCGGCGGATACCCGGCTGGCTGTTCGCCGCGCTCGGCGTACCGCTGCTGCTGGCCACCGCGCTGCTGGTCGGCCGCGCGCTGACCGGCGCCCCGGCGCCCGCGCCGGTCGTCGCCGCACCCGCCACCGCCGGCCCGTCGTCGCCGGGCCCGTCGACGACGGAGTCCGTCCCGCCCGCCACGCCGGCACCGGCCGACCTGCCGGTGGTCACCTACGACCCGGCGCCCCGCGGCTTCCCCGCCGACCCGGCCCCGGCCGACACCCGACCGCTGAGCGAGGGCGCGCGACCGAACGGAAAGGTCGCCGCGTACGACGCGCCCGGTGGTCGCCCGCTGGCGTTCCTCGCGCCCACCATCAGCGACGTCCGGCTGACCGTGCCGATCGTGGAACGCCGCGCCGGGTGGGCCGCGGTGCTGCTCCCCTCGGCCAACCGCACCGTCGCCTGGCTGCCGGCGGGCGGCTGGACCACGGTGGTGCTGCGCGACCAGATCGTGGTGGAACGCCGCACCCACCGGCTCACCTGGCTCCGGGACGGGCGGGCGGTCCACACCTGGCCGGTCAGCCTGGGCCTGCCCGGCCAGCTCACCCCGCTCGGCCGCACGTTCGTGCTCGGTCGCACGCCGCCCCCGCAGGACGTCTACGGTGGGGTCGACATCTTCGCGCTCGGCGCGATCCCCGACGACCCGGACGCGGTGCCGACCGGCCTCCGCGGCGCCCACATCGGACTGCACACCTGGCACAACGACGACACGCTCGGCGAGAACGTCACCAACGGCTGCATCCGGCTGACCCGTAGCGCCCAGCGCCAACTCCTTGCCGCGCTGGCCCCCGGCACCAGCGTCGTGGTCGTCGACCGCCTCCCCTGACCCGCCCGCTTGGTAAGGCGGGGGCCCTTCCTTCAACCCAGCAGCCAGCCGTTGGCCTCGGCCATCCGGACGGCGTCGGCGCGGTTGCGGGCGCCGGTCTTGCCGATCGCCGACGAGAGGTGGTTGCGGACCGTGCCCTCGGACAGGTGCAGCGTCGCCGCCAGCTCCGCCACCGTGCCGCCGCCCCGGGCCGTCCGCAGCACCTCGGTCTCCCGCTCGGTCAGCGGGCTCGGCCCGGTGGCCAGCGTCTCGGCCGCCAGCGTCGGGTCGACCACCCGCAGGCCGGCGTGCACCCGGCGGACCGCGTCGGCGAGCTGGCGGGCCGGGGTGTCCTTGACCACGAAGCCGTTCGCGCCCGCCTCCATCGCCCGGCGCAGGTAACCGGGCCGGCCGAACGTGGTCACCACCAGCACCCGGCAGCCGGGCAGCGCGTCCCGCAGCGCGGCCGCCGCGGCGACCCCGTCCATGCCCGGCATCTCCACGTCGAGCAGCGCCACGTCGGGACGGGTGCGCAGCGCCGCCGGCACCACCTCGTCGCCCCGGCTCACCTCGGCCACCACGGTGAGGTCCGGCTCCAGCGACAGCAGCGCGGCCAGCGCGCCCCGGACCAGCGCCTGGTCGTCGGCGAGCAGCAGTCTGATCGACCCGGTCACGCTCGGGTCCTCCCGTTCGTGTCCGGCACCGTGACCCGGAGCAGGAATCCGCGGCCGCCGGGCGCCCGCGCCACCGCCACGGTGGCGTCCAACCGGACGGCCCGCTCACGCAGCCCGACCAACCCGTGCCCGGCGCCCGTCGGCTCGCCGTCCGGCCCCCGGCCGTCGTCGCGTACCTCCACCGCCGCCGGGTCGACCCGGATCACGCAGCGCCCGGCGCCGCTGTGCCGCACCACGTTTGTCACCCCCTCGCGGACCGCCCAGCCGAACAGCTCGTCCCGGTCCGCCGGCAGCTCCGGCACCGTCTCCGGCAGCTCCGCCACGATGCCCGCGGCGGCCAGCGCCGAACGGGCGCCGGCCAGTTCGGATGCCAGGTCCACCCCGCGGTACGCCCCGACGGTGCCCCGCACGTCGGCCAGCGCCTCCCGGGCCAGCCGCTCCACGTCGGCGATCTCGACGGCGGCGCGGGCCGGGTCCAGCTCCAGCAGCCGGCCGGCCAGCTCGGCCTTCACCGCCACCACGGTGAGCGAGTGCCCGAGGATGTCGTGCAGGTCGCGGGCGGTGCGGGCGCGCTCCTCGGCCACCGCGAGCCGGTGGATCTCCTGCTGCGCGGCCTGAAGCTCGCCGTTGCGCTGGGCCAGCCGGCTCACCCCGAACATGGCGAACGAGGCGAGCAGCACCGCGAAGACCACAGTGCTCTCGGACTCCCAGCCGGGCACCAGGTGCGAGGTCACCGGCGGCGTCGCCGCGGCCAGCACCACCACGGCCAGGGACTCGACCGACGGCAGCAGGAACACCGCGGCAGCGGCCACGAAGACCAGCGTGGTCAGCCAGTCGCCGTCGGTGCCCGGGATGCCGGCGAGGCCGAGCGTGAGCAGCAGCGCGATCAGCGATCGGGCCCGACCGGCCGGGATCGGGAGGTGCCGTTGCCGGCGGCTCCGACCCCACTCGAAGATCAGCACGTACGCCACGGCGAACGCGAGCACGGAGCCGAGGCCGAGCAGGCGTCGCCACAGCTCCGGCTGGCGCAGCGCGGTGAGGAACGGGATGTTGAGGAAGAAGAGCCAGACCGCCGCCAGCAGCCAGCCGGTGAACCGCCAGTGGCGGCGGTTCACCGGCCGGGCCGGGACGGTCGACGACGTCACGCCCACCACGCTAGTGCCCGCCGCCCCGGTCAGACCCGGGTGGTGTCGCGGCGGAACAGGCGGGCCGCGCCGAGGCCGAAGAAGGCGGTCCAGGCGGCCACGTTGGCGACCGCCGCCCAGTCCACCCCGGTGCCGGTCAGCGGCGCGCGGGCGAGCTGACCGACCCCGTACACCGGGGTGAACTTGGCGATCTGCTGCATCACGTCGGGCAGCAGATCGAGGGGGATGAACAGGCCGCCCAGCATGGCCAGGATGGCCAGCGCCGGTCCCATGAACTGCATGACGTTCTCGGCCGGGGCGAGGTAGCCGACGAAGAGGCCGAACGCGGCGAAGACCAGCGAGCCGATCCAGGCGGTCAGACCGGACTCCAGCCAGACGTGTGCGGGCAGCCGGACCCCGGAGGCGGCGCCGACCGCGAACTCGACAAGCACGCCGAGCAGGCCGAGCACCATCGCGGTGGCCACCTTCGTGGCCACGTACGCGGCCGGGCGCAGCGGGGTCAGCCGCAACTGCCGGCTCCAGCCCAACGCGCGCTCGGTGGCGACGGCGGCGCCGGCGCTGGTGGTGGCGACCATGGCCGCGTACACGGCCAGGCTGATCATGATCCAGCCGGTGACCGGCAGGCCGTTGTCGAGCTTCTCCCCGCGCGAGGGCAGTCCGAAGAGGAGGAAGAACACCGCCGGCATGACCAGGATGAACAGCAGCGTGCGGCGGTTGCGCAGCACCCGGCGGATCTCGATGGCGAGCACGGCGGTGGAGAAGCCGCCGAGGGCGGGCGGCCGGCGGTCGGCCCGGCGCGTCCCGGTGGTGGTGTCGGACGAGGTCGTGGCGGTCATGGCGAGGCTCCCGGGCAGGTCGGTCAGGCGGCGGTCAGGGCGAGGAACGCGTCCTCGAGGTTGCGCGAGGTGATCTCCAGGTCCCGGGCGTCGGTCCGGGTCAGCAGGTGCCGGGCGACGACGTCGGAGTCCTCGCTGTGCACGAGGATCGCGTCGCCGCGTACCTCGACGGAGCGGACGCCGGGCAGCGCGGCGAGCGCGGCCTGGTCGGCGCCGGGCAGGGTGGCCCGCACCACCCGGCCGGCGGCCAGGTTCTTGATCTCGGCGGTGGTCCCGTCGGCGACCACCCGTCCCGCCCGGACCAGCACGATCCGGTCCGCGTACGCGTCGGCCTCGTCCAGGTAGTGGGTGGCGAACAGCACGGTCCGGCCGGAGCGGGCGTCGGCCCGGATGGCCTGCCAGAAATCGCGTCGGCCCTCGACGTCCATGCCGGTGGTCGGCTCGTCCAGCACCATCAGGTCCGGGTCGGGCAGCAACGCGAGGGCGAACCGCAGCCGCTGCTGCTGGCCGCCGGAGCACTTGCCCACCGGCCGGTCGGCGATCTCGGCGATGCCGGCGCGCTCCAGCACCTCGGTCACCGGCCGGGTGTGGCCGTAGAAGTGCGCGGTCATCCGTACCGTCTCGGCGACGGTGAGGTCCTTGAGCAGCCCGCCGGTCTGCATCACGGCGGCGACCCGGCCGTGCCGGACGGCGTCGGCCGGGCTGCCGCCGAAGAGCCGGACCGTGCCGGCGTCCGGCCGGGCCAGTCCGAGCAACATGTCCACCGTGGTGGTCTTGCCGGCGCCGTTGGGGCCGAGGAAGGCCACCACCTCACCCGGGGTGATCCGCAGGCTTAGCTCGTCGACGGCGGTCACCGGGCCGTAGGTCTTGGTGAGTCCGGCCAGTTCGACGGCCGGTGCGGTGTCGGTCATGCCAACGATGCTCCGGCGTACGGCGTCCGGGTCCCCGGAGCGGCCGTCACCTTCCGCCCGTGACATTTGTCAGGCGCCAAAGCACTTTCGTCCCTTAAACAGCACCAAACAGCCGTGGTGTCCGGTTGCCCGGTACGGCAGAGTGTACGCGTGATCAACGATGCGTCACGTTGGCGAGGTCTTGTCGCCGAGTACCGCGCACTGCAGCGGCTCGACGGCGGTATGACTCCGCAGAAACGAGGCCAGCGCTTCAACGGTTTGGTGGCTGACCTGCTGACCGTCTTCGGCATCTCGGCACGGCCGGACCAGCGCTCAGTTGGTGAGATCGATGTTACTTTTCGGCACGGCAACCGTCCGTTCATCCTCGAAGCAAAATGGGAGCGACAGAAGACCAGCACGGGGCCGATCGCCAAGTTGCAGCGTCGGGTAGAGCAACGAATGGTAGGTGTTACGGGCGTCTTTCTGGCGATGGAGGGCTACACGGGAGAGGCGCTCGACGATTTGGTGAGGGGGCGCCGCCTGGATATCGTTCTCCTTGACCGCAGCCACTGGGAGGCCATGCTCGCCGGTTTCGTGCCACCGCAGGAACTACTGGATCTGGTTGTGGACGCCGCAGCCTTCAAGGGAGAGGCATACACGCCGCTTTATAAACTCCTAGCCCATAAGCCAGAAGTTCTGAAGACCGAGCCTACGAGCCCTTCATTCTCCCCGTCAATCACCGCCGTCGCAAGCACAGCCTTGGACGTAGCAGAGTACCCCCATCTTGGGCTAAGCGCGATGGACGAGGAAACCGCCTTAGTTACCCTTAACGACGGCGTCGCCGCAGTAAACTTAAACAGCGGACGGACCCGGTGGGAAGTAACGTTGTCCGGATGCGGCAATGCGGCGCTACGACTACCCGATGGCTCACTACTGCTCACTCGCAAGCATGGCATCGGCCGCTATCACGCTGGCGCTCTCCACGTCGTCGCCAGCGGCAGCGCGGTGGAGCACGGGGGCAAGCTTCTCACTGGCCCGGAAGGATCTATCTGGTACTTAGACTCGAACCAGGCCAGTACACCGCCCAGCCCACCTACCTTGATCAAAGTGGGTGGGAGCCTTGGCGACGAAGTGCATCACCGCTTACCCCTTGCCGATCATTTCGTTTCGAGTGCAGTCATGCTCGACGACAGCACTTGCGCACTTACAGCAGGCAGAAAGGTTTTTATCACTCCGCTGACCGGCGGATCACCCGAACTCGCATTCTCATCAGAGTCGAACATCATTGATCTTGCCACCTTGAATGGGCGCCAGTTGCTGGCACTTGATTCCTCACATCGACTTTATCAGGCGGAGCAAACCGTCAACGAAACCCGCCTGCTGGTGGAACCATGGAGAGACTCGCGGCGACTTCTCCGTCTAGCAACCGATCGCCGGGAGTCGGTCTTTATCGCATCGATCGATCAGGTCGAAGGCCGTGCCGTAATTGGCGTGCACCGGCTGAAGAGGTCCGCCATTCCACTTTTGCCCACACGCCCAGGCCATGCTGTCGTTTCAGAAGGCGCGCCTATACCCACCTCCCATGAATTGACCGCCCCAGACCTGCCCTCCAAGACAAGCCCTCAACTTGTTTCGAGGAACCCCTTGGTCGCAGCAGGTAGCTTCGCCAGCGGCCCACTCTCGGCGGCTGCATCTGCGCAAAGCTCCCCCTGGCACGCCGAGCAGGAACGTGCCGCTGCGGACGGCCGAGCGCTCGCGGTGCAGCTTCCGCTTTACGCTATCGAAGGTCTCATGGCTGCGAACTTCGACGTACGGTCATGGCTGCAGCCGTGGCGCGCACACTGGCTAAAGATGGCCAAAGGTGAGATTCCTCCCGATGAATCGCTCTTGGGGTGGCTGTCCGCAGCGGCACGCTCCCTGGGCGCTTATGCAGCCCCCGAAGGTCTCGCAGAAGCGCGCCTCCGCCCCTCGGCCGCATATCTGGTCGGCTTCAGCGGAGGGCTCTACGCGGCGGTGCAGGAAGCCGTCAACCGGAAGCTCCTTGAACCCGACGCGGGTCGAATGGCGCACTGGCTCGATCAAGGAACATACCTGGGCGACGGCAAACTCGTACGCACAGCCACGATCCGAGACCTTGAAGCGGCTGTTGAGAGGGCCAGAAATGGAGCTGCACTCGCTTGGCTCGGGCGAGGACTTCTGTGGCTGGTCACCGCCGCCTTTGCCATCGGGTCCGCCATAGCGGTCCACCTCAGTCTTACCGGCGGCTGGCCCGATGACGGCTTGGCCAACAGCATAGGCGGCGTCCTTTGCTATGCAATCCCATTCATTTTTCTTGGATGGCTGACGATGCGAGATGCTAAGAGGTTACGCGCCAAAAAGTGACTGGCTCTCCCGACTGCTGGCCGCAGGGCAGGAATTGGCCGACGCGCGACCTGGATCTCGTGACTCTGCCAACTGGACAGTGCCTATCGGCGCTTCACATCATCGAACCCGAAACCTCCGCACACACTCGCCGTCGTGGTCGGGCCGGAGCCGGCAGCGCTGCCCCTCCCCCACCCGCCTGTCGCAGAAGACCCAGTGGCGTACATTCTGATCGTCCTCGGGGGACACGGTGGTTCCGCCCGGCTCGGTCTGCGGCAGCACGTGCGTCCAGTGCGCCACCACTCGCGCCAGCCGTTGAGCGGACAGCAGGTCGTTCACGACGACCGGCAGGTGGATCACCCATCGTTCAGTCATGACCTGACCACCTCTCCGTCGAGATTCGTCCATGGAAGGGCGGGGCCACCGGCCCACCCCGTACCGGCGGCCCCGCCCGGCACCTGCCACCGCAGCCCTCCTCGGCGGTACGGCAGCAGGGCGTTCTCGGGCTCACCCCGCCTTCGTCACCGAAGCGAAGAGCTCCCTCACTCATCGTGCATGGGACCATTCCTTTGCGCAACTCCCGATTTGGGACTAGGTCGTTGCGTGTCTGGCCCAAACCCTCCACACTGGTCGGCATGACCGGAAGCCCGACCGTTCGTCGCCGGCGACTCGCCGCCGCCCTCCGCCGACTCCGTGAACAGACGGGGATGACGGCCGACCAGGCGGCGAGAGAGGTCGGCATCTCGAAGTCCGCGCTGAGCCGCATCGAGAACGCCCAGGTCTCCGTGATGCCACCGGTCGCGCGCGGCCTTCTCGATCTCTACGGAGTGGAGGGCGACGAGGTCGATGCGCTCGTGCAGGTGGCGCGGGACGCCCGGAAGCGCGGCTGGTGGCAGGCATACGACGACGTCCTGCCGGACTGGTTTGAGGTCTACGTCGGACTGGAGGCCGAGGCGTCAGAGATCCGGGCGTTCGAGCCTCAGCTAATACCGGGCTTGATCCAGACAGCCGACTATGCCCGTGCGGTCGTCCGGGCCGAACACCCGGACTCACCCGACAACGAGGTGGACCGCCGCGTCGAACTGCGGATGCGCCGCCAGTCCAACGAATCTCCGCCGAACCTGTGGGTCGTCTTGGATGAAGCCGTCCTGCGACGGCCGGTCGGCGGCGCGGAGACGTTCAAGGCGCAACTGCACCGGCTGGCCGAGGACGCCGATCGCCCCGGCAACACCGTCCAGATCCTGACGTTCGCGGCGGGTGAATACGGCTCGATGGGTAGCGCCTTCAGCCTGCTCGCCTTCCCGGAGCCGGCCGACCCGGGCGTCGTCTACGTCGAGACCCGCGCGGGTAGCCTCTACCTGGAGGGCCAACAGGTCAGGGAATACACGCGAGTCTTCGAGCACCTGGTCGCCACGGCGGCCGGCGCCCGCGAGTCGCGCGACCTGATCCGGGAGGCGATCGACCAACTCTGAGGAGACGACCCGGGTGGACGAGACCAACCAGGCCGCGACGACTTGGCGAAAGAGCACCCGCAGCAACGGCTCCGGCAACTGCGTCGAGGTCGCGGACAACCTCTCCGGTCGGGTCGGCGTGCGGGACAGCAAGGACGCGAGCGGCCCAGTCCTCCTCTTCGACGGACAGCCGTGGCGGAGCTTCCTTCGCGGTTTCCAGCAGGAGCGCCCTGTCGACTGACACGCGCCGGCGCGGTGTGGTGAGAAGGGTCAGCGCATGACTTCCACCGATTTCGACTCGAACGGCGAGCCACACACCCGGCCAACTCAGGCAGCCGGGCATGACGCCTCCGCCAGCGCGGTCCGGGCCGCGAGCGCCTTGGAGATGCGCCGCGAGTTCGCCGCATGGCTCAAGAGCGGCGGCCTCCCGGACCTCACTGATGTCTCCCCCACCGCGTCAAAACGGCCGTCCGGCACAACCCTTGGTTAGTGCTCGCTCAGTGCAAACCGAACCAGTTAAGCGGGGGCCCTTCCTCTACCGAATCCGTTAATAAGGGCCCCTTCCTTACACGCCCTCGCGGGCGCGGCGCGGCAGCAGGAACGCGCCGGCGACGGTGACCAGCACCAGGCCCAGCTCCGCGACGAGGGTGACCCGCACCGCGTGCCCGACTCCCGCCGACGCGGCGTCGAAGAAGACGGTGCCGAGCAGGGCCACGCCGAGCGCGCCGCCGAGCTGCTGGACGGCGGTGAGGGTGCCGGAGGCCGAGCCGGTCTCCTCCTCGTCCACACCGGAGAGCACGATGTCGAAGAAGGGCGCCATCACCAGCCCCATCCCGAAACCGACCGCCAGCAACGCGGGCGCCAGCCGCCACGGGGTGACGTCGTCGCCGACCAGGCGCAGGGTGAGCAGCATCCCGGCGACGCCGGCCAGCACCACCACGAGCCCGAGGTGGATCAGCCGTCGGCCGAGGCGTCGGGCGAGGCCGGCGCCGGCCAGCACGAACGCCAGCACCATGCCGAGCGCCTGCGGCACCGAGGCCAGGCCGGTACGCAGCGGCGACCAGCCCAGACCGAGCTGAAGATAGAGGCTGAAGACGAGCGAGAAGCCGGTGAGCGCGGTGAAGAACGCCAGGCCCGCGACCAGGCCACCGGTGAACGCGCGGCGTCGGAACAGCGTGGGCACGACCAGCGGGTCGCGGCCGGCGCGCTGCCGGGTCACCTCGTGGCGGGCGAAGACCGCGAAGACCAGCGCCGCGCCGGCCGGCATGGCCAGCGTCCACCAGGGCCAGCCCAGTTCGCGTCCCTGCACCAGCGGATGGACCAGCAGCACCGCGCCGAGCGAGACGAGCAGGACGCCGGGCAGGTCGAGCCGGGTGGCGCGGGAGGCCCGGGACTCGGGCAGGAAGCAGACGGCGCCGAGCGCGGCGAGCAGGCCGAGCGGCACGTTGATCAGGAAGATGGCCCGCCAGCCGGTGCCGGCCAGGTCGGCGTCGACCAGCCAGCCGGCCAGGATCGGGCCGCCGACGGCGGAGAGGCCCATCACCGGGCCGAACGCGCCGAACGCGGCGGCGAGTTCGTCCGCCGAGAACATCTCCTTGATCAGGCCGAGTCCCTGCGGGAGGAGCAGCGCGCCGAAGAGGCCCTGCACGACGCGGGCGGTGATCAGCGTGCCCGGGCCGGCGGCGAGCGCGCAGAGCGCCGAGGCGGCGGTGAAGCCGAGCACGCCGACCAGGAACATCCGCCGCCGTCCGTACAGGTCGCCGAGCCGGCCGCCGGTGACCAGGCCGACGGCCATGGCCAGGGTGTAGCCGGCGCCGAGCCACTGGATGAGGGCCGGCGATCCGCCGAGGTCGGCCCGGATCGCCGGACCGGCGAGGTTGGTGACCAGCACGTCCAGCAGGTCCATCACCTCGGCGCTGAGGATCACCACGAGCGCGATCCAGCGCCAGCGGTGGCCGGTGGCGGGCGAGCCCGTCCGCTGCGGCGTCACGGTTTCCGTGGTCATGCTTCCCCCGATCGAATCGAACGCCGTTCGTTGTCGAACATCGTTCTATCAACGAACGGTGTTCGCGGCAAGTACGATGTTCGGGTCCCGACCGCCGGAGGTGTCCGTGAGCGACCAACCCGCCCCGCCGTGGCGCACCCGCGCCCGCAGCCGGCCGGCCCCCCGCCAGCCGCTCAGCCAGCAGGCGGTGGTGGACGCCGCGCTCGCCGTGATCAACCGGGAAGGGCTGGGCGCGCTGAGCATGCGGCGGGTCGCCCAGGAGCTGGGCACCGGGCCGGCGTCGCTCTACGCCCACGTCTCCGGCAAGGAGGAGCTGCTCGAACTGCTCGTCGACCGGGCCAGCGCAGACATCGTCGTACCGGCGCCGGACCCGGCGCGCTGGGCCGCGCAGATCCGCGAGGTGGCCTGGGCGGCGTACCGGGTCTACGCCACCCACACCAACCTGGCGCTCGCCTCGCTCGCCACCATCCCCACCGGCCCCAACGCGCTGCGCGTCACCGAGGGGATGCTGGAGATCCTGCTCGCCGGCGGCGTACCGCCCCAGCGGGCGGCCTGGTTCCTCGACCGGCTCTTCCTCTACATCGCCGGCGACGCCTACGAGGGCGCGCTCTACGCGGAGAAGGCCCGCGCCGCCGGGCAGGAACCGGCGGCCTGGTGGGCGAACCTGCACCGGCAGCTCCGGGCGTACTACCAGGGCCTGCCGGCGCCGACCTACCCGCGCATCCTGGGCCACCTGGACGAGCTGATGGCCGGCGGCGGCGACGAACGGTTCGGCTTCGGCCTGGACCTGCTGATCGACGGGCTGGCCGCGAAGGCGCAGGCCGGGCGTGCGGGCCGCCCGGCCGGGTAAGCCGCGGCATGGGCGTACCGACCGGACGCGTCGACACGATCGTGCTCATCCACGGGCTCTGGATGACCTCACGCAGCTGGGAGCGCTGGGCCGACCGGTACGCGGCGCGCGGCTTTCGGGTGCTCACCCCGGCCTGGCCCGGGATGGACCGCGAGCCGGCGGAGCTGCGGGCCGACCCCACGCCGATCGCCGGCCAGCGGATCGCCGACATCGTCGCGCACCACGCGGCGATCATCCGGGAGCTGCCCCGACCGCCGATCGTGATGGGGCACTCGTTCGGCGGCCTGATCGCCCAACTGCTGCTGGACCGCCGGCTCGGCGCCGCCGTCGTCGGCGTGCACCCCGCGCCGGTGAAGGGCGTGCTCAAGCTGCCGCTGAGCACGCTGCGCTCCGGGTTCTCCATCCTGCACAACCCGGCCAACCGGCACCGCGCGGTGCCGTTCACCGTCGAGGACTTCCGGTACGCCTTCGGCAACACGCTCACCCGCGAGCAGTCCGACGCCGCCTGGGAGCGGTACGCCGTGCCCGGCGCCGGTCACGTGTTGTTCGAGGGCTCGTTCGCCAACCTGGACCCGAACTCGGCCACCGAGATCGACCGCAAGCGCGACGACCGTGCCCCGCTGCTGATCACCGCCGGCGGGGAGGACCACGTGATCCCGCCGTCGCTCGCCACCAGCCTGGCCAACCTCTACCGCAGCTCCACGGCGATCACCAGCTATCGGGAGTTCCCCGGCCGGTCGCACTTCGTCGGCGGCGAGCCGGGCTGGGAGGAGGAGGCCGACTTCGCGCTGGAATGGGCGGTCGAGGCGGCCAACGAGTTCTCCCCGACCGTGGTCAGCGCGGCACCCCACCGCTGATCCGGCTCACTCCCAGGAGTCGGCGATGTCCAGGATCTCCAGGTCGGGTGGGGCCGCTGCGGCCACCGTCGAGGCGTCCCGGGTCACCAGGTAGCAGCGGTAGAGGACGGCGGTGGCGACGGCGTGGGCCACATCGAGGGGCACCTTGCAGCTCGCGGCGATCCGGGCCACCCGGCGGCTGGTCGGACCGTCGTACACCGCGACTCGGATGTCCCGGTCGGCGTCCAGGAGCAGGTCGAGCAGATCGGTCGCCGGCGTCCCGGCGAGCTGAAGCTGCGCCTGCCCCAGGCAGAGCGCCGGGATCCACACCTCCTGCTCCGGGTCCTCCTGCGCGAGAGTCAGCAGCGCACCGGGCTCGACGCTGTCCCCCGATGCGTACGCGAGCAGGGCGGACGTGTCCAGGACGAGCCCGTTCACGCGGCGGCCGCCCCGTCCTCGTCGCCGAACTGGCGCAGCCACTGCATGTTTCGGTCGTGCTGCTCGTCGGTGATCGGCGGGTGCTCCGCCAGCCGACGGCGCGCGCGTTCGACGTCCTCGTCGGTCACCACGTAGCCGTGCTCGGCCCAGCGGGCCCGTAGCCCGTCCGCCCGCATCTTGCGCCGCAGGACGTCCGCGATGAAGCCGGACGTCGTGCCGTGCGAGCGCTCGACGTACTCGGCGACGTCGTCGGGCAGGCTGATCGTGATGCGTCGTGTCATACTCTCAGCATAATCGGCGCATACTCCGTTACCGGGACGGCGCGCTGGGTATGGGGGAAAGATGAGGGCGAGTTTCCGGCTCGGCCGGGTCGCGGGCGTACCTGTCGGCGTCAACTGGAGTGTCCTGGTCATCTTCGTGCTGATCGCCTGGACGCTGTCGGGCAGCCTGTTCCCGCGCTCGTACCCCGGGCACTCCGCGGTCGCCTACCTCGCGGCCGGCCTGGCCGCCGCGGTGGTCTTCTTCCTCGGCCTGCTCGCCCACGAGGTGTCGCACGCGGTGGTGGCCAAGCGCAACGGCATCGAGGTCGAGGGGATCACGCTCTGGCTCTTCGGCGGCGTCGCCGAGCTGAAGGGCGAGGCGAAGGATCCCGGCGCCGAGCTGCGGATCGCCGGGGTGGGCCCGCTGGTCAGCCTGATCATCGGCGTGGTGTTCGGCGCGATCGCGGTGGCCGTCGCGGTGGCCGGTGGGCACGGTCTGCTGCTCGGCGCGCTGTCCTGGCTGGCCGGCATCAACGTGCTGCTGGCGCTCTTCAACGTGCTGCCGGCGGCGCCGCTGGACGGCGGCCGGCTGCTGCGGGCGGCGGTGTGGAAGGCCACCGGCGACCGGACCCGCGCGTCGGTGGTGGCCGCCGGCGCCGGCCGGGTGCTGGGCATCGTGCTGATCGGCCTCGGGCTGTGGCGGTTCCTGAGCGGGGCCGGGTTCGGCGGGCTCTGGCTGGCGCTGATCGGCTGGTTCCTGATCGGCGCGGCCGGGCAGGAGGAGCGGCAGGCCCGGATGGGCGACGCGCTGCGCGGCATCCGGGTCGGCGACGTGATGACGCCGCAGCCGCAGACCGCGTCCGGCGACCTGACCGTTGCCGACTTCGTCGACCACTACCTCTTCGCGTACCGGCACTCGGCGTTGCCGCTGACCGAGAACGACCGGCCGGTCGGCCTGGTCACGCTCGACCGGGTACGCGGCGTCGCGCCGGACCGCCGCGCGGCCACCACCCTGGCCGAGGTGTCCTGCCGGGCCGACGAGCTGGTGCTCGCCCGACCGGACGAGCAGCTCACCGAGCTGCTCCCCCGGCTCAACGAGTGCACCGACGGCCGGGCGCTGGTGGTGGTCGACGACCGGCTGGTCGGGATCGTCTCGCCAAGCGACATCAGCCGCGCCGTGCAGCGCGGCAGCCTGCGCGGGCAGTCGCCCGCGGGCCGCTGACCGACGCCGGTCGTCAGTCCCGGGGGAAGTAGCGGTCCAGGTCCTCGGTGCGGAACTTCCCGGCCGGGTCGAACTCGCGCAGCAGCGCGGCGAAGTCGGCGTGCCGGGGGTACGCGGCGGCCGGGTCGCGGTCGAACAGCTTGCCCCAGTGCGGGCGCGGCGCGAACGGGGCTAGCCGCTGCTCCACCTCGGCCAGCACCGGCGCCACCGCCACCGGGTCGCCGATCCAGGTGAAGTGCACCGCCAGCGTGTCCCGGCGGAAGTTCGGGCTCAGCCACAGCTCGTCGGCGGCCACCGTACGCAGCTCGCAGATCTGGAGCACGGCGGCGATCCGCTCGGCGACCGGGTCGAGCGCGGCGAGCGCCGCCGCCGCGTCGTCGCGGGCCACGTGCCACTCGGACTGCAACTCGTCGCCGCTGCTGGGGGTGAAGCCGAGCCGGAAGTGCGGCAGCCGCTCGTGCCACGGCCCGGGCGCGCCGAACTGGGCGGTGCAGTGCTCCGGCGACATGCCGGGCACCGGGTGCTGCGGCGTCTCGGCGGCCACCGTGTCCAGCCAGTCGGCGGGCGGCGACGGCTGGCCGGCGTCCTGCTTGATCCACACCTGGTCGAAGCGTTCCGACCGCCAGTCGGTGAAGACGCTGACGCTGTACGCGGCGCCGAGCGCCTCGGCCAGGGCGGCTCGGGGCAGGCCGAGCCGGACGTACTGCCGCAGTGTGAACGTGGGGACCACGTCGAGCGTGAGCCGGGTGACCACGCCCAGCGCGCCGAGGTTGACCACCAGGCCGGCGAACCTGGGGTCGGACCGGTCGACGGTGAGCAGGTCGCCCTCGGCGGTGACCAGTTCCATGGCGGCCACGGCGGCGGCCAGGTTGCGGTTGGCGACACCGGAGCCGTGGGTGGCGGTGGCGACCGAGCCGGCCACCGAGATGTGCGGCAGCGAGGCGAGGTTCGCCAGCGCGTACCCCTGGGCCTGGAGCGCGGTGGCCAGATCGCCGTAGCGCACACCGGCGGCGACCGTGACGGTGCCGCGGTCGGGGTCGAGCGCGACGGCGGGCGGCAGCCCGCCGAGCGCGACCTGGGCGCCGGTGGTGTCGCCGAGCCGGTTGAACGAGTGACCGGTGCCGACGGCCCGGACCCGGTCCGCCCCGGCGACCAGCCGCCGCAGCTCGTCCAGGGAGGTGGGCCGGTGCCGGGTCCGGGCCGACCAGCGGACGTTGCCGGCCCAGTTGGTGTCGGTCATGCGCTGCATCATCCGCCATCGCGTGCGGGCAGGGTTGCCCCGGGGTCGCAGCGGGAATCCTGGCGGGATGAGCAGCTACCGCGACCCGAGCCTCCACGGTGACGTGTACCCGTCGGAGGAGGAGATCGACCCGACCGGCGTCGACCCCGACCTGACCACGCCGGTCCCGGCGCCGACGCCGGAACCGGAGCCGGCGCCGCACCCGGGGCCGGCGCCGCGCGACGGGCGGAGCCGGTCGATCGTGACCCGGCACCTGGACGGCTCCGTCGAGGTGGTGACCGACCTGGACGGCGACGGCGTGGCCGACGTGGTGCAGGTCGACATCGACGGCGACGGCGTCCCGGACGTGATGTACCTGGACAGCGACCGGGACGGCCGGCTCGACACGGTGCGGCGGGCGTAGGTCCGCTCAGAGCTGCGGCATCACCTCGGCGGCGACCAGCTCCAGGTGGTCCAGGTCGGCCAGGTCGAGCACCTGGAGATAGACCCGGGCGGCGCCGGCCTCGGCGTACCGGCCGAGCGTCTCCACCACCTCGGCGGGGGTGCCGGCGGCGCCGTTCGCGCGCAGCTCGGCGGGCTCCCGGCCGATCGCCTCGGCGCGGCGGGCCACCTCGGCGTCGTCGCGGCCGCAGCAGAGCACCAGCGCGTTGGACCAGATCATGGTGGACGGGTCCCGGCCGATCTCGGCGCAGGCGTCCCGTACGCGCGTGAACTGTGCCGTCGTGTCGTCGACCGAGGCGAACGGCAGGTTGAACTCGTCGGCGTACCGGGCGGCGAGGCGGGGGGTGCGCTTCGGGCCCATGCCGCCGAGCAGGATCGGCGGGTGGGGCCGCTGCACCGGCTTGGGCAGCGCCGGCGAGTCGCTGACCGGGTAGTGCCTGCCGGGGAAGTCGAACGTGGAGCCGGCCGGGGTGGACCAGAGCCCGGTGATGACCGCGAGCTGCTCCGCCAGCCGGTCGAACCGCTCGCCCAGCGGCGGGAACGGGATGCCGTACGCGGCGTGCTCCTCGGCGTACCAGCCGGCGCCGATGCCCAGCTCGACCCGGCCGCCGCTCATCTGGTCGACCTGCGCCACGGTGATGGCGAGCGGGCCGGGGAGGCGGAAGGTGGCGGCGCTCATCAGCGTGCCGAGCCGGATCCGGGTGGTGTCGCGGGCCAGGCCGGCGAGTGTGGTCCAGGCGTCCGTCGGACCGGGGTCGCCGTTCACCGCGCCCATCTTCAGGTAGTGGTCGGAACGGAAGAACGCGGCGAAGCCGGTTTCCTCCGCGCGACGCGCCACGGCGAGCAACTGGTCGTAGCTGGCGCCCTGCTGGGGTTCGGTGAAGATCCGCAGTTCCATGCCCCGAGCATAGGGCCAGGTTCTATGCCTTGACCGGCATATAACTGTGGTGGCATATTGGGAAGGTGACCGTGGACGCCTTCGCCGTGCTGGCCGAGCCCGCCCGACGCGACATCCTCGACCGGCTGCGTCGGGCGGAGAGCAGCGTCGGCGAGCTGGTGGACGCGCTGGGCATGAGCCAGCCCGCCGTCTCCAAACACCTCCGGGTGCTCCGCGAGGCCGGCCTGGTCACCTGCCGCACCGCGGCCCAGCGGCGGATCTACCGGGTGGACACCCGACCGCTGCGCGCGGTGGACGACTGGCTCGGGCCGTACCGGCTGATGTGGACCGGACATCTCGACGCCCTGGAGCGCCATCTCGACCGTCAGGAGTGACGATGCAGCGTGACGACTTCCGTCCCGGCCCGCTCGCCGAGGTCGACCGGGTCCCGGTCGACGACCGGTGGGACCTGGTCCTCGTCCGGGAGCTGCGGCATCCGCCCGAGCGGGTGTGGGCCGCGTTGACCGCCCCGGACCAGCTCGCCGAGTGGGCGCCGTTCCTCGCCGACCGTGACCTCGGCAGCCCCGGCGAGGCCACGCTCAGCACGGTCGACGGCGACCGGACCCACCCGGCGCCGGCGACGGTGCTGCGCGCCGACCGCCCGACCGTGCTGGAGCACACCTGGGGCGACGGCCTGCTCCGCTGGGAGCTGGCGCCGACCGGCGCCGGCACCACGCTGACCCTGCGGCACCGGATCGACCGGCCCGACCTGGCGCCGATGGTGGCCGCCGGCTGGCACCTCTGCCTCGACGTCGCCGGCCACCTGATCGACGGCGATCCGGTCGGCCCGATCCGGGGCGCGGAGGCGAAGAACTTCGGCTGGGCGGAGCTGCGCGACGCGTACGCCGAACGCCTGGACCGCGACTGAGGCTCAGGTCGCGCGGGCCGGCGCGTCCGGCAACGTGATCGCGGTGGACGCCCGGCGGATCGGCTCGGCCACCCGGCTGATCATCCGCTGCTGCCCGGGCAGGTGCGGCAGGAGACGCAGCATCGTCGTCTGGAACCGGATCTGTCCGGCCGAGCCGAGCACCATGCCCTTCAGGTTCCGCTCGGCCAGCCCCTGGTTCGCCGCGACGAAGGGCCGCATCCGGCGCTCGTACGCGGCGAACCCGGCCGCCGGCCGACCACCCGCCTCGGCCAGCGCGGCGGCCAGCACGTACGCACCGACCAGCCCCATGCTGGTGCCCTGCCCGGACGCCGGTGAGGCGGCGTACGCGGCGTCGCCGACCAGGCCGACCCGGCCGGCCGACCAGCTCGCCATCCGCACCTGGCTCATCGCGTCGAGGTAGAGGTCGGGCGCGTCGGCCGCCGCCGCGAGCAGCTCGGGCACCCGCCAGCCGGCGCCGGCAAAGGCACGGTGCAGCACGGCCCGCCGGCCGGCCACGTCACCGGGGTCGTGGGCGTCGGCCGGCGAGCGGAAGAGGAACAGCGCCCGGGCGTCGGGCGCGCCCGCGGTCCGGTAGACGCCGACGGTCCGCCCGGGGGCCGGATGCAGCAGCTCGACCCGGTCCTCGCCGAACCCGGCCGGGACGGTGCAGACGGCGATGTGGTGCCCGAGCGGGCGCAGGTGGCTCGACTCCGGACCGAACGCGAGCCGTCGTACCGTCGAGTGCAGACCGTCGGCGCCGATGACCAGGTCGAAGCGACGGTGGTCGCCACGCGCGAACGTCACGTCGACCCCGTCGGCGTCGGCGTGCAGCGCGGTGACCGAGTCGTCGAAGCGGTGTTCCACGTCCCCGGCGGCGGCCCGCAGGATCCGGGTCAGGTCGCCGCGCATGATCTCGACGTCGTCGGCCGACCGGCCGCCGAACAGCGCGGCGTCCATGGTGGCGAGTTGCCGGCCGCGCCGGTCGAGGAAGCGGGCCAGCCGCATCCCGGTGTCGTGGGCACGCACCGGCCCGGCCAGGCCCATCCGGTCCAGCACGGTCAGGGCGGCGCCCCGGACGTCGACCTTGTAGCCGCCGTCGCGGGGGGCCGGGGCCCGTTCCACGACGGTCGGCCGGAAGCCGTGGTGACGCAGCCACCAGGCGAGCGCGGAGCCGGCGACACCGGCGCCGGAGATCAGGACATCGGTCATGGCGATGACGGTACGGACGTGTCAGACGTTTGTGCAAGACAAATGTTCAACAGCTTCGGTACGCTGCCGGCATGGGAAATCGGGAGGACCTGCTGGCCGGCGCGAAGCGCTGCCTGATCGAGAAGGGCTACGCCGCCACCACCGCCCGCGACGTCGCCGCCGCGGCCGGCACCAGCCTGGCCGCGATCGGCTACCACTTCCGCACCACCCGCGCGCTGCTCGACGAGGCGCTCGTCGAGGCGATGGCGGAGTGGGGCGACGAGCTGAACCGCGCGCTGGCGCACGACGCCGGTCCGGACGTCGGCCCGGAGCGGCGCTTCGAGCTGGCCTGGGCACGGATCATCGAGTCGTTCGCCCGGCTACGCCCGCTCTGGGCCGTCCAGTTCGAGCTGATCGCCCGGATGGACCGCTCCCCCGAGCTGCGCGCGGCGTTCGCCGCCGCCAACCGCCAGGCGCGCCTCGGACTGGCCGAGGTGTTCCACCGGCTCGACCCGGGAGCGGACGAGGCCACCGCGCTCACGCTCGGCGCGTTTCACCAGGCGCTGCTCGGCGGGGTGGCCGCGCAGTGGCTGGTCGACCCGGACGCCGCCCCCTCGGCGGAGGAACTGACCCGCGCGCTACGGATCGTCGCCCGGGATCTGGGCCCCGACCGAGGGAACTCCTGACCCACCCCGCGCCGGTCCAGCGCTCCCGAGATGCGGACGATCGATCTCGGGAATCGGGACATTTAGCCGGAAGATCGAAGGCCGGGCGAACCGCGACGGCCAGCCGGGTCGAACGGAAGCTTCCCATTCCGGAATGGGACGGCGACGCCAACCGGGAACCCGCGACGCGGCCGGGAGATATATGACGAATACGTGACGGTTCTCTATCAGCGCCTTCATATTCCGCAGCGGACGGCACCACTGCCAACAACCGCCGGAAGTAACGCCTGGAACAGCGGAGACGCTGATCGCGCGGGCTTGACGCGCGTACCGGAGCGGCCCGGTCGACCGAATTCAGCACCGGATTTCTGTGTGCAGTTCCACATGCCCCGTAGTCCCGACTGGATTAATCGCGAAAACGTCGGTAGGTTTCTCGGCCGGCCCTCATGAGCCACCCAACGTGACCGATATTGATATGACCGGCGACACCGAAGACCGCTTCCCTCCGGCGTGATCCGCCGGCGGTCGGCGTCGGAGAGGGGATCGTGTCCGCGCTCGCAGTGCAGTCGCTCTACAAAATATTCGGGAACCGAGCTGACGAAGCGGTAAGACGCCTGGCGGACGGCGCGCCACGCGCCGAGGCCCTGGCCGGACTCCCGGCCACCGCCGCCGTCATCGACGCGACCTTCGAGGTACGCCCCGGCGAGATCTTCGTCGTGATGGGCCTCTCCGGCTCCGGGAAGTCGACCCTCATCCGGATGCTGAACGGCCTGCTCCGCCCCACCTCGGGCAGCGTGCGGGTGGACGGGGTCGAGCTGACCTCGCTCAAGCCCGCCGCGCTGCGCAAGCTGCGCCGGGACAAGATCAGCATGGTCTTCCAGCACTTCGCGCTCATGCCGCACCGCACGGTGGCGGAGAACGCCGGGTACGCGCTCGAGGTGGCCGGCCTGCCCAAGGCACAGCGGCGCGAGCGCGCGATGGAGGCGCTGCGCATGGTCGGCCTGACCGAGTGGGCGGACAACCTCCCGCACGACCTCTCCGGCGGCATGCGGCAACGGGTCGGCCTGGCCCGCGCGCTGGCCGCCGGCACCGACATCCTGCTCATGGACGAGGCGTTCTCGGCGCTCGACCCGCTCATCCGGCGGGAGATCCAGGACCAACTCCTGGAGCTGCAGGCCGAGCTGGGCAAGACCATCGTCTTCATCACCCACGACCTCAACGAGGCGATGCGCCTCGGCGACCGGATCGCGGTGATGCGGGACGGCCGGATCGTCCAGATCGGCACCGCGGAGGAGATCCTCACCGACCCGGCCAACGGGTACGTGGCGCAGTTCGTGGCCGACGTCGACCGGACCCGCATCCTCACCGCCGCCTCGGTGATGGAGAAGCCGCACCAGGTGCTCGACGTGAGCGCCGGGCCCCGGGTCGCCGCGAAGGCGCTGCGGGAGACCCAGACCTCGGTGGTCTACGTGACCGGTCCGGGGAAGCGGTTCCTCGGCACGGTGACCGAGGACGAGGTGCTGCGCGCGCTGCGCGAGAACCGGACCAACCTCGACGGGTACGTCTCGACGGACCAGGTCCGCACCGTCACCGAGGACACCTCGGTGGCCGACCTCTTCGCCGACTGCGCGGAGAGCCAGCACCCGGTGGCCGTACTGGACGACCGGGGTCGGCTGGCCGGGGTGATTCCCCGGATCACGCTGCTCAGCGCGCTGGCCAGCGCCACACCCGAGGAACCGGCCACGGCTGAGCCGTCACCGGCCCAGCCGGCCGACATCGACCTGGTGGTCGGAACGGAGGCGCCGGCATGAGCCTGCGTGAGTTCCCGCTCGACGCCGCGCTGCCCCGGGTCCCGCTGGGCCAGTGGGTCGAGTCCGCCGTGGACTGGGCCACCCGCACCCTCGGCCCGGTCTTCGACGCGATCACGACCGGGGTCGAGGCACTGGTCGGCCCGCTCGAACAACTGCTCAACGGCGTACCGGCGGTGGCCGTCGTGGCGGTGCTGGCCGGGCTCGGCTGGTGGCTGCGCGGCTGGAAGTTCGCCGTCGGCGCCGCGGTCGGCCTCCTGCTGGTGGCCGGGATGCCGTACTGGGAGGAAACCATGAGCACGCTCGCGCAGGTGCTCGTGGCCAGCGTGCTCGCCCTGCTGCTGGCGGTCCCGTTGGGCATCTTCGTGGCGGAGAACAGGCGGGCGTCCGCGGTGGCCCGGCCGGTGCTGGACTTCATGCAGACGATGCCCGCGTTCGTCTACCTGATCCCGGCGCTCTTCTTCTTCGGCATCGGCACGGTGCCGGGCGTGCTGGCCACGGTGGTGTTCAGCATGCCGCCCGGCGTCCGCCTGACCGAGCTGGGCCTGCGCCAGGTCGACAAGGAGATCGTGCAGGCCGCCGAGTCCTTCGGCGCGCCCCCGTGGATGGTGCTGCTGCGCACCAAGGTGCCGCTGGCGCTGCCGACCATCATGACCGGCGTCAACCAGGTGATCATGCTGTCCCTGTCCATGGTGGTCATCGCCGGCATGGTCGGCGCCGGCGGCCTCGGTGACGTGATCATCTTCGCGCTCTCCCAGGTCGAGGTGGGCAGCGGGTTCGAGGGTGGGATCGCCGTCGTGGTCCTCGCCGTCGTGCTCGACCGGCTCACCGACTCCCTGGGCGACCGGATCCCCTCGGCGCGGGCGCAACGCCTCGCGCGTGAGGCCGCCTGACCGTCGCCCGACCGACCGGCACCCCTGCTTCCGCGTACCCGCGAGCGCCGGCAACCCCGTAAGGAAAGGAAATTCTGTGATCACGACAGTGAAGCGCGTCCTCGCGCTGGCGGTGACCGCCGCCCTGGCCCTCGGCGGCGCGACCGCCTGCGGCGACGGGTCGGACGGCGCGTCCGGCGGCGACAAGAAGATCACCATCGGCTACATGGCCTGGGACGAGGCGATCGCCGCCTCCCACCTGTGGCAGAACATCCTCGAGGACAAGGGCTACCGGGTCCAGCTGAAGAACCTGGAGGCCGGCCTGGTCTACGGCGGTCTCGCCAACGGCGACATCGACCTGTTCCTGGACGGCTGGCTGCCGTTGACCCACGCCTCCTACCTGGAGAAGTACGGCGACAAGCTGGAGAAGCTGGGCGTGTGGCACGACGACGCCAGCCTCAGCATCGCCGTGCCGAAGTACGTCGAGGGCATCGACTCGCTGGAGGACCTGGCCGCCAAGGCCGGCACGTTCGGCGGCGAGATGGTCGGCATCGAGCCGGGCGCCGGCCTCACCAAGGCCACCCAGGAGCAGGTGCTGCCGAAGTACGGCCTGGAGGGCTCGATGAAGCTCAAGACGTCGTCCACCCCGGCCATGCTGGCCGCGCTCGACGGCGCCATCGCGAACAAGAAGCCGATCGTGGTCACGCTCTGGCACCCGCACTGGGCCTACGCCAAGTACGAGCTGAAGGACCTGGCCGACCCGAAGGGCACGCTGGGCCAGGCCGAGCAGATCAACACGTTCGGCCGCAAGGGCTTCGGCAAGGACTTCCCCGAGGTCGCCGAGATGCTGAAGAAGTTCAAGATGGACGGTGACCAGCTCGCGTCGCTGGAGGAGCTGATGTTCACCACCCACAAGGGCGACGAGAAGAAGGCCGTCGCGGAATGGCTGAAGGCCAACCCCGACTACCTGAAGACGCTCGCCTGAGCGATCCCGTGACGACGAGGGCCCCCGCCGGTATGGCGGGGGCCCTCGTCGTCAGCGGTCGAGGTGGTCGGCGGGGGCGGTCTGCAACAGCCAGGCCAGCGGCATCCGGGCGTGTTCGGCGTACCGGCCGTCGCCGGTGAGCTCGTGGAGCGTCACGGTCTGCGCGCCGTCGCGATCCACCACCCAGTAGCGCGGGATGCCGACCGAGGCGTACTCCCGGACCTTGGTCACCGAGTCCATCGCCTCCGAACCGGGCGAGACGATCTCGACCGCCAGCACGAGGTCGGCCACGGGCGACCAGACTCCACGCCCGGGCGGCTTGCGCCACACGCTCAGGTCGGGGATCCGGCCGCCGTCGCCGTTGCGCCCGGGAACCCGTACGCCGACCGCCTGGAGCACCTGTTCGGCGGGCCACCCGGCCATGATCAGCCAGGCGAAGAGACGGCTCGCGATGATCGCGTGCTCCGAGTCGGGCGGCGGCATGACCGACAGGACCCCCTCGGGGCTGGTCTCGTAGCGGTGACCGTTCGGGTCGGCGGCGTTCATCGTCGCCACGTCGTCGAGCGTCACGACGGCGGGCATGTGCATGCCGACGGCCTCAGCGCTCATACCGTCATCCTAGGCCAGAGCCCGGCTCCACCCGGGTATCCAACACGGGCGGAGCGGTCAGTGCCAGTCGCTGATCCGCACGTCGCGGGGCGAAGGCGCGCCCTCGCCGGTTTCCACAAACGCCTTCAGGCTCAGCAGGTACGACCCCCACTTGGTGCCGCAGTGGTGCATGAACTCGACCGGCTCGCGCCAGCCCTGGTGGGTTTCGGGGTCCGCACCCCGATCCGGTGCAGGATGTCCACCATGTCGATCTCCTCGTCTCTCGTCGTCATTCGGGTCGGGCGCGCTGGATGTCCTCGGCGATCCGCTTGATCCGGCGCGGTCGGGCGTCCCAGGCCGAGCCGACGGACGCGAGCTGGGCCACCGCGCGGGCGAGCTGGGCGTCGTCGACGCGGTAGCGCTAGTCGCCACCGGAGCGAAGCGCAACCATTTGTTGCGTGTGCGCGGCGGTGCCAGCGTGGTGTGCGCCCGCTGCCAGCGGCGCCCGCCATGGTCGGTGCCATGAGTTACGCATTCGAGGCGGAGGGCCTGGTCAAGCGGTTCGGTACGACCACCGCGCTGGCCGGGATCGACCTCGCCGCACGACGGGGGACCGTGCTGGGGGTGCTGGGGCCGAACGGCGCCGGCAAGACCACCGCGGTGCGGATCCTCGCCACCCTGCTGCGCCCGGACGAGGGGCGCGCCACCGTCGGTGGCCACGACGTGGTCCGCGACGCCGGCCAGGTACGCCGGCTGATCGGGCTGACCGGGCAGTACGCCTCGGTCGACGAGGACCTGACCGGCACCCAGAACCTGGTGCTGATCGGCCGGCTGCTCGACCTGAGCCGCCGCGACGCGAAGGCCCGGGCGGCGGAGCTGCTCGCCTGGTTCGACCTGACCGAGGCGGCCGGACGCCCGGCCAAGACGTACTCCGGTGGCATGCGCCGCCGGCTGGACCTGGCCGCGAGCCTGGTCGGCCGGCCGGACGTGATCTACCTGGACGAGCCGACGACCGGCCTGGACCCGGCGAAACGCGAGGAGATGTGGGGCGTGGTCCGCTCGCTCGTCGACGACGGCTCGACCGTGCTGCTCACCACGCAGTACCTGGACGAGGCGGACGCGCTGGCCGACGAGATCTCGGTGATCGACCACGGGCGGGTGATCGCCCACGGCACGCCGGGCGAGCTGAAGCGGATCGCCGGCAGCCAGACCATCGTGGTCCGGCCGACCGAGCCGGGCCGGATCGGCGAGGTGGCCGACATCCTGCGCGCCGGCACCGGCGCGGAACCCGAGCTGCCCCGACCCGGGCTGCTCACCGTGCCGGTGGAGAACGACGCGGTGTTCACCGCGGTCGTCCGTCGGCTCGACGACGCCGGCATCGGGGTGGTCGAGCTGGCGTTGCGACTGCCCAGCCTGGACGAGGTGTTCTTCACGTTGACCGGCCACGGCGCCGAGGAGCCCACGGAGGTGGCGGCATGACCACGACCATCCGCGCGGCGGCGACGCCGCCCCGCACCGGTGCTCCCCGGGCCGGCGCCCGCCCGTTCGGACTGGCCCGGCACAGCCTGTCGCTCGCCGGCCGCAGCCTGATCAAGACGCTACGCACCCCGGAGCAACTGCTGGACGTGACGCTCCAGCCGATCGTCTTCGTGGTCATCTTCGTCTACCTGCTGGGCGGCGCGATCTCCGGCTCGCAGCACGCCTACCTGGAGTTCCTGCTGCCGGCGATCATGGTGCAGACCGTGCTGTTCGCGTCCGTCGCGACCGGCGTCAGCCTCAACACCGACATCGAGAAGGGCGTCTTCGACCGGTTCCGCAGCCTGCCGATCGCCCGGTCCGCGCCGCTGGTCGGCTCCGTGGTCGGCGACCTGGTCCGGTTCGTGGTCTGCATCACGGTGCTGTTCGCGTTCGGCTACGCCATCGGCTTCCGGATCGGCACCGACCCGCTGTCCACGCTGGCGGCCTGCCTGCTGACCATCGCGTTCGCGTTCGCCGTGAGCTGGATCGGCGTGCTGCTCGGTGTGCTGATGCGCAGCCCGGGCGCCGTGCAGGGCACCGCCTTCCTGGTCCTGTTCCCGCTGACCTTCGGCACCGACATGATGGCGCCGAGCGACACGATGCCGGGCTGGTTGCAGTGGTGGGTCGGGGTGAACCCGGTGGCCGACGTGATGGCGGCGGCCCGGGGCCTGATCATCGGCGGGCCGGTCGCCGGGCCGGTGACCCGGTCGCTGCTCTGGACCGTGGCGATCATCGCGGTCTGCGCGCCGCTCGCCGTCCGCGCGTACCGGCGCCGCGCCTGACCGGCCCTCACCGAGCCGGGTCGCCGCCCACGAACGCGAGGGCGTCGGCCCGGCTCAGGCCGTGGCCCCGGGCGTACGCGGCGGCGTACCCGTCGTCGCCCAGCTCGGCCCGGAGCCGCTCGGCGAGCCGCTGCGCGTCCGCGTTGGACCGGTCCGGCCAGCCGCGCAGCGAGTCGGACGTGCCGAGCAGCTCGGCGGCCCGCTCGTACCGGCCCTCCGCCTCGCCGACCGCCACCCAGCCGACCGCGATGATCGCGACCACCGGCATGTCCCGGGCCGCGAGGGCCTGGCCGGTGGCCTCGCCGAGACAGGTCCGCGCGCCCGCCACGTCGCCACGGGCGAGCGCCAGGTGCCCCATCGTGGCCAGCAGCAGCCCACGGAACTGTGGCGCGACCAGTGGCGCCACCTCCTGGCGGCGCATCGCCTCGGCGAGGCACTCCTGCGCCTCGTCGAGCGAGCCCTCCAGCCGGGCGATGTCGCCGAGCATCATCAGCCCGAACGCGGCGTCCCGACCGTTCCGGTCGGCCATCCGGTCGGCGACGAACCGGCGCAACTCCACCTTGGCGCCGGCCACGTCACCGGCCCGAGCGCGGAGGGCCGCCAGCCAGACCAACTGGAAGCCCGGCTCGGCGGTCGGGTCGAGTTCGCGGGCCAGTCGCGCCGACTCCTCCAGCGCGGCCGTCGCCGCCGGGAAGTCGCCGCGTTTGGTCATCGCGTCGGCGTAGTTGCTCAGGACCATCGACAGGCTCCACCGCTCGCCGACCACGCGCAGCTCCTCGATCGCCTGGGTGAGGTCGCGCAGCAGGCCATCGGCGTCGCCGTCGTTCTCCTTGATCTGGCCACGCATCGCCAGCAACGTCCCGTCGGTCCACGGGTCGGCGTGCCCGCGCGTCCGGTCCACCGCGGCGATCCCGGCAGCGGTGTCGTCGGTGAAGATCGACAGCGCCGGTTCGAGCAACGCCACGATCGGGTGGCTGGTCCCGTCCGCCGCGCGCACGGCGGCGCTCAGCTCCGCCACCTGCTCCTCCGTCGGTTGGCGGGCACAGTGGAACATCTCCGTGATCATCCGGATGGCGAGCACCACGGCCCGATCCGCCACCGGCGCCGGCCCGGGCAGCGCGAGCGCGCGGGCCAGCACGTCGCCACCGATCCCGCCGTCGTTGCCCCAGATCACCAGCGGCAGCGCCAGCGCCGCGCCGATCCGCAACGCCGTGTCGGCGTCACCGGCGTCGCAGGCGAAGTGCAGCGCGCCGATGATGTTCTCCCGCTCCGCCGCCAGCAGCCGCAGCCAGGGCAGCTGGCCGGCGGTGCGCAGGTGCGGCTCCGCGGTCGCGACCAGGTCCCGGAAGTACGCGGTGTGCGCGGCGCGCGCCTCGGCGGCGGCGCCGGCGGCGGCGAGCCGCTCCAGCCCGTACTCCCGGATGGTCTCCAGCATCCGGAACCGCCCGTCGCCGACCACCTGGAGCAGCGACTTGTCCACAAGCGCGTCGAGCAGCGCGGCGGCGGCCGGCCCGGCGACGCCGGCCGCCGATTCGGCGGTGATCGAGGCGGGAAACACGGCGAGCCACTCGGCCAGCCGGCGCTCGTCGCCGGTGAGCAGCCCCCAGCTCCAGTCCACCACGGCGCGCAGCGTCCGGTGCCGGGGCAACGCGGTCCGGCTGCCGCCGGTGAGCAGTCGGAACCGGTCGTCCAGACCGGCCGCGACCTGCCGGGGTGACAGCGTCCGCAGCCGTGCCGCGGCCAGCTCGATGGCGAGCGGCAGGCCGTCCAGGCGGCGGCAGATCTCCACCACGTCCGCGACGTTGTCGTCGGTCACCGCGAAACCGGCGCGCCCGGCCACGGCCCGGTCCCGCAGCAACTGCACCGACGGGTACGCGACCGCGTCGGCCGGCGTCGCGTCGGCCGACGGCAGGCGCAACGGCGGTACGGGATCCAGCGCCTCGCCGACGATGCCCAACGGCTCGCGGGACGTGGCCAGCACGATCAGCCCCGGGCAGCGGCCGAGCAGCTCCTCGGCGAGCCGGGCGGCGGCCTCCACCACGTGCTCGCAGTTGTCCAGCACGATCAGCATCCGGTCGGCGGCGATCGCGTCGGCCAGCCGCCCGAGCGTGTCCCGCGCCGTCGGTCGGACCGGTTCCCGCGTCCGGTCCCGCCGGCCGAGCGTGTCGAGCACGGCCCGCGGCACGTCGGTCGGGTCGGTGATCGGCGCCAGCTCGACCAGCCAGGCCCCACCGGGTACGCCGTCGGCCAGCAGCCCCGCCGCGACCCCGGCCAGCCGGGTCTTGCCGGCCCCGCCCGGCCCGATCAACGTGACCAGCCGGTTGTCGGCGAGCAGCCCGGTGAGCCGGCGCAGGTCGTCGTCGCGCCCGACGAACGTGGTGAGCGCGGCGCGCAGGTTCCCCCGCGGCGCGGCGGCCACCGGCGGTGGCGTCGCCTCGCCCCGCAGCAGCGCCAGGTGCGCCGCCCGCAGCTCGGGCGAGGGGTCCACCCCCAGCTCGTCGGCGAGCCGCTTCCGGATCCGCTCGTACGCGCCGAGCGCCTCGGCGGGCCGCCCGGCGGCGGCGAGCGTCCGCAGGTGCAACGCGGCCAGCCGTTCCCGCAACGGATGCGCGGCGGTCAACTCGTCCAGCTCGGCGACCAGCAGCTCCGGGCGGCCGGTCCGCAGCTCCGCCTCGATCCGGTCCTCCTGCGCGGTGAGCCGGAGCGCCGCCAGCCGCGCCACCGCGGCGCCCGCGTACGGGGCGTCGGCCACCTCGGCCAGCGCCGGGCCACGCCACAACGCCAGCGCGTCCCGCAGCGTCGCCAGCGCCCGCGCCGCGTCCCCGTCCCGCAACGCCTCCCGGCCGTCCCGGGCCAGCCCCGCGAACCGTTCCGCGTCCACGTCGTCCGGGGCCAGGTCGAGCCGGTAACCGCCCGGGCCGCTGCGTACGCCCAGCCCGGGCACCGCCCGGCGCAGCCGGGACACCAGCGTCTGCACGGCGTTCGCGGTGTCGGCGGGCGGCGCGTCCGCCCAGAGCGCCTCGGCCAGCGCCGACACGCTCACCGGCCGGCCCGGGTCGAGGACGAGGCGGATCAACAGCGCCCGCAGCCGCGCCCCGGCGACGTCGACGAGTTGCTCGCCGTCACGGACCTCAAGCGGCCCGAGGATCCCCACCCGCACGCTGCCACTCTCTCATCCGCCCACCAGCGAGCCACCCGGCCGGGGTGGTACGGCCCGGCCGGCAGGTCAGTCGGCCGTGCCCGGCCAGACGGTCACCCGGATCTTCCAGCCGGCCTCGATCGGTGCGACGAACTCGACGAACGCGACGTGGACGTCCCCCCGCGTGTGCACGCAGTATCGGCTGCCCTTGCGGTAGGTGGAGTCGATCGTCGCGTAGCCGTTCAGCAGGGAGATGCAGTCCTGCCGGCTCGGCACGCCGGCCGAACTCCACCTGGCCAGGCCCGCCCAGATGGGAAAGCTGTCGATCAAGCCGCCTGCGTCGTAGATGTCGATCTCGGGGTCCGGCCCGGTGGCCACTCTGGGCGGGTCGGCGTCAAGATCGACGCCATTGTTGTTGAAGAGCAGTTCGACCGGGCCGACGACGGCGCTCTCCGAGGTGCCGGCCGACGGTGCGGACGTGCCGGGGCCGGCCGCCCGGGCCGGGGCCGACGCGGTCGACGATCGCGTTTCCGGAGCGGCGGCGGAGCCACCACCGGCGACCTGGTAGACGAAGGCCGCGACGCCGACGAGCGCGGTGATCAGGCCGGCAACGGCGGTGAGCAGCCCGGCCATCGACTGCCAGAACGGCGTCCGTGGCGCGGTGCCGCGCTGTGGCTCGCTCACACGTCCTCCCGCGGTGCTTCCCGGCATCGATCATCACACACGACCGCTCCTCGGCACCGCCCCGCAACCACCGCCGGCCGACGCACGGCGGGACTGCCCGGGGCCGAACACGGCGTGCCCGTGGCAGCCTCCGTCGAACTGGACTAAGGTCCTAGCTAACCGAAGGGGTGGTCATGTCTGCCGAGGTGCACTACAACATGCATGACGCCAAGACCCACCTCTCGCGGATCATCGAGCGGGTGGAACGCGGCGAGGAGATCATCATCGACCGGGCGGGGACGCCGGTTGCGAAGGTCGTGCCCCTCGTCCGACGTACCAACCGCACCGCAATCGGGTCACTCGCGGGGCAGATCGACCTCTCCGGCGACTGGGACTCACCGCAGACCAACGCCGAGATCGCAGCTGATTTCGGCGTCGGTGCATGAGCCTCCTGCTGGACACCCACGTCGCGCTCTGGGCCATTGCCGGGGACTCGACGCTCGACACCGGATTCCTCGACCGGTTGCGCCACGATCCCGACATCTTCCTGTCCCCGGTCAGCCTGTGGGAGATCACCGTCAAACAGGGCCTGGGCAAGCTCGACGGACCGGCCGACCTCGCCGAACGGATCCGCGACATGGGTTTCCAGGAGCTACCCGTGACCCACGCCCACGCGATCTGCGCCGACCGGCTGCCACCCCATCACCGTGACCCCTTCGACCGGATGTTGGTGGCCCAAGCGGTCACCGAGCACATGACCTTGGCTTCGCGGGACGGTTCGATCGCGCAATACGATGTCGACGTCCTCAAGGTCTGACCGGCCCGATGGCAGGGCGTTCGCCTCGCCCTTCACCGCCGAACGGATTCGACCCCTCCGGCACGCCCGGCGCGCAGCCCGGGTCGAGGTCGAGCACGGTCGACGGACGCCGCCGTCAGTCGTCGCCGCGGACGCGGGCGTGCACGTGCATGTCGTGCCGTCCGTCCGCGTGCACGGCGGCGCTGCGTCTGGTGCCCTCCGGGCGGAACCCGGCCTTGACGGCGACCCGGCAGGAGGCGTGGTTGCGGGTCGAGTGGTCGAGTTCGAGACGGTGGAAGCCGGCCGCACCGAGGGCCCAGTCGCTCACCGCCCGCAACGACCGGGAGGCCACGCCCGCGCCGCGAGCGGCCGGAACCACCCAGTACGCGCACACCGCCACCCCGTCACCGAGTTCCATGGCGCCCAGGACCATGCGTCCCAGCACCTCACCACCGCCGTACGTCATCGCCCAACTCGCCGCCGTCTCCTGCCGCCACGCCCGGCGGTAGTACTCGAACCACTCGCGTACCTGCTCCTCGGAGGCGGGTCGGCGGGTGTGCCAGCGTCGGATCTCCGGATCCTGGTACGCGGCCAGGAACGTCGACGCGTCGGCCGCCTGCCAGGGCCGCAGGACGAGGTCGTCGCCGGCGGCGAGCGTCGGCTGCGGACCGGCGGCCAGCGTGCCGGCGGGAACGGCGGGCGGCGTCGAGAGCGGGAACCTCATCCGCTGATCCTCCCCCCGATCAGGACGAACCGACACCGTACCGCCGGCTCTGCCGCTGCCGCCCGCGACGTCCGCGCCTAGAATCGGGCGGTGACCAGGATCGATCGGGCGAGCACGACGATCGCCGCGGCGCCGGCGGCGGTCTACGACGCGCTCCTGGACCGGGACGCGCTCGAGGCGTGGCTGCCGCCCGACGGCATGCGCGGGCGGATCGAGCGGTGGGATCCCCGGCCCGGTGGCGGATTCCGGATGGTGCTCACCTACCTCGACCCCACCGACAGCCCGGGCAAGACGTCGGAAGCGACTGACGTCGTCGACGTCGGGTTCGCCGATCTGGCCCGGCCGGCACGGGTGGTGCAGACCGCGGTGTTCCAGGCCGACGACCCGGCGTACGCGGGCACCATGACGATGACCTGGCACCTGGCCGCGGCCGGCGACGGCACCGAGGTGACGGTCACCGCGACCGGCGTGCCGGCCGGCATCGACCAGGCCGTCCATCAGGAGGGCATCGCGTCCTCGCTGGCGCACCTGGCGTCGTACGTCGAGGGGATCCGCTGACGGTCCACGCGGGTACGGTCCGTCGAACGCGGCGACCTGTCGGAGAATTTGACCGTTCGGCTCGTCGCGGTGGCACGAGATCGCCCCGATAACGTACGAGGCATGACAGCGGTGGCAGCGGGAGTGTTCCGGCGGACCCCGCTGGAACGGTCCGACCAGCGCGTCGCGTGGGACCGCACGGATCAGGCGTTCTTCGCCGCCGGCGCCTGCCACATCCTGGCCTGGGTGTGCCGGGCCGCCTACCCGGACCGGTCGATCGGCCTTGTCGGGCTGCGTTTCGCCGACGACCCGCAGGTCTGGCACGTCTACGCGACCTGGGCGGGATGGGCGTTCGACCACTCCGGCTGGAACCCGGAGCCGCACCTGCTGGCGGCGAATCGCCACTTCGAGAGCCGGCCGTTGGAACCCGTCGCGCTCGCCGACGATCTGGCGGAGTTCTGCGCGGCGCACCACAGCCGCATGCCGCACCAGTACTGGGCGGATCCGCTCCCCCGCGCCCGCGACTACCTGGCCCGGCACACGCCGCCCTGGACGTAGCGCTGCCCGCTACTTCTGAGACGGGACCCGCCCGGCTTCCATCTGGCCTCCTCCCGTCTCTGCCGCGCAAAACCCGGTGACGCTTCAATCCTGGATCCGGGAGGCTGCGGAGCATGACCATCATCAGTTCCAACCCCGAGGGCTTGCATGCCACCCCGGGCTACCACCACGTCACCGTCGTCCCGGCCGGACGCACCGCCTACCTCGCCGGCCAGTGCCCGTTGGACGCCGACGGGGTCCTGGTGGGTCCCGATGACGTCGAGGCCCAGGTCGACCGGATCGCCCGGAACGCGGTGACTGCTCTCCGATCGGTCGGCGCCGGACCGGAGCACGTCGTGCGTACCGTCATCTACGTGGTCAGCGCCGACCAAGCCGTGCTGGCCCAGGTGTGGCGACGGTTCCTGGACTCACCACTCGCGGCCGCGTTCACGACCGCCAGCACGCTGCTCGGGGTGGCCCAGCTCGGTTTCACCGGGCAGCTGGTCGAGCTGGACGTGACCGCGGCGCTGCCGGAGACGCGGTAGGCCGGTCGGGGCGGGTGGCGTTGTCGTAGGACTCGCGGGCGTCGAGCAGCTCGTCCCAGTGCCGCTCGGTCCAGGCGCACGCCACCGCGATCGGTTCGAGCATGCTGCGGCCCACCGGCGTCAGCTCGTACTCGACGTGCGGCGACCGTCCCGGGTGAACGGTGCGCCGGACGAGACCGTCGCGTTCCAGGGCGCGCAGCGACTGGGTGAGCACCTTCGGGGTGACGCGGCGCAGCGGCACCCGCAGCTCGGAGAACCGGCGGGGCCCGCCTTCGAGGCACCGGATGACGAGCGCCGCCCACTTGTCGCCGAACCGGATCGGGTTGAGCGACGACGGGCACAGCTCGTCGAACATGTCGGCGGGCAACGGTTGCCTCATCCCACCCACGATACGGGTATCCCCGGGGTAACCGCGGCCCCCGATAACGTCGGCGAACCGGCCGGGCGTACGGGCTCCGGCCCTGGTGAGAGGCGTTCCCTGATGAACATCGTGGTTTTCGGCGCCGGCGGTCGCGCCGGGCGAGCGGCCGTCGGCGAGGCGCGGCGACGCGGCCACCAGGTCACCGCCGTGGTACGCGACCCGGCGCGCCACCGCGACCCGATCGACGCGCGGGTGGTGGCGGGTGACGTCACCGACCCGGCCGACGTCGCGCGGGTCGCCGCCGGTCACGACGCGGCCGTCAGCGCGGCCGCGGACCTGACCGCGCCACCGTGCGACTTCTTCACCGCCGCGTCCCGCGCCCTGGCCGCCGGGCTGGCCAAGGCGGGCGTACGCCGGCTGGCGGTGGTGGGCCTCGCGTCGGTCCTGCCCGGGGCGTCCGGTGCTCCCCTGATGGACGAGCCCGGTTACCCGAACGAGTACCGCTCCTTCGCGCTGGGCCACGCGGCCGGCCTGGCGGAGTTGCGGACGTGCGACCTCGACTGGACGTACGTGGCGCCCGCCGGCGACTTCGACCATGCCGGGGCGCGCACCGGCCGCTACCGGCTGGCCGAGCACGGCGACCCGGCCAGCCGGATCAGCTACCCGGACTTCGCGATCGCGTTGCTCGACGAGGTCGAGGAGCCCCGCCACCACCGGGGCGCCGCGAGCATCCGGGCGGCTGCCCCGGCAGGGATCGAGGCCAGCACCGTCAGCTCGGTTGTCGGAGGTGGTTGGTAGAAGTACGCCGAGCATCGAGCAGAGGAGACGGATCGTGGACATGCGCGACGCGGCCGACCGGTGGGCGGACACGTGGGCCCACGGATGGCCCGCGAAGGACAGCGACGGCATCGTCGGTCTGCTGGCCGAAGACGGCGTGCACTGGGCGTCGATGTTCCGGCCCTACCGTGGACGTGCCGGCCTGCGCGACTATCTGCGGGAGTGCTTCGACGAGGAGACCCGCCCCGCCGAGGTCTGGTTCGGCGAGCCGCGCGTCGACGGTGACACGGCGGCCGTGGAGTACTGGGCGGTGACCTACCCGAACGACCAGCCCCTCACCATCTCCGGCTGCACGCTGCTGCGCTTCGACCACGAAGGGCTGGTGGCCGAGGCCCGGGACTACTCCCACGGCAGGGAGGGCCGGACCCTGCCCCCGGCCGGCCTGATCGACTGAGCGGCACGCGCGACGCCTCGCTGTGTGCGCCACGGTCACCTCGCATCCCCGTCCCGGGCCGATGGTCAGTCCAGACGAAAGCGGGCGGCGAGGTCGCCGGCGAGGCCGAGCACGTCGCGCGAGCCGTCGATGGTCACCACCGGCAGACGCGCCGCGACGGCCTGCCGGCGGATCTCCGCGTCCCACAGCTCGTCGCGAGCCAACCGCAGGGCAAGCGCCTTGCCGTGGTCGCTGTCTCCCCAGTTCGCCCGGGCCCGGACCGGGTCGGCGAATCGCACACGTAGCGCCCGGTCCCGGAACGTCGGCGTGGGCAGGAGGAAAGCCACCTGCTCCGGCCACGTCAGCAGCGGAGCGACCTCGCGGGGGAGGGTGCGGAAGTCGTCGACCAGGACGGGACGATCCGTGGGCAGTGCCAGCAGGTCGTCCACCACGAAGCCGAACGTCTCCCCGTGCAGGCTCGGCATCGACTCGAAGACCTCCTGCGCGTCGCGGTCGTTCCACCGCCGCGCCCCCGGAGCGTGCAGCAACGCCCAGAGGTACGGCTGTTCCCGCGCGGTGCACCGACCTACGTAGCCGCGCTCCGCGCGGTCACCGTCGTAGATCAGCACGTCGTAGCGCTCGGCCAGGGCCCGGGCGAGAGTGCTCTTACCCGCGCCGGTGCCGCCCGCGAGCCACCGCACGTGCGACAGGCGGCGAGCGAGGCCCACGTCTCGATTGTCGGTGGTCATGCCAAGAGAGACTGCCGATGTCACGGGCGAAGAAACAGTCTTGTTTTCCTCCCTGCGCCCGGTGAAGATGAGGTATATCGCTCCAAAATATGGGTCTTGTGATGGATGTGTGGGTCATCGGTTGGGGAGTTGGGGGCGGTGACCGCCGAGGTTGAGCATGGCCAGGGCGATGAGGGCGTCGGG
>NZ_JBICSL010000026.1:0-71975 GCF_043197045.1 Micromonospora sp. NPDC049282
CATCGACTGGTCGCTATCAATGGCGAATCTGCCGCAAGGCCACCAACCGGACGCAACGTATAGATCAGATCAAGTTACTGCGGACCGCCCTCTGAGGTCTACAGGTCCAGCAGAAATGTGTCGGGGCGGCGCGGAGCGTCAGTTTGAAAGTAGCGCTCCGTAGCGGGGGGTGTCCGGCAGGCGTGGTCGTAGCGGCGCTGCAATGACCCTTAGTGCCCGGTCGCGACCGGGCTCAGCACCGTTTGCTGGCCCATGGATGGCCCACAGCACGCCTGCACCCTGTGGTTGTCAGCCCCTGCTGTGAGCGAAGGGGTTCCGCCCCGTGGCTGTCAGGTAGAGCGGGAAGAACACAACCCACATGATCAGACAGCCCAGGAACCACGCCTCCGGGGTCTTCAGTCGGAAAGACCCAAGCGAGACAGCGACCGGGTTCCCGCGCCTCAGTCGCTCCCTGGCGTCCGCGTAAACCCATACGTCGATGGCCAGCACTACGAGCAGAACGAGGATCGACACCAGTGCGGCAGCGGGTAATCCTGTCATTTTGGCCGTGCTTCCGATCGGCTGGTCACGGGATGGCGTCGTCATCATACGTGCGCCGAGCCTGCGGCCATCCCGCCCGCCGCCGACCACACGCCGTGGAGTGGACCGACCTGCGCCAGGCCAGGTGGAGCGGATCTCCGCGTCGGGCAGTCGTAGACCGTCCAGCCTCCCCGCCGGGCGGCGGGTCGTGCTGCTGCTGACTCAGTGCGGACCGAGGGCGTCGGTCCGGACCTCGATGCGGTGCGTTCGGGTCGCCGCCACCATGGCTGAGCAGGAAAAAGGGCTGTTGGGGCGGGCGGGGTTCGAACCCGCGACCGAGGGATTACGAGATCAAACTGCCAGCTCCGGCGACCTGGGCACACGGGGGTCTAGCAGCGGAAATACCTCTCGACATCTCGCACCACTCCCCTGCCGTCCGTCGACCTCTTGCGGACTAGATGCGGACCGCTCACCTCGGGCTCGTGGTGCCTAGCTAGGTGGTCGTCTCAGTCCCGCGTCCAGGGAAGCAGTCCTGCCCTCGGGTACATCGACCACCACAGGAGGCACGCGAGCGGCCAGTAGGTCACGGCGGCGACGGCGAGATACCAGGGACGCCATCCGTCGAGCAATCCGCGGTAGCCGTGGGCATCAGCCCAGCCGTGCACGGCCCAGCTCCACAGCGCAAACCCGGCAAGGAAGGCGAGAGACGTGCCAACTCGTGCTGCCTTTCCGGGTCCGCGCCTTCGCCAGCGGTCCAGTGCCTCCCGCGCATTCCACGCCACGCGTCCATCATGACCCCGCCTTGCAAAGATCAAGACTCCTGTCGGCCGGCGTCGGTCACTGCGGCCGATGCGGCTACCAGTACGTCAGGCGGAACACGTCTCGGGCAACCAGGCCGCCCGGCGGCCGCAACGGGTCGTAGCCGTCACCGAAATACCCCGCTCGCTGATGAGAGCGGAGAACGAGACGATGGCCGGCGAACACCAGGATGAAGCCAACCGCAGCCATCGTCGCCGCCCCCTGTGGGGACATCAGCCGCACACCCACCGCCCGGAACGGCCACGGAAAAACAGCCAAGACGATCGCCAAACGGTAGACCCAGATCCCCGCACGGTAGGTGAAAAGCCGCCGGCACGCCTCGAACTCGCTGCTGTTGATCGACACCGCGTCAGGTTAGTCCGTGCTCGGCTCTCATCGCTGACGCTGCCGTCGCCGCTGTCCTTGCGCCTTCGCGGCCTGCCCGTCAACCGCTCCTCCCCGAAGCCCATCTCTGTCGCAGATCCCCGCCGGAGGCATCGGTCTTAGTTCCTGGCAGTCTGCAACTATCGGCCGGCGCGCCGGCCGATGCCGGCGCTTGCGCCGCCAGCAGGCCGCCTTGACGCTGCACGAGCTGCGGCACACGGCGGCCAGTCTGGCGGTGGCTGAGGGCGCCAACGTGAAGGCGGTGCAGCGGATGCTCGGGCACGCCTCGGCGGCCATGACGCTGGATGTATACGCGGACCTCTTCGAGGACGACCTGGACCAGGTGGCGGATCGCCTCGACCGGGCGGCGCGTCGTGCTGCTGCTGACTCAGTGCGGACCGAGGGCGTCGGTCCGGACCTCGATGCGGTGCGTTCGGGGCGCCGCCACCATGGCTGAGCAGGCAAAACGGCTGGTGGGGCGGGCGGGGTTCGAACCCGCGACCGAGGGATTATGAGTCCCCTGCTCTAACCGGCTGAGCTACCGCCCCGTCACCGCGCCGGATCGTAACCTGCCGATCGATCCCCGGGCCACCACCGAACCTGCGGTAACGCCTGCCGCGACGGCACGATGGGCAACGCGAGAATAACAGCGAGCAGCGACCTGCCGGCTCAACCCCGCAGCTCGTCCAGCACCGCGCCGGCGGTGCGCCAGCCGCTGGCCAGCGCGCCCTGGATGGAAGGGCTGTCCCGGTGGTCGCCGGCCACGAAGAGACCGTTGCCGAGCGCTACCGGCTTGCGCAGCCGGCCCTGCGGCGGCGGGGCGGCCGGCAGCGCCTCCGGGACGGGGACGGTGGTGAGGTGGGTCCAGTCGGCGGTGGAGCGGCCGTAGAGGCGCTCCAGCTCGCGCCGGATCATCGGCTCGGGCGGGGCCTGCGGGCCGACCACCGAGGTGGCCACCAGGTGCTGGCCGGCCGGCGCGTACGTGGGCACGGCCTTGCTGATCACCACCGTGTTGGCGATACGTTCCCGCCGGTCGCCGTCGAGCAGCAGGATCGGCTCGTCCAGCGGTGCGTCGTCGGTGCGGTGGTAGTAGGTGGTGTAGGCGTGCATGCGTACCCGGTCGATTCCGGGCAGCAGCGTGGCCGCCGCCGGCGGGTCCGCGGCGACCACGACGGCGCGGCAGGTGACCTCGCCGGCGGAGGTGCGGACCCGGCCGGGCGCGACAGCGGTGACCGGCGTGCGCAGATCGATCAGCTCGGCGGGCAGCGGCGCGGCGACGGCCCGGGGCAGCGCGCCCATGCCCCGCGCGGGCAGGCCGATCCGGCCCCGGGCGAACGAGCGCAGGATGACCGCGAACACGTGGCTGGAGGTGGCCAGCTCGCGGTCGAGCAGCACGCCGGAGAGGAACGGCCGGAGCAGTTCCTCGATGATCGCGGCGGAGAGCCCGGCCCGGCGGAGCGCCGTCTCGGTGCTGGTCTCCGGCGCGCTGAGCAGCCGCCCGACGGGCAGGGTGGCGCAGCCGGTGGCGAGCGCGGCCAGGCGCAGCCGGTCGCGCAGCGAGCCGATGCGCGCGGTCAGCGCGCCGGGTGCGCCGGTGGGCTCGCGCAGCGGGTTGACCAGCCGTTCCAGCCGGTCGCCGCGGCGCACCAGCACCCCGGAGGTGAACCAGCCCAGGACGAGGGTGTCGAGGTCGAGCAGCGCGCCGAGCCGGGGGTAGGCGGTGTTGAGCACCTGGAAGCCGCGGTCCAGCAGGAATCCGTCGACCTCGTCGGTGGCGACCCGCCCGCCGAGCCGGTCGCCGGCCTCCAGCAGCCGCCACGGCACGCCGGCGCGGTGCAGCCGGCGGGCGGCGGCGAGGCCGGCCAGGCCGCCGCCGACGATCACCACGTCGGTGTCAGACACGGTCCACCCCCGCTCCGGCACCGTCGCCGTCGCGGTGCGACCGGGACAGGCGGCTCGGCCACCACACCTTGGGCCCGATGTCGTACGCGAGCGCGGGCACCAGCAGCGAGCGGACCACGATGGTGTCGAGCAGCACCCCGGCGGCGACCGCCACGCCCAGCTCCACCAGCACCACCAGCGGCAGGACGGCGAGCGCGGAGAACGTGGCGGCGAGCACGATGCCGGCGGAGGTGATGACGCCGCCGGTGACCGCCAGGCCGGTGAGCACCCCGGCGCGGGTGCCACGCCGCACCGATTCCTCCCGGACCCGGCTCATCAGGAAGATGTTGTAGTCGATGCCGAGCGCGACCAGGAACACGAACGCGAACAGCGGGAAGGACTGGTCGACGCCGGGGAAGTCGAAGACGTATTCGAACAGCAGCGCGCAGAGGCCGAGCGTGGCCAGGAACGACAGCACCACGGTGGCGATCAGCAGCACCGGGGCGACCAGGGCGCGCAGCAGCAGCGCCAGGATGACCGCGATGACCAGCAGCACGACCGGGATGATGACGTTGCGGTCGCGGACGGACGCGTCGGCGGTGTCGACGTTGATGGCGGTGAAGCCGCCGACCACGGCGTTCGCGTCGGGCACCGCGTGGACCGCCTCGCGCAGGTCGCGGATGGCCTGTTCGGCGCCGTTGCTGTCGGGTGGGTCGGCGAGCGTGACGTTGAGCTGGACCCGGCCGTCGACCACCTTGGGCGGCGCGTTCGGGTCCGGCGGCGCCAGCTCGCCCCGCTGGCCGAGCGGCGCCACCGAGGAGACGCCCTTGACGCCCTGCGCCACCTGGGCGACGCGCGGCGCGGTGGCCTGCTCGGTGAAGATGGTGGCCGGGCTGCCGGTGCCGGCCGGGAAGTGCCGGTCGATGACCTCCTGACCGGCCACCGAGTCGGTGCGCTGGGTGAACAGTTGGGACTGGCCGAGGGTGGTGGCGCCGAGCTGGGTCACCCCGATCGCGAGCGCGGCCAGGACCACGGCGGTGACGATCCAGACGGTACGCGCGCGGCGCGCCACGAAGCCGGCGATCCGCCCCCAGATGCCGTGCTCGGTGCGGGGGTCGGCGTCGTCGTGCCGGGGCCGCCGGGGCCAGAACGCCCACCGGCCGCCGAGCACCAGCAGGGCGGGCAGGAAGGTCAGCATCACCAGCAGGGTGGCGGCGATGCCGATGGCGCTGACCGGGCCGAGCGCCCGGTTCGAGTTGAGGCTGGACAGCAGCAGGCAGAGCAGGCTGACGATGACCGTGGCGCCGGAGGCGATAATGGCCGGGGCGGCGCCCTTCCAGGCGGCCTTCATGGCGTCCCAGGGGCGTTCGTGCCGGTGCAGTTCCTCCCGGTAGCGGGCGATGAGCAGCAGCGCGTAGTCGGTGCCGGCGCCGAAGACGAGCACGGTGAGGATGCCCTGCGCCTGCCCGTTGAGCTTGACCACGTCGTGCTTGGCCAGCAGGTAGACGAAGACGGCGGCCAGCGAGTACGACATCCCGGCGGCCAGCAGCGGGAAGACCCAGAGCACCGGGCTGCGGTAGACGATCAGCAGGATCACCAGCACCACGACCAGGGTGACCAGCAGCAGCGGCCCGTCGATGGCGGAGAACACCTCGATCAGGTCGCCGAGCAGCCCGGCCGGGCCGGCCACGTCGACGGTCAGCCCGTCGCGGTCCGGGCCGGCGATGGTGCGCAGCTCGTCGACGACGCTGCGGATCTGTTCGCCCTCGGCGCTGTCGATCGGGACGACCACCTGGGCGGCCTGCCTGTCCTGGCTGACGATCGGCGGGGACAGGGGCGCGACCACGCCGGGCACCCGGGCGAAGCGGGCGGCGTCGGCCTGGATCCGCTGCTGGTCGGCGGCGGTGATGCCACCGGCGCGCTCGTAGACCACGAGCGCCGGGGTGGTCTCCCGGTCGACGAAGCCGGCGGAGAGGTGCTGGGCGCGGGTGGCCTCGGCGTCGGTCGGGAGGAAGGAGGCGTTGTCGTTGGTGGCGACGTCACCGAGCTTGCCGGCGTACGGGCCGGCGACGCCGCCGACGATCAGCCAGCCGAGCACCACCGCCACCGCGATCAGCGTCGCGGTCCAGCGGCTGCGTCCTGCGGCCATCTCCACCACCCTCGAATCGACGCATAGATCGACGCAGCGGGAGTCTAGGTCGACCCGGACCATCCTGCCGTCCGAAACGGCGTTCGCGGGCGGAAATCGGGCGGCGCGGGGGCCCGGCGACGAGAAGCGCCCGCCGGCGTGGCCGACGGGCGTGAGGTGGAGCGAAGCTCCCCCGATTGGACTCGAACCAATAACCTGCCGGTTAACAGCCGGCTGCTCTGCCAATTGAGCTACAGGGGACCGTGCACCGCGCGGCTCGGATCTCCCCGTGCCGTGCGACGGGGAAAAGAATACAGGACATCGGGGGGTGGTGCGCCAGCGGGTTCCCGGCACTCCGAAATCGGGACAAATCGTCATCTCGGCACAGGGAGGCATGAGCCGAGAGGAGGATGGGTAGTTAGGCACCAACAGAGTTCAGGGACGGAAGGAGCCGCCATGCGCGGAAAGATCATGTTTCTTGGCGGGCTGGCAGCGGGATTCGTCCTGGGCGCCCGTGCCGGCCGGGAGAAGTACGAGGAGCTGGTGGTCCGCGGGCGTAAGGTGCTCGACCACCCGACCGTCCAGGAGGCGGCAGGCGTCGCGCAGGCCCAGGCGACCCGGCTCTACTCCGAGGGCAAGGACAAGCTCGGGCAGAGCAAGCTCGGCGAGAAGATCTCCACCGGCAACGGCAGCAAGTCAGGGCTGACCGACGCCGACAAGCCGTTCGCCGGCACGCCGGCGGCCGTCGGCAGCAAGGCCGGCACCAGTGGCACGAGCGCGACCGGCTCGACCACGACCGGCACCAGCACCAAGCCGAACGGCACGAGCAGCAACCTCTGACATCAGCGGACAGCGGGCCGGGCACCTTCGAGTGACCGGCCCGCTTCCGTGCGCCCGCCGCACGCGTTCACGCCGCCGTGACGGCGGTGTGGCACATTCTCCGGTGGGGAGGTGGACGAGCACATGGCGATGGTCGGACCGGAGACCGAGGACCAGGCGCGGTTGCTGCGGCTGCTGCGTGACGACGGCCCTCGGTCACGGGTGGAGCTGGTGGACGTCCTCGGGCTGCCCCGGGCCCGGTTCGCCGCCGAGGCGGACCGGCTGACCGAGCTGGGCCTGGTGGAGACCGCCGGACCGGCCGCGTCCCGGGGCGGACGCCGCTCGTCGCTGCTGCGGATCGGCCCGCAGGTGCGCTTCGGCGCGGTCGCACTCGGCGACGGCCGGCTGCGGGTCGCGCTCACCGACGGCGAGCTGAACCCGCTCGCCCGCCTCGACGAGCCGGTCGACGTGCGGCTCGGCCCGGAACCGGTGGTCGGCCGCGCGGTCGAACTGCTCGGCAAGCTACGGGCCGAGGCCGGGCTGGCCCGGCTGACCGGCGTCGGCGTGGCGCTGCCCGCGCCGGTCGCGGTCCGCGACGGCGCACCCGTCTCGCCGCCCGCGCTGCCCGGCTGGCACCGTTTTCCGGTACGCGACACGCTCGCCGCCGAGCTGGGCTGCCCGGTGCAGGTCGACAACGACGCGAACGCCATGGCCCTCGGCGAGCGGCACGCCGGCACCGGCCGGCCGTTCGACGACTTCCTCTACGTCAAGCTCGGCGACGCGGTCGGCTGCGGGCTGGTGCTCGGCGGTTCGCTCTACCGGGGTGCGGCCAGCGGGGCCGGCGACATCGGGCACCTCCAGCTCACCGAGGACGGGCCGCTCTGCGGCTGCGGGAACATCGGCTGCGTCGAGGCGTACTGCGGGGACGCCGGCCTGGTGCGGGAGGCGGTGACGGCCGCGCGGGCCGGACGCTCGACGGCGCTGGCGGACCGGCTGGCGGCGGCCGGCGCGCTGACCGTGGCCGACGTGGCCACGGCGGCGACCGAGGGCGACCCGGCGGCGCAGACGCTGGTCCGCGACGCGGCCCGCCGGCTCGGGCAGGTGCTGGTCAGCCTGGTCAGCTTCGTCAACCCGGCCATCGTCATCATCGGCGGCGCGGCGCCGGGCATCGGGCCGGTCCTGCTCGCCGAGATCCGCGGCGTGGTCTACCGGCGCTCCACGCCGCTGGCCACCGGCAGCATGCCGATCGTGCTGTCCGACCTGGACGACCGGGCCGCCCTGATCGGCGCCGCCCGCCTGGTCAGTGACCAGGTCTACGCCGCCCGCTGACCGCTCCGCGTAGGCGCCGAGGTCCAGCCCGCCCAGCTCCTGCGGCCGCACCCGCGTCCCCGCTGCCGACAGGGCGGTGGTCGCGGCCCAGGCCGGCCAGCGACCGGCAGCCCGCTGCCGAATCGTCGACCCTTCGACCGGCGGGTGGAACGCCATGGGTGTCAAATGAGCCCTGAGACACAGATGGCGTTCCACCCGGCGACGCCGGCGGCCGTCGAGCCGCCCCGGACGCCACCCGCGACGCCGGCCCGGTGGTGCTCGGCCGCCGGACGCCTCTCCACGCCGGTCGGGTGGCGATCCGTCCACGTCATCAAGTTTTGTAGGCGCTAACGGGAGGCCCGGGCCGGCTCCGGCGACACCGACCCGACCGGCGCGCCCCGCTGGCAGGCCCGACCCGGCGCACCCCACCGGCAGGCCCGACCGGTGGCGGCCGGAGGGGGCGGCCGGAGGGGGCGGCCGGAGGGCGGCGGCGGGTAGAGGCGTCAGTCGCGGCTGCTGAAGGCGGCGTCGAAGGCCGCGCTCGGGGCGTCGAAGGCCAGGCGGCGGACGAACTGGAGCGCCTCCGGAGCGCCGACCAGGCGGTCCATGCCGGCGTCCTCCCACTCCACCGAGATCGGGCCGTCGTAGCCGATCGCGTTGAGCGCCCGGAAGCAGTCCTCCCACGGCACGTCGCCGTGACCGGTGGAGACGAAGTCCCAGCCGCGTCGCAGGTCGGCCCAGGGCAGGTGGGAGGAGAGGCGGCCCCGCCGGCCGTCGCCGGTGCGGACCTTCGCGTCCTTGCAGTCCACGTGGTAGATCCGGTCGGCGAAGTCGAAGATGAAGTTGACCGGGTCCAGCTCCTGCCAGACGAAGTGCGACGGGTCCCAGTTGAGCCCGAACGCGGGCCGGTGGCCGATCGCCTCCAGCGTCCGCTTCGTGGTCCAGTAGTCGTACGCGATCTCGCTGGGGTGCACCTCGTGCGCGAAGCGCACGCCCTCGGCGTCGAAGACGTCCAGGATCGGGTTCCACCGGTCGGCGAAGTCCTGGTAGCCGCGCTCGATCATGGCCGGCGACACCGGTGGGAACATCGCCAGCGTGTGCCAGATGGACGAGCCGGTGAACCCGACCACGGTCCGTACGCCGAGCTTCGCCGCGGCCCGCGCGGTGTCCTTCATCTCCTCCGCGGCGCGGCGGCGCACCCCCTCCGGCTCACCGTCGCCCCAGATCCGGGCCGGCAGGATGTCCTGGTGTCGCTCGTCGATCGGATGGTCGCAGACCGCCTGCCCGACCAGGTGGTTGGAGATGGTGAAGACCTGGAGGTTGTGCTTGGCGAGCGTGTCCCGCTTGCGTTCGACGTAGGAGTCGTCGGCGAGCGCCTTGTCGACCTCGAAGTGGTCGCCCCAGCAGGCGATCTCCAAGCCGTCGTACCCCCACTCGGCGGCGAGCCGGCAGACCTCGTCGAACGGAAGATCGGCCCACTGGCCGGTGAAGAGCGTGATCGGTCGCGCCATTGTCCTTCTCCCCTGTCGTGATGGGGGATTCCGTTGCGGACCGGGGCGAGGGTGACCGGGGACGGCGACGGCTCGGCACCGGTGGACGCCTGGGCGTCTGCGCCCGACGGGTTGCGCCTCCCGTCGGGTCACCGGCCACCTCGCGGGTCGCCGTCCCCACTCTATGGCCTAGCTCACGGCAGGGTCCAGCGTTGGTTGGCCGCGCCGGTGCAGGTCCACAGGTGCACCGGCGTGCCGTCGGCCGGGTTGTTGCCGGAGACGTCCAGGCACCTGCCCGACTGCGGGTTGCGCAGCGTGCCGTCGGCCCGCGCCGACCAGTTCTGCGCCCCGCTGCCGTTGCACGTCCACAACTGGATCTTCGTGCCGTCCGCGCTGCCGCCGCCGGCGACGTCCAGGCACTTGCCCAGCGCCTTCACCGGCCCGTTCGGCGTCACCGTCCACGACTGCGCCGTCGAGGAGTTGCAGCTGTAGAGCTGGATCTGGGTGCCGTCGGCGGTCGCCGCGTTACGCACGTCCAGGCACTTGCCGGCCAGTCCCCTCACCGGCCCGGTCCCGCCACCGCCACGGACCAGGGTGAAGTCGTCGACGTCGAAGAGCCCGGAGCCGGTGCCGGTGAACGTCAGGTGGACCGTCTGCGGCCCCGTCGGCACCCCGCTCAGCGCGGTGCCGACGTCGGCGAAGCTGGTCCAGCCGCCGGTGTTGGGCACCGCCACCTGGCCGAGCACCGGGCCGGTCGGCGAGCCGGTGCGCACCTGGATGGTGCCGCCCGGCCCGCCCGAGACCACCCGGGCCCGCACCGACGTCACCCCGGTCAGGTCCAGGCCCTGGTAGGCGGCCCAGTCGCCCGGGTCGACGTACCCCAGGGTCTGCCCGCCGTTGGCGCCGGCCTTGGTGAACGCGCTGACGCCGCTGGCGGCGCTGAACGACTCGGCCGGCACGGTGGTGTTGCCGGTCGGCGGCGGGGTGCCGCCCAACTCCTTGATCCGGATGTTGCGGAACGACACGTCGTCGCCGGTGCCGTGGTTCTGGATGCCGACGTGCCCGGCGAGCGACCGGACCGGGTCGGTGTTGGTGAAGTCGTTGACGCGTACGCCGTTGAGGAGGACCTGGAGCCGCTCTCCCTCGACCAGGATCTCGTAGGTGTTCCACTCCCCCGGCGGGTTCAGCGCCGCGTCCCGGGCGGCCAGGTCCGCGGACTTGAACCCGTAGATCGCGCCGGTGGTCCGGTCGGCCGAGTCGGTGGGGTCGATCTGCACCTCGTAGCCGTTGGCCACGGCCGAGTTCGGGTCGCTCGACGGCGGGAAGCCGACGAACACCCCGGAGTTGTCGTCGCCGGCGAGCCGCCAGTCCAGCTTCAGCGAGTAGTTGGTGAACTGCTTCGCGCCGTACCAGTAGAGCCCCATGCCGCCGACGGAGGTGAGCGTGGCGTCGGTGTTGGTGAAGCTGCCCGGCCCGGCCTGGGACCAGCCGGTGACGCCGCCGTCGTAGAGCGCGGTGTAGCCGGTCTCCGGCCGGCAGTCCGCCTTCGTGCGCCCGGCGGCGTAGCGGATGCCGCCGAGCAGGTGGGCCCGGAACGCGGGCTCGGCGTAGGACGCCTGGGTGTGCCCGCCGCCGGTGTAGAAGGACCGGCCGCCGCCGTAGGACTTGCACCAGGCGTGCGGGTGGTCACCGCCCATCGAACCCCCGCTGTACGAGGACTCGTCGAGGCTGGCCAGCACGTGCGCGGTGGAGCGGGCGTTGGTGCGGTAGTCGTACCACTCGTCGGTGCGGTTCCATCGCTGCGGCAGGTGCGCGGTGGCGGCGTGCGCCCGGTCCTCCACCTTGACGGTGGCCGGCTGGATCGCCGGGTGGGACGCGAACCAGGCGCCGACCAGGTTGCCGTAGAAGGGCCAGTCGTACTCGGTGTCGGCGGCCGAGTGCACGCCCACGTATCCTCCGCCACCGCCGACGTACGCCTCGAAGGCGGCCTGCTGGGTCGCGTTCAGCACGTCGCCGGTGGTGTTGAGGAAGATCACCGCCTCGAACCGGGCCAGGTTGGCGGCGGTGAACTGGGCGGCGTCCTCGGTCGCGGTGACGGAGAAGTTGTTCGCCGCGCCCAGCTCGCGCACGGCCTGCGTGCCGGTCGCGATGGAGTCGTGCCGGAAGCCGGCGGTCTTGGAGAAGACCAGCACGTCGTACGGAGCGTCGGCGGCGCTGGCCGGGGTGGCGGCGCTGGTGGCGGCGACGGCGGTCACCACCACAAGCGCGATACGGAGGAGTCTCATCGGCGTTCTCCCTTCCCTTCTCACGGCAACGTCCACTTCTGGTTCGCGGCGGCGGTGCAGGTCCACAGGTGCACCGGCGTGCTGTCCGCCGAGTTGTTGCCGGAGACGTCCAGGCACTTGCCCGACTGGGGGTTGCGCAGCGTGCCGTCGGCCTGCGCCGACCAGTTCTGCGCCCCGCTGCCGTTGCACGTGTAGAGCTGGATCTTCGTGCCGTCGGCCGTCGCGCCGCCGGAGACGTCCAGGCACTTGCCGTACGCCTTCACGGTGGCGTTCGGGGTGACCGTCCACGACTGCGCCGCGGTGCCGTTGCAGGTGTAGATCTGGATCTGGGTGCCGTCGGCGGTCGCCGCGTTGCGCACGTCCAGGCACTTGCCGGCCAGGCCCTTGACCGGCCCGGTGCGCACGCTCGACGTGGTGAACGTGAACGCGTCCAGGTCGTAGAGCGCCCCGGCGCCGCCGGCGAACGTCAGGTAGAGCGTGGTGGTGCCGGCCGGCGGGTTGGTGATCGTGCCGGTGACCGTGGTGAACGAGTCCCAGGCGCCGGTGACCGGGACGGTGGCCGAGCCGAGCACGGTGCCGGTGGCCGAGCCGGCCCGCACCTGGAGCGTGCCGCCCGCGCCGGCCGAGGAGACCCGGGCGGTGAACCCGGTGGCGTCGGCGAGCAGGTACGGCTGGAACGCGATCCAGTCCCCGTTGTGGATGTCGCCGACGGTCCGGCCGCCCTCGGCGGTGCCCTTGTCGAACGTGTTGATCCCGGCGGACGTCTTGAAGTGCTCGGCCTGCCGGTGCCGGGGCTGGAGCGTGTGCTGGGTGTGCGTGGTGAGGCCGCCGGAGTCGGTGTACTCGGCGTCGAAGACGGCGAAGATGTTCGCCGCGTCGTCGTGCTCGCCGTCGACCGGGATGGCGATCGTGCCGGTGCAGCCGCTCGCCGAGGTGATCTGGTGGCCGTGCTGGTCGTGGCCGAGCACGTAGGTCATCTTGACCTTGGCGCAGTCGATCGTGGTGTCCTCCGGGTCGGTGACGGTGATCCGGAACGGCACCGAGTCGCCGAAGGAGAAGAGCCTGCCGTTGCCGGGCGTCTCGATGACCACGGTCGGCGCGGTGTTGCCCACGGTGATCGTCACGCCGGCGGTGCCGGTGGCGCCCTGCGGGTCGCGGACGGTGAGCGTGGCGGTGTAGCGGCCGTTGGCGGTGTAGGTGTGCGAGGGGTTGGCCGCGGTGGAGGTGCCGCCGTCGCCGAACGTCCAGGCGTACGTCAGCGCGCCACCCTCCGGGTCGGACGAGCCGGCCGAGGAGAAGCCCACGGTCAACGGGGCGGCGCCGGAGGTCCGGTCGGCGGCGGCCCGGGCCACCGGGGCACGGTTGCCGCCGCCCAGGTAGTCGAAGCGGTACAGCGCCGAGTTGGCGTCCCCGTTGAAGTAGCCGGTGCCGTAGTCGAGCACGTAGTAGGCGCCGTCCGGGCCGAACGCGGAGTCCATCACCTGCTTGCCGGTCCATCCGAACGCGTCGATGGCGCCGGGTGAGCCGTCGGCGTTGACGTGGATCGGCTTGATCCAGCCCCGGCCGAACTCGGTGGCGAAGAACTGCCCGTCGAAGGACTGCGGGAACTTGGTGGTGGACGGGTTGGCCGCGTCGTACCGGTAGACCGGGCCGGCCATCGGCGACTCCGAGCCGCCGCCGAACTCGCTCGGGCTGCCGGCGTCACCGGCGTAGCGGATCCAGGCCGGTTTCGCGGCCGGCAGCGTGGCCAGGCCGGTGTTGCGGAACGAGTTGTTGGTCGGGCCGCCGGCGCAGTTGAACTTCGCGCCGGCGGTGCCGGTGGCGAAGTCCCACTCGGCGTACGTCTCGGCGGCCGTGTTGGTGCCGGTGCAGTACGGCCAGCCGTAGTTGCCCGGCCCGGTGACCCGGTCGAACTCGACCTGCCCGGACGGGCCGCGGGCCGAGGTGGTGCCGGCGTCCGGGCCGTAGTCGCCGACGTGGACGATGCCGGTGGCCTTGTCGACGCTCATCCGGAACGGGTTCCGGAAGCCCATGGCGTAGATCTCCGGGCGGGTCCTCGCGGTGCCGGGCGCGAAGAGGTTGCCGCTCGGGATCGAGTAGGTCCCGTTGGCGTTGACCTTGATCCGCAGGATCTTGCCGCGCAGGTCGTTGGTGTTGCCGGCGCTGCGCTGCGCGTCGTACCCGGGGTTGCGGTTGGTCCGCTCGTCGATCGGGGCGTAGCCGGCGGAGTCGAACGGGTTGGTGTCGTCGCCGGTGGAGAGGTAGAGGTTGCCGGCGGCGTCGAAGTCGATGTCGCCGCCGACGTGGCAGCACAGCCCCCGGTCGGCGGGCACGTCGAGCACGTCGACCTTGCTGGCCTGGTTGAGCGTGAAGTCGGCGTTGAGCGTGAACCGGGACAGCCGGTTGACGCCCTGCCAGGCGGAGAAGTCGGTGCCGGTGGCCGGCGCGTCCCCGGCCGGGGTGGACAGCGGCGGCGCGTAGTAGAGGTAGATGTGCCGGTTGGTGGTGAAGCCGGGGTCGACGCCGACGCCCTGCAACCCCTCCTCGTCGTGGGTGTAGACCGGCAGGGTGCCGATGACCGTGGTGGCGCTGGCCGCGTCGGTGCGGCGCAGCGTGCCGTTGCGGGCGGTGTGCAGGACCGAGCGGTCGGGCAGCACCGCGAGCGACATCGGCTCGCCGGTCTCGGCGACTCCACGGGCGAGTTCGACCTGCTGGAAGTCGCTGGCCGGGATGGGGTGGGCGGACGCGGGGACGGGCGTCGCGGCCAGGGCGACCGTGCCGGCGGTGGCCGCGAGCAGCAGCGCCGCGCCGGCGGCGAGTCGTCGTCGGGCGGGCGGGTGGTGGGGGTGGCTGGACATGCTGTGCTGTCCTTCCTGACGCGCGCAGCCAGGACCGGGCGCGCGTCGCGCCGGATGCCGAAGGGGGAGCTGGTGCTGCGCACGACATTAAGACCTTTCGATCAGCCTGTCCATAGCTTCTGATCGATCGGCTTTGACTTTTGACGCCTTACGACAAAAGTTCGGTCAGGTCGAGCCGGCCGGACTGGCCGTAGAACTCCACCGGGTTGCGCCACAGCACCCGGTCCACCTCGTCCTCGTCGAACCCGGCCAGCAGCATCGCCTCGCCGGTGACCCGGGTGAGCAGCGGGTCGGAGCGCCCCCAGTCGGCGGCCGAGTTGATCAGCATCCGCTCGGTCCCGTACGTCCGCAGCAACTCGACCATCCGCGACGGCGACATCCGGGTCTCCGGATTGATGGAGAAGCCCAACCAGCAGCCGGTGTCCCGGACCAACCCCACGGTCACCTCGTTGAGGTGGTCGACCAGCACCCGACCGGGCGCGATCTGCGACTCGGCGACCACGTCCAGCGTGCGTTCGACGCCGCGCGCCTTGTCCCGGTGCGGGGTGTGCACCAGGGCCGGCAGGTCGTGCGCGACGGCCAGGGCGAGCTGCCCGGCCAGCGCGGCGTCCTCGGCCGGGGTCATCGCGTCGTAGCCGATCTCGCCGACCGCCACCACCCCGTCCTTGTCCAGGTAGCGGGGCAGCACGTCGAGCACCGGGCGGCAGCGCGGGTCGTTGGCCTCCTTCGGGTTCAGTGCCACCGTGGCGTGGTGCCGGACGCCGAACTGGCCGGCCCGGAACGGCTCCCAGCCGACCAGCGAGTCGAAGTAGTCGACGAAGCTGTCCACGCTGGTGCGCGGCTGGCCCAGCCAGAACGCCGGCTCGACCACCGCCCGCACCCCGGCGGCGGCCATCCGCTCGTAGTCGTCCGTGGTCCGCGACGTCATGTGGATGTGCGGGTCGAAGATGCGCATCTCAGGTCTCCGCGACGGTCAGCCGGTCGAGCACGTCGACGGCGTCGGCGGGCACGGTGCGGCCGGCGGCGCGCCGTTCGGCGGCGAACGCGACGAGCATCCGCCTCAGTTCCCCGTCCGCCCGGCCGGGCAGACCGTCGACCACGGCCAGCGGCACGCCGGTGAAGACGCACTTGAGCACCGCCTGCCGCCAGGCCGGCTGCTCCAGGTGCCGGGCGTAGGGACCGAGCGCGGCGGCGACCAGCCGGGTGTCGTCGGTGCGGATCGCGTCGTGCAGCAGCGGCACGCACGCCGCCCCGATCGGCAGCAGCGGCAGGGCACGCAGCACGGCCCGCTTCTCCGCGGCGTCGCCCTGGCGGTAGAGCATCTCGGCGGCGGCCGCGTGGCCGGTCGGGAGCGCGGTGAGCAGCAGCGCCCGGGCCGCCTCGTCGACCGTCCAGCCGGGCACGTCGGGCACCGGTCCGCGGCCGCACCGCCGGGCGGCGGCGGCGAAGTAGCGCGGGATCGCGGCGGGTTCCGTCGCGACGCGGCGCCGCGCCGCGTCCAGCCAGCGCGGATCGGGTACGCCCCGCAGGGCGGCGCGCAGTCGGTCGGGTGTCATGCCGTCTCCCCTCTGCCGGATGGTGGAAGGTACGCCGGCCGGAGACACCTCATCCGTCTCGCGCCACCTCCACGGGTCGGTGCCGGCCCGCCGGTGCGGCCGGGGAATCCCGGTCCGGCCGCACCGGAGGGCCGTGCTCGTCGTGCCGGCCGGAGTCTCCGGCGGCACGCTCCCCGACGCCGGCCTCGTTCCCGCCGCGGGGCGCAACCGTGGCGGGCCCTCGCCGGCCGGCGCCGGAAGGGTGTCGGCGACGCTCCCGCGCCGCGCGGGGTGTCAGGCGGGGCCCCCTCCTCTACCGGAAGCGTTGAGCGGGGCCCCTTCCTTCACCTCGACCCAGGCGGCGGCCGCGGCGGAGCGCTCGACCGCGTCGAGCACCAACTGGACCTGCAACGCGTCGGCGAACGACGGCGTCGGGTCGGCGCCGGTGGCGACCGCCTCGACGAAGTCGCGCATCTGGTGGGTGAAGGAGTGCTCGTAGCCGATGATGTGGCCCGGCGGCCACCAAGCCCCCAGGTACGGGTGCTCCGGCTCGGTCACCAGGATCCGGCTGAAGCCCTGCTCGACGGCGGGTCGGGTGGCGTCCAGGAACTCCAGTTCGTTGAGGCGTTCCAGATCGAACACGACGCTGCCGCGCGAGCCGTTGATCTCGACCCGCAGGGCGTTCTTGCGGCCGGTGGCGAACCGGGTCGCCTCGTACGTGGCGAGCCCGCCGCCGTCGAGCCGGGCCACGAAGACCGCCGCGTCGTCCACGGTGACCTCACCCGTGCCCCGGCCGTTGCCGTCGGCCTGCGCGGCCAGGCCGCTCGACCCGGCCGGCAACGGCCGCTGCCTGACGAACGTCTCGGTGAGCGCGCTGACGCCGGTGATCAGCTGCCCGGTGACGTACTGGGTGAGGTCGATGATGTGCGCGCCGATGTCGCCCAGCGCGCCGGAACCCGCCCGGTCCTTCTGCAACCGCCAGACCAGCGGGAACTGCGGGTCGACGATCCAGTCCTGGAGATACACCGCCCGGACGTGCCGGATCTCGCCGAGCCGCCCGTCCGCGACGAGCTGCCGCATCAGCGCGACCGCCGGCACCCGCCGGTAGTTGAAGCCGCACATCGCGCGGGCCCCGGACTCCCGGGCCCGCGCGGCGGCGGCCGTCATCTCCCGCGCCTCGGCGACGGTGTTGGCCAGCGGCTTCTCGCACAGCACGTGCTTGCCCGCGGCCAACGCGGCGAGGGCGATCTCGCGATGGCTGTCCCCCGGTGTGCAGATGTCGACCACGTCGATCTCGTCGGACTCGACGAGCCGCCGCCAGTCGGTGGTGTACCCGTCCCAGCCGAGCCGGTCGGCGGCCTCGGCCACCTTCGGCTCGTCCCGGCCGCAGACGAGCGACATCCGCACCTTCGCCGGCAGGTCGAACACCCGGTTCACGGTGCGCCACGCCTGTGAGTGCGCGGCGCCCATGAACGCGTAGCCGACCATGCCGACCCGCAGGATGCTGTCGTGACTGGACAAGCTGGGTCTCCCCCCGTGTGTCAGAACCCGAGCTTCAGGTAGTCGCCCGAGTTCTGCTTGGTGATCGTCTCGGAGGCGAGCACGATCTCCTTCGGCACCTGGAGTTCCACCAGGTCGGACATGCCCTTGCCCTGGCCGATCAGCCGGGCCAGGGAGATGGCCGAGGAGGCCATCGACGGGCTGTAGGTGACGGTGGCCTTCAGCACCGTGTTGTCGGCCGCGATGTCCTCCATGGCCTTCTTCGAGCCGGCGCCGCCGACCATGAAGAACTCCTTGCGGTTGGCCTGGGTGACGGCGGCGAGCACGCCGATGCCCTGGTCGTCGTCGTGGTTCCAGATCGCGTCGATCTTCGGCAGCGCCTGGAGGAGCCCGGTGGCCTCCTGCTGGCCGGAGTCGGCCGTGAACCGGGCCGCCCGCCGGTTTCTCACCTTGAACCCGGCCTGGGCCAGGGTGTCGGCGAAGCCCTTCGACCGCTCCTGGGTCAGCTCCAGCTCGTCCATGCCGGCGATCTCACCGATCACCGGGGCGCTGATGCCCTTGGCCTTGAACTGCTCGATCATGTACGTCGCGGCGGCGACGCCCATGCCGTAGTTGTCACCCTTGATCTGCAGCCGGTACGCCTTGGCGTCCGGGAAGGCCCGGTCGAGGTTGACCACCGGGATGCCGGCCTTCATCGCCTCCAGGCCGAACGCGTTGAGCTCCTTCCCGTCGTGCGGCAGCAGCACGATCACGTCCGGCTTCTGCGAGATCAGCGTGGACAGCGCCGCCCGCTGGGCCGCCGCGTCCGCGCCGGCCTCGACCGACTTGAACTCCACGTCGGAGTACGCCCCGGCCTGCGCCTTGGCGTTGTTGGTGATGGCGGCGATCCAGCCGTGGTCGGCGGCCGGGGCGGAGAAGCCGATGGTCACCTTCTTGCCCGGCTCGGCGGCGGCGCCGGTCGCGGCGGCCTTGGTCTGCGCCTCGGTCGGGGACTGCTCGTTGCTCGTGCAGCCGGCGAGCAGCACCCCGGCGGAGACTGCGGCCCCGCCGAAGAGCAACCGGCGGCGTGACAGGTCACTTGTCATGACGGCCTCCTGATGAGGTGGTGGGGTGGTTTCGGGTGCGGTCGGCCGGGCCACCGTCTTCTCGACGGCGGCCTGGCGGTGCGGTGGGTCAGGTGGTGGTGGCCCGGTTGCGGGCGAGGAACTGGGTCAGACTGCGGAACTGCACCTGCTGGACCAGGACGGCGACGACGATGATGCCGCCCTTGACCATGTTCTGGGCCTCGGTGGAGAGGCCGTTGATGGCGAAGAGGTTGGTGATCGTCGAGAAGATGATCACCCCGAGCAGGGAGCCGATGATGGTGCCCCGCCCGCCGCTGAGCAGCGTGCCGCCGATGATCGCGGCGGCGATCGCGTCCAGCTCGTAGAGGTTGGCCATCGCCGCCTGGGCGGAGGTGGCCTGCGCGGTAAGCATCACCGCGGCGATGCCGCAGCAGAGGCCGGAGAGCGCGTAGAGCAGCACGGTGTGCCGGCGCACGTTGATGCCGGCGAGCCGGGCCGCCTCCGGGTTCCCGCCGACCGCCACCGTGCGACGGCCGAAGGTGGTCCGGTTGAGCAGCACCCAGCCGGCCGCGACGACCGCGGCGAGGATGTAGACCAGCAGCGGAATGCCGAGCACGTTCGTGGTGGCGATGCCGTTGATGAACGAGCTGGTGGAGACCTGGGTCTGCTTGTCGGAGATCTCCGCGGCCAGCCCTCGGGCGGCGACCAGCATGGCCAGCGTGGCGATGAACGGCACCAACCGCCCGTACGAGACGAGCAGCCCGTTGACCACGCCGACGGCCAGCCCGACGGTGAGCGCGCTGAAGATCATGCCGCCGGCGCCGTAGCTCTGGGTGGCGAGCGTGGTGCACCAGACGCCGGCCAGCGCCACGATCGCGCCGACCGACAGGTCGATGCCGCCGCCGATGATCACGAAGGTCATGCCGACCGTGACCACGCCGACCACCGAGGCGAGCTTGAGGATGGTCAGCGTGTTGCCCCACACCCAGTTCGGGTCGCCGTAGAGGTCGGGGCGGGTCAGGATGCCGATGACCACCAGCACCACGAGCGTGGCCAGCAGGCCGAGGTTGCGCTTGGCGCCCTCCCCGCCGTCGCCGCGCCACCAGGAGAGCCGGGCCGCCGCGTCGGCCTTGGCGGTCTCCGCCCGGTCCACCGGCGGCGACTGTGCGGGGAGCGTGGTGTCGGTGGCTTCGCTCATGCCGGAGCGCCTTCCATGAGGGACCCCGCCATGACGAGGTCGAGCACGGTGTTCTCGTCGAGTTCGCCGGCCGGGGCCTCCCGGACCAGCCGGCCCTCCCGCATCACCAGCACCCGGTCGGCCAGGCCCAGCACCTCGGGCACCTCGCTGGAGACCAGCAACACCCCGACGCCCCGGGCGGCCAGGTCGCGGATGACCTGGTAGAGCTCGGCCCGGGCGCCCACGTCCACGCCCCGGGTCGGCTCGTCGAGCAGCAGCAGCCGGGTGTCACCGAGCAGCCACCGGCCGACCACCACCTTCTGCTGGTTGCCGCCGGAGAGGGTGCGCACCGGGCGGCGTACGTCCCGGGGCCGCAGCTCCAGCGATGCGGCGATCCGGTCCGCCTCGGCCCGCTCCCGCCCGGCGTCGGTGAAGCCGAGGCGGGCGTACCGGCCGAAGGTGGCAAGCGTGACGTTGCGGTAGATCGGCTCGCCCAGCAGCAGCGCCTGGCTCTTGCGCTCCTCGGGCGCCATGCCCATGCCGGCCCGCACCGCCGCCCCGACGCTGCCGGGGCGCAGCGCCCGGCCGTCGAGGCGTACCGTCCCGGCGTGCGACCGGCGAGCCCCGAAGATCGTCTCCAGCAGCTCGGAGCGGCCGGAGCCGACCAGCCCGGCGATCCCGACGATCTCCCCGGCCCGGACGCCGAGCGACACGTCGGCGAACTCGCCGTGCCGGGTCAGCCCCTCCACCCGCAGCAGCTCCGCGCCGGTGCCGTCGTCAGCCGGGCGCCGCGGGAAGACGTACTCGATGGTCCGCCCGGTCATCCGGGCGACCAGGTCGCGGGTCGGGGTGTCGCGCGCCGGCAGACTCGCCGCCGTGGTCCGGCCGTCCTTGAGTACGGTGACCCGGTCACCGATCTCGCGGATCTCCTCCAGCCGGTGCGAGATGTAGATGACCGCGATGCCCTGCGCGGTGAGTTCCCGGATGATCCGGAACAGGTTGCCCACCTCGTCGTGGGCCAGCACCGCGCTCGGCTCGTCCATGATGATCAGTCGGGCCTCGTGGGACAGCGCCCGGGCCATGCTGACGATCTGCTTCCCGGCCGCCGGCAGGTGCCGGACCAGCCGCCCCGGCGGGATCTCCGGGTGGCCGAGCCGGGCCAGGATCTGCCGGGTACGCCGGGCCATCTGCCCGCGCCGGACGAAGCCGAACCGGCGCGGCTCGTGGCCGAGGAACGCGTTCTCCGCCACCGACAGGTCGTCGACCAGGTCGAGTTCCTGGTAGATGGTGGCGATGCCGGCGCGCATGGCGGCCTGCGGGTCGGCGAACGCGGCCGGCTCGCCCCGCCACACCACCGCGCCGGAATCCGGCCGGTGCACCCCGGCGAGCACCTTGATCAGGGTGGACTTGCCGGCGCCGTTCTGCCCCAGCAGGCAGTGCACCTCGCCGGCCCGCACCTCCAGCCGCACGCCGTCCAGCGCGCGTACGCCGGGGAACGTCTTCACCACGTCGTCGAGGCGCAGCACCACCTCGCCCGCGACGGCGTCGGCGGGCGCCTCGACCAGCGGCTCTTGCTCCGTGCCCACCTCGACCCCCTTCATGCGGGGCTGATCACGGCCCTCGCTCCGCTCGGTGCGTTCGCTCATGCGGCTTCCCCGAACGCGACGTCGCTGGCCAGCACGGCCGCGCCGGCGACGCCGGCGCGCGGGCCCAGCTCGGAGAGGACGACCGGCAGGTTGCCGGTGGCCAGCGGCAGCGAGCGGCGGTAGACCACGCTGCGGATCTCGGCCAGCAGGATGTGGCCGAGCTGGGCCAGCCCGCCGCCGATCACGATCATCGACGGGTTGGTGAAGCTGACCAGGCCGGCCAGCACGCTGCCGACCCGCCGGCCGCCGTCGCGGATGAGCTGGATGCAGGTGACGTCCCCCTCGATCGCGCCCTGCGCCACGTCCAGCGCGGTCACCGCGCCCCGGGCGGCGATCCGTTCGACCAGGGCCGGTGACACCTCGGCGCGGGCCGCGGCGGTCGCCTCCCGGGCCAGCGCCGCGCCGCTGAACACCGCCTCAAGGCAGCCGACGTTCCCGCAGGAGCACATCGGACCGTTCGGGTCGACCTGGATGTGGCCGATGTCGCCGGCACAGCCGTCGGTGCCCCGGTAGACCTCGCCGTGCAGGTAGATGCCGCAGCCGATGCCCGTACCGATCTTGATGAAGAGGAAGTCGTCGACCGAGTGGGCCACGCCGCCGTGCCGCTCACCGATCGCCATGATGTTGACGTCGTTGTCGACCACGGCCGGGCAGCCGTGCTCGCGGGTCAGCAGCTCACGGACCGGGAAGCGGTCCCAGCCCGGCATGATCGGCGGGGAGACCGGCACCCCGTCGCGGAAGCTCACCGGCCCGGGCACGCCGATGCCGATCGCGTCGAGCCGCTCGTACGCGCCGTCGACCTTGGCCTTGTGCAGCAGGTCGTTGACCCGTTGCAGGGTCACCTTCGGGCCGGATCGGATGTCGGCCGGTTCGGTGTAGGCGGTCACCGGCTCCAACCGGCCGTTGACCACCTCGACGTCGATCGAGCTGGCACCCAGGTCGACCGAGGCGAAGCGCAGGCGCGGGCTCAACTCGACAAGCGTGGAGCGGCGCCCGCCCCGGGAGGCGGCCAGCCCGGCCTCGGCCACATAGCCGAGGGCGACCAGCCGCTCCAACTCGGCGAGCAGCCGGGGGCGGGGCATCTGGAGCCGGTCACCCAGCTCGGCGCGGGAGACCGCGCCCTCGTCCCGGAGCAGCCGCAGGAGCCGCACGTGCAGGGGGTCGACCGTCCGCACCCGCAGTCACCTCCGCATCGGAATCGTGCACATCGACGCGATGGCGATGTGTCGTGTCCGACACAGTAGGAGCCTTCCGGGTCACGTGTCCATAGCTTCGGCACGTTCGATGGAAACTTTTGTCCATCCGAACAAAAGAGAGTTCCGGATCATGAAAACGCGCCGCCCCGCCCGGCAGAGACCCGGGCGGGGCGGCGCGGTCAGGTTCAGCGCGAGGTCGGCGCGTTGCGCTTCTTGCGGAGCTTGCGGTCGTCGCGCAGCTCGACGTAGGGCTCCTCGTCGGCCGGGTGCCCGGCGGCGATGGCGCGACTGCGCTCCAGCTCGGCGTCGAACTCCGCGCCGAGCAGGATGGCCACGTTGCTCAGCCAGAGCCAGACCAGGAAGATGATCACACCGGCCACCGCGCCGTACGTCTTGTTGTACGAGCCGAAGTTGCTGACGTAGAGCGCGAACAGGCCGGACACCACCAGCCAGAGCACCACGGCGAGCACGCCACCCGGGCTGACCCAGCGGAAGCCGCCGTGCCGGGCGTTCGGCGAGGCCCAGTACAGGAGCGCGAACATCAGGCTGACCAGCACCAACAACACCGGCCACTTGGCGATGTTCCACACCGTGACCGCCGTTGAGCCGAGCCCGATCGCGTTGCCGGCCTGCTCCGCCAGCCCACCGGTGAACACCACGATCACGGCGCTGATCAGCAGCATCACGCCGATCACCGCGGTCACGCCGAGCCGGATCGGCAGCGTCTTCCAGATCGGCCGGCCCTCCGGCACGTCGTAGATGCTGTTCGAGGCGCGCATGAAGGCGGCGATGTACCCGGACGCCGACCAGAACGCGGTGACCAGACCGATCACCGCCGCGACGCTCGCCAGCCCGCCGGACTGGCCGGCCTGGTCGATCGCGCTTTCGATGATCTTCCGGATGTTCTCCTCCGGCACCGCCTGGCCGACCGTGTCCCGCACCCCGTTGGTGGCCCGCTCGCCGAGCAGGCCGAGCACGGAGATCAGCACCAGCATGCCCGGGAAGATGGAGAGCACGCCGTAGTAGGTGAGCGCGGCGGCCCAGTCGGTCAGGCTGTCGTCCTGGAACTCCCGGACGGTCCGCTTCAGCGTCGCCACCCAACCCGGACCCGGCAGGTCGGTCGGGCTGTCCGGCCCGTCGTCCGGCCCCACCGGCCCGGTGCGGTCGCGCTCGTCGCGGACGGGAGACTCGTCGCCGGCCATCACACCCCCCTCGTCGTCATGTCGTCACCGCACGACATGCCCCGAGGGGAGGTCGGATAACCACCTACGGGTCGTGATCCACGCCAGGTCGCCGAGGTGGCGGGGTCGCGAGCGCCGCGACACCGCCACCTCGGCGGAACGGCTCCGGTCAGCGCGGGGCGAACCGGGCGCCGTTCAGGTCCGTGTCTCCGCCACTTCTGTCACGAGTTCGAGGGACTGCTGGTGCGACAGCGCCCTCACCCCGGATCGACTCCCACACCTCGACCATCTGCCGCACGTGGTCGGCGCGGTCGATGACCTGCGCGTGGAGCTGGCCCTCCTGGTAGACCACGTCCTCGCCGTGCGGCGAGGTGGCGATCACGAACGGGCCGTTGACCCCAGGCCAGGCGCCGTACGCGCTCGCCGTCGCCGCGCCGGATCTCCCACCGTGGTCGCGTCCTCACCAGACTGTCACGTGGCGGAACCGCTCCCCGGGATCGGACGGCGGGCGGAACCAGGCCGGGGGCGTCGGCGCACGACGAGGTCCGCCGACGCCCCTCCCCACTGCGACGGAGGTTCACCCATGCCCCGATACCGCCCCCACGTCGCGGCGCGCCCCTCCTGGCGCTGCCGGATCTGTGGCGCCGCATGGCCGTGCTCCCCGGCCCGGCTGGCGCTGCTGGGTGAGTACCGCGAGGACCGGATCGCGCTGCTGGTGCACCTCGGCACGCTCCTGTGCGAGGCGACGGCCGATCTCGCCGCCGCACGGGACGACACCGCCCCCCAGGACTTGACACAGCGCTTCGTCACCTGGGCCCGCACACCCCGCCCGACCGAGATCTGACCGGAAGACGGACCCGCCTTGCCAGTGGCCGGGGCCGACCGGGTGGCCGGACGCCAGCTCGGCGAAGTGGCGCTATCCGGCCGGCCGGGATGCCCCCACCTCACCGAGCTGGTGTCGATCTTTGACCGAAACTCGCCACCCGCCCTACCTGGCACGAGATCCGACCGGAAAGCAGGACCGCCTTGCACCTGTTGTCCTTTTTTATGCGCTGCGCGGCAGCCCGAACGGCCGGGCGACTTCGCACCAAGATCTACGCCATTCTCGGGGTGCGGATGGGGGCGGTGCACCCCGGGCGGACACGGTCGGTGATCATGACTACGGTCAGTGATCGCACGATTTCATCGTTGGAAGCGGGCCTAACTCGCCATACCGACCGAACTGCCGACCCGCACTTCCGCCTTTCAGCAAGCAATCGCGAAAGCTATTCAAAATGAGTGCGCGGTGAGTGAGCGAATCCGCGTTTCGTCACTCAATGCAATCACGATCGGCAATGGTTCCCAACGCGTCCGCCATTCGCGTATCGTCCCCCCTCGTGCCACCCGTTCGCCCCTCCGACGCCACTCCCCAGTCACCCCGGCCGCCCGCCGGCGATCCGGTTGGGTCCGAAGTGGACGGCACCGCAGTGCCGCTCCCGCCGGACGGGGGGGACGTCACCGACCCGGCGTGGGCGGACGACGGGCCGGGCGAGACGCGCCACCACATGCGGGACCCGGCGCACCCCGACACCCGTGAACTCGCCGCGCGTTTCGAGGAGGAGAAACCCGGCCGGGTCCTCTCCGGGCCGCTCGGGATGCTCTTCACCGGAATCACCGTCGCGGTCGCGCTGCTGACGCTCCGGCAGGTGTTCTTCCCGTTGCCGCAGGGCAGCAAGTACTACCTCGTCATCTTCCTCGCCGGCGTACTGCCGATGGTCTTCCTGGCGTACCCCTCGGGGGTGCGGCGGGGGGCGGAGCGCGCCGGGCCGACGGTGGTCGACCGGCTGCTGGCCGCCGCCGCGCTCGTGGTCTGCCTCTATCCGGTGCTGCCGTTCGCGCTCGGCGCGGGCGGCGGCGGCTACGACGCCTTCCTCGACCGGCAGGGCCTGCTCGACCCGATGGACGTGGCGTTCGGCACCGGCCTGCTGCTCCTGCTGCTGGAGGCGTGCCGGCGCGCCACCGGCTGGATCCTGCCCGCGGTGTGCCTGCTGTTCCTCGGCTACGGCTACTACGGCGGGCTGCTCCCACAGTCGTGGCCGGTCGCGCACGCCGGCCTGGACTTCGGGCAACTGGTCGACGCGTTCTACAACTCCGACAGCGGCTTCTACGGCACCCCGCTCGACGTGGCCGCCACCTACATCGTGCTGTTCACCATCTACGGCGCGGTGCTCGACCTCTCCGGAGCGGGCCGGTTCTTCGTGGAACTCTCCGCCGCCGCGTTCCGCCGTTCCCGCACCGCCGCCGGCCGGACCGCCGTCGCCTCCGGTTTCCTGCTCGGCACCGTGTCCGGCTCCGGAGCCGCCACCACCGTCAGCATCGGGGCGGTGACCTGGCCGATCCTGCGCCGTGCCGGCTACCCGGCCGAGCGGGCCGGCGGCATGCTCGCCGCCGCCGGTGTCGGCGCGATCCTCTCCCCGCCGACGCTGGGCGCCGCCGCCTTCATCATCGCGGAATACCTGGGCGTGTCCTACCTCCAGGTGCTCGGCTGGGCCACCGTGCCGACCGTCCTCTACTACCTGGGCATCCTGCTCTCCGTCGAGATCGACGCCCGCCGCTCGGGCGTACGCCCGGTGGTGCTCGACACCGGTTCGGCCTGGCGGTTGCTGGCCCGCTTCGGCTACCACTTCCTCTCGCTCGTGGTGATCGTGGTGGTGCTGGCGCTGGGCGCCTCGGCGATGCGGGCGGTGGTGATCGCCACCGTGCTCGCCGCCGCGCTGTCCTTCCTGGACCGGCGGCACCGGCTCACCCCGGCGCGGCTGGTGGCGGCGCTGCGCGACGGCGTGCGCGGGGTGCTGGCGGTGAGCGCGGTGTGCGCCGCGGCCGGCATCATCACGGCCACCACCACCAAGACCGGCCTCGGCCCGCAGGCCGCGGCGCTGCTGGTCGGCGGCGCGCAGGCGGTCAGCTCGGAGCCGGCCGTGGTGCTGGCGCTCACCGCCGTGCTCGCCGCGGTCGCGCTCAGCCTGCTCGGCCTCGCGGTGCCGGTCACCGCGTCCTTCGTGATCGGCTGGGTGATCATCGGGCCGGCGCTGCTGCACCTGGGCGTCGCCGCCCCCGCCGCGGCCATGTTCGTCTTCTACTTCGCGGTGCTGTCCGAGGTCTCGCCGCCGACCGCGCTGGCCGCGGTCGCCGCCGCGGCGGTCACCGGCGGCCGGCTGGTGCCGACCATGTGGCAGACCCTGCGGTACGCGCTGCCGGCGTACCTCATCCCGCTCGCCTTCGTGATCACGCCGACCGGCCTCGGTCTGCTCGGCATCGGCGGGGCGGGACGGATCGCGCTGGCCGGGTCGGTCTCCGCGCTCGGCGTCGCCGTGCTGGCCGTCGCGGCCGGCGGCTGGCTACCAGGCGTCGGCCCGGCCGGCCCGCCGGAACGGCTGCTCGGCGCGGTCGCCGGGCTGGTGCTGCTCTGGCTGGAACCGCTGCCCATGACGATCGGCGTGGCGCTCGCCGCGCTGGCCGTCGCGGGCGTGTACGTCCGGCGTGGCGCCCGCCGCCCGTCGGCCTTGGAGTCCGTGGACCATGGGGAGGACAGAGAGTGAGACGGATCGACACGCGAATAGCGGCGGGCGTCGGGGCGCTGGCCCTGATCGCCGCCGGCGCCGGCGGATGCGGGGGCCGGCAGGACGGCGCGGCGACCGACGACGCCGCCCGCGACATCACCTGCAAGGTCACCAAGGACACCCGGGTCGGCATCGCCACCGGCAACGCCACCGGGGTCTACTACGTGGTCGGCAACGCGCTCGCCGGTGAGCTGGCCAAGACCAGCGACGGCAAGCTCACCGGGACGGCCGCCGAGACCGGCGCCTCGGTGCAGAACGTCGAACAGCTCGTCGCCGGCCAGTACGACGTGGCGTTCTCACTGTTCGACACCGCCGTCAACGCGGTGCAGGGCAAGGGCAGCTTCAGCTCGCCGCAGCCGGTCAAGGCGCTGGCCCGGATCTACGACAACTACACCCAGGTGGTGGTGCGGGCCGACGCGGGGATCACCTCGGTGGCCGGCATGAAGGGCAAGAAGATCTCCACCGGCTCGCCCAAGTCCGGCACCGAGGTCATCGCCAACCGGCTGCTCACCGCCGCCGGGCTGGACCCGGCCAAGGACATCCAGGCGCAGCGGCTCGACCTCACCAAGACCGTCGACGGCATGAAGGACGGCAGCATCGACGGGTTCTTCTGGTCCGGCGGCATCCCGACCGGCGGGGTCACCGACCTGTTCACCACCGCCGGCGGCAAGGTGACGTTCCTCGACCTCAGCCCGCTGCTGCCGAAGATGGCCGAGCTGAACCCGGCGTACCAGGCCGGCACCATCGGCAAGGACGTCTACCGGACGCCGGCCGACGTGTCCACCATCGTGGTGCCCAACGTGCTGCTGGTGCGCGACAACCTCGACGCGGACGTGGCCTGCGCGATCACCCGGACCGTCTTCGACCGCAAGGACACGCTGGCCCAGGCGAACCCGGCCGCCAAGGGCATCCAGCTGGGCAACGCCCGCAAGACGGATCCGGTGCCGCTGCACCGGGGCGCGGACCGGGCGCTCACCGACCTCGGCGCGAGCTGACCGACCGGCCGGGCCCGGACCCGCGTCCGGGCCCGGCCCACCGACACCCGACCCGGAGACCCCCGTGCCGCTGCCCCAACCCGCCCGCGTACGCCGGCACCACCGTTCCGCGGACCGTACCGGGCAACTCCGGTCGGTCCGGGTCCAGTTGCTCGCGCCGATCCTGGTGGCCACCGCCGGCCTGGTGGTGCTCGGCGCGGCGCAGACCGGTGCCGCGCTGGACGCGTCCGCGGACGCCGACCGCGCGCGGGTGCTGGCCGGCACCGCCACCGCGACCGTGCGGCTGGTGCACGAGCTGGAACGCGAGCTCGGCGAGACGGCGGCGTTGCGCCAGCGCGGCGGCAACGCCGGCCGGCCCCTCGTCGACGCCCAGCGACGCCGGGTGGACGCCGCGGTCGACCGGTACCGCTCGGCCGGCGGCGAGGCCCGCCGCGCCGCGCCGGACCTCGCCCGGGTGCTCGACGACGCGAACGGCCACCTCGACCAGCTCAGCCCGGCCCGCGCCCTCGCGGTGACCGGGGAGCGCGGCGACCCGGCGTACGGATCCCTGGTCGAGTCGCTGCTCGCGGTCGCGGACGCGTTGCCCAGCCAGCTCCGCGACGCCGGGCTGGCCAACGAGGCCCGCGAGGTCGCCGCAGTGGCCGCCCAGGAGCACCTCTCCGCGCTGGAGCGCGACCTGCTGCGCGCGGTGTTCGTGCGCGGCGTGTTGGAACGTGGCGAGCTGGCCCGGCTGGGCCGGCTGCGGGGCGCCCGGGAGCAACGCCAGGCGGAGTTCCTCCGCATCGCCTCCGGTCCCGCGAACGGCGCCTGGTACCGGGTGGTCGACGGCGCCGACGTGACGGCGGCCCGGCGGATGCGCGACGCGGTGCTCGACACCGACGGCGAGCCGGAGTCGCTGCGGACCGACGGCGACGCCTGGTACGTGGCGCAGAGCGGCACCATCCGCCGGTACAACCTGCTGGGCCGGGAACTCTCCGACGACCTGGACACCGACGCCGCCGAGCTGGCCGGCACGGCCCGGCTACGCGCGCTGGCGACCGCCGGGGCGACAAGCACCGTCGCGCTCGGCTCGCTGGTGACCGCCGTGCTGCTGGCGGTACGCACCAGCCGCCGGCTGCGCCGGTTGCGGGTCGCGGCGCTCACCATGGCGAACCGGGAGCTGCCGGAACGGATCACCGCGATCGCGTCGGGCGAGGGCGCGCCGGTGGAGGGTCCGGCCACCCGGACGACCGACGGGATCCGCCGCGGCCGGGACGAGGTGGCGCAGGTCGCCGAGGCGTTCGACACGGTCAACCGGGCGGCGCTGCGGCTGGCCGGTCAGCAGGCGGAGCTGCGGCTGGACGTCACCCGGATGGCCGAGGCGCTGGCCCGGCGCATCCGCACGCTGATCACCCGGCAGCTCCGGCTGCTGGACGACTTCGAACGCGAGGAGACCGACCCGGACGCGCTGGCGCGGCTCTTCGCGCTGGACCACCTCGCCGCCCGGCTGCGCCGCAACGGCGAGAACCTGCTGGTCCTCGCCGGTGGTGAGCCCGGCCGGGGGCACGAGGGCGCGTTGCTCCTCGACGACGTGGCGCGGGCGGCGGCCTCGGAGATCGAGGACTACCCCCGGGTGGAGATCGACGTGCCGACGGCCGCGGTGCACGGCGCGGCCGCCGGCAACCTGGTGCACCTGCTGGCCGAGCTGCTGGAGAACGCCACCGTCTACTCGCCGCCGGACTCCCGGGTGCTGGTGGACGGGCGGCGGACCGTCGACGGGCTCGTGTTGCGCGTGCACGACCAGGGCATCGGCATCAGCGACAGCCGGCTGACCGAGATCAACCAACGGCTCGCCGCGCCGGCGACGCTGTCCAGCGCCGCGGCCGGGAGCATGGGCCTGCACGTGGTGGCCCACCTGGCCGCCCGGCACGGCATCCGGGTGCAGTTGCACCACGCCGGCGGCGGGACGGTGGCCCAGGTGGAGGTGCCCGAGTCGGCGCTGACCCGGGTCGAGTCGGTGACCCGCCGGCCGGTCACCGAACGCCGGTCGCCGCACGGGCCCGCCGCGCCGTGGTTCAAGCCCGGCGCCGCGCCGGGGGCGCCGCGCCCGGCCGGCCCGCACGGCCTGGTCGCCGCCGCGCCGGTCGCCGGCCGGCCGCCGGGCGCGCGCGGGGTCGCCGCGGTACGCCCGCCGGGCAACGCCCTGCTGGCGCCGAGCGTGGCGCGCATCCGCCCGACGAGCGCGCCGCCCGCGCCGGTGTCGACCACCGGCGCCGGGCTGCCCCGCCGGACCCGGGGCGAAAGCCTGCCCGCGCCGATGCCCAGCACCACCGCGCCGCCGCCGGCGACGAACCTGCTCGACCCCGAGGTGGTACGCGCCCGCCTGTCCGCCCTCGCCGAGGGGGTGGCCAGCGCGACCCGCCGTGCCCCGACCACCACCACACCTACCGGGAGAACGCCATGACCACACCCGTTACCGCCGGACTCGACTGGCTGCTGGCGAACTTCGCCGAGCAGGTGCCGGACGTCTCGCACGCGCTCGCGGTCTCCGAGGACGGGCTCCGGCTGGCTTCCTCCCCCGACCTCTCCGCCGACCAGGTCGACCAGCTCGCCGCCGTGATCAGCGGACTGGCCAGCCTGACCGTCGGCGCGGCCCGGCTGATGTCGGCCGGCCGGGTACGCCAGCAGATCGTGGACATGGACGGCGGGGTGATGCTGGTGATGGCGGTCGGCGAACGGGCGTTGCTCGGCGTGCTCGCCGCGCCGGGCTGCGACCTGGGCCAGATCGGCTACGAGACGGCGACGCTGGTGCAGCGGGTGGCGGAGGCGCTGGAGCCGGCGGTCCGGCAGTGACCGGCCGCCCGCTGCGACTGGTCGCCGCGCTGCTGTCGGCCGTGCTGGTGACCGGCTGCGGCGGCGGGGACACCGACGCGCCGGCGTGGCACGGCGGGCGGATCTTCCTGGCCACCGGCAACACCACAGGCGTCTACTACCAGCTCGGTGGCGGGTACGCCGACCTGATCAGCCGGCACCTGCCCGGCTACGAGGCGCGGGCGGAGCCGACCGGGGCGTCGGTGGAGAACATCACCCGGGTGGCGAGCGGCGACATGGAGATCGCGTTCAGCCTGGCCGACACGGCCGCGGACGCGGTCAACGGGCGGGGTGTCTTCGACAAGCAACCGCAGCCGGTGCGGGCGCTGGCCCGGGTGTACAGCAACTACACCCATGTGATCGTCCGCGCCGACGGCAAGATCGGCAGCTTCGCCGACCTGCGCGGCAAGCGGGTCTCCACCGGGTCGCCGAGGTCCGGCACGGACATCATCGCCGGGCGCCTGCTCACCGCCGCCGGCATCGATCCGAACCGGGGCATCCAGCGGCTGAACCTGTCGCTGCCGGAGACCGTCAAGCGGATGCGGGCGGACACCCTGGACGCCATGTTCTTCTCCGGCGGGCTACCCACCCCGGGCGTCAAGGACCTGCTCTCGGCGGCGCCCGGGAAGTTCCGGCTGCTGCCGCTGACCGAGTTGATCGAGCCGTTGGGCGCGCGCTACGGCTCGGTCTACACCACCGCCCTCCTGCCGAAGGAGGCCTACGGCACGCCGGAGCCGACACCGACCATCACGGTGGCGAACGTGATCCTGGTGGCCGCGGACATGCCGGACCAGCTCGCGTACGACCTGACCCGGGTGCTGTTCACCTGGCAGGACGAGCTGGTCAAGGTGCACCCGGAGGCGGCGAACTTCTCCCGGGCCAGCGCGGCGCTGACCGAGCCGATCCCGCTGCATCCGGGCGCCCAGCGGTTCTACCGCAGCGGCTGAGACCCCGCGTGCTTGACCCTCACACGGTGTCAGGGCCGAGGCTGGGGGGACCATGTTCAGTATCGGAGAGTTCGCCGGCCTGGGCCGGGTGTCGGTGCGCATGCTGCGCCACTACGACGCCATCGGCCTGTTGCGTCCCGCCCACGTCGATCCGCACAGCGGCTACCGCTTCTACGCCGCGGTGCAACTACGCCTGCTCAACCGGGTGACCGCCCTGAAGGACCTGGGCTTCAGCCTGCAAGAGGTGCAGGCGCTGATCGACGAGGAGGTGGATGCCGCGGAGCTGCGCGGCATGCTGCGCCTGCGCCGGGCCGAGCTGGCCGCGCGCATGCGGCAGGACACCGCACGCCTGGCCCAGGTCGACGCGCGACTCCGCATGATCGAGAGCGAGGGACACATGGACACCGGAGACGTCGTCCTGAAGAGCATCCCGGCGATCCGGGTGGCGCAGTTGTCCGGCACCGCCACCGGCTACGACCACCCGACGTCGATCACCGAGAACCTCAGCCCGCTCTACCCGCGGCTGATGGAGCTGCTGGAGCGGCACCGGGTGGACATCACCGGCGCGCCGATCGCCTGGTACGAGCCGGCGCCGTCCGCGCCGGGCGACGAGACGATCCGGGTGCACGCGGCGTTCCCGGTCGGATCGGCCGAGGTGGACGCCGCCGCCGGGTTCGAGATGGTCACGCTCCCGCCCGTCGCGTACGCGGCGACCGCGCTGCACCACGGTCCGATGTCGGAGGCGTTCCGGACCGGGCAGAAGATCGCCAACTGGATCGACGACAACGGCCACCGGGCGGTCGAGCCTGGCTTCGCCCGCGAGGTCTACCTGGACTGCCCGCCGGACGACCTCGACCGGTGGGTGACCGAGATGCAGGTGCCGGTGCGGGTCGCGACCTGATCGCGAAGGACCGACCGCACCGTCAGTCGGCGGCGGCCCCGAACCACCGGGGCAGCCGGTCGAGCAGCTCCCGCTGATCGTCACCGACCCACGCCACGTGCCCGTCCGGCCGCAGCAGCAGGGCGGGCACGTCCAGGTCCGCGCCGGCGTCCACGACGTGGTCGACCCGATCCGCCCAGCCCGTCACCGCGAGCCCGCCGGTCCGGTCCAGCAGCAGTCCGCGTCCGGCGTGCATCAGCCCGTACAGGTTGCCGCGCTCCAGCTTCAGGTCGCGCAGGCGCCGGCCGAGCAGCTCGTGGCCCTCGCCGAAGTCGTACCGGACCGAGACCGCGGTGATCTTCTCGATCAGGTAGCGGTTCACCTCCTCGAAGTCCATCAGCTCCGCCAGCAGCCGCCGCACCGCCTGCGGACCCGGTTCCAGGGACATCAGCTCCGTCTGTGCGCGGGTGTTGTCCAGCACGTCCGCCGCCACCGGCTGCCGCTCGGCCTGGTAGGTGTCCAGCAGATCCTCCGGCGCCCACCCGCCGACCTGCGCGGCCAGCTTCCAGCCCAGGTTGAACGCGTCCTGGATGCCGAGGTTGAGCCCCTGACCGCCCAGCGGCGGATGGACGTGCGCCGCGTCGCCGGCCAGCAGCACCCGGTCGACCCGGTAGCGCTCGGCGAGGCGGGTGGCGTCGCCGAACCGGGAGAGCCAACGCGGCGAGTGCACCCCGAAGTCGGTGCCGGCGGTGGCCCGCAGCTGCTGCCGGAACTCCTCGATGGTCGGCGGGGCGGTGCGGTCCTCCGCGACCCCGGCCGCGGGCACGACCACGCGGTACAGCCCCTCCCCGTCCCCGACCGGCCCGGCGCCGAAGCGCAGTTGGGTCTTGCGCACCTCCGTCATCACGGCCATCACCTCGTCCGGCGGCGCGGTCAGCTCCATCACGCCCAGCAGCGTCTCGAATCTGGTGGGCTCGCCCGGAAAGCCGACGCCCAGCAGCTTGCGTACCGTGCTGCGACCGCCGTCGCAGCCGACGAGATAACGCGAGCGCAACCGGGTGCCGTCGGCCAGCTCGGCGGTCACCCCGTCCTCGTCCTGGCTCAGCTCGACGAGTTCGTTGCCGCGCCGGATCTCGGCGCCGGCCTCGGTGGCGTGCTCGGCCAGCAGCCGCTCGGTGACGGGCTGCGGGATGCCGAGGATGTAGTCGTGCGCGGTGTCCATCCGTTGCGGCCACGCCTTGGTGATGCCGGCGAAGTAGCCGCCGAGCTGGAACGTCTTCCCGGCCGCGAGGAAGCGCTCCAGCAGGCCGCGCTGGTCCAGCACCTCGATGCTGCGCACGTGCATGCCGAGCGAGCGGACCACCCTGGTCGGCTCCGCGTCCCGCTCCAGCACGACCACCCGTACCCCGTGCAGCCGCAGTTCGGCGGCCAGCATCAGGCCGGTCGGTCCGCCGCCCACGATGATCACGTCGATCATGGAATCCCCCGTTCGATGTGCCACATTCCGGCGTCGGACGGAGATTCTTCAACAGCACCGGGGTCTTGCCGCAAGACCCGGGGTGCGATATACGTTGAGAGTGGCAGGGAGCGTACGACTCCTTGCCTTTCCTTTTGCCCCAGAGGCGGCTGCGTGACCGCCGATGGCCGTGCGCTATCCGGTGCTAGCATTGCTCTCATCGGCTCCTGTGGGAGGAAACGATGGCGGCCCTCAGCATCAGAGATCTGGACGACGCGGTTCGAGAGAAGTTGCGAATCCGCGCCGCGCAACACGGCAAGTCCATGGAATCCGAGATCCGGGACATCCTCACCGCAGCCGTTGCCGAGGACGCACCGGGAACCGACCTGTTCAGCGCGCTGACCGACCGGTTCACCAGGCTCGGTGGCGTCGAGCTGGACCTGCCCGCCCGTTCCACCCAACCCCGCGCGGCGAGTCTGCCCGAGTGATGATCGTTCTCGACACCAACGTCGTCTCCGAACTCATGCGGGCTGAACCCGCCCCGGTGGTGCTGGCCTGGCTTCGGCAGAACTCAGGCACCGGCCTGCACACCACAGCCGTGACTGTCGCCGAGATCCGCTACGGCATTGCGCGGCTACCGGACGGCCAACGCCGGGACTCCCTGCAACAAGCCGCCAACGAGATCTTCGCCGCCTTTCCTCGCCAGGTGCTGCCCTTCGACCTCGCGGCAGCCGGCGCCTACGCCGACGTGGTGGCCGGCCGGGACCGGCTCGGCCGTCCCATCGACGGGTTCGACGCCCAGATCGCCGCCATCTGTCGCGCCCAGGTTGCCACTCTCGCCACCCGAAACAGCAAGGACTTCGCCGACACGGGCATCGAGGTCGTCGATCCCTGGCAGGAGACGACCACCGGAGAGCGCTGAGCGGCCAGCGCCCGAAGATCGAGCGGCGGCAGGTAGGGCTGACTCGTGACCGGGCCGCCCGGCGAGCTGCCCGGCGAGACCGCCGCCCCCGCGCCCACCGCCTGACACGTTCCCCGGTTCCGCTCGGGGCTCGGACCCGGAGCCGGTCGGGGTCAGACGTCGGCGGGCCGGGTGGCGGCCCGGGCCTCGGCGACCAGGCGGCCGGTCTCGGCGGCCACCGCCTCGTCGTCGACCGACGTGCCCGGGTCGTAGCGCACCGTCCAGGTCAGGCCGTCGACCCCGGACACCCGCCGGGCCGCGATCCGGCCGGCACCGCCGGGCACCGGGTGGTGCGCGGTGTACGCCACCGAGCCGGTGACCCGGGCCCGCACCTGGTGCGGCAGGTCGCCCGGGTCGAGCAGCAGGTACGACTCGGCGGGGGCGTCGGCGACCACGAGGTAGCCGTCGCGCTCGGCGACCGGCTCGGCCGGGGTCACGGTGAGTTCGCGGCCGGACCACACCGCCTTGAGGACGTCGTGCCACCCGAGGCGGTCGCCGCGGCCGGGCAGCCAGAGCCCACGGTTGCTGGCGACCAGCACGCCGTCGCCCTCGCCGTTGCCGACGGCGGCCCAGGCGAGCACCCGCTCGTCGGCGGCCAGCGACGGCCGGTCGGCCGGCGGCAGCTTCGGGCGGCGGCGGAAGAGCCCCATCACAGTCCTCCGGCGGCCTGCTCGCGCAGTGCCCGCGCATGTTGTTCCAGCGAGAGCAGCTCCCCGAACAGGGCGAAGTATTCGTCCTTGTTGCTCACCGGGTTGATCCGCTGGATCTTCGACTTGAGGTCCCGGATCCGGCCGGTGACCGAGCTCCACTGGAGCCGGGCCATGGTGACCGAGACGTACCTCGGGTCGACCTCGCCGTCGATGCGCAACGGCTCCACCGCCAGCTCGCCCACCAGGGCCTGGCCGGCCAGGTCGTCGCAGGCGTCACGGACCCGTTCGATCCAGACCGCGCCGCCGGTGGCGCCGGCCGCGCCGCCGGCAGCGGCGACGGCAACGCGCACCGCGGCGTGCACCGGGTGCTGGTAGTCGGCGGCCTCGACGGCGTCGAACATCGGGCCGGCCAGCACCGGCTCCTGCAGCGCCAGCTTCAGCGCCTCCCGCTCCACCATGGACCGGGGGCTGTCCACGGCCGGCGTGGCGGGGCCCGGACGCGTCGGCGCGGGTCGGCCGGCGGCCGGCTCCCCGTTGGCGGCGGTCAGCACGGCGCGCTGCACCGGCTCGATCTCCATGCCGAGGTCGCCGGCGAGCTTGCGGACGTACTCCGGGCGCTTCTCCCGGTCCTTGATCTTCGCGACCAGCGGCGCGGCCCGGCGCATCGCCTCCACCCGGCCGTCCACGGTGTCGAGGTCGAACCGGTTGATCATGTGCCGGAGCGCGAAGTCGACGAGCGGCTCGCGGCGGGCCACCAGGTCGCGGACGGCCAGGTCACCCTTGGCCAGCCGCAGGTCGCACGGGTCCATGTTGTCGGGGCTGACCGCGATGAACGTGCGCCCGACGAAGCGCTGGTCGTCCTCGAAGGCACGCAGCGCGGCCTTCTGGCCGGCGGCGTCGCCGTCGAACGTGAAGATGATCTCGCCGGCCCGCTCGTCGCTGTCGAAGAGCACCCGGCGCAGCACCGAGATGTGGTCCGAGCCGAACGCGGTGCCGCAGGTCGCCACCGCGGTCGGGACGTCGGCGAGGTGGCAGGCCATCACGTCGGTGTAGCCCTCCACCACCACCACCTTGCCCTGCTTGGCGATCTCCCGCTTGGCCTGGTCGATGCCGTAGAGGACGTGCGACTTCTTGTAGATCGGCGTCTCGGGGGTGTTGAGGTATTTCGGACCGTCGTCGTCGTCGAAGATCTTGCGGGCGCCGAAGCCGATCACGTCGCCGGTGATGTCCCGGATGGGCCACATCAGCCGGCGGCGGAACCGGTCGATCAGCGAGCCCGACCGGGCCGGGCGGGACAGGCCGCCGGTGACCAGCTCGTCGTGGCTGAAGCCCTGCTGGCGCAGATGCTTGGTGAGCAGGTCCCAGCCGTCCGGGGCGAAGCCGCAGCCGTAGCGCTCGGCGGCGGCCCGGTCGAAGCCGCGCCGGGCGAGGAACTCCCGGGCCGGCCGGGCGCCGGCGGTGGTGAGCTGGGCGCGGTAGAACTCGACGGCGGCGGCGTGCGCGGCCACCAGCCGCTGCCGCTGGCCCTGCTGCGGCCGGGCGCGCGGCGTCGACCGGTCGTCCTCGACGTAGCGCAGTTGAATGCCGGCGCGGGCGGCGAGACTCTCGACCGACTCGACGAACCCGAGGTGCTCGGCGTCCATCAGGAACTTGATCGCGTCGCCGCCGACCCCGCAGCCGAAGCAGTAGAACACGTTGCGGGCGGGCGAGACGTTGAACGAGGGGCTCTTCTCGTCGTGGAACGGGCAGAGCCCCTTGAGGTTGCCGCCACCGGCCGACTTGAGCGTCACCACCTCGGAGATCACGTCCGCGATGGCGGTGCGCTCGCGGACCAGCGCGATGTCCTCGTCCCGGATCCGCCCCGCCATGGCCGCCACCTCCTCGGCGTACATCCTGCCCTGCCGGACCGACGATCCGGTGGCCGGGGGGACGGGCGTGTGGCGGACGCCGCCCGTCCCCACGGCTCAGGCCGAGCGGCCCGCCCCGGCCGCGGCGTCGCCGATCCGGGGGAACGGCTCGATGGAGAAGACCACCTCGACCGGCACCTCGAAGTAGGCCGCGATGCGCAGCGCCAGGTGCAGGCTGGGCCGGAACTCACCGCGTTCCAGGTAGCCGACGGTCTGGTAGTGCACCCCGAGCGCGTCGGCGAGCTGCCGGCGGGAGACACCCCGTTCGGCGCGCAGCACCGCGATCCGGTTGTGCACGGTCTCACTCATCGACGCCCTCTCATCCGACCCGCTGCATCGCCCGCTCCCGCCGGGCCGCGACCCGCGAGCCGGACTCCCGGCGGGCCATCCGGCGCAGCACCACCGGGGCCAGCACCAGCCCGAGCACCGCCCACGCGCCGAGCACGCCGAGCGTCTCCAGGTGCCGCCAGGAGCCGCCGAGCTCGACCGCCGCCAGGTCGGCCGGGAGCAGCGCCGAGCGCATGCCCAAGCCTAGCCAGTAGAGCGGGAAGACCTGGGCGACGCCCTGCACCCAGCCGGGCAGGCCGTTGATCGGGTAGAAGATGCCGGAGAGCGCGATGAGCCCGAAGATCGGCAGGACCACCAGGCCCATGTTGCGCGGGTTCTCGATCACCGAGCCGATCACCGCGCCCAGCGGCAGCGTCGCCACCAGCCCGATCGGCACCACCCAGGCCAGGGTGAGCCAGGCGCCCGGGTCGCCGAGCCGCAGCCCGTCCAGGAAGAACAGGCCGGGCGCGAGCTGGAGGACCACGCCGATCAGCGAGATCGCCGAGATCAGCACCAGCTTGCCGACCAGGTAGCCGAGCATGCCGTTCGGGATCGCCTTGGCGCGCAGCAGCGTGCCGTCCTCCCGGTCGACGATGAGCTGCTGGGCCAGCCCGAGCAGCCCGCCGAAGAGCAGGCCCATGCCGAGCGCGCTGGGCAGGGTGCGGGCGCCGAGGGAGAAGTCGGTGCCCGGCACGGTCGAGCCGCGCATGAAGAACATGGCGACCAGCAGCACCACCGTGGGGAAGAAGTAGTTCCACAGGTCCTGGCCGTTGGTGAACGTGGCGCGCAGCTCGATCAGGCCGCGCCGCACCCCGGCCCGGAGCACGTTGGTGGTCGGGTTCATCGGTTTCCCTCCTGCTGCCACACCCGCTCGGCCCGGCCGGTGCGGATCCCGGTCTCCTCCTCGTGCACCAGCGCCAGGTAGGCGTCCTCCAGGCTGGCCCGGCGCACCTCCAGCTCCTGCACCCGGTCGCCGTGCTCGCGGAGCAGGTCGCGCAGGAAGCCGGTGGTGTCGGCGGTGGCGTGCACGTAGCGCTCGCCGTCGCGGGTCCAGCGGACCTCGGCGTCCCCGGCGACGCGGCGGGCCAACTGGTCGGGCGAGCCCTCGGCGATGATCCGGCCGCCGGCCAGGATGAGGATCCGGTCGGCCAGCTTCTCCGCCTCGGCCAGGTCGTGGGTGGTCAGCACGATGGTGGTCTCGTCCAGGTCGGTGAGGCGGTGCACCAGCTCGTGGAACTCACGCCGGGCGGCCGGGTCGAAGCCGACCGTCGGCTCGTCCAGGAAGAGCAGCTCGGGCCGGCCCACGATGCCGACCGCCACGTCGAGCCGGCGGCGTTGCCCGCCGGAGAGCCGGGCCACCCGGGTGCCGGCGTGCGCGGTCAGCCCCACCGTGGCCAGCAGGTCGTCGACCGGCCACGGGCGTGGGATCCGGTCGGTCGCGTACGGCGCGTAGAAGTCGCCGAGGTGGGCGAGCAGCTCCCGCACCCGCCACTTGCCGTGGTCGCGCCAGGACTGGAGCACGACGCCGAGCCGGGCCCGCCACCGCTCGTCGCCGCGGCCCGGGTCGACGCCGAGCACCCGGACGGTGCCGGCCGAGGGCAGCCGGAAGCCCTCCAGGATCTCGATGGTGGTGGTCTTGCCGGCGCCGTTGGGCCCGAGCAGCGCCACCACCTCGCCCCGCCGGGCGGTGAGGTCGACACCGTGCAGCACGTCGACGGCGCCGTAACGCATGCGCAGGTCGCGGACGTCGAGGACCAGATCCTCGTCGGGTGGTCCGGTCGGCGCGACGGTATCCAGGGACTCGGTCGCAGTCATACCCCGGAATGTAGCACTCCTACTACAAATCGAGGTACGACCACTCAGCGGCGAGGGCGGTGCAGCCAGCGGGTGACCGGCGGCGGCTCCTCCTCCTCGTACGACCGGGCCGCGCGCACCGCGGCAGCCAGGCCGGACCGGCGCGGCCGGGTGCCCACACGCAGCATCGGGTCGGCGGCCATCTCCCGGACCAGGGACACCGCCAGGCCCAGCATCACCACCACGAACGGCAGCGCGACCAGGATGGTGGCCTGCTGCAACGCGTCCAGGCCGCCGGCCAGCAGCAACGCCGCCGCGACCGCGCCGATCAGCACGCCCCAGAGCACCACCACCGCACGATGCGGCCGCAACGCGCCCCGCGAACTCAGCGAGCCGAGCACCAGGGACGCGGAGTCGGCGCTGGTGACGAAGTAGAGCGCGATCAGCACCATGGCCAGCACGCTGGTCACCGTGGCCAGCGGCAGCGCGTCCAGCAACCCGAACAGCGCCTGCTCCGAGCCGGCGCCCACGTCCGCCACCAGGTCCCGGGTGCCGGTGGCCTGGGTCCGCAGCGCGGTGCCGCCCATCACCGCGAACCAGACCGCGCTCGCGCCGCTGGGCACCAGCAGCACCCCGACGAGGAACTGCCGGACCGTACGCCCCCGCGAGATGCGGGCGATGAACGTGCCCACGAACGGCGCCCAGGAGATCCACCACGCCCAGTAGAAGATCGTCCACGAACCCAGCCAGGCCGGGTCGGAGAACGCCCCGGTCCGGGTCGACATCCGCACCAGGCCACTCAGGTAGTCACCGACCGCGGCCGGCAACACCTCAAGCGTGTAGACCGTGGGACCGACCACGAACACGAACAGCATCAGCACGACGGCGATCAGCACGTTTGTGGTGGACAGCCACTTCACCCCGCGGTGCAGGCCGGAGAAGGCCGAGACCACGAACGCCAGGGTGAGCGCCCCGATGATCATCAGCTCGACGCCCCGGCTGTCCGGGACGCCGGTCACCAGGTCCAGCCCGGCCGCCACCTGGAGCGCGCCGAGACCGAGGCTGGTCGCCGTGCCGAACACGGTGGCGAAGACGGCCAGCAGGTCGATCGCGCGACCGATCGGGCCGTCCGTCCGCGCGCCCAGCAGCGGCGCGAACGCGGACGAGATCCGGTTGCCCCGCCCCTTGCGGAACGTCGAGTAGGCCAGCGCCAACCCCGCGATCGCGTAGATGCCCCACGGGTGCAGCGTCCAGTGGAACAGCGTGTACTGCATGGCCGCCGCGGCGGCGGCGCCGGTCTGCGGGTCGACGCCGGCGGCGGGCGGCGGCGCCGCGTAGTGCTGAATCGGCTCGGCGACGGCGAAGAAGACCAGGCCGATGCCCATGCCGGCGCTGAACATCATGGCGATCCAGGCCAGCGCGTCGAACTCCGGCTCGTCGTCGTCGGCACCGAGCCGGATCCGGCCGAACCGGGACGCGGCCAGCACCACCGCCAGCACCAGGAAGGCGTCGGCCGCGACCACGAAGAACCAACCGAACGTGGTGATCGTCCAGTCCAGCCCGGCCGCGCCGAACGACGCCAGGGAACCGCGCGCGAACACACCCCAGACCACCACGGCCAGCACCCCGGCCACGCCGAGCCCGAGCACCACCCGGTCGGCCGGCTGCGTCGCGGCCCGTTCCCCCGCCTCTTCCGCCATGGCCCCATCCTGAGCGGCCCTCGACCGGCGCGGGACGAAACGTCCCACCGGTCCCGCCGCAGATCTTTGAGTTGTGGCGCCCAGCATGTCCGATTCGAAACGGTATCGGAGGTACCACCGCTCCAAGATCGACGAAAAGGACCGGGTCAGGTCGCGGCGGCGGCGGTCTCCTCGGCCTCGACCTCGGCGTTCCACGCCGGCTTGGTGGAGCGCCAGCCCTCGTCGTCCAGGCCGCGACGCCAGTAGCCGGAGATGGACAGGTCACCCCGGGGCACGCCGCGCTCCACCCGCAGCAGACGGCGCAGCTCCTTGACCGCGCCGGCCTCGCCGTGCACGAACGCGTGCACCCGGCCGGGCAGGAACTCCAGCGCTCGGACCGCCTCGACCAGCGCCTCACCGGCCGGGCGCCCGGCCCGGTGCAGCCAACGCAGCTCGACCGCCCCGGCGCTGGCCAGCGGCAACTCGTCGGCGGGGCCCGCCACCTCGACGTAGACCCGGGCCGGCGCGCCGGCCGGCAGTCGTTCCAGGGCGGCGGCGATCGCCGGCAGCGCGCTCTCGTCCCCGGCCAGCAGGTGCCAGTCCGCCGCCGGGTCCGGCGCGTACGCGCCGCCGGGCCCGGAGAACAGCACCCGGTCGCCGGGGCGCAGCGCCGCCGCCCACGGACCGGCCAGCCCCTCGTCGCCGTGGTGGACCACGTCGACGGTCAGCTCACCGGCCGCCGCGTCCCAGGCCCGCACCGTGTACGACCGCAGCCGCGGCCACTGCGCCGCCGGGAACTCCCGCTTGATGGTGGCCAGGTCGGTCGGGTGCGGATAGGCCACCCCGGCCGGCGGGAAGACGAACTTCAGGTAGTGGTCGGTGTACGCGCCCACCGGCAGGCCGGTCAGCTCCGCGCCGCCCAGCACGAGCCGGATCAGGTGCGGGGTGGGCCACGAGGTCCGGACGACCGTGGCGGCGGTGAGCTTCTTCGGGCGTTCCGTCATGCGAATTAGGCTACCCTCAGTCGCGCGCCGACCCCGCCGGGGCGGGCGGTCAGCTCGGCGACACCAGCCGGGCGTGCCAGGCCAGCGCGGCCGGATCGGTGAGCGAGGCCACCTGGTCGATCACCACGCGCAGCCGGGCGGCGTCGTCCGGGGCGTCCCGCCAGAGCGGGGAGAAGACCTCGTCGAGCGCGTCCGGGGCACGGTCGAGTAGCGCGGCGACCAGCTCGGCGAGGAGTTCCCGCTGCCGGTCGTAGTGGCCCCGGGCACCGGGGCGGCGCATCACGTACCGCAGGGCGATGCCCTTGAGCAGCGCGCACTGCGCCCGGATCCGGCGCGGCACCACCAGGTCGGCGGCGTAGCGGCGGTGCGGGCCGGCACCGTGGCGCGCCTCGGTGGCGGCCACCACGGTGGACACGAAACGCCCGGTGAGCACGCTGGTGGTGGCCTTCAGGGCGGCGAGGGACCGGTGGCTGCCGTCGTACGTGGCGAGCGGGGCGAGCACCGGGTCGGCGAGCAGCTCGGCCAGTACCTCACCCAGATCCTCCGGCGCCTCACCGGAGTAGGCGGACGCCACGTCGGCGCAGAGCGCCCGCCGCTCGTCCTCCTCGGCCAGCAGCGGACGCAGGTCGACGTACCCGCCGTGGATGCCGTCCTCGACGTCGTGCACCGAGTACGCCACGTCGTCGGCCCAGTCCATCACCTGGGCCTCCAGGCAGCGCCGGACGCCGGGCGGGGCGCCGGCGCGCAGCCAGTCGAAGACCGGGCGGTCGTCGGCGTACACGCCGAACTTGCGCTCGCCGGGCCGGCGCGGCCACGGATACTTGCCGACCGCGTCCAGCGCGGCCCGGGTCAGGTTCAGCCCGGCGGACCGCCCGTCCGGGGTGAGCACCTTCGCCTCCAGCCGGGTGAGCACCCGCAGCGTCTGCGCGTTGCCCTCGAAGCCGCCGCAGGCGGCGGCCAGCTCGTCCAGGGCGTACTCGCCGTTGTGGCCGAACGGCGGGTGACCCAGGTCGTGGGCGAGCCCGGCGGTGTCCACCACGTCGGGGTCGCAGCCGAGCCGGGCGCCCATCTCGCGGGCGATCTGCGCCACCTCCAGCGAGTGGGTCAGCCGGGTACGCAGGAAGTCGTCGGTGCCGGCGGCGTGCACCTGGGTCTTCGCGGCGAGCCGGCGGAACCCCGCCGAGTGCAGCACCCGGGCCCGGTCGCGTTCGAACGGCGACCGGCCGTACCCGGTGTCCTTGGGCGCCTCGGCGACCAGCCGGGCCGCGTCGTCAGCGTGCATCCTCGGCCTCCCGGGCGCGGGACCGGCTCACTCCTTGCGCTGGCGCGGCTGGCCGAGGTCGCGACTGCGGGGCTCGCAAGCCCGGCTCACTCCTCGCGCTCCCGGAGGACGCAGAACTCGTTGCCCTCCGGGTCGGCCAGCACGGTCCACTCCACGTCTCCCTGCCCGATGTCGACGTGCCGCGCGCCCATGTCGACCAGCCGCTCCACCTCGGCCTCCTGGTCGGCCGGGCGCAGGTCGACGTGCAGCCGGTTCTTCCCCTGCTTCGGCTCGGAGACCGGGACGAAGACCAGGCCGGGGAGCGTGTCGGGGGTCCGGCGGATCTCCACCTCGTCCGGCTTGTCGGTGATCACCTGATAGCCCAGCGCCTCGGCCCACCAGCGGGCGAGCCGGGACGGATCCCGGGCGTCGACTACCAGGTTCTCCCAGACGGCGGTCATGCGGCCACCCCTTCTGATCAACACGTGGCGGAAGCTCAGGTTACGCCGGGGTGGCGCGATCGGCGCGCCAGGCGGGCCGCCGGCGGTCACCGGCGGCCCGTCCGGCCGCGTTCAGCGTGAGTCGGAGCCGGTCGTGGTGATCGCCGCGCGGCCGGCCTCCAGCCGGGCCACCGGCACCCGGAACGGCGAGCAGGAGACGTAGTCCAGCCCGACGGAGTGGAAGAAGTGCACCGAGTCCGGGTCGCCGCCGTGCTCGCCGCAGACGCCGAGCTTCAGCCCGGGCCGGGCCGCCCGGCCCTCCTCGGCGGCGATCCGGACCAGCCGGCCGACGCCGTCGGCGTCGATCGACTCGAACGGCGAGATGCCGAAGATGCCCAGCTCCAGGTAACGCCAGAAGAACGCGCCCTCCACGTCGTCGCGGGAGAAGCCCCAGGCCATCTGGGTCAGGTCGTTGGTGCCGAAGGAGAAGAACTCGGCCGCCTCGGCGATCTGCCCGGCGGTGAGCGCCGCCCGGGGCACCTCGATCATCGTGCCGATCAGCACGTCGACACCGCTGTCCCCGACCACCTCGGCGATGATCTTCTCGGCCTCGGCGCGTACCGTCTCCAGCTCCTGCACGGCGCCGACCAGCGGCACCATGATCTCCGGGCGGGCCGAACCGCCGTCCCGGGCGACCGCGACGGCGGCCTCGGCGATCGCGCGGACCTGCATCGCGAACAGGCCCGGGATGACCAGGCCGAGCCGGACCCCGCGCAGGCCCAGCATCGGGTTCTCCTCGTGCATCCGCCGCACGGCGGAGAGCAGCGCCTCCTCCTTGGCCACGTCCTCGCCGCGTTCCTGGGCGACCGCGACGTTCACCGCGAGCTGCTCCAGCGGGGGCAGGAACTCGTGCAGCGGCGGGTCGATCAGCCGCACGGTGACCGGCAGGCCGTCCATCTCCCGGAAGATCTCCACGAAGTCGGCCCGCTGCAGCGGCAGCAGCGCGGCGAGCGCGTCCTCCCGCTCCCGCGCGCCGGAGGCGAGGATGAGCCGCTCGACCAGTTCCCGGCGGTCGCCGAGGAACATGTGCTCGGTGCGGCACAGGCCGATGCCCTCGGCGCCGAAGCGCCGAGCCCGGGCCGCGTCCGCGCCGGTGTCGGCGTTCGTCCGGACCAGCAGCCGCCGCGTGGCGTCGGCGTGCGTCATGATCCGGTGTACGGCCCGGACCAGCGGGTTGTCGATGTGCTCCGGGTCGAGGCTGCCCTCGAAGTACTGCACCACCTCGGACGGCATGACCGGCACCTCGCCGAGGTAGACCTTGCCGGTGGTGCCGTCGATGGAGACCACGTCACCCTCGTTGACGGTCTGCCCGGCCACGGTGAACTTCTTCGCTGGCACGTTCACGTCGATCTCGTCGGCGCCGGAGACGCAGGTCTTGCCCATGCCGCGGGCCACCACGGCGGCGTGGCTTGTCTTACCGCCGCGCGAGGTGAGGATGCCCTTGGACGCGATCATGCCGCTGAGGTCGTCCGGGTTGGTCTCCCGGCGGACCAGGATCACCGACTCGCCCTCGGCGGCCAGTTCGACGGCGCGGGCCGAGGTGAAGACCACCTTGCCGGACGCGGCGCCCGGCGACGCGCCGATGCCCCGGGCCACCGGCTGGAACTCGTGGTCGAGCTGGAAGCGCGGGAACATCAACTGGGCGAGCTGCGCACCGTTCACCCGGTGCAGCGCCTCGTCCAGGTCGATCAGGCCCTCGTCGACGAGTTGGCCGGCGATGACGAACGCGGCGGCGGCGGTGCGCTTGCCGACCCGGGTCTGCAGCATCCAGAGCTTGCCGCGCTCGATGGTGAACTCGATGTCGCAGAGGTCCTTGTAGTGCTCCTCCAGCCGGGCCATGATGCCGAGCAGCTCGTCGTAGGAGGTCTTGTCGAGCTGCTCCAGCTCCTGCAACGGCACGGTGTTGCGGATGCCGGCCACCACGTCCTCGCCCTGGGCGTTGGCCAGGTAGTCGCCGTAGATGCCCTGCGCGCCGCTGCCCGGGTCGCGGGTGAACGCGACGCCGGTGCCGGAGTCGGGCCCGAGGTTGCCGAAGACCATGGTGACCACGTTGACCGCGGTGCCCAGGTCGGCCGGGATGCGCTCCTGCCGGCGGTAGAGCACCGCCCGCTCCGCGTTCCACGACTCGAAGACCGCGCGGATGGCCAGGTCGAGCTGCTCCCGCGGCTCCTGCGGGAACTCGCGCCCGGTGTGCTTGGCGAAGATCTTCTTGTACGCGTCGACCAGCCCGCGCAGGTCGTCGGCGTCCAGGTCGAGGTCGTCGTGCGTGCCCTTGGCGTGCTTGACCTCGTCGAGCGCGTGCTCGAACTCCTCGCCGGGCACCTCGCAGACGGTCTTGCCGAACATCTGGATCAGCCGGCGGTAGGAGTCCCAGGCGAACCTGTCGTTCCCCCCAGCTTGGCTGCTCAGACCGATGACGCTGCGGTCGTTGAGGCCGACGTTGAGGACGGTCTCCATCATGCCGGGCATGGAGAACTTGGCGCCGGAGCGTACCGAGACCAGCAGCGGGTCGTCCGGGTCGCCGAGCCGGCGGCCCATCTCGCGTTCCAGGGCCTCCAGGTGCGCCTCGATCTGCCCGGCCAGCCCGTCCGGCTCGCGCCCGGTCGTCAGGTACGCCTGGCACGCCTCGGTGGTGATGGTGAAACCCGGTGGGACGGGCAGGCCGAGGTTGGTCATCTCGGCCAGGTTGGCGCCCTTGCCACCCAGCAGGTCCTTGAGGTCCCTGTTGCCCTCGGCGAAGTCGTAGACGTACTTGTGCTCGACCGTTTCCTCTTGCGCTGCCACCAGAGCCTCCCACGCGCGCCATTGACACTTAACGAAGGTTCAGTTCGGACATACCCCGGGAGCGACCACCGGTAATCCCGGCTCGTCAGCGATCGGTGGGCGAAGGTTAAGCGAACTTCGCGGGGCCTGGGACCGTTCGGTGACAATCGGCACAACAGTCACCACTGCCCGCGTCCGTACGGGTTGTTGGGAACGCTTCCACGCGCAGGATCACGCAATTCCGATTCCCCTCGTACTCTTGACGGCACTGGATATCGCCGAACCTGACCTTTGCCATATCCCGCACGAATACACCCCTCGGAGCCATCGCCGTGCCGACCAACCCCGCCGCACCCGAGACCGGGCCGGACCCGGCCCTCCCCCGCCCGACGTCGACCGACCGCCTGCCCGGCGTGTCGCCGACCGCCGCCGAGCTGGCCCGCGTCGCCGCCGGCCGGGCCGCCGACCTGCTCGCCCCGCCCGCGCCGGTCCGCCTCGGCGACGTGGTGCCGGCGCCCGAGCAGGTCCGGCCCGACCCGACGGGCGACTTCACGCTGCCGCCGGACGCGGCGATCCGGGTCGACGCCGCCGGCCGGGACGTCGCCGATCAGCTCGCCGGCTGGCTGCGCCCGGCCACCGGCTTCCCGCTCCCGGTGACCGACACGGCCGACGCGGCCGACGCGGCCGACGGCCGGTTGACGCTCACCCTGTCGGCGGCCGACGCCGCCCCCGGCGCGCCGGTCGCCGGCTCCCCGGGCGACGGCGGACCCGTCGGGGACGAAACGCCCGGCGACGAGGGCTACCGTCTCGACGTCACCGGCGACGGCGTCCGGATCACCGCCGCCACCCCGGCCGGGCTGTTCCACGGCGCGCAGACGCTGCGGCAGCTCCTGCCGGCGGCGATCGAGAGCGCCGCCCCGGTCACGGACCGCTGGGCGATTCCCGGCGGCACCGTCGTCGACCGGCCACGCTTCGCCTACCGGGGCGCCATGCTCGACGTCGCCCGGCACTTCTTCGGCGTCGACGACGTGCTGCGCATGGTCGACCACCTGGCCCGCTACAAGCTCAACCACCTGCACCTGCACCTCACCGACGACCAGGGCTGGCGGATCGCCGTCGACTCCTGGCCCCGGCTCGCCGAGGTCGGCGGCGCCACCGCGGTCGGCGGCGCGCCGGGCGGCTGGTACACCCGGGACGACTACCGGCGGATCGTCGCGTACGCCGCCCGCCGCCACGTGACCGTGGTGCCCGAGATCGACCTGCCGGGGCACACCAACGCGGCGCTTGTCGCGTACCCCGAACTGGCGCCCGGCAAGACCGCGCCGCCGCCCTACACCGGCACCGACGTCGGGTTCAGCTACCTCGACCCGGCCGACGAGCGGACGTACGCCTTCGTCGCCGACGTCGTCGGCGAGGTGGCCGCGCTGACCCCCGGCCCGTGGCTGCACCTCGGCGGCGACGAGGCGTTCAAGGTGCCGGCCGAGAGCTACCGCGCCTTCGTCGAGCGGGCCCAGGCGCTGGTCGCGGCCACCGGGAAGACGGTCGTCGGCTGGCACCAGCTCGCCCCGGCCGGGCACGTCGACGGGCGCGTCCTCCAGTGGTGGGGCACGAACGGCGACGACCCCGAGACGGCCGATGCGGTACGGCGGGGCGCCCGGCTCATCCTCTCCCCCGGCAACCGTGCCTACCTGGACATGAAGTACGCCCCGGACACCCCGATCGGGCACGACTGGGCCGGTCTCGTCGACGTGCGCCGGGCGTACGACTGGGACCCCGGCGCGCACGTCGACGGCGTACCGGCCGAGGCCGTGCTGGGCGTGGAGGCGCCGCTGTGGACCGAGTCGGTCACCACCCGCGCCGAGGTCGAGTTCATGCTCTTCCCGCGCCTGCCCGCGATCGCCGAGCTGGGCTGGTCGCCCCGCGCGACGCACGACTGGGTCGGGTTCCGGGAGCGGCTCGCCGGCCACGGCCCGCGCTGGACCGCCGCCGGGATCACCTTCCACCCCGCCCCCGAGATCCCCTGGCCGGCGACGCCACCATCGCAGCGCGGCCCGGCCGACCGGCCCGAGCACGACCGCGCGCCGCTGGGGTGAGGTCGGGAGGAACCCGCCGACGTCAGGTCAGGCACCTCATCCCGGTGATGCCGTTGGCCAGCTCGCTGCCCGACCCGCTGAGCACCCGGACCGAGTTGACGTCGCCGGAGTAGGCCACCTCGCCCGCCCGGTCGCAGAGCTGGCGGGCCGGGTCGGCGTCCCGGTCGCCCAGTGTGGTGGCGACCACGACCGTGGTGCACTGCCCCTCCACGGTCACCGCCCGGACCTGATCCGACCGGAGGTGCCGGCTGACCGTGTCGGCGACCGCGTCGCACGGCACCTCGGTGGCCGTCGGGCTCGGCGCGGTGGCGTCCGGTGTTGCCATCCGGCTCGGCGCGACGCCGCCGGACGGGTCGTCGACGTCGGCGCAGCCGACCAACGATGCGATGCCGAGCGCGACCATCGAGGTGACGAGCGCGGCGTACCTGACCGATGCCATGTGCTGACCGTCCTGACGTGGTGGGTGGGATGGTGGAGCGGGCGTCATGCCGGCGCCCGTCCGGTGAGCAGCAGGAGCCCGGCGGGCAGCCGGTAGCCGGTCCCGGGCTCGCGGAACCGGGCGAGCAGTGCGGCCACCCCGGCCCGCGCCGCCGCCTGTCGCGACGGCCCGGCAGCCCGGTACGCGGCCCCGGCCGGGCCGACCTCGATCAGCCAGTCGGCGACGGTGTCCGGGTCGTCGGGCGCGGTCAGGGTGACGTCGTGGGCGTCGACGGTGACGTCGTCGAACCCGGCCTCGGCCAGGACCCGGCGGGCCCGCGCCGGGTCGGCGAGCGCGAACGGCCCCGGCTCGTCGCCGACCGGCAGCGGCGGCAGCGCCCCGACGTGCGGGGCGGCGCCGAGCACCGCCGCGGTCAGCCACGGAGTCGTACGACCGTCCCGGAAGACGGTCGCCGCCAGCCGGCCGCCGGGACGCAGCGCCCGCCGCAGGGTGCGGCACGCGGTGACCGGGTCGGCGAGCAGCATCAGGGCCATCCGGGAGTGGACCGCGTCGAACGGCGCGCCCGGTACGGCGTCCAGGGCGTCCAGGTCGGCCGCCACGAACCGCAGGTGGGGATGGCGGTCGCGGGGGAAGCGCGCACCGGCGGCGGCCAGCATCTCGGCGGACAGGTCGAGGCCGACGGCCTCCCCGGCCGGACCGACCGCCGCCGCCAGGTCGGCGGTGGTGCCGCCACAGCCGCAACCGACGTCGAGGATCCGCTCGCCCGGGAGTGGGCGCAGCCAGTCCAGCGCCACCGCGCCGAGGGGTCGACCGAGCTGGTCCTGGCGGTCGGCGTGGCGTACCCAGCCCGGCGCCGCCCCCGTCCAGAACGTGGCGTTGCGAGCCCGCAGGCCGACCGGGTCCGCCATCAGAACGGCATCTCGGTGCCGTCGACCGTCAGGGACCGGAAGCCAGCGGCCTTGCTCGCGTCGAACCCGTCGTCCTGAGCCGCCAGGCCGGCCGCGCGGACGAGCCGCTCGGACTGGAAGCGCCGGAACGCGGCCTCGTCCTGCCAGATGTTGATGATGCGCCAGCCGCCCTCGACCGGCCCGGCGACGTGGGCGAGCAGGCCCGGCGGACGGTCCGGGCCGAGATGCCGCTCGACCAGCCGGTATTCGCGCTCACTGACGCCGGGCATCTCCTGGACGACACCGAATGGCATGATCATCAACTCTTTCCGATAGAGTAAGACTCTATCCAATAGAGGACTACACTCCCGCCGTGGGTGTCAAGAGGAGGTACGAGTCGACAAGACGCCAGGAGCAGGCCCGACAGACTCGGCGGGCGATCCTCGACGCGGCCGGCAAGCTGTTCGTCGACCCGGGCTACGCGGCCACCCCGCTGACCGCGGTCGCCGCCGAGGCCGGCGTGGCCGTCCAGACCGTGTACGCGGTCTTCGGTAACAAGCGGCACCTGCTCTCCGCGCTCGTCGACGTGACAATCGCCGGCGACGACGAATCGACCGCGCTGCCCGACCGGCCGTTCGTCGCGGAGATCCGGGCGCTGCCCGACGCCCGGGCGAAGCTGGGCCGCTACGCCCGGCACCTCAGCGCGATCCAGGCCCGGCAGGTCGACATGATGATCGCCCTCACCGGCGCCGCCAGCGCCGACCCCGACGCGGCCGCCATCTGGCGCAAGAACGTCGAGGAACGCCGGCGGGGCATGGCGATGTTCGCCGGCGAACTCGTCGCCACCGGCTCGGTGCGCCCCGACCACGACGTCGACAGCGTCGCCGACGTGCTGTGGCTGGCGATGGACTTCCGCAACTACGACTGGCTGGTGCGGCAACGCGGCTGGCCGGTCGAGCGGTACGAACGCTGGTACGTCGACACCGTCGCCGCCGCCGTGCTGGCCTGAGCCGCCCCGGCGTGACACGCCGGCGCCGTCAGCTCCGGGCGCGTTCCCGGAGCACGGCGGCGGTCCGCTCGTCGGCCGGGTAGAACGACTCGATGGACAGCTCCGCCACCGTGACGTCCAGCGGCGTGCCGAAGGTCGCGACGGTGCTGAGGAAGCACAGCTCCCCGCCGTCGTGCCGCAGCCGGAGCGGCACCATGATCTCGTCCGGGCCGGACGGTTCCGCGGACCGGTCCCGGCCGTCGCCCGGATAGCCGCGCAGCTCCTCCTCCAGCGCCGCAAGTTCCTCGTCGCCGGTCAGCTCCACCTGCCGATTCAGCCGGTGCAGCAGGTGCCCCCGCCACTCGGCGAGGTTGACGATGTGCGGGGCCAGGCCCTCCGGGTGCAGGCTGACCCGCAGCACGTTCACCCGGCCGGCCAGCAGGCCGGGCGCCACCCGCTCGGTGAGCACCGTCAGGCTGTCGTTGGCGTCCACCAGATGCCACCCCCGGTCGATCACGGCCGCCGGGTAGGGCTCGTGCCCGGCCAGCACCCGGCGGACCGCCGCGCGGACCGCGGCCAGCCGCGGCGCGGCCAGCGGCGTCTCCGGGTACGCCGGGGCGTAGCCGGCCGCCAGCAACAGCCGGTTGCGTTCGCGCAACGGCAGGTCGAGCGGATCGGCCAGCCGCAGCACCATCTCCCGGCTGGGCCGGGAGCGCCCGGTCTCGACGAAGCTCAGGTGCCGGGTCGAGACCTCCGCCCGGATGGACAGCTCCAGTTGGCTGAGCCGGCGCAGCTCCCGCCACCGGCGCAGGGACTCGCCGGCGGAGGCGGCGCCGGCCGGGTGCGTCGCGGCGGTCACGGCAGGTCCGGCGGCGCCGGGGCGCGGTACGTGGACATCGGTTCCCCGTCTCCCGTGCTGGGTCGTCGACACCACCCTGCCCGGTACGGCGCCGTCGTGTCGATCACCCCCCGGGTAACGCCGGCGGCCAAGGATCGCCGGGTCCGCGCCTTACCTGCCGGGTAATCGACACGCCCGCAAGCCGTCAACTTCATGATCGCCCGGGAGTCGGAAACCGGCTGCTCCGTACCGGATCGGGGTGTTCGTCAGGTTTCGTCGGGCTCGAGCGTGGCGCGCGGCGCCTGGACGCGAGGGATGTCCGCCGCGTCCCGATCGGTCGGCCTCGCCGATGTGGCCCGACCGGAATCCCTCCCCACCCCCGGGCGTTGAACATGGCTCACCCCCCGGGAGCCCGCCGCGGAGCGCCGGCCCCGGAATGCCGGACCCCGCCCGGTGGTTACACCCCCGAGCCGCCGAGCAGGTCGCCACCGCCGACCGCCGGCCGGCGCAGACCACCCCCGCGGCACCCCGTGCCGCACACCCCGAACGCAGAGGAGTCGCATCATGCGTACCGATCTGATCCGCAAGACCGCACTGACCGTCGCCGGTATCGCCGCCACCGCCGGTGGCATCGCCGGCCCCGCCATCGCCGCCCAGGCCACCCCGGCCGAGCGCGCCGTCCAGGTCCAGGCCGACCGGCGCGGGCCCGGCGAGCGCGAGCTGGGCGTGCGCTACGAGGCGCAGCCCAACTTCTACTTCTGCGGCCCGGCCGCGGCCCGCAACGCGCTCAGCGTGCAGGGCAAGAACATCGACGTGGCCGCGATGGCCAAGGAGATGGGCACCACCGAGTCCGGCACCAACTCGATCAACGACATCACCCCGGTGCTGAACAAGGAGACCGGCGCCAAGGACGCCTACCGCTCGGTCGAGATCCGCAGCTCGACGGCGGATGAGAAGCAGACCGAGAAGCTGCGCGCCGACATCGTCAAGACCGTCGACAACGGTCGGGCGGTCGTGGCCAACATCGCCGGCACCGCCACCGACACCGACGGCAACACCCACTCCTTCGAGGGCGGGCACTACATCAGCGTCATCGGCTACCGCGACGACGGCAAGGTCGTGACCATCGCCGACAGCGCCGACCCGAACATGGCCTCCTACCGGATGAGCGTCGACGACCTGGCCGACTGGATCGCCACCCGCGGCTACAGCACCTCCTGACCCGGAGCGACAAAGGGCCCGACCCCCGCGAGGGGTCGGGCCCTTTCGCGTTACCCCGATCAGCCGCCCGAGTCGTCCAGCTCGGCGCCGTCCGGCGGGGTGTCGTCGTCGCGGCTGGCCAGCCAGCCGTCGGGCAGGAAGACCTTGCCCGGGGAGTTGGTGCGGCCCCGCGGCTGGCCGAGCGTCTCGACCGGAAACGGCACGGCCGGATCGAGCTTGCCGAGCAGGTCGTCGAGCTGGGCCAGGCTGTCGATCATGGCGAGCGCGCGACGCAGTTCGCTGCCGATCGGGAAACCCTTCAGGTACCAGGCCACGTGCTTGCGGAAGTCGGTGCAGCCGTCCCGCTCGCCCCGGGCCGGATTGCGGGCCCCGGCCACGAACTGTTCCACCAGCAACTCGGCATGCCGCCGCATGGTCGCCGCCACCTCGCCGAGGGTGGGCAGCCGCCGATCGGTGCGACCGTCGAACGCGGCCTCCAGGTCGGCGAAGAGCCACGGCCGGCCCAGGCAGCCGCGCCCCACCACCACGCCGTCCACCCCGGTGTGGGCGACCATCCGGAGCGCGTCCTCGCCCTCCCAGATGTCGCCGTTGCCGAGCACCGGCACGTCGAGGGCCGCCTTGAGCGTGGCGATGGCATCCCAGTCGGCGGTGCCCGAGTAGCGCTGCGCCGCCGTACGCCCGTGCAGGGCGACCGCCGCGACGCCCGCGTCCTGGGCGGCCAGCCCGGCCTCGACGTACGTCAGGTGGTCGTCGTCGATGCCCTTGCGCATCTTGACCGTGACCGGCACCCCGGCCGGTGACGCGGCGTCCACCGCGGCCCGGACCAGCCGGGCGAAGAGCCGACGCCGCCACGGCAGCGCCGAGCCGCCGCCCCGGCGGGTGACCTTGGGGACCGGGCAGCCGAAGTTCAGGTCGATGTGGTCGGCGAGGTCCCGCTCGACCACGATCCGCACGGCGGCGGCGGTGATCTCCGGGTCGGTGCCGTAGAGCTGGAGGCTGCGGGGGTGCTCCTCGGCGCCGAACGCGATCATGCGCAACGTCTTCGGGTTCCGCTCGACAAGCGCCCGAGTGGTGATCATCTCGCAGACGTAGATGCCGCCGCCCTGCTCGCGGCAGAGTCGCCGGAAGCCGACGTTGGTGATCCCGGCCATCGGCGCGAGCACCACCGGCGGCCACACCTCGTGCGGCCCGATCTTCAGCGCATCCACCGCCCAAGTGTAAGGAGGGGCCCCCTGTCAACGCCTTCTGCATAGGCGGGGCCCCCTGTTGACACGGCGCATATCACAGATCAGGCCGGGTGGCCGGGGGCCCGGCGCTGGTGCGGCGGACGGTCGAGGAGGCGTACGAGTCGCGGCGCGGCCTCGCCGCCACCCTCGACGTACGCGCCGAGCCGCCCTCGTGACGGGTGTGAGAAGGGGCCCCTTCTCGACCGGAGAGGTCAAGAAGGGGCCCCTGCTTACCTGCTCAGCAGCCGGGAAGGCGCTCGATCAGGTAGCGCTCCACCTGGTCCAGGGCGACGCGCTCCTGGGCCATGGTGTCCCGGTTCCGGACGGTCACCGCGTTGTCGTCGAGCGTGTCGAAGTCGACCGTGACGCAGAACGGGGTGCCGATCTCGTCCTGCCGGCGGTAGCGGCGGCCGATGGCCTGCGAGTCGTCGAACTCGACCACCCAGCGCTTGCGCAGGTCGGCGGCGAGCTGCTTGGCCTTGGGCGAGAGCGCCTCGTTGCGGGACAGCGGCAGCACCGCCACCTTGACCGGGGCCAGCCGCGGGTCGAAGCGCATGACGGTGCGCTTGTCCACGCCGCCCTTGGTGTTCGGCGCCTCGTCCTCGTCGTACGCCTCCAGCAGGAACGCCAGCACCGCGCGGGTGAGGCCGGCGGCCGGCTCGATCACGTACGGCATCCAGCGCTCGCCCTTGGCCTGGTCGAAGTACGACAGGTCGACGCCGGAGTGCTTGCTGTGCGTGGACAGGTCGAAGTCGGTGCGGTTGGCGATGCCCTCCAGCTCGGCGAACTCGGTGCCGCCGAACTGGAACTTGTACTCGATGTCGACGGTGCGCTTCGAGTAGTGGGAGAGCTTCTCCTTGGGGTGCTCGTAGAAGCGCAGGTTCTCCTCGGACAGGCCGAGGTCGAGATACCAGTTCCAGCGCTCGGAGAGCCAGTATTCGTGCCACTGCTCGTCGGTGCCCGGCTCGACGAAGAACTCCATCTCCATCTGCTCGAACTCACGCGTACGGAAGATGAAGTTGCCCGGGGTGATCTCGTTGCGGAACGACTTGCCGGTCTGCGCGATGCCGAACGGCGGCTTCTTGCGGGCGACCGTCTCCACGTTCTTGTAGTTGACGAAGATGCCCTGGGCGGTCTCCGGGCGCAGGTAGTGCATGCCCTCGTCGCTCTCCACCGGGCCCAGGTAGGTCTTCATCAGGCCGTTGAACATCTTCGGCTCGGTGAAGGTGCCCTTGTTGCCGCAGTTGGGGCAGTTCAGCTCCGTCAGCGAGGTGAGCGGCTTGCCGTGCTTGGCCTCGTACGCCTCTTCCAGGTGGTCGGCGCGGAACCGCTTGTGGCAGGACTGGCACTCGGTCAGCGGGTCGACGAACTCGGCGATGTGACCGCTGGCCTCCCAGACCTTGCGGGCCAGGATGACCGCGGAGTCGAGGCCGACGACGTCGTCACGCTGCTGGACCATGGTCTTCCACCACTGCCGGCGGACGTTCTCCTTCAGCTCGACGCCGAGCGGACCGTAGTCCCACGCCGACCGGGTGCCCCCGTAGATCTCGCTGGAGGGGAAGACGAAGCCCCGGCGCTTGGCGAGGCTGACGACGGCGTCGATACGGTCGGCTGGCATGTTTCCTCCTACGCCGGCTGGCGGTCGGCGCGGTTGAGATGGATGGTTCGGGCTGTTCGGGACAACGGTACGACCGCCTCGGCCCCGAGCCCAGCAGAATACCGGGGGCCCGGTCAGCTCACCCCGCAGACCTCCATGCCGCCCGTCTGCCGGTCGGGGGCCAGCGTCACGGTCTGCGCCTCCCGCCGGCCGCCGGCCAGCGTGACGTCCACCGGCACGGTCAGCGAGGCGGTGTCGACCTTGCCCACCCGGTAGCCGGAGATCTGTGGCTCGGTGGCCGCCCGCTGGGCGAACTCCGGCCGGGACTCGCGCCGCCGGGCGTCGTCGCAGAGCCGGTCGTACGCCTTTGACCACTCCCGAGCGACCAGTGCCTGGTAGTAGTCGTCGGTGACCGCCCGGCCCTGCTCCCCGACCGCCTGCACGTTGCTCACGGCCAAGCCGACGATCGCCGCGCCGCCCCCGCCGCAGCAGAGCAGCAGGGCCAGCGCGCCGACGCCGAGGCCGAGCCAGAGCCGGGCCCGTCCGCCCTCGGTGGGCGGGGCGGCGAACGGCGGCGCGACTCCGGGACCGGCCGGCGGCGCGGGTACGCCCGGGTCCGCCGGCGGTGCGCCGGGCGGCACGGGTGGCGGGGGTGGTGCGGCCGGTCCGGGAGCGGTCATACGCGCCAGGGTAGTGCCCCGGGACTCAGCGGTAAGGACCTGCGGCACGATCGCTGGCGACGACGACGATCTCGCCCTGCGGTGCGGCGTTGGCGAGCGTCTCGTACGCCGACGGCTCGTCCACCGATCGGGCGAGCAGCGGCACCGCGGTGACCTTTACGTCGAATCCGCCCAGCGCCCGCCGATAGGCCCCGACCGACTCCCACTCGGTGAGCAGGCACCAGTGTGCCGGGTCGTCGAGCGCCCGCAGCAGCTCGCCGCGCAGGTAGCCGGGGCGGGCGGCGAGCGCGGCCAGCGCCGCGTGCGCCTCCCGGGTGAACTCGTCCGCCGTTTCGGCGTCCACCACGAACCGGTTGGTGACCAGCACGGCGTTCCTCCTCGTAGAGTTTGTGGCATGCAGCGTACGCAGAGTCCCGTGCTGTCCCGGTTGGCCCGGCTCAACCCGACGACGGTGTTCCTCGCCGCGCTGGTGCTGGTGCTGGTCGGCCTCTTCGCGCCCGGTCCGGCCGGCGGCGTCCTGTTGCTGGCGCTGGCGGCCGGGTTGGTCTGGTTGATGTCGGTCACCTGGGCGGTGCAGGCGCCGGCGACCCGGGTGATCCGGCTGCTGATGCTCACCCTGCTGATCGCGGTGGCGCTGGCCAAGTTGATGGTCGGCTGAGCCGCTCCGGCGGAGCTGGCCTGCGCTGACATGCAAGCATGCGTTTTTGACAATAGTTTTCGTTGTCGCGGACAGTTGGTCCCATGACCGCCGCCCGCGCCTTGGCCGCCGCCACCGCCGCCCTGCTCGCCCTGGGCGGCGTCGCCGCCTGCTCGGACGGCGGCCGGGGAAGCGACCCGGACAAGGTCGACGTGGTGGCCGCGTTCTACCCGCTCCAGTTCCTCGCCGAGCGGATCGGCGGCGACCGGGTCGCGGTCAGCAACCTCACCAGGCCCGGCGCGGAGCCGCACGACCTGGAGCTCAACCCCCGCCAGGTCGGCCAGGTGGTCGACGCCGAGCTGATCGTCTACCTGACCGGCTTCCAGCCGGCCGTGGACGAGGCGGTCGAGCAGAACGGCGGCGACCGGGCGTTCGACGTGGCCGGGGTGGCCCCGCTGCTCGACGCCGCCGCCGGCGGCCACGAGCACGAGGGCGAGGCCGGGCACGAGGAGGGCAGCGGCGGCAGGGACCCGCACCTCTGGCTCGACCCGACCCGGCTGGCCACCGTCGGCGACCGGCTCGCGGAACGCCTGGGCCGGGCCGACCCGGACCACGCCGCCGACTACACCACCCGCGCCGGCGCGTTGCGCGCCGAGCTGACGAAGCTCGACGCCGAGTACGCCGAGGGCCTGCGCACCTGCCAGCGCCGGGAGATCGTGACCAGCCACACCGCCTTCGGCTACCTGGCCGAGCACTACGAGCTGGAGCAGATCGGCCTCACCGGGCTCACCCCGGAGTCCGAGCCCGCCCCGCAGCGGCTCGCCGAGGTGGCGAAGGAGGCCCGGGAGCACCGGGCCGGCACGATCTTCTTCGAGACGCTGGTCAGCCCGAAGGTCGCCGAGACCATCGCCCGGACGGTCGGGGCGAGGACGGCGGTCCTGGACCCGATCGAGGGCCCACCCGCCCAGGGCGACTACCTCACCGCGATGCGCGCCAACCTCCAGACCCTGCGAACCGCCCTGGACTGCTCATGACCTCACCCGTGCTCGAGATCGCGCACGCCACCGTCGGCTACGACGGCCGGCCGGTGCTGCGCGACGTCTCACTGACGTTGACCGTCGGCGAGGTGGTCGCCGTGCTCGGCGCCAACGGCTCCGGCAAGTCGACGCTGGTCCGCGCCGCGCTCGGGCTGGTGCCGCTCGGCGCCGGGTCGGTCACCCTGTTCGGCACGCCGCAGCGCCGCTTCCGGCAGTGGCACCGCGTCGGGTACGTCCCGCAGCGGCTCGGCGCCGGCGGCGGGGTGCCCGCCACGGTGGGCGAGGTGGTGGCGTCCGGGCGGCTGGCCCGCCGGGGCGTGCTCCGGCCGGCCGGGCGGGCCGACCGGGAGGCGGTGGCGGAGGCGCTGCGCGCGGTCGGGCTCGCCGACCGGGCCGGCGATCCGGTGGCCACCCTCTCCGGCGGCCAGCAGCAGCGCGTCCTGATCGCCCGGGCGCTGGCCGGCGGGCCGGAGCTGCTGGTGCTCGACGAGCCGACCGCCGGGGTGGACGCGGCCAGCCAGGAGGCGTTCGCCGGGGCGCTGCGCGCGTTCCGCGACGGCGGCGGCACGGTGCTGCTGGTCGCCCACGAGTTGGGGCCGCTGCGCCCGCTGATCAGCCGGGCCGTGGTGGTGCACCAGGGCGGGATCGCCCACGACGGCGCGGTGCCCGAGCCGGCCGGCCACCACGCCGACCCGGACCACGAGCACGTGCACCCGCACTGCGACGAGGAGCCCGCCGGGCTCTGGACGGGCATCTGAGATGGACCTCTTCCAGTACGACTTCATGCTCCGCGCGCTGGTCGGCGCGCTTGTCATCGGGCTGGCCGCGCCGGCGCTCGGCATCTACCTGGTGCAGCGCCGGCTGGCGCTGATCGGCGACGGCATCGGCCACGTGGCGCTCACCGGCGTCGGCGCCGGGCTGCTGCTCAACCGCTCCCCGGTGCTGGTGGCGGTGCTCGCCGCGACGCTCGGCGCGGTGGTCATCGAGCTGGTCCGCGCGTACGGGCGCACCTCCGGCGACCTCGCGCTGGCGCTGCTCTTCTACGGCGGGATCGCCGGCGGCGTGATGCTTGTCGGGCTCTCCGACGCCAGCAGCGGGTCGCTCAACGCGTACCTCTTCGGGTCGTTGACCACGACGTCGCCGGGCGATCTGGTCACCATCGGGGTGCTCGGCGCGGTGCTGCTGGTGACCATGCTGGCGCTGCGCCCGGCGCTGTTCGCGGTCTGCCACGACGAGGAGTACGCGCGGGTCTCCGGCCTGCCGGTACGGACGCTGAACCTGCTCATCGCGGTCGGCACCGCGGTGACGGTGACCATCGCCATGCGGGCGGTGGGGGTGCTGCTGATCAGCGCGCTGATGGTGGTGCCGGTGGCCGCCGCCCAGCAGGTGACGCGCGGCTTCCGGTCCACCATGACCGCGGCCATGGCGTTGGGCCTGTTCGCCGCCGGGGCCGGGGTCTGGGTGGCGGCCACCGCGAACACCGCGCCCGGCGCCTCGGTGGTGCTGGTGGCGATCGGCTCGTTCCTGGTGGTGGCGTTGCTGGCGGCCGGCGTGCGGGCGCTACGGCGGGGCCGGTCGGCGCCGGCCACGCCCGCGGTCGAGCCGGCCGAGCACGAGGTGCTGCTCGGATGAGGCCGGCGCAACCGGCAGTGGTTATCGTTACGGGGTGACCGGCACCAACGGGTACGACGCCTTCGAGGGCGCGGGTGAGCTGCTGCGCGCCCTCTCGGCCCCGATCCGGCTCGCCATCGTGAGCGAGCTGGCCGAGGGCGAGCGCTGTGTGCACGAGCTGGTCGAGAAGCTCGGCGCGCCCCAGCCGCTGGTCTCCCAGCACCTGCGGGTGCTGCGCGGGGCCGGCGTGGTGCGCGGCTCGCGGCGCGGCCGGGAGATCGCGTACGCACTTGTCGACGAGCACGTCGCGCACATCGTGGCGGACGCGGTCAGCCACGCCGGGGAGGGACCGTCATGACCACCGGCACCCCACGCACCACCCGGCAACGCAGCGCGGTGAGCGCGCTGCTCGACGAGGTCGAGGGCTTCCACAGCGCCCAGGAGCTGCACGCCATGCTGCGCCTGCGGGGCGACCGGATCGGGCTGACCACGGTCTACCGGACGCTGCAGGTGCTGGCCGACGCCGACGAGATCGACGTGATGCGCCCGCCGGGTGGCGAGCACCTCTACCGCCGGTGCAGCGGGGGTCACCACCACCACCTGGTCTGCCGGGCCTGCGGCCGTACCGTCGAGGTGGCCGGCCCGGCGGTGGAGAAGTGGGCGGACCGGATCTCCGCCGAGCACGGCTTCACCGAGGTCAGCCACACGTTCGAGATCTTCGGCACCTGTCCGGCCTGCGCCGGGCGGTAAATCCGACCGGTGCCGGCGTGGCTCCGCCGTGGCAGGCTGTCCGGCGTGAAGATCTACGCCGACCGTTTTCCGACCGCCCTCCGCCAGCTCCTGACCGATCTGCTCGTGGTCGTCTGGGTGTACGCGGCGATCCGCTTCGCGCTCTGGCTGCACGACCTGGTGGAGAAGCTCGCCGTACCCGGGCAGAAGCTGGAGGGGGCGGGCGGCGGACTGGCCGACAACCTGGCCGACGCCGGCGGCAAGGTGGGCCGGTTGCCGCTGGTCGGCGACGAGCTGACCGCCCCGTTCACCCGGGCCGCCGACGCCGCCCGCGCGATGGCCGAGGCCGGCCGGGACCAGCAGGAGCTGGTCGGCCAACTGGCCCTCGCGCTGACCGTGGCGGTGCTGGTGTTCCCGCTCGGCCTGGTGCTCTTCGGCTGGCTGCCGCTGCGGGTGCGCTGGATGCGCCGGGCCGGCGCGGCGAAGGCGATGGCCGCCGCGCCGGCCGGCCGGGACCTGCTGGCGCTGCGCGCGCTGGCCGGGCAGCCGCTGTCGAAGCTCACCCGGATCGCGCCGGACGTGGCCGAGGCGTGGCGGCGCGGCGACGACGCCACCGTCGACGCGCTCGCCGCGCTGGAGCTGCGCGGACTGGGGCTGCGCACCGGCCGGTAGGGTGTGCCGGTGCTGTACTTCCTGATCGTCGTCGCCGTGCTGCTGCTGGCCTACGCGGGCGTGCTGGTGAGCTTCGTCCGCAAGGGCCGCAGGATCCCGCCGTCGGCGTACCTCGTGCTGGCCGCGCTCAACGGCCTGATCCTCGCCGCGGTGATCGCCTGGGCGGTCGCCCGGAACTGAGCGGGTGTGAGAAGGGGCCCCTGCTCCACCGGAGGCGTCAAGAAGGGGCCCCTCCTTTCAGATCCGGCGGCGGACGTCCTCGGCGGTGGACGGGCCGGGCTCCCAGCGGGCCACCCAGGGCAGGTCCGCGGGCGGGGTGACCACGCCGCTCTCCACCGAGGCGTACCGGCCGGCGACGATCCGCTTCGCGGCGGCCACGTCGACCGAGTCGGTGTTCGACCAGAGGCCGGTGAACAGCTCGTCGACGCGCAGCCGCGCCTGACGGCAGAACAGGTCGGCCAGCTCGACGTTCTCCGGGTGCTCGGGTCGCTCGGCGTAGGCCCGGACGCAGACCGCGGACATCGCGAACAGCTCCGCGCCGATGTCCACCACCCGGCCGAGGAACGCCTGCTTGCGCTCCATCTTCCCCTGCCAGCGGGACATCGCGTAGAAGGTCGAGCGGGCCAGCTTGCGGGAGGTCCGCTCGACGTGTCGCAGGTGCCCGGCCAGCGGCCCGAACTCCTGGTACGCCCCGGGCGTCTGCCCCCTGCCGACGGCGAGCGTGGGCAGCCACTTCGCGTAGAAGGCACCGGCCCGGGCGCCGGCCTTCGCCTTGCGGCCCAGCCCGGCGTCCGGGTCGATGATGTCGCCGGCCACCGACAGGTGCGCGTCGACCGCCTCCCGGGCGATCAGCAGGTGCATGATCTCGGTGGAGCCCTCGAAGATCCGGTTGATCCGCAGGTCGCGCAGGAGCTGCTCGACCGCGGCCGGGCGCTCGCCCCGGGCTTCCAGCGACTCGGCCGTCTCGTAGCCGCGCCCGCCCCGGATCTGGATCAGCTCGTCGGCGATCCGCCAGGCCATCTCGCTGGCGTAGAGCTTGACCAGGGCCGCCTCGATCCGGATGTCGTTGCGGTCGTCGTCGGCGAGCAGGCAGGACAGGTCCAGCATGGACTCCATGCCGTAGGTGGTGGCGGCGATGAACGACAGCTTCTTCGCCACCGCCTCGTGCTCGCCGACCGGCCGGCCCCACTGCACCCGGTCGCCGGCCCACTCCCGGGCCACGTTGAGCGCCCACTTGCCGGCGCCCACGCACATCGCCGGCAGCGACAGCCGGCCGGTGTTCAGCGTGGTCAGCGCGATCTTCAGGCCCTTGCCCTCGCCGCCGATCACGTTCTCCTTCGGCACGAACACGTCGTGGAACCGGGTGAGGCTGTTCTCCAGGCCGCGCAGCCCGACGAAGGCGTTGCGCCGCTCCACGGTGATGCCGTCGCTGTCGCCCTCCACCACGAACGCGGTGATGCCGCCGCGCCGGCCCTCGACGGCCGGCACCCGGGCCATCACCACCAGCAGGGTGGCGACGGTGCCGTTGGTGGCCCAGAGCTTCACCCCGTTGAGCCGGTAGCCGGTGCCGTCCTCGGTCGGCTCGGCGGTGGTCGCGAGTCGGGCCGGGTCGGAGCCGACGTCCGGCTCGGTGAGCAGGAACGCGGAGACCTCACCGGCGGCCAACCGGGGCAGGAAGAGGTCCTTCTGCTCCGGCGTGCCGAACATCTTCAGCGGCTGCGGCACGCCGATCGACTGGTGCGCGGAGAGCAGGGCGCTGATCGCCGGGTTCACCGAACCGGCGAGCATCAGCGCGCGGCAGTAGTGCAGGTTGCTCAGCCCGAGGCCGCCGTACTTCCGGTCGATCTTCATGCCGAAGGCGCCGAGCCGGGCCAGCCCGTGGAACACCTCGTCCGGGATGTGCGCGTCGCGCTCGATCGCCGCGCCGTCCACCTCGCTGCCCAGGTACGCCCCGAACGCGCCGAGGAACTCCTCGGCGCGGGCCACGTCGGCCGGGTCGGATCGGGGCCAGGGGTCGATCAGGTCGAGCCGGAACCGGCCGAGGAAGAGTTCCTTGCCGAAGCTGGGCCGGTCCCAGGCCGACTCGCGGGCCGCCTCGGCGACCTGGCGGGCCTCCTTCTCCGAAACCTGACCGGCCTCGGTGGGCAGCGGCCCCACCCCGTCGGCATTGTTCTGTGTCGTGGTCACGGCTGCCTCCTGGATGGTCGGTCCGGCTGCGATCGACGCGCTCGACGAAGACGACGCTACCCCCGGGTGTTACCCAGGGGTAGCGTCGCGTGCACGCCCGATTTGGCGGACCGTCAGTCGCTGGTGAGCGTCTGCGGGTCGTCGTCATCGTCGTCGATGTCGTCCTCACCCCAGTTGCGGCGGCTGAACGGCAGGACGGCCCAGAACAGCAGGAACCAGATGCCGGTGAGCGCGCTGAGCAGGAACGCGATCGGCCGGTCCAGCACGAAGTCGCTGACCAGCAGGACCGAGCTGACCATCGCGATCAGCATGAAGAACAGGCCCCCGGTGGCCATCCGGTGGGCGAAGCGGACCAGCTCCGGCTTGCGGCCCTGGCGGAACAGCGCCCGGTGGAACGCGACCGGCGAAATGATCATCGCGGCGGACGCCGCGGCGGTCAGCAGCGCCAGAATGTAGACGTCACGCTGGAACTCGGTGGTCCGGGTGAACCCGTTGCTGAACGGCAGCGTCAGCAGGAACGCGAAGAGGATCTGCACGCCGGTCTGCGCCACGCGCAGCTCCTGGAGCAGGTCGGCGAAGTTGCGCTGCCAACGCTGCTTCTCGGATTCCTTGGACACTGGTGAACCTCCGGGGAAGACGGCACGGCCGGCGGGTGAACGCCCGCCGGCAGGAGCGCCTGTGCCCGCTTCGGATGATCACGAAACCGGTTCAGGATCCGCGGCGGATCCGCCCGGCGTACCGCGCCTCCAGCTCGGCGTTGTGCTCGTCGCCGCCGGTGATGTTGGCGGACAGGTAGACCGGTGGCCGCTCCCCCGCCGCGACCAGCCGGGCCACCACCTCGACGGTGATCTGCTGGGCCAGCAACGCGGCGGTGATCGAGGAGACCGCGCCGACCGCGCCGCCGCCGGGCAACGGCAGCGTGGCATCGCCGTACGGGGCGCCGTTGTCCAGCAGCACGTCGGCGAAGTCGGCGAGCTTGCGACCGGACGGGTGCCGCGAGATCATCCCTTCCGCGTGCCGCGCCGAGGTGATCGCCACCAGGGGATGCCCGCGTTCCTTCACCACGGACGCGAACTCCACCATCGCCCCGTTCACGCCCGAGTTGGAGGCGAGCACGAACACGTCCTGCGGCCGGACCGGGGCCAGCTCGTAGAGGCGGTGCGCCACCGCCGGCTCGCGTTCCAGCTTCGGGCCGAGCACGTCGGCCGGCTCGCCGCCGAGCAGGACCAGGTCGCGCAGCGCGATCCGGTTGGTGGGCACCAGCCCGCCGGCCCGGCCGGCGATCTCCATGGCGAGCGCCTCGGAGTGCCCGGTGCCGAACGCGTGCACCACCCCGTCGGCGCGTACCGCCGCGACGATCAGGTCGGCCGCCGCGGCCACGTTCACCCGCTGCTCTGCGGCGACCCGCTCCATCGTCGACGTCACCGTCGCCAGGTACGCCTCGGCACTCACCGTCATGCTTTCTCCGTCCCTGACGTCCGGGCGAGGATCGCCTCGGCCAGCGGGCCGGGGGCCTCGTCGGGGATCCAGTGGCTGACGCCGGGGAGCACCACGAAGCGGTAGTCGCCGGTGACGTGCGCCGCGCACGCCTCGGCGGCGGTCCGGCCGATCGCCACGTCCCGGTCGCTCCAGACGTACGTGGTCGGCGCCGCCACCGGCCCGACCGCCTTCATGTCCGACCCGCTCATCGCGCGGTACCAGTTGAGCGCGGCGGTGAGCGCGCCCGGTGAGCGCATCGGCTCGGCGTAGCGCTCGACCGTGTCCGTGTCGCCGACCCCGCGCAGCAGCCGGCGCAGCGCGGCCCCGCGCAGCGCCAGCAGCACCTTCTCCGCCTTGCCCGGCATCCGGAACAGCGCCATGTAGGCGGACTTCGCCTTCTGCCGCGGGTCGGTGGCGAGCGCGTGCCCCATCGCGGCCGGGTGCGGCACCGACACCGCGGTCAGCGTCCGCACCCGCTCCGGGTGCGCCGCGGCCAGGCCCCAGGCCACGATCGCGCCCCAGTCGTGCCCGACCAGGTGGGCGGCGGTCACCCCGAGCCCGTCCAGCACGGCCGCCGCGTCGGCCACCAGCTCCGGGATCCGGTACGCCTCGACCGCGTCCGGCCGCGCGCCGGGCGAGTAGCCGCGCTGGTCGAGCGCGTACGTGCGCAGCCCGGCGGCGTGCAGCGCGGGCGTCACCGCGTCCCACTCGCCGGCGTGCTGCGGGAAACCGTGCAGCAGCAGGACGGGCTCGCCGTCCTCGGGGCCCCCGGTGCGTACGTCGAACGTCAGGCCCCGCGCCTCGATCCGCATGATCGCCACCGTAGCCGACCTTCGCCCTGCTGGGCCCGGGGCCGCCGTCGGTGCTAGCGTCTGCGACGAGACAACTTCACATCCGACAGGGGAGCGCACAGCGCTGAGAGTGCGGGCCGGTGCCCGCAGACCCTCGAACCTGATCTGGGTAATGCCAGCGCAGGGAGTTCGGTCGACCTCCAGCCGCGCCGCAGTCCGGGCAAACCGGCCGCGGCGTGCGTCTTCTCCTGGTTCCTCACCACGAACTGGGAGTCCGTCATGAACCACACCGACAGCAACCGCTGGCGTACCGTCGACATCGTCGTCGCCTCGGTGATCGCGGTCGCCTTCGGCGTCGTCTTCTGGGCCTGGGGCCTGCTCTGGAGCGCCACCGACGCGGCGTTCGCGTTCTTCCCGCCGGCGCAGGCGGTGCTCTACGGCGTGTGGCTGATCCCGGCGGTGCTCGCCGGCCTGATCATCCGCAAGCCGGGCGCGGCGCTCTACTGCGAGACGGTGGCCGCGATCGTGTCCGCGCTGCTGGGCAGCCAGTGGGCGGGCATCGTGATCCTCCAGGGCCTGATGCAGGGCATCGGCGCCGAGCTGGCGTTCGCCGCGTTCCGCTACCGCTCGTTCCGGCTGCCGGTGGCGGTGCTGGCGGGCGCGCTCACCGGCCTCGGCGCGGCGATCTTCGACTTCGTCTACTGGAACAAGGCCTACGAGCTGACCTCCTACCGCATCCCGTACGCGCTGATCACGATCGTCAGCGCCACCGTCGTCGCCGGCTTCGGCGCGTGGGTGCTGACCCGGGCGCTGGCCAACACCGGCGTCCTGGACCGCTTCCCCGCCGGCCGCGACCGAGCCCTGGTCTGACGGGGATCCCGCCGTTGATCAAGGAGTTCGCGTCGGCGGCGAGCGGTTTTCCTGACGCGAACTCCTTGATCACTGAGGCTGGGGAAGGGGTGGGACCGTGAGCGGCGTGGTGCTGCGGGGGTTCGGGTGGCGGCACGGGGGACGCCGGGCCTGGGCGGTACGCGGCATCGACCTGCGTGTGGAGAGCGGGGAACGGGTGCTGCTGCTGGGCGCGTCGGGGGCGGGCAAGAGCACGCTGCTGGCGGCGCTGGCCGGGCTGCTGCCCGACGACTCCGGCGAGCAGGAGGGCACCGTCGAGATCGACGGGCTGGACCCGCGCAAGGCCCGCGAGCGCGTCGGCGTGGTGTTCCAGGACCCGGAGACCCAGCTGGTGATGGCCCGCTCCGGCGACGACGTCGCGTTCGGGCTGGAGAACCGGGGCGTGCCCGCCGAGGAGATCTGGCCCCGGGTGGACGAGGCGCTGCGCCGGGTCGGCTTCCCCTACCACCGGGACCGCCGGACCGCCGCGCTCAGCGGAGGCGAGCAGCAGCGGCTGGCGCTCGCCGGGGCGCTCGCGCTCCGGCCGGGACTGCTGCTGCTCGACGAACCCACCGCCAACCTCGACCCGGCCGGGGCCACGCTGATCCGCCGGGCGGTCGCGGACGCGCTCGACCCGGACACCACGCTGATCCTCGTCGAGCACCGGGTCACCGAGGCGTTGCCGCTTGTCGACCGGGTGGTGGTGCTGGAGCCCGGTGGCGGGGTGCGGGCCGACGGGCCGCCCGAGGCGGTCTTCGCCGCGCACGGCGCGGCGCTGGCCGCCGCCGGGGTCTGGGTGCCCGGGCACACCGTGCCGCCGCGGCACGCCGCCACGCCGGCCGGCGACGTGCTGCTCACCGCCGACCGGCTCGGCCTGCCGCCCCGGCTGGCCCCCACCGACCTCCGGGTACGCGCCGGCGAGGCGCTCGCCGTGCTCGGCCCGAACGGCGTCGGCAAGTCCACCCTGGCGCTGCTCCTCGGTGGCCTGACGCGCCCCGGCGCGGGTGCGGTCACCGCCTCCGCCGAACTGGCCGGCCGGGACGCGCGCACTCCGCCGCACCGGTGGCGGGCGCCCGCGCTGGCCGGACGGATCGGCTCGGTCTTCCAGGACCCGGAGCACCAGTTCGTCACCGGCACGGTCCGCGACGAGCTGGCGCTCGGGCCGCGCCGGACCGGGAGGTCCGAGGCGGCGGTCACCGCGACCGTCGACGCGCTGCTGGAGCGGCTGCGGCTGGACCGGCTCGCCGGCGCCAACCCGTACACCCTCTCCGGTGGCGAGGCGCGGCGGCTGAGCGTGGCGACCGCCCTGGCCACCGCGCCCCGCCTGCTGATCTGCGACGAGCCCACGTTCGGCCAGGATCGGCGCACCTGGCTGGAGCTGGTCGACCTGCTGGCCGAGCTGCGCGACGCCGGGCACGGCGTGGTCGCGGTGACCCACGACGCGGACTTCGTGGCCGCGCTGGCCGACCGGACGCTCAACCTGGACCGCCCGCCCGCCGACCCGGACGGGGTGGTCCCGTGATCGGCCTGGAACCGGTGGCGACGCCGGGCGCCCCGTTGGCGCGGCGCAACCCGGTGGCGAAGCTGGCCGCCGCACTGGTGTTCACCGTCGTGCTGGTGGCGACGCTGGACCCGGTCGCGCCGGCCATCGCCATCGCGGTCGAGCTGGCCGTGCTGCCGCTGTTCGGCGTCCGCTACCGGGTGCTGGCCCGGCGGGCCTGGCCGCTGCTGGCCGCCGCCGTCGGCATCCTGGTCACGCTGGTGCTCTTCGCCGCCGACCGGTCCGGCCGGGTGTTCGTCGAGGCCGGCCCGGTGGTGGTCACCGAGGGCGTGCTGGTCACGGCGCTCGGGCTGGTGCTGCGCATGCTCGCGGTGGCGCTGCCCGGGATCATCGTCTTCGCCACCACCGATCCGACGGAACTGGCCGACGCGCTGATCCAGAACGCGAAGGCGCCGGCCCGGTTCGCCATCGGCGCGCTGGCCGCGTTCCGGCTGGTGCCGCTCCTCGAACAGGAGTGGCGGATGATCAGCATGGCTCGCCGCGCCCGGGGCGTGGACGCCGGGCGCAATCCGCTGGCCAAGCTGCGGCTCTTCGCGTCGACCGCGTTCACGCTGCTGGTCGGCGCGATCCGGCGCGGCACCCGGCTGGCCGTCGCGATGGATGCCCGGGGCTTCGACGCGGGCACCCCGCGCGCGGTGGCCCGTCCGCAGCGGTTCGTCGTCGCCGACTGGCTGTTGATCACCGGAGCGGCGCTGCTGGCCGGCTCGGCGTTGACGGCCAGCGTGCTGCTCGGCACCTTCCGGCCGCTGATCGGGTGACCACTCGCCCCGTCAGCCCGGCGCCTGCCGAACAGGTCGGGCGTACTGCCCGGCGACGACCAGGACGGCTGCCATTCCCGCCAGCGACGGCAGTGTCCACCACCAGCCGAACGGGCTGCCGTCGTGCACCCCGGAGATCCACGCGGCGCTGATCGCGATCGCCCCGGTCAGCAGGAAACCGGCGAACGGCGGAGCCATCAGCCGCAACGCCAGTAGGCGGCGGTGCCGACGACCGGCGCCGGCAGCGGCGTACATCGCGCGTTGCCGAACCTGGCTGGTCGAGATGACCGCACCGACGCTGAGCCACAGCAGACACACGGCGGCCGCGCCCATGCCCGCCGTCCAGATGCCCACCGCCACCTCGGGAGTCCTCCGCTCGACGAGCTCCGATGTCTGCCCGGTCGCGGCGAGCCGGGTCACCGTGGCACGGAACCGCGCCTGCGCCGCCTCGTCCAACGACCCGAAGTCCAGAAGCGCGACCAGGACGGCGTCGGACGCCCGCAGCCCGTACCGCTCGGCGATGTCGCTGCCCGGGGCGACCACCAGCCCGGGCATGTTCCCGCCCAACGTCTCGTCGCCGGTGGCGACCACGGTCTCGAGGGACCTGACGGCCGAGGTGTCGGCATCGAAGTCGATGAGGCCGACCCGATCCCCCTCGATCAGCCCCGGATCGGCCCGCGCCTCACCGTCGCCGAGGGTGGACGACAGCGCCACGATGTTGACCGGGGACGAGGTGTCCTTCGGCAGGCAGCTCAGGTGGTCCATCGGATCGTTCCCGCCGGAGGAACGCATGCAGCCGACCGCCCTCTCGCCCGAGACCCGGAGCGTGTGGGTGTCCTCCACAGGGAGTTGGTAGGTCGCGGTACGGTTGCCGCCCAGTCTCCGGTACTCGTCGCGGAGCGCCTCGCCGGCCGCGACGGGCACGTTGTAGACGAGGTAGGAACCGGTCGGCTGGACGGCGGGTGACGAGCGGACGCTCGCGATGCCGGCGTGGGTGACGTACGCCGAGTAGTAGGCGGTGCCCAGGACGAGCAGCGAGGTGAGCACGCCCGCCGTCGCGAACGGCGTGGTCAGCGCCAGCACGAGACGTCGCGACGCGGGCGCGGCGCCGGCCGTCGAGACCGGCACCATGGCGAGCGGCACGGCGAGGGCCAGCAGGACGGCGCCCGGCACGGCCGCTTCGACCGGCAGCACGTCCACGAACGGAAGCAGCATGCAGGCGAGACCGAGGGCGACGAGGCCGAGACCCGCGCGGGGCCGGGATCGCCAGGCCGGGCCGTACCGGGGTCGGTATCGCCGGCTCCACGCGGCCACGCCGACGCCCGCTGCGGCCCCGGCCACCACCACGGCGAGGACGGCGCCCAGCGACGACCACGGGACGGCCACGCCGGTCCACTCCTGGTCGACCAGCCCGGCCACCCCGGTCGCCGCCCGGGACAGCCCGACGAGCGCCAGGGCCGCACCCAGGGCGGCGCCGACGACGATCGCCGACACGGCCGTCGCGATCGGCAACAGCCGCGCTCTCGACTCCTTGATTCCGACCGCGGTCAGGGCGGCCACCTCCCGACGGGTGGCACGGGACACCACGACCATCAGGAGGAGTGCCATGACCGCGTCCAGGACGACGACCACCCGGGACACGTGCCGCCCTGTCGAGAGAAGCGCGGGCTGGAATCCGGCGGCCCGGTCCTGAGCGAGGATCGACGTGGTCCGCGCGGCGAGTTCGCCGCGTTGCAACAGCGGTTCGAGCGTCGGATCGGAGAAGGGCCGCCGGTCGGTGAGCCAGAGATCGGCGTCGGCGGCGCGGAGACCGGAGTCCAGCAGGACCACACCGCGGTACGAGCGGTCCTCGGGCCGGTTCGTGATGCCGCTGATCCGGACCTCACCTCGGGGCACGGCCGGCGACAGCGCGATGGTGTCCCCGACGGACACGCCGAGCACCTCGGCCAGGCGGTTCGAGATCGTCGCCTCGTGGTCCCGCGCCGGGAAGGCGCCCGCGGTCAGCACCCCCACGGGCAGGGGATCCCGCAGCATCCGCACCGACGCGGGGCTCTGCCGACCACCCGCGGACACCGATCCCTCGACGTCCCGCACCGGGTGCAGCGCCGGGTCGGCGGCCAGGAGGCCGGCGGCCGGCCTGCAACAGCAGCCCAGGCTGACCCGGGACGTCGAACTACAATCGATGATCGGCGTGGGGGGGGGGGGGCCCGGGCCCCCCCCCCCCCCCCCCCCCCCCCCCCGGGGGGGGGGGGGGGGGGGCGCCCCGCCCGGGCGGGGGGGGGGGCCCCGCCCCCCCCCATCGGCCGGGGGGGGC
>NZ_JBICSL010000027.1:0-68063 GCF_043197045.1 Micromonospora sp. NPDC049282
TCTTCGGTTGTCCTCACAAACCATCGATGATCAACGCGGTGGCCGTCTTCATGCCCACGCCACGCTCAACGCCGAAGCCAAGTGACGTTGGAGTACTAGGGCGCGGCTGGCCGCCGCGCCATAGGCCGGGAAGGTGGGCGGCACAAGGGCTTTCGGCGTGTCTTTTCCGATCCCGTCCGCTTAAGTCCGATTTACACATAGAGTGCCAAATATCGCGGATGTGATTTAAGTGGGGGAAAGACGCTCATGATCCTCGTGGAACGTAGCGCGCACGTGGTGGCGCCGGTGGAAGTGGTCTGGGACGTCGTGCAGCGGGCCGAGCAGCTGCCGGCCTGGCTGGCGGGGGTCCGCGCGGCCGAGGTCCTCTCCGGGGAAGGGTTCGGCCGACGGCAGCTGGTGCAGGCCGGGCGCGGCGCCGCCCACGAGGCCGAGGTGATCGCCTATCAGGAACCGACCCTGATCGGCTGGCGCGAACGGGCCCGGGGCGCCGGCGCCCGGGCCGAGGCGCGCACCGAGATCTACGTCCAGCTGACCGCGGACGAGGAGGCCGGCGGCACCATGGTCCGGCTGATCGTGGTGCGGTGGCCCGCCGGGCCGGTCAAGGCCGCCATGCTGCGGCTCGGCCTGCGTCGGGTCGGCGCCGACCTGGAGGACTCGCTGGCCCGGCTGACCGACCTGGCCGCCGTCGGCTGACCGAGCCCGTCCCGGCGTCGCCCGCAACGGTGATGGTCCGGCATCCCGGCCAGGGACGCCGGACCATCGTCGTGTCCGTCCGCCGCGCGACGGTTCTCACCGCCGTTGGCGGTGAGAAGGGGCCCCTTCTCCACCGTAGGCGTCAAGAAGGGGCCCTTCCTTTCACGCTCAGCTGTCGCCGCCGGTCTCGCCCACCGGGGCGGCGTTGACGTCGTCCAGCGCGTACTTACGGGCGGCGTCCGCCGGCGCGTGGGCCGGTACGGTGCCGCGCAGCGCGAGCTGCCGCAGCGTGGCGACCGCGATCGACTCGGCGTCCACGTGGAAGTGGCGGCGCAACGCGTGCCGGGTGTCCGACATGCCGAAGCCGTCGGTGCCGAGCGAGGTGTAGTCACCCGGCACCCAGCGGGCGATCAGGTCCGGCACCGCGCGCATCCAGTCGCTGACCGCGACCTTCGGGCCCTCGGCGTCGGCCAGCTTCCGCTGGATGTACGGCACCCGCTGCTCGTCGCCCGGGTTGAGCAGGTTGTGCTCCTCGCACTCCACCGCGTCGCGGCGCAGCTCGGTCCAGGACGTCACCGACCACACGTCGGCGGCGACGCCCCAGTCCTCGGCGAGAAGCTGCTGCGCCTTGAGCGCCCACTGCATGCCGGTGCCGGAGGCGAGGATGTTCGCCTTCGGCGCGTCGCCGTCGACCTGCGGCGCCGGCGAGTAGAGGTAGATGCCCTTGACGATGCCCTCGGCGTCCACGCCCGCCGGCTCGGCCGGCTGGAAGATCGGCTCGTTGTAGACGGTGAGGTAGTAGAAGACGTTCTCCTGCGCCTCGCCGTACATCCGGTGCAGGCCGTTCTCCATGATGTGCGCCAGCTCGTAGGCGAACGCCGCGTCGTACGCGACCACCGCCGGGTTGGTGGCGGCGAGCAGCAGCGAGTGGCCGTCCTCGTGCTGGAGGCCCTCACCGTTGAGCGTGGTCCGGCCGGCGGTGGCGCCGAGCACGAAGCCTCGCGCCATCTGGTCGGCCGCGGCCCAGAACCCGTCGCCGGTGCGCTGGAAGCCGAACATCGAGTAGAAGATGTACATCGGGATCATCGGCTCGCCGTGCGTGGCGTACGACGTGCCGGCGGCGGTGAACGAGGCCACCGACCCGGCCTCGTTGATCCCCTCGTGCAGGATCTGCCCGGTCGTCGACTCCTTGTACGACAGGAACAGCTCCCGGTCGACCGAGGTGTAGCGCTGGCCGTGCGGCGAGTAGATCTTCTGGGTCGGGAAGAGCGAGTCCATCCCGAAGGTGCGGGCCTCGTCCGGGATGATCGGCACCCAGCGCTTGCCGAACTCCTTGTCCTTCATCACGTCCTTGAGCAGGCGGACGAAGGCCATCGTGGTGGCCACCTTCTGCTTGCCGGACCCGCGCTTGACGTCGGCGAACCGCTCGCTGCCCGGGATGGCCAGCGTCTTGTGCGCGGTGGTGCGCGACGGGAGGTAGCCGCCGAGCTGGCGGCGCCGCTCCCGCAGGTATTCCATCTCGTCCGACTTCTCGTCCGGCGTGTAGTACGGCGGGAGGTAGGGGTTCTCCTCCAGCTGCTTGTCCGGGATGTCGAGGTAGAGCCGGTCGCGGAACAGCTTCAGGTCGTCCAGCGTCAGCTTCTTCATCTGGTGCGTGGCGTTGCGGCCCTCGAAGTGCGAGCCCAGCGTCCAGCCCTTGATGGTCTTGGCCAGGATGACGGTCGGCTGGCCGGTGTGCTCCATCGCCGCCTTGTAGGCCGCGTAGAGCTTGCGGTAGTCGTGGCCACCCCGCTTGAGGTTCCAGATCTCGTCGTCGGAGAGGTGCTCGACCATCTTGCGGGTCCGCGGGTCGCGGCCGAAGAAGTGCTCCCGGACGTACGCCCCGGACTCCGCCTTGTAGGTCTGGTAGTCACCGTCGGGCGTGGTGTTCATCAGGTTGACCAGCGCGCCGTCGGTGTCCGCGGCGAGCAGCGGGTCCCACTCGCGGCCCCAGACCACCTTGATGACGTTCCAGCCGGCGCCCCGGAAGAACGCCTCCAGCTCCTGCATGACCTTGCCGTTGCCGCGTACCGGCCCGTCCAGCCGCTGCAGGTTGCAGTTGATCACGAAGGTGAGGTTGTCCAGCTCCTCGCGCGCGGCCACGCCGATCGCGCCGAGCGACTCGACCTCGTCCATCTCGCCGTCGCCGAGGAACGCCCAGACGTGCTGCTGCGAGGTGTCCTTGATGCCACGGTGCTGCAGGTAGCGGTTGAACCGCGCCTGGTAGATGGCGTTCAGCGGGCCGAGCCCCATGGAGACGGTGGGGAACTCCCAGAAGTCCGGCATCAGCCGCGGGTGCGGGTACGAGGGCAGCGAGCCGGCGCGGTGCGACAGTTCCTGCCGGAACCCGTCGAGCTGGTCGGCGCTCAGCCGGCCCTCCAGGAAGGCCCGCGCGTACATGCCGGGGGAGGCGTGACCCTGGTAGTAGATGTGGTCGCCGCCGCCCGGGTGCTCCTTGCCCCGGAAGAAGTGGTTGAAGCCCACCTCGTAGAGCGACGCGGAGCTGGCGAACGTGGAGATGTGGCCGCCCACGCCGATCTCCGGGCGCTGCGCCCGGTGCACGAGCATGGCGGCGTTCCACCGGATGTACGCCCGCAGCCGCCGCTCGATGTGCTCGTCACCCGGGAACCACGGCTCCCGCTCCGGCGGAATGGTGTTGATGTAGTCGGTGGTGGTCAGGGACGGCACCCCGACCTGGCGCTCGCGGGCCCGCTCCAGCAGGCGAAGCATGACGTACCGGGCGCGTTTGGTTCCGCGCTCGTCGATGACACCGTCGAGCGACTCGACCCATTCGCTGGTTTCTTCAGGGTCGATGTCCGGAAGCTGGCTCGGTAGACCAGCGGTGATCACCGGGCGCTTGCGTTCCGTAGCCACAGGCGTTCCCTCGGTTCTGTGTCGGATAGGTCTCTAGCGCCATCCTGCCCCCTGGTGGCGCTCGTCGTCACCTCTGGCTCCCCCAGACGCGACGCTGAACACAGGTACCCGCCGGTAACTTTGTGCGATCACCGGCCGCGGCGTCCGGCCCGCGGTTGGCGGCCCCCGGCTACCCTGCCGGCATGCGGGGATGGCCGATGCGGGCGGGTGGCGTGTTGGTGGCCGTGGGCGTGCTGGTCGCGGCGGGCTCGGCGGTGGGGCTGGCGCGGGAGATCGCGCGTACCCCGGAGTGGGGCCCGGGCTGGGTTCTCGGCCTCGGCGTCGGCGTGATGCTGGTCCTCGGCGGCGTCGACGAACTCCGCCACCGGCGCCGGTTCGGGGCCGGCTACCGGGAGACGGCCGGCGGGGCCGGCGTCTTTCCGCTCACGCCCGGCCCGGAGACCGGCGGCGGCGAGATGCCCAGCTACGGCTCGGGGGACGGCGGCGGAGGTGGCGGCGACTGCGGTGGCGGCGGCGGGAACTGAGCGGCTGCGGCAGAATGCGCCGTATGCGCAGTGAGGTGATCACCGTCCGGACCGGTTCCCGGCCCACCGTCCGGGACATCACGGCCGAGGCCGAGCGCTTCGTCGCCGGGGCCGGCGACGGGCTGCTGCACGTCTTCGTCCCGCACGCCACCGCCGGGCTGGCGATCATCGAGACCGGCGCCGGCTCGGACGACGACCTGCTCCGTGCGCTCGACGACCTGCTCCCCACCGACGACCGGTGGCGGCACCGGCACGGCTCGCCCGGGCATGGCCGCGACCACGTGCTGCCGGCGTTCGTGCCGCCGTACGCCACCCTGCCGGTGCTCGACGGACGGCTCCAGCTCGGCACCTGGCAGTCGATCTGCCTGGTCGACCCGAACGGCGACAACCCGGACCGGCAGGTCCGCTTCTCGTTCCTCGCCGGCTGAGCCGCCCGCGGTGGAGGGTCGCGGGGTCCGGACCATATAGTGGAGCACGTCAATTATTGCTTGGTCACGTATGATGGCGAGTATGGCGCCATCCACCGCTGCGACCGGCGACCGAGCCACCCTGGCCGGGGAGACCGTGCGCCGGCTCCTGCACGTCGCCGCCGCGCTGCGGCACCACCAGGACGAGGCGATCGCCGAGCTGGGGCTCACCCCGGCCGCCGCCCGGGCGCTGCACGAGCTGGACCCGGACCACCCGCTTCCCGCCCGCGACCTGGCCGAGCGGCTCGGCTGTGACCGGTCCAACGTGACCGGCCTGGCCGACAAGCTGGAGCAGGCCGGCCTGGTGGAGCGGCGGACCGACCCGACCGACCGGCGGCAGAAGACGCTCGTGGTCACCGCGCGCGGCCGGCAGGTGCGCGAGCGGGTCCGGCAGGTGATGTCGGACTCCCGACTGCTCGACCGGCTGAACGCGACCGAGCTGGTCACGCTGCGCGAACTGGTCTGGAAGGTCTCCGACGGCGGGTGCCCGAAGGGGTGCGGGGAGATCTGAGCCACGCCGGGCGGAACGTGTCCGACTGGGCGAGGCGGGCCCGAGTCGGTAATGCTGTCCGACGTGACCACCCCGCACGATCTCGACGACCGGCTCCGCGCCGACCTGGCCGCGCTCGGCGTGCCGGAGCGGCGGCGCGACCTCGGCGAACCGATGCCCGACGGTGGGTCGTTGACCGGGGCGCAGATGCTGGCCCTGTTCGACGCGCAGCTCACCAGCCGGCTGCTCGACCTGGCCGGGCGCTGGCTGCGAGGCTTCGGCGAGGGGTACTACACGATCGGCTCGGCCGGCCACGAGGGCAACGCCGCGGTGGCCGCCGCGCTGCGGCCGACCGACCCGGCGCTGCTGCACTACCGAAGCGGGGCGTTCTACTGTCTGCGGGCCGCCCAGGCGGCCGACGCCTTCCCGTCCGCCCCGCCGGCCCCGCTCTCGGCCGACCCGCCGGCCCCGCGCCCGTCCGCTCCGCCGGCCCGGCTCCCGGCCGACCTGCCCGACCTGCTCCTGGCTGACCCGCCCGACCTGCCGGACCCCGCCGACAGCGGTCCCGTCGGCCCGGATGACGACGCCTCTTCTACTTCTCGGGATGAACGTTCCGAAAGCCGGGACGCGTCGAGATCTTGGCACGAAAGTGCCCCCATGGGGGCCGTTCCGTACCAAGATCTCGATCCGGCGACCGACCTTGCGCTCGTGGACGCGGAGTCGCCCCTTCCGAGCGACGCGGACCGGCGCGGTGACGCGGACCGGCGGGGCGGCGGCGAGCGGCGGGACGGCGGCGAGCGCCGGGACGGTGGCGGCGAGCTGCGGGGTGACAGTGGGCGCGGTGGCGCCGGCGTCGACGGGGGCGGGCCGCCCGAGGAAGCGGGCGTCGAGGCGGAGCGGCTGCCGGCCGGGGCCGGCGTGGCCGTGGACGCGGACGGCGGCGCGACCCCCGGCGTACCCGATCTGCCGTCGCCGTCGCTCGACGACGCCTACGCGGCGGCGGCGCGCGACGTGCTGCGGGGCATGGTCGCCTCCGCCGCGGAACCGATCGCCGGCGGCCGGCACAAGGTCTTCGGCCGGGCCGACCTCGCGGTCGTGCCGACCACGTCCACCATCGCCTCGCACCTGCCCCGGGCGGTCGGGCTGGGGCTGGCCCTGGAGCGGCTGCGCCGGAGTGGCCCGCGCGCCGACGGCGACCCGGAGGCGGTGGCCTGGCCGCCGGACGCGGTGGTGGTCTGCTCCTTCGGTGACGCCTCGGTCAACCACGCCACGGCCACCGCCGCGCTGAACACCGCCGGTTGGTACGACCACACCGGCCTGCGGATCCCGGTCCTGTTCGTGTGCGAGGACAACGGGCTCGGCATCAGCGTGCGCTCCCCCGAGGGGTGGGTGGCCACCACGCTGCGGTCCCGGCCCGGCATCCGCTACTTCGCCGCCGACGGCACCGACGTGGTCGAGACCTACCGGGTGGCGGCGGAGGCGGCGGCCTGGGTACGCCGGCACCGCCGGCCCGCCGTGCTGCACCTGACCGCGGTCCGGCTGATGGGGCACGCCGGGGCGGACGCGGAGACCGCGTACCGGAGCCCGGCGGAGATCGCCGCGGACGTGGCGCGGGACCCGCTGCTGGTCACCGCCCGCCGGTTGGTGGCGGCCGGCTACGCCGGCGGGGAGGAACTGCTCGCCCGGTACGACGAGCGGGGCTGGCAGCTGCGCCGGATCGCCGAGGAGGTGCTCGACGAGCCGAAGCTGACCTCACCGGTCGAGGTGGTGGCGGAGCTGGCGCCGCGCCGGCCGGTCCGGGTGTCCCGGGCGGTCGCCGGCTCGGCGGCGCACGCGGCCGGCCCCGGCGCCGGGGCCCGGGCGGAGGCGTTCGGCGGCAAGCCGCCGGAGCTGACCGGGCCGCTGACGCTGGCGCAGAGCATCAACGCGGCGCTGGCCGACGGCATGCTCGACCATCCGCGGATGGCCGTGTTCGGGGAGGACGTGGCCGCCAAGGGCGGGGTGTACGGGGTGACCAAGGGCCTGCGGGACCGGTTCGGGGCGGCGCGGGTGTTCGACACGCTGCTCGACGAGACCTCGATCCTCGGCCTCGGGCTCGGCGCCGGGCTGGCCGGCATGCTGCCGGTGCCGGAGATCCAGTATCTGGCCTACCTGCACAACGCCGAGGACCAGCTCCGGGGTGAGGCGGCCACCATGCGGTTCTTCTCCCGGGGCGCGTTCCGCAACCCGATGGTGGTGCGGGTGGCCGGCCTGGCCTACCAGGAGGGCTTCGGCGGGCACTTCCACAACGACAACTCGGTGGCGGTGCTGCGCGACGTGCCGGGGCTGGTGGTCGCGGTGCCGGCCCGGCCGGACGACGCGGCGCCGATGCTGCGTACCTGCCTGGCGGCGGCCCGGGTGGACGGCACGGTCTCCGTCTTCCTGGAGCCGATCGCGCTCTACCACGCCCGCGACCTCTACGCCGAGGGCGACGGCGAGTGGCTGGCCGAGTACGCCGAGCCGGGCGCGTGGGCGGACCGGCACGTGCCGATCGGCCGGGCCCGGGTGTACGGGATCGGTTCCGCCGAGGACCTCACCATCATCACCTTCGGTAACGGGGTGCGGATGTCGCTGCGGGCGGCGGCCAGGCTGGCCGACGAGGGCGTCGGCAGCCGGGTGGTGGACCTGCGCTGGCTCGCCCCGCTGCCGGTGGCGGACCTCATCCGGGAGGCCTCGGCGACCGGCCGGGTACTGGTGGTGGACGAGACACGGCGGTCCGGCGGGGTGGGCGAGGGGGTGCTCTCCGCGCTCGTCGACACCGGCTACGTCGGTGCGGCGCGACGGGTGGCCGCACTTGACTCTTTTGTACCATTGGGTCCGGCCGCCCATCAGGTCCTGGTGTCCGAGGAAGCCATTACCCAGGGTGCCCGTACGCTGCTGGCACGGTAAATTCCGTTCCACCCGGTGCGCCACTTGCGCAGCGAGCCGCAACTGTGTGGACTGGGCACCACGGTGTCGCACGACGCCGGAGCAGGGATGAGATGAGGAGGCACGCGACAGTGAGCGCGACCGCTGGTCAGGCCGCCGACGGGGTACGCAGCCTGGCGGACCGGTTCGGGATCGAGCCGGGCATGGTCGTCATGGAGATGGGCTACGACGACGACGTCGACACCGATCTTCGGGACGCCCTGACCGACCGCTGTGGAGAACTGGTCGACGAGGACACCGACGAGGTGGTCGACGCGGTTGTGGTCTGGCACCGCGACGGCGACGGTGATCTCTTCGAACTCCTCGTCGACGCCCTCGGGCCGCTGGCGGACAACGGCGTGGTCTGGCTCCTGACGCCGAAGGCCGGCCGGGACGGCCACGTCGAGCCGAGCGAGGTCGCCGAGAGCGCGCAGACCGCCGGGCTCCAGCAGACCTCCACCATCAACGCCGGCCGCGACTGGAGTGGCGCCCGCCTCGTGCTGCGGCGCGGTTCCAAGAGCAAGAAGTAGGAGCGCGCATGCCCGTCGAGGTTGGCGTCGAGGCGCCGGACTTTCTGCTCAAGGACCAGAACAACCAGGAGGTCCGGCTCTCGGACCTCCGCGGTCGCAAGACCGTGCTGCTGGTCTTCTACCCGCTCGCCTTCACCGGCATCTGCCAGGGTGAGCTGTGCGAGGTGCGGGACAATCTCAACGAGTACGTCAACGACGACGTCCAGGTGCTGACCGTCAGCGTCGACTCGGTCTACGCCCACAAGGTCTGGGCCGACCGCGAGGGTTACCAGTTCCCGCTGCTGGCCGACTTCTGGCCGCACGGCGCGGTGGCCCAGGCGTACGGCGTCTTCAACGACGTCGCGGGCATCGCCAACCGGGGCACCTTCGTCATCGACAAGGCCGGTGTGGTCCGCTTCGCCGAGATGAACATGCCCGGTGAGGCGCGTGACCAGCAGGGCTGGCGCAAGGCGCTGGCCGAGGCGGTCGCCGGCTGATCCCACTCCAGACACGTTCGACCGGTCCGGAGCCCGGCAGGTAAGCTTGCCGCTCCGGCCCGCCGTACGGGCGTTCCGGGCGCGTAGCTCAGCGGGAGAGCACTCGCCTTACAAGCGAGGGGTCGCAGGTTCGAAACCTGCCGCGCCCACCACCCACCAGCAGCGAAGACCGCCCCAGGAAGATCACTCCCCAGGGCGGCGACCAGGGCTGGTGGCTTGACGAGGCACGCGGCCCGTCAGGCCCAGATGTACTCCTCGGCGATCGCGCCGTCACGCCACTTGGCCACGGTGACCATGCGGCTTCCGTCCTCGAACTCGCCGATGACGCAGGTCCACTCCCCGGATCCGAACGCGATGGGGTGGGAAGTGATCCGGGGCGGTGTCCCGCCCGCCGAGTCGACGTAGGCCTTCATGGCGTCGATGTGCTGCTGGATCCCGTGAGTCGGTTCCTGACCCTTCCAGTCCACCAACACGTCCTCGGTGTGGTGGTGGGCGAACACGCCGTTCCAATCGGCGCTGTTCCAGCCTTGGAAGTCGAGATCATCCATTCCCTTGAGGTTGCCTTTGACGCGCTGGTCGTCCGTCATGAGGTCGCGCTTTCCCATCGGCGTGGTGAACAAACTCGCCGCCGGGACCGGCGACCGTCTCGGCGATGCGGGTGAGCCAGTGCAGGTCGTTGGCCCGGGACTCCGCACTGGCCCGTGAGTCGAGGATGCCGGCGAGGAACGCGGCGACGTCGTCGAGGTGCCGCTCGGCGCGGTAGTAGCTCAGCAACGTCGGTTCCGGCTCCACCGGCCCGTACCCCTGGCGGAAGAGCGCGGCACGGTGCGCGTCGATCGGGTGGTCGCCGAAGTCCCGGCTGTGCACGAACATCAGGTCCCGCTCGCGCGGCGCGCGGATCGGCGCGTCCCAGTCCACCACGTGCAGGGGGCCGTCGCCGTCGGCGATCAGGTTGCCGGGGTGGACGTCGGCGTGGCAGATGACGTGCGGGGCCGCTGGCACCCGGACGGCCAGCTCGTCGACCGTCTCCGCCAACCGGTGCAGCGCGTCGCCGTACCGGTCCCAGAACGCGCCCAGGGCCGCGCTCGCCGCAGCCGCTCCCGCCAGTGCGTTCAGCCGCTCGCCAGCGCCCGACCGGTAGGTTTCGACCGGCAGCACGGCGGCGATCTCGGGGCTCAGCGGAACCGCGTGCAGGTGAGCGAGGAACTCGCCGTACTCGATCCACTGGCGGTCGGTGAGTCCGGGACCCCAGAGGCTGCCGCCCTCGCGGTACGGGTAGAGCAGGAGCTGGTGGTCGCCGAACCGGTGCGCGGCTCCGCCGTCGGGCCGATCCACGGGTGCGACGACCTGCCGGACGCCGTGCGCGCGGAGGAAACCGGGCAGCCGGACGGCCGCCGGGGTGAACTCGCCGCGGCGCAGCTTCAGGAACCAGCGCCCACCGTCGGACGTGTCCACCCGGTACGCCCACGCCTGCCCGTCCAGCCCGACCGGCAGGAACACGAGGTCGGCGACGTCCAAGGCCCAAGCGGCGGCCACCTCGGCCGCGAGGAGCCGCTCGTCCACGCCCGGCTTGTCGATCATCGCCGGAGCGTGTCACCGCGTAGGTCGGCCGGCAAGGGGATTTGGGACTTCGAGGTCACCGACCCGGACGGCAACCGGATCCGGGTCGGCACGGTGCCGGGCTGAGCCCTACCGGCGGCGGCGGGCGTCCGCCTCGGCGTCGAGCAGGTCGTTGAGCGCCAACGCCGAGTTGATCAGCGCGAGGTGGCTGAACGCCTGCGGGTAGTTGCCGATCTGCTCGCCGGTCGCGGCGATCTCCTCGGCGTACAGGCCGAGGTGGTTGCTGAACGTGAACATCTTCTCGAAGGTGAGTCGGGCGTCGTCCAGGCGGCCGGTGCGGGCCAGCGCCTCGACGTACCAGAACGTGCACATGTTGAACGTGCCCTCGTGGCCGGGGAGGCCGTCCGGCGAGTGCACCGGGTCGTAGCGGTGGACCAGGCTGTCGGAGACCAATTCCCGCTCGATCGAGGCGAGCGTGGACGTCCACAGCGGGTCGCTGGGCGTCACGAAGCCGACCGACGGCATGGACAGCAGCGCGGCGTCCAGCACGTTCTCGTCGTACGCCTGCACGAAGCTGCCGCGTTCCCGGTGGTAGCCGCGAGTCATGACCTGGTTGTAGATCCGGTTGCGCTGCTCGGTCCAGCACGACATGTCGCCGGGGCGGCCGGTGCGGGTGGCCAGCCGGATCGCCCGGTCCAGCGCCACCCAGGACATCACCCGGCCGAACGTGTAGTTGCGGGGGTGGTGGCGGCTCTCCCAGATGCCGGCGTCGCGCTGGTCCCAGTTGTGGCACAGCCAGTCGACCAGCCGAACGGTGCTCTTCCAGACCTGGTGCGACACCCGGATGCCCTGCTCGTCGGCGAGGTGCATGGCGTAGAGCGCCTCGCCGTGGATGTCGAGCTGGAGTTGGTCGGCGGCGCCGTTGCCGATCCGCACCGGGCTGGAGCCGCGGTAGCCCTCCAGGTGTTCCAGCACCTCCTCGTGCAGGTCGGAGGAGCCGTCCACCCGATACATGATCTTCAGCGGGTCCTGGTGGTCGCCGGCCTCGCGGATCCGCTCGTCCAGCCAGTCCATGTACCGGCTGACCTCCTCGGTGAAGCCGAGGCCGAGCAGCGCGTGGACGGAGAACGAGGTGTCGCGTACCCAGGTGTAGCGGTAGTCCCAGTTGCGGGCGCCGCCGACCAGCTCGGGCAGCGCGGCGGTGGGCGCGGCGATCATCGCGCCGGTCGGCGCGTACGTCATGAGCTTCAGCGTGATCGCCGAGCGTTCGACCATCTCCCGCCAGCGGCCGGTGTAGCGGGAGCGTTCGACCCAGCGCCGCCAGTAGTCCCGGGTCCACTCGAACATCCCCTGGACCTCTTCCGGGGAGAAGATCCGCGGTTCCGCGCCGCCCGTCTCCAGGACCACCCCGCCGGTGTCGCCCTCGTTCAACGTGCCGTGCGCGACCAGGTCGTCGTCGTCCAGGTGCAGGTCGCCGCTCTGGGAGATCAGCTGACGCACCGGGTCGACCGGGTTGAACGTGAGCGACGCCGACGGGCTGCGGAAGACGTACCCGGTGCGGTGAAGTTCGAGCCGGTGCTTCTGCCGGGCGTAGTCGAACCGGGGCCGGCACTCGACCCGGAAGCGCATGCTGCCCCGGACCATGTTGACCATGCGGACCAGGCGGTGGGCGTCGGTGGCCCGCTCGCCGGTGACCGGCATGAAGTCCATCACCTCGGCGACGCCGTCGGCGCTGATGAAGCGGGTGATCAGGATCGGCGTGCCGGGCAGGTAGAGCTGCTTGGTCACGTACCGGACGTCGTGCGGGGCGATGCGGAAGTAGCCGCCCTTCTCCTTGTCCAGCAGCGCGGCGAAGATGCTCGGCGAGTCGAAGCGGGGGGCGCAGAACCAGTCGATCGTCCCGTCGCAGGTCACCAGCGCGGCGGTCTGCAGGTCGCCGATGAGCCCGTGATCCTCGATCGCCGGATAGCTCTCCACGTCGCCCCCCGGTGTCGACTGCCTCCTGCGCATCCCAACCTAGGGGAAGAATTGTCGCGTCAGGCCCGATTTGCGGTCAGCCACCCGGCCGCGCGCCCCGGCGCTCCTCGACCGCCCGGCGGGTCTCCGCGGCCACCAGGTCCGCGTTGATCATCGCGGCCGTCCGGGCGCCGGCCGCCGCTGCGGCGCCGACCCGGGCGGACAGGTCGGTCACCGTGACCACCTCCGCGCCAAGCGTGCGACAGCCGTTGACAGAACCGCAAGCATTGTTGCCGCTGTGGCAAACTGGTGGCATGGACGACGATCTCGACCAGGCCCTCGACGCGGTCGGCCCCCGCCTGCGCGCGCTGCGCCGCGAGCGGGAGACCACGCTCGCCGACCTGTCCGCCGCCACCGGCATCTCGGTGAGCACGCTGTCCCGGCTGGAGTCGGGCGGCCGGCGGCCCACCCTCGAACTGCTACTCCCGCTGGCCAAGGCGCACGGCGTCACCCTGGACGAGCTGGTCGGCGCGCCGCCCACCGGCGATCCCCGCATCCACCTGCGGCCGGTCGCCGCGTTCGGGATGACCATGCTGCCGCTCACCCGCCGCCCCGGCGGCATCCAGGCGTACAAGCTGATCATCCCGGCCGGCGGCCGGGCCGAGCCCGAACCGAAGACCCACGAGGGGTACGAGTGGGTCTACGTGCTCAACGGCCGGCTACGACTGGTGCTCGGCGAGCACGACCTGGTGCTCGCCCCCGGCGAGGCGGCCGAGTTCGACACCCGGGTGCCGCACTGGTTCGGGCGCGCCGACGCCGAGGGGGTGGAGTTCCTCAGCCTCTTCGGCAGCCAGGGCGAGCGGGCCCACCTGCGCGCCCGGCCCCGCGACCGGAAGTGATCCGGCCCGCGCGTGAGCTGAGCCCGCGATGATCGACGGGTGAGTTACGCGGCGGTGCGGGGCCTGCGGGTCTGGTACGAGGAGCACGGCACCGGCAAGCCGCTGGTGCTGCTGCACGGCTCCTACGGCTCGACGAAGACATTCGCCCCGATCCGGCAGGCGTTGGCCACCCGCCGGCGGCTGATCGCGGTCGACCTGCCGGGGCACGGCCGCACCGCCGGCACCGACCGGCCGCTGCGGTACGAGTCGATGGCCGACGACCTGGCCGCGCTGCTGCGCCACCTCGACCTTCCCGAGGTCGACCTGCTCGGCTACTCGCTCGGCGGCGGGGTGGCCCTGCGTACCGCGATCCAGTATCCGGCGTCGGTGCGCCGCCTGGTCCTGGTCTCCACCCCGTTCCGGCGGCGGGGCTGGCACCCGGACGTGCTGGCCGCGATGTCCGCCCACGACGAACGGGCCGGCGAGCGGATGCGCGGCACCCCACCCCACGAGCGGTACGCGCGGGTCGCGCCCCGTCCGCAGGACTGGCCCGCGCTCTGGGCCCGCACCGGTGAGCTGCTACGCCGCGACTACGACTGGTCGGGCGAGGTGGCCGCGCTGCCGATGCCGGTGCTGCTGGTCTTCGCCGACGCCGACGCGATCCCGGTGAGCCACATGGCCGAGTTCTTCGGCCTGCTCGGCGGCGCGCGCCGGGACGCGAGTGAAGGCCGTCCCGCGTCCCGGCTGGCCGTGCTGCCCGGCCTGACCCACGACGAGGTGGTCACCTCGCCCGTCCTTTCGGCGGCGGTGCTGCCGTTCCTCACCCACGTCGCGCGCGCCCCGGGCTGAGCCGGCGACCGCGACGTGCCCGCCGGCGGCTCAGCCGGAAGGCGGCCACCCCGGCCAGCGCCAGCACCGCGAGGGCCAGGCCCCACCACACCCGGCCGCCCAGCCCGGACGGCGGGTGCGCCTCGCGGACCCGGCCGGCGTGTACCACCGCGTCCGCCACGTCGATGGCGAGCACCTGGTCCGGCGCGGTGAGCAGCATGGTCGGCTCGGCGGCGCCCGGCGACAACCCCAGCACCCGGATCGACCGCACGTGCCCGTACCAGGTCCGCTGGTCGATCTCCAGTCCGCTCGTGGGTACGAACGGCATGTTCGGCTCGGGCTGGTAGGCGACCACCCACGCGCTCCCGTCCGCCTGCCAACCGAGCAGCCGGATCGCCGTCACCCCGGAGACGGCCGGCAGTGCCGGCGCGGGCAGCGCCCGCCCCTCGACGTCGACCCGGCTCAACCGCCACCGGTCCGTCGCCGGATCGCGACCGACCAGGGCCAGCGAGCCGTCCGGCAGCCAGGCGCCCTTGCCGGCCAGCGCGCTCTCGGCCGGCAGCGCGAACGAGGAGATCTGCCTACCGTCCACGCCCGACACGAGCACCTTGTCGCCGACCTGGTAGGCCAGGCGGGACCCGTCGGCGGTGAACGCCACCGGGGTGCCGAAGACCGGCACCTGCGTGGTCTCCAGCAGGCGGACCGCCCGGCCGGTGTCGATCCGGAGCAGGCTGAGCGTGTTGAGGTGGGCGCTGACCTCCGGGTTCGCCGGCGTGGTGTCGCGGACCACCAGCGCGGAGCCGTCCGGAGCCCAACCGGCCGGGTCGGTCATCGAGCTGCCCGCCCGAGGGCTGGGCAGGTGCCGGGTCGTACCGGTGACCAGGTCGATCAGGTTGATCCCCGGTCGGAAGCCCGACCGGTCCGGCACGGCGAGCCGGCGCCCGTCGGGGGAGAGCAGCACCCCCTCGCCGGCCGGCACCTCGACCCCCACCGTCCAGTTGCGGTAGCGGTCCGCGTCGGCGGCGACGATGCCGACCGTGCCGTCCTCGTCGGTGAGCCCGGTCAGCCCGCGCGCCTGGCCGCTGAACACCACCGACGCCGGACCGAGCCGGGGCCGGTCGGTGGCCCGCAACGCACCGAGCGGCGGCAACCCGAGCCGGTCCGGCAAGGCCGCCCCACCCGCGTCCGCCGGGGCGGCCGGCCCACCACCACCACCACGTACCGCCAGCGGCACGGTGGCCGTCATCGCCAGCACCACCGCGGCCACCGCGGCGGTCCGCAACCGCGTGCGCCGTGCGGTCCGCACCGCACGATCGTGCACCGGGTACGCGGGCACGTCGGCCGCCGCCTCCCGCAACGCCTCCCGCAGCCGTACGCTCACCGCCCGCTCCTCTCCGACGTCCGCTCCCACAGATCGGGGACGAGGTCCCGGAGCCGGCGTACGGCGTCGTGCCCGTGCCGTTTCACCGTGCCCACCGAGCAGCCGAGCACGTCGGCCACCTGCGACTCGGTCAGGTCCTCGTAGTAGCGCAGCACCACCACGGCCCGCTGCCGCGCGGTGAGCCGGCGCAGCGCCGCCACCACGCTCAGCCGCAGCGCGGTGTCCTCGGTGTGGTCACCGCCGCCCCGCTCGACCGGCGACGCGTCCAGCCGTTCCGCCACCCGCCGCCGGCGCCACCACGAGACCTGCTGGTGGTACATCACCCGGCGCACGTACGCCTCCGGGTCGCCGCCGCGGATCCGCCGCCAGTGCCGGTAGGTCCGGGCCAGCGCGCTCTGCAACAGGTCCTCGGCGAGGTGGTGGTCCCCGGTCAGCAGGTACGCGGTCCGCGACAACGCGGGCGACCGCTGCGCCACGAACTCGTGGAACGTCTCCGACATGCCCACCCCCTCGCTCAGATGAACGCCTGTCGACCGCCGGAGGGTTGAGGCGGTCCGGCTGGTGGCTGCGGTCGAGGTGAGCCACCTATCCTCGGATGACAAGCCATGTGTCAGCTGACGGGGTGGTCGATGCTGAGGGATCTGGCCGCGGACCGGCACGTGCCGGGGGACAGCCGGCGGCGCAACCTCGGTGCGCTGCTCCGGCGGGTCCACCTGGGCGGCCCGGTCTCGCGGGTCGGGCTCGCCGAGTGGATGGGCGTCAACCGCAGCACGGTCATGGCGCTCACGGCGGAGCTGGCGGCGGCCGGCCTGGTCCGGGAGGTGCCCGCCACGGCGAGCGGACGCGCCGGGCGTCCGTCCTTCGTGGTCCGGCCGGAGTCCGAGGCCGTCTACGTCCTCGCCTTCGACATCGCGGTGGACCGCCTCGTCGCCGCCCGCGTCGGGCTGGGCGGGGCGGTGTCGGCCCGGCTGGAGGCGGAGCGGCCCCGGGCGGGGGCCGACCTCGACTCGGTGGTGTCGGTGCTCGCCGGCTTCGGGCGGGAGTTGCACCGGGACGCGCCGCCCCGGTCGGTGTGCGTGGGCGTCGGGGCGTCCTACTGCGGGATGATCCGACCCGGGGACGGGATGGTCCGGTTCGGGCCGGACATGGGCTGGGTGGACCAGGCGTTCGGCGCCGAACTGGCCCGCCGGCTGGACCTGGGCCTCCCGGTCCTGGTCGGTAACGAGGCCCACCTGGGCGCGATGGCGGAACACCAGCGCGGCGCGGGCGTCGGCGTGCAGAACCTGATCTACCTGCACGGTGACGTCGGTGTCGGCGGCGGGATCATCGTCGGTGGCGACCTGCTCGACGGCGACGGCGGCTACGGCTCCGAGGTCGGTCACATGCTGGTCAACCCCTACCGGGGGCGGCCCTGCGGCTGCGGGTCCCGCGGCTGTCTGGAGGCCGAGGTCGGTGAGCGGGCGCTGCTCGACGAGGCCGGCCGCCCGGCCGACCACACGGGACGCGAGGCGGTACGGGCCGTGGTCGCCGCCGCCGGCCAGGGCGACGCCGCCGCCCGCGGGGCGCTGGGGCACATCGGTGACTGGCTGGGCATCGGGGTGGCGAACCTGATCAACCTGTTCAACCCCGGCGTGGTGATCTTCGGCGGCACGCTGCACGAGGTGTTCCCCGCCGTCGTATCCCAGGTCCGCCACCGGATGGCCGCCAACGTGCTGCCCATCTCACGGGACAAGGCCCGGCTGACCGTCTCGGCCCTGGGATACGACGCCACCCTGATCGGCGCCGCCGAACTGGCCTTCTCCCCGCTCCTGACCGATCCGCTGGCCCCGTCCCCCCGGACCCCGGCCCACCGCAGCTAGCCCCCTCGCGCGCCCCGCTCGCGCCCGCGGCCGCGCCGCCTCCCGAGTTCCGGGATGTGGCGCCACGACTCCATGATCGACGAGGAGGGGCGGTCGGCGAGGCGGGGAGTTCAGAGGTAGCGGCGGAAGCCGGTGGCGGAGGGCGTGAAGCCGGCGCTCTCGTAGAGGCGGTGCGCCTCGACGCGGCGTTGGTGGGAGACGAGCTGGATCTTGTAACAGTTGGTTGACCGGGCGCTGTCGACGGCGGCCCGCATCAGCGCGGCGGCCACCCCGCGTCGCCGCGCCGCCCGGTCGACGACCACGTTCTCCACCAGCATGAACGGCCGCGCCCCGTGGGTCAGGTTCGGGACGGCCAGGGTGTCCAGCGTGCCGACCAGCCTCGGGCCGAGGTGGGCCAGCAGCAGTTCCCGGCCCGGTTGGGCGTGCAGGCCCCGCCAGGCCGCGACGAGCGCTTCCGAGGCGGGACGGTCGTCGTCGGGCGCCAACTGCCGCAGCAGGTCGAAGAGCTGGTCGACGTCGTCATCGGGGGTGGCCGGACGGATCGTCAGCGCAGTGGACACAGTGGCCGAGCCTAATCCTGTTCGACCACACCCCGCCGGTACGGGCCCCAGCCGACGAACCGGTCGAACAGGTCACGGGGCGTCGGCCCGTCCTGCGGGTTGAGGCGGAACAGGTCGTGGGTGGCCTCGTGGTAGAGCCCGGAGAGGTAGACGGCCAGGTCGACCGGGTGGTCGGCGTACTCGACCTTGAGCAGCAGGCGGGCCTGGGCGCAGGGCCACGGTGCGCCGCACGTGCGGCAGAGCCACAGTGGCCGGAGCGGCAGGTGCGCCGGATGGTCCGGCGGGTAGGGGCGCGGCCGGTCCGGATGCGGCCCGAGCCGGGGTACGGGGAGCGCGGCCACGTTCATCACGACCTTCCTCGGCGGCGGAGGTGGGCCGCCCCGGCATCGGGGGGACATCGGGGCGGCCCGGTGGTGGCCGGACGGGAATCGGACCACCTGATGACAGTCTGTAGCGGACGGCACTACGCTCGGAAGGCTTCCGGCTGCTCCTGGTAGTGGTCGGGCGGGCTCCGGGCGGGGCCCGGGAGGGCGTGGGAGTCGACGGGCGGACGAGGGGTGACCGTGGGCGGGTCGTGGTGGGACTTCATCGCCGGTGAGCTGCGGCAGGCTCGCGCGCGGGCCGGGCTCAGCCAGGAGGATCTGGCGCGGCGGATCAACTACTCCGCGTCCCACGTGTCCGGGGTGGAGACCGGCCAGCGCCCGCCGAAGGCGGACTACCTCACCGCGATGGACGAGGCGCTGGAGACGGGCGGCCTGTTCCTCCGCATGCTGCGCCGCGCCTCGCTGACCGATGGCGCACCGTCATGGATGCGTGCCTGGGTCGACGACGAGCGCGCGGCCACCATGCTCCGCTGGTACGAGCCGGCCTACGTGCCGGGCATCCTCCAGACCGAGGCCTATGCGCGGATGACGCTGGCGGAAAGCCTGCTCAACGAGGAGGAGGTCGACCAGCGCGTCACCTCCCGGCTGGGACGACAGGGGATCATCACCGGGGAGCATCCCTGCCGTCTCGTGGCCGTCGTCGACGTGATGGTGCTTCGACGTCCTCTCGTCGGCCACGCCAACCTGATGGGCCAGCAGTTGGCGCACCTGGTGAAGATGGCCGTGCTGCCGCACGTGCAGATCCTGGTGGTGCCGGAGGAAGCCGGCCTCTACCCTTCGCTTCAGGGCGGCTTCATCCTGGCGAGCCTGACCGACGGCTCGGTGGCCGCATACCTCGATAATCAGATCCGGGCGCAGATGATGCACCAGGTCGAGGACATCGCCGCCCTGGAAGCGTGCTGGGAGGCGGTGCGAGGGGAGGCGCTGTCCCGCAGACAGTCCCTCGACCTGATCAGGGAGGCGGCAAGCTCATGGATCTGATCGGTGCGCGCTGGCGCAAGTCTTCCCGTTCGGGCTCCAACGGTGGCGCCTGCGTCGAGGTGGCGGACAACCTCCCCGGGGTCGTCGGCGTGCGGGACAGCAAGGACCCGTCCGGCCCGGCCCTCGCCTTCGCTCCCGCCTCCTGGCGCGCCTTCGTCGCGTACGCGAAGCGGGTTTGACTCACCCGCCCAACCGGCGGGCCAGCCAGGGCAGCAGCGCGTCGCCCTGCAGGCGCTGGAACGCCCGCACGGTGGGGATGCCGGGCGGCGGTGGCTGCCGGGCGCCGTCGAGGAAGAAGCCGGTGAAGCCGGCCAGCGCCCCGGTCAGGTCGGCCGGGTCGACGCGTGCGGTGAGCGGCCGGGTGGCGAGCAGCGCGTCCGGGTCGTGACCGCCGTACACCTGCACGTTGACGACGGTGAGCAGGGTGTCCAGCCAGGCCGGCCCGCGGCAGGCCCAGGGCCAGTCGACCACGGTGACCGTACCGTCCGGGCCGAGCAGCAGGTTGTCGGCGCGGACGTCGAGGTGGCAGAGCGTGTCGCCGGCCAGGGCGGCGAGGCCCCGGTCGGCCGCGGCGCACAGCTCGCCCAGGTGGGCCCGGGCCCACGGGTCGAGGTCGGCCGGCGGGTCGTCGGCGATCCGCCGCCAGCCCCGGAAGTCGTGCGCGAGGGACTGCGCGGCGGTGGTGGTCGCGACGGCGGGGGCCGGGGTGAGCGCCGCCGCCATCGCCTCCAGTGTGGACAGCGTGGCGGTCAGCTCGGCGGCGTCCCAGGGGGTGACCGGGTGCCGGCCCTCGACGTCGGCGTAGACCAGAGTGATCCACTCGCCGTCGTCGTGGCTGCCGAGCAGCCGGGGCGCCGGGGTGGTCGCCGGTAGAGCGGCGGCGATCCGGGCCTCGGCCCGGTGCAGGGCGGGGCTGCGGTCGTTCTGCGCCGGGCTGACCGCCTTGACGAACGCCCGTCCGCCTCGGGAGGTGCGGACCCGGTCGGCGGTGCCGGGGGAGAAGCCGCCCGGCTGCGACTCGGCCGCCACCACCCGGTCGTCGAGGATGGCCTCGACCGCGGTACGGACGTGGGCGGGAAGGTCGTGCCACGTGATCCGGGTCTTCGCCAGGCCGCTCACCGCTCCACCGTGCGCGCTGTCGTCCGTGCGGGCAACCGGATAAGGAGGGGCCCCTCCTTACCGCGCGTAGCGCAGCACCACCACGCCGCTGTCGAAGGGGCGGGCGGAGGTGAGCGTGAGCCGGCTGGGCGAGAAGCCCCGGTCGACCAGCGGAATGCCGCTGCCGACGACGACCGGGTTGAGCTTGACCACCAGCTCGTCGACCTCGTCGAGGAGCTGGCCGGCGAGTTGGCCGCCGCCGCAGAGCCAGATGTCGCCGCCGGGCTGCGCCTTCAGGTCGCGGACGAACGCCACCGGGTCGCCGGCCACCACCTCCACGTCCGGGTAGTCGGCCGGGGGCAGGGAACGGCTGAAGACGTACTGCCTCAGGTGGGCGTAGGGGCTGGTGACGCCGATCTTCAGGCCCGGCTCGTAGCTGGCGCGACCCATCAGCACCGTGTCGAAGCGGCCGGTGGGCGGGGACTGCACGCCGAGCTGGGCGTGGGCGAACGTGGGCAGTGTCTGCGGCCAGTCCGACACCAGGTAGGGCGCCACGTCCGGCTCCAGCGGGAGGAAGTCGAAGGACCCGTCGGGGGCGGCGATGAAGCCGTCGAGGGTGCTGGCGACGAAGTACACGAGATTGCGCAAACCGACTCCGATGTCCGGATGAAACCACGACGGCTGTCGTGGTTCGTGGACGAACATACAACACCTGTCGTGGTTATTGCTAGTCTCTGCGGCATGGCCCGGAACACCGAACGCCGTACCCGGCTCGCCGACGCCGGCCTGCGGGTCCTCGCCGCCGCCGGCGCGCGGGGGCTGACCCACCGGGCGGTCGACGCCGAGGCGGGCGTGCCCACCGGCACCGCCTCCAACTACTTCCCGTCCCGCGCCGCGCTGCTCGCCGGCCTGGCCGAGCGGATCTTCGACCGGATGGCGCCCGACCCGGCCGTGCTCGCCGACCTCGGCCGCCGGGAACCGTCGATCGCGCTGATGACCGACTACCTGCGCGACATCGTCGCCCGCACCACCCGCGAGCCGGACCTCACCCGGGCGCTGTTCGAACTGCGGCTGGAGGCCGCCCGCCGGCCCGAGTTGCGGTCCGCGCTCGGCGGCGTGCTGCGCCGGGGGTACGCCGACGACGTCGCCCACCACCTCGCCGCCGGCCTGCCCGGCGGGGCGTACGAGGTCGCGCTGCTGCACTACGCCGTCGACGGGCTCCTGCTCGACCTGCTCACCACCTCGATCGACGCCGGGTTCGACCCCGATCAGGTGGTCTCCACCCTGGTCTCCCGCCTGGTCGGCTTCGCGGACCTCGCTCCCTGAGCGGTGCTCCGCCCGGGTTACCCGACCACGAACTGCGGGAACGCCGTCCAGACGCCCCTGGGAAGGAGCATCGGATGAGGGATGGCACCGGACTGACCATCGGCGTGCTCGGGTCGTACGGCGGTCGCAACCTCGGCGACGAGGCGATCCTCACGGGTCTCCTGGCCGATCTGCGCCAGCACGAGCCGGACGCGCGGATCATCGTGTTCTCCCGCAACCCGGCGCACACCGCGCTGGCGCACCCCGACGTCGAGGCGGTGCCCTGGGAGGGCGTCAGCCGGGTCGACTCGTCCCAGGTGCTCGACCAGCTCGACCTGCTCGTCCTGGGCGGCGGCGGGATCCTCTACGACAAGGAGGCCCGGCGCTACCTGCGGGTGGTCCGGGTCGCCCAGGAGCGGGGCCTGCCGCTGCTGACCTACGCGGTCGGCGTCGGCCCGCTCACCGACGGGGTGGACACCGGGATGGTGCGCGAGACGCTCGCGCAGGCCGTCGAGGTGACCGTCCGCGACCAGGAGTCCCGGATGGTGCTGGAGGAGGCCGGCCTGATCAACCCGATCACCGTCACCGCCGACCCGGCGTTTCTGCTGGAGCCGGAGGAGTTCCCCGCGCAGTGGCTGCGCGAGGAGGGCGTACCGGCCGGTTCCCGGCTGGTCGGGCTCAGCGTGCGCGAGCCGGGCCGGGCGGCGGAACGCCTCGACGTCGACGGCTACCACCGGCTGCTCGCCCAGATCGGCGACTTCCTGGTGCACCGCATCGACGCGTACGTGCTCTTCGTGCCGATGGAGCGCGACGACATCCGGCACTCGCACGGGGTGCTGTCGCACATGATCGCCGCCGACCGGGGCCGGATCCTGCACGGCGACTACCGCCCGGCGCAGGTCCTCGGCCTGATGCGCCACTTCGACCTCGCGGTCGGCATGCGACTGCACTTCCTGATCTTCGCCGCCATGATGAACACGCCGTTCCTGCCGCTGCCGTACGCCGGCAAGGTCTTCGACCTGGCCCAGCGGCTCGGCGTGCCGGCGCTGCGCGGCATGGAGCGGGAGGTGGAGGGCCCACTGCTGGCCGAGGTGGACCGGCTGTGGGACGAGCGGGCGGCCCGGGCCGAGGAGACCGCCCGCCGGGTGGCGGAGGCCTGCGAGCAGGCACGCGCCACCTCGCAGGTGACCCGCAGCGTGCTGGACAGCATCCGGGCCCGGACGCTGACCCCGGCGGCCTGAGCCGGCCCGGTCAGACCGCCGGGCCGCGCCAGGTGTAGACCCACTCGTGACCCGGCCGGTCACCCGACTGCAGCTCGTAGATCTGCGCCTCCGCCAGCCCGCCCGGCCCGAGGTGGTGGTGGGTCAGCGGCGGGCGGCCGTTGCTGTCCAGCTCGACCGTGACGCTGTCACCGTCGGCCGCGCCGCCCACCAGGGGGATCTGCACCGAGGAAGCCATGCGCCCATCCTGCCCCGGGCGGCGGGCGCGCGCAGCGGATAGCGGGGCAGCGGGCCGCCCGGTCCGGCGACTAGGGTCCCGACATGGCAACCCCGACGGCCGATCCGACCCTCGGTCCGGTCCTCGCCCGCACGGGCGACGAACGGGCGATCCTCGACGCGTTCCTCGACTTCCACCGCGCCACCGTGCTTCGCAAGGCGCGCGGCCTCTCCGACGCCGACGCCGCCCGGCGCCTGGTGCCCTCGCTGACCACCCTGGCCGGGCTGCTCAAGCACCTGACCGTGGTCGAGACCAACTGGTTCGTCCGGCTGTTCGACCCACAGCCGGGCGACGTCTACCTCACCTCCCAGGCCGACGCCGACGCCAGCCACACGCTCGGCCCCGACGACACGGTCGCCGGGCTCGCCGCGGCCTACGAGGCGGCCGGTGCCCGATCCCGGGCCATCGCCGCGCGCTTCGACCTCGACCACGTGGTGCCGCACCCGCAGCTCGGCGAGGTGTCGCTGCGCTGGGTGCTGGTGCACCTGATCGAGGAGACCGCCCGGCACGCCGGGCACGCCGACATCCTGCGAGAGCTGACCGACGGCGAGACCGGCGCGATCTGAGCATCAGCCCCGGGGGAGCAGCCCGTCGGGATACTCCATCCCGTCGTGGGTGCACGCGGCGGCGGCGACCCGGGCGGCGTACCGGGCCGCCTCCAGCGGGTCGGCGCCGCGAAGCCGGGCGGCGATCAGGCCGGCGGCGAACGCGTCCCCGGCCCCGTTGGTGTCCACCACCGGCGCCGGCGGGGTGGCGGCGGGCACGTGCGCCGGCGGCGCGTCCGGGGTGTGCAGCGTCGCGCCGGCCGCCCCGCCGGTGACCAGCACCGTGCGCGGCGCCAGCGCGGCCGCCTCCTTGCCGGCCCGCTCGCCCAGCTTCACCTCGCTGACGAACACCAGGTCGGCGGCCTCGGCGAACGGGCGGTGGTAGTCGTTCTCGCCGTCCCAGTCGTGCAGGTCGGTGGAGACCGGCGCCGCGCCGCGCAGCACCGGCAGCGCGTCCCGGGCCCAATCCATGATCGACACGTGTACGTGGGCCGCCTCGGCGACCAGCGCGGCCAGCTCCGCGTCGGCGAACGGCGCCGGGCCGGACCAGGGCCGGGGGTCGTAGAGCGACATCCGGCGACCGGCCGGGTCGACCAGGTTCACCGAGCGCCGGGTGCCGGCGGGCGCGTCCACGAGCACGGTCCGCACGGTGGTGCGCGCCAGCGCCGCCCGCACCACGTCGCCGGCCGGGTCCGCGCCCAGCACGTCGACGAGCGTCACCCGCAGGCCGAGCGCGTGCGCGGCCAGCGCCACCCCGGCGCCGGTGTTGCCGATCCGCAGCTCGACCGGGGGCACGGTCAGCGAGTCGGCGGCGGGCAGCGGCAGCGCGGGCACCCGGGCGCGGACGTCCACGCCCAGCCCGCCGATCACGAGAAGGTCGACCATGGCGCCGACGATATCCGCGCCCGGCCGCCTATCCTGGCCCCGGGCGTCGTCGAGGGGAAAAGTGCGTGCTGGTCATCCACGGGCTGTGGCTGCCCGGCACCGGGCTCGCGCTGTGGGCCGAGGACGGCACGCGGCCCGCCCGCGCGCCGCGCCGGCCCGGCCGCGCCCCGCGCGAACGGCCGCACCCCTTCGCCGCCGACCACGCCACGCTGGCCGCCGCGCTCGACGGCGCACCGGGCGAGCCGATCTCCGTGCTGCTCGGGCTGCCGACCCGGGCCGGTTCGCCGGTGGACTCGCCGGAGCTGGTCCGGGCCGCCGTCGAGGACCCGGTCCGCGGCCCGGTCACCCGCGCCGGCTGGCGGGTCCCCGCCCTGGCGTACGCCCCGGACGACGCGTACCCGCTGCTGCGCGCGGGTTGGCCCGGCCCGATCGGGGCGAGCCTGCGGCACCTGGCCGAACTGGCCGACTTCGCCGCCGACCTGGTCGCGCGCGGCCGCCTGCTCCCCGCCCTCAGCGAGAAGGAGGGGCCCCCGCTCAACGCCTCCGGTATAGAAGGGGCCACCTCTTATCACCCGGCCGGGCCCCGGCGTCGACTGCGAGCGGTGGACGAGGCCGACGTGGCGACCGCGCGGGCGCTCTGGCGGCCGCTGCTCACCGGCACCGACGCGGCCTGGGCCCGGGACCTGGCGTCGGCCCTGCCCCCGGCGGCCCGCGCCGCCCGCGAGTGGCAACCGGCCGGTTCGGGTGCACCCGTCGTCGCCCGGGCGACAACAAATGCACCCGAACCACCGGACGGCAACCCTCCGGCGACCCGCGAGTGGCAGCCGGCTGCTTCCGGCGTACCCGGGACGGCAGCCGTGCCCACGACGCCGGGCGACCGAACGCCGGCGGTGCGGTCGCCCGGCGCCGGCGCTCGCGCGAACGGCGCGGCGGCGGGCCGGGCCTGGACGGGTCAGGCCGACGAGGCCGGGCCGGGCGCGCTGGTGGCGGACGCGCTGGACGCGCTGGCCGACGTCGCGGCCCGGGCGGCCCTGGCCGACACGCGACTGCACCGGGGGATGCGCCCCGGCGGCCCGGTGCCGCGCTGGCTGGCCGCGCTCACCGGACCGGAGCGCGACGTCACCGCCGAGCCGGCCGCGCTGGCGACGCTGCGCGCCGAACTCGACGCCTGGCAACGCGACGCCGCGGGTGGCCCGGTACGGGCCACGTTCCGCCTGGTCGAACCGCCCACCGACCCGGTCGCCGAGCTGGTCGAGGGCGGCACCTGGCAGGTGGAGTTCGGTCTGCACCCGGCCGACGAGCCGGGGCTGGTGGTCGACGCCGGGCACATCTGGCAGCGGCCCGCGCCCGCGCTCGCCGCCCGGGGCGTGGACCCGCAGGAGACGCTGCTGGCCGAGCTGGGCCGGGCCAGCCGGCTCTGGCCCGAGGTGGACGAGGCCCTGCGTACCGCCGCACCCGAGGGGATGGAGCTGGACGCCGACGGCGCGCACCGGTTCCTGCGCGAGGGAGCGCCCGTGCTGCACGCGGCCGGCTTCGGTGTGCTGCTGCCGTCCTGGTGGCGGCGTTCCTCGTCCCGCCTGGGCGCCCGGCTGCGCGCCCGCAGCCGCACCGCGCCGGGCGCGGTCGCCACCACCGTCGGGGCGATGGGGTTGGAGGCGCTGGTCGACTACCGCTGGGAGGTGGCCCTCGGCGACCAGCCGCTGACCGCCGAGGAGCTGGCCTCGCTGGCCGACCTGAAGTCGCCGCTGGTGCGGCTGCGCGGCCGGTGGGTCGAGCTGGACCCGCAACGGCTGGAGGCCGGGCTGCGGCTGCTCCGGTCCGCGGGTGAGCTGACCGTGGCCGACCTGCTGCGCCTGGGGCTCTCCGGCGAGGACCGCGGCGGCGAGCTGCCGGTGCTGGACGTGGTCGCCGACGGGGCGCTCGGCGAGCTGCTGGCCGGCGAGGCGGAGCGGCGGCTCACCCCGGCCGATCCGCCACCGGGCTTCGTCGGGACGCTGCGGCCGTACCAGCGGCGCGGGCTGGCCTGGCTGGTCTTCCTCCAGTCGCTCGGACTGGGCGGGATCCTCGCCGACGACATGGGACTCGGCAAGACCGTCCAGCTGCTCGCGCTGCTCGCCGGTGACCCGCCGGAGACCGGGCCCACCCTGCTGGTCTGTCCGATGTCGCTGGTCGGCAACTGGCAGCGGGAGGCCGCGACGTTCGCGCCCGGCCTGCGCGTACACGTGCACCACGGCGCCGAGCGCGCGCGGGGCGAGGAGTTCGCCGCCGCCGTGCGGGCGGCGGACCTGGTGTTGACCACCTACTCGGTGGCCGCCCGCGACGCGTTCGAGCTGGCCGGTGTCGACTGGCACCGGGTGGTGGTGGACGAGGCGCAGGCGATCAAGAACGCCGCGACCAGGCAGGCCGAGGCGGTCCGGTCGCTGCCCGCGCGGCACCGGGTCGCGGTCACGGGTACGCCGGTGGAGAACCGCCTCGCCGACCTCTGGTCCATCATGCAGTTCGCCAATCCGGGGCTGCTCGGTCCGGCCGCGGCGTTCCGCAAGCGGTTCGCCGAGCCGATCGAGCGGCACGGCGACGCCGAGGTGGCCGAGCGGCTGCGCCGGATGACCGGCCCGTTCGTGCTGCGCCGGCTCAAGACCGACCCGTCGATCATCACGGACCTGCCGGAGAAGCTGGAGATGGAGGTGCTCTGCAACCTCACCGCCGAGCAGGCCGCCCTCTACCAGGCCGTGGTCGACGACATGATGGCGAAGATCGAGTCCAGCGACGGGATCGAACGGCGAGGGCTGGTGCTGGCCACCATGACCCGGCTCAAGCAGGTCTGCAACCACCCCGCCCAGTTGCTGCACGACGGCTCCGCGCTGGCCGGGCGCTCCGGCAAGCTGGAACGCCTCGACGAGATCGTCGACGAGGTGCTCGCGGCGGACGAGAAGGCGTTGCTGTTCACCCAGTACGCCGAGTTCGGCGGGATGCTGCGCGGGCACCTGTCGGCGCGTACCGGCCGGGAGGTGCTGCTGTTGCACGGCGGCGTCGGCAAGGCCGAACGGGACGCCATGGTGGCCCGGTTCCAGACCCCGGACGGCCCGCCGCTGTTCGTGCTCTCGCTCAAGGCCGGCGGCACCGGGCTCACCCTGACCGCGGCCAACCACGTGGTGCACGTGGACCGCTGGTGGAACCCGGCGGTCGAGGACCAGGCCACCGACCGGGCGTTCCGCATCGGCCAGCGCCGGCGGGTGCAGGTACGCAAGTTCGTCTGCGCCGGCACCGTGGAGGAGAAGGTGGCCGCGATGATCGCCGACAAGCGGAGCCTGGCCCGGTCGGTGGTGGGCAGCGGGGAGCAGTGGGTCACCGAGCTGTCCACCGACACGCTGCGCGAACTGTTCACGTTGGAGGCCGGGGCGGTGGTCGAGTGAGCACGGGCGGTCGCTTCGAGGACTACGGGCCGCCGCGGCGGGTCGAGGGCGGGCTGCGGGCGCGCAGCACCCGGGGCGCGATCGGGCGGTCCTGGTGGTCCCGGCGCTTCCTGGAGGTGTTGGAGTCGTTCGCGCTCGGCTCCCGGCTCACCCGCGGCCGGGCGTACGCGCGCCGGGGTCAGGTGCTCCGGCTGGACGTCTCGCCCGGTGTGGTCACCGCCGAGGTGCAGGGATCCCGGCCGGATCCGTACCCGGTGCGGATCGGGCTGGCCGCGTACCCGGAGGTGGTGTGGCGGCGGATCGAGGCGGAGCTGGCCGGGCAGGCGTTCTTCAGCGCCCGGCTGCTCGCCGGTGACCTGCCGGCCGAGTTGGAGGAGCTGTTCGTGGCGGCGGGCGCGCCGCTGTTCCCGGCCGAGGTCGGCGCGTTGGCGCAGCGGTGTGGCTGCCCCGACTTCGCGGTGCCGTGCAAGCACCTGGCGGCCACGTTCTACCTGCTCGCCGAGGCGTTCGACGCCGATCCGTTCCAGCTGCTGCACTGGCGCGGCCGGGCCCGGGGCGAGCTGCTCGACCGGCTGCGTACGCTGCGCGGCGCCCGATCCGGTGGCGCGGCGGCGCCGAGCGGCGCCGCGGTCCTCAGGGCCGCGTCGACGGGGGCGACGGATGCGGTGACCGGGCCGGCGGAGCCGCCGATCGGGACGTCGGTGGCCGGCGCCGCGCGGGCGCTGGCCGGGCTGCCGTCGGTCGAGCCGGCGGAGGAACTGGACCGGTTCTGGCTCTCGCCGGTGGCGCTGCCCGACCGGCCGCCCACCCTGGACACCGGCCCGGAGCTGCTGTTGCGGCAGCTCGGCCCGCCCGGGGCGGAGATCGGTGGTCCGGGCCTGGCCGAGCGGCTCCGCCGCGCGTACCGGGCCTTCGGTCGCGGCGAAGCCACGTCGCCGAGGGCCTTCGGCGAAGGACCGAACGGTTGAGCGGAAGCCCCTCCGCTACCGGATGCGTTGACAGGGGGCCTTCCTTGCGCTCACAGCAGGCGGCGGCGGAAGCGCCACATCAGGGCGGCGTTGGCGATCAGCACCATGGCGCAGATCGCCCCGGCCAACCGCCCGGCCAGCACGGTCATCGCCGGCAGCGACGCCCACAGCACGATCGTCATCAGCATCATGTACCGGCCCCGGCGGCCCTTGATCCGGCTGTCCAGCCGGGCGAAGAACCGCGGATCGCTCTCCCGTAGCTGGCGGGTGATCTGTTCGAACCTGCGCTGATCCTCTTGGCTGAGCATGGCGGTGTGCCTTCCCCTCACGGCTTCAGCGGTTCGGCGGCATACCCGGATCGGAGGGGGGTCACGCGCCGCCGCTGCTGCTTGTTTCGCCGGGTCGGGCAGGCGTGCACGCACGGGCGGGCACCTCAGCGCAGGCTTATCCGTTCCTTAAGTTTCCCTGTTGTCGTGAACAGGGCCGGCGGCGTGCCGTCGGGACGAAACCTCGCGTCCGGGCGGTCCGCGCCCGGGTCGGCCCTGCTCCGGACGGGCGGTGAGCGGTGCCCGCGGCGGTCGGCACCTCGCATCGGGCCTGAGCACCGTCTTAAGTGCGCGCAGGCGCGCTTCCGGCCTGCCTTGAGCTGCCGGGGTGGCCTGGCTACTTTCCCGTAGCAACTCTCCGGCAACCGTCGCCGCCCCTCCCACCCAACCCCCGGGTGGCAGGCGTGCCGGCGCTCGAAGAAAACGGGATAGGTACATGGCCGACCTGAACGTGCCACCGCGTCGATCCAGGGACGACCGCGGCTGGGACGGATACCAGCACCCCCACCCGGACGGGCACCGCGACCTGGACTCCGCCGCACCGTACGCCGGCGGGTACCCCGCGCCGGTGCCCCCGCCCGCCCCGGGCCCGCAGTGGGTCGGCCCGAACGGCTTCGCCCCCGCCGGTCCCGCGCCCCAGGGCGGCTACGCCCAGCCCGCCGGCGGGTACCAGTCGCCGGCCGGACCGGGGCTGCCCATGCTGGACGACGACTCCGACGACGCCCCGAGCCGCGGCCGGCGCCGTGCCCTCGCCACGCTCGGCGGCGCGGCGGTGGTCGCCGGCGGCGCCGCGTTCGCCCTCTCCCCGCAGCTGCGCGGCCTGTTCTCCGACGGCCCGGCGGCCGGTGACGCCACCGGCACGGTGACCACCGACGGCACCCAGGCCCGGCCCAGCGGCCAGCAGCCCAGCACGGTGCGGACCTACACCGAGCAGAACGAGAGCTACATGGGCTCCCGGGCCGGCGCCGCGCTCAAGCGCAACGCCCCGGCCGGCGGCCGGCTCTTCGGCAGCCCGGCGGCCGCCGCGGCGGCGACCGAGGTGACCGTGAAGACGGTGCTCTCCAAGGACCCGATCACCCATCTGGCCCGCCGCGCCACGTTCGGCCCCACGCCGAAGCTGATCGCCGACATCAAGAAGCTCGGCATCGACGACTGGCTGCGCCAGCAGCTCGAGCCGGAGAAGATCGCCCCGACCAAGGGTGAGCTGAAGCTGGCCGACCTGCCCTCGCTCAAGCTCAGCCCGACCCAGCTCCGCGAACAGCGGGAGCAGCTCAACGAGCGCGGCGTCGACCCGGCCCGGGAGACGGTGGACGCCACCATCGCCCGGCAGATCTGGTCCGACCGCCAGCTGTTCGAGGTGATGGTCGACTTCTGGAACGACTTCCTGCACGTGGCGGCCGACTTCGACGGCGGCGAGACGTACCGCAACTCGTTCGACAAGGACGTCATCCGCAAGCACGCGCTGGGCAGCTACCCGGACATGCTGGTCGCCGCGAACAAGCACCCGGCGCTGCTGCTCTACCTGAACCAGGTCGACTCGCGCAAGGACGCGATCAACGAGAACCTGGCCCGGGAGAACCTGGAGCTCTACTCGGTCGGCGTCGACGGCGGCTACACCGAGAAGGACGTGCGGCAGGCCGCCATGCTGCAGACCGGCCGGGGCGTGGCCGACGGCAAGTACATGTTCTTCGCCGACCGGCACTACGTCGGCAAGGTGAAGATCCTCGGGTTCACCCACGCCAACAACTCGAACGACCCGAAGGTCGCCGACAAGGTGATCGACTCCTACATCCGGTACATCGCGCTGCACCCGTCCACCGCGCGGTACGTGGCCCAGAACCTGGCCACCCGGTTCGTCTCCGACACCCCGCCGAAGTCGATCGTGGACCGGCTGGCGAAGGCGTACACCACCAACAAGGGCAACATCCGGCCGGTGCTGGCGACGCTGTTCAGCTCCTCGGAGTTCTGGGCCGCGGTCGGCCAGAAGGTGCGCCGCCCGATGGAGTACCTGGTGGCCACGTACCGGTCGCTCGGTGTCGGGCCGGACGCGACGGCCGGGTTCGACGGCGACAAGCGGCGCACGCCGTTCGCCCAGGGCCTGCGGCAGGTCCAGGACAAGATGCGCGAGCTGGGCCAGTACCCGATGGGCAAGCCCACCCCGGACGGCTACGCCGACGTCTACCTGGCGTGGACCTCGGCCGGCACCATGGTCGACGGCTGGAACGAGGCCGGCGAGCTGCTCGGCGGCTGGCGCAAGCAGTTCACCTACGTCAAGCCGGAGAAGCTGGTGGCGAAGCCGCCGGCGACCGCCGGGGCGTACGTGGACGCGCTGGCGCAGAAGCTGGTGCACCAGAAGCTCAGCGCCAAGGAGAAGAAGCTCGTGCTCGCCGTGGCCGGGGTGTCCGAGGGCGCCAAGGTCGACGCCACCTTCAACGGGGCCATCGCCGCGGTCGCGCGGACGATCCTCGCGTCCCCCCAGCACCACCTCCGGTGAGGCATTCGATGGAGATGACCGTGAACCCGTACCCCCTGCACCCCGAATGCCCCGACGTGCGGCGGCTGGCCGACAACCCGGCCGAGGCGCTGCTGCGCGCGGAGGCGGACATCGTCGCGGCCGAGAACGCGGCCGAGACGGACCGGTACCGCCGGCTGGAGGAGGTCGAGGAGGCCCAGCAGGACGGCCGGGGCGTCACCCGGCGTACCTTCGTGGCCGGCGCCGCGGCCACCGCGACCGCGCTGGCCACCGCGCAGTTCGTCACCACCTCGGCGTCGTTCGCCGCGACCAAGACCGGCACCCTGATCCACGTCTTCCTCTACGGCGGGCTGGACGGGCTGAGCCTGGTCGCGCCGGCCAACGACGCGGTGCTCAGCAAGGCCCGCCCCGACCTGCTGCTCGGCAACGACTCGCTGGCGCTGGACCGTGGCTTCAAGCTGACCAGCGCGTTCGCTCCGCTGGAGAAGTGGCTGAAGGCCGGGCAGCTCGGCTTCGTGCCGGCGGTGTCCGACCCGCGGCTGTCCCGCAGCCACTTCCAGGCCGCCGACGCCTGCAACCTGGGCGGCCTGCCCGGCGAAACCGGGGGCCGGGGCTGGCTGGACAGCCTGGTCGACGCGCTCGGCAAGGGCACCGCGTTCCGCAGCGTCGGCATCGGCAGCACGCTGCCCCGTTCGCTGGTCGGCGTGAACGGCGCGCTCGCGCTCAACAGCGTCGGCGAGCTGCGGCTCAACGGCGACGACAAGTACCGCGCGGCCACCGAGAAGGCGATCCGCGGCCTGTTCACCGGGATCAACCACCCGGTGGAGGACGCGGTCATCGAGGGCATGGGCGCGCTGGCCACCGCGCAGAAGCTCGCCGCCAAGCCGTACACGGCCGCGGCCGGCGTCAAGTACGAGGGCGTCGGGTACGCGTTCCAGCAGCTCGCCCAGCTCATCAAGGGCGGGGCGAACGTGCGGGTGGCGACCGTCGGCATGGGCGGCTACGACACCCACGAGAACCAGGGCACCAGCGAGGGCGGCCAGCTCTGGCGGCGGCTCAACGAGCTGGCCAACGCCATGGCGGCCTTCTTCACCGACCTGGGCGACAAGGCCTCGGACGTGACCGTGATGGTGTCCAGCGAGTTCGGCCGGCGGGTCGCCTCGAACAGCGGCGGCACCGACCACGGGCACGGCGGTGTGGTCACCGTGCTGTCCGGGCGCAAGCTCGCCGGCTCCCTGCTCGGCACCTGGAACGGGCTGAGCAAGCTGGACAGCGGTGACGTGCCGGAGTACAACAACATGTTCAACGTCTACGGGTCGGTGGCCCAGGGCCGCTTCGGCCTGACCGCCGCCCAGGTGGACAAGGTCTTCCCACGGCAGAAGTTCGCCCCGATCAAGATGTACGCGTGACGTATCAGGACACCCACGCCGCCGGCCGCCGTACCGGGCACTCCGCCCCGTACGGCGGCCGTCCGGCTGCTTCCGTACCACCCGGCCGGCCGCGTCGCGGGCCCGGCGGCCGGCGGGCGCTGACGGCGCTCTTCTGGCTCGGCCTGGTCGCCGCCGTCCTGCCGTGGTGGCTGGACACCCCGGCCGGCTCGCTGGCCGACACCGCCGACCTGCTCACCGCCGGTGGCCGGATCACCGGCTTGATCGCCGGCTACCTGCTGCTGGTGCAGGTGCTGGCGATGAGCCGGCTCGGCGTGCTGGAACGCTCGCTGGGCGGCGAGCGGATCTCCCGGCTGCACCGGGACCTCGGCGCGACGCTGCTGGTGGCGGTGCTGACCCACATGGCGCTGCTGGTGGTGGGCTACGCCCGGCAGGAGCGCAACTCCGTGTTCGGCGAGGTCGGCGCGCTGCTGTCCGACTACGAGGACATGGTTTCCGCGTTCGTGGCCGCCGGCGTCATGGTGGTGGTTGGGTTCACCGCGGTGCGCGGCGTGCGTCGCCGGTTGCCCTACGAACTCTGGTACGTCCTGCACCTGACCAGCTACCTGACCCTGCTGCTCGGCTACGCGCACCAGTTCAGCAACGGCGCCCAGCTCTACGAGCCGGGGCCGGTGCGCACCGGCTGGATCGCCGCGTACCTGCTGGTGGTGGCCGCGCTGCTGTGGGGCCGGGTGATCTCGCCGCTGGCGTTCAACCTGCGGCACCGGCTGCGGGTGGCCGACGTGGTGGCGGAGAGCCCGGACACCATCTCGATCTACCTGACCGGGCACCGGCTCAACCAGATCGACCTGCTCGGCGGCCAGTACTTCCGCTGGCGTTTCCTCAACCCCGGCGGCTGGTGGCAGTCGCACCCGTTCTCGCTCTCCGCGGCGGCCAACGACCGCTGGCTGCGGCTCACCGTGAAGGTGGTCGGCAAGCACACCGCCGACCTGCGGGACCTCACCCCGGGCACCCGCGTCTGGGCGGAGGGCCCGTTCGGCACGTTCACCGCGGCGCACCGCACCCGGGAGCGGGCCCTGCTCATCGCCGGTGGCAGCGGCATCGCGCCGCTGCGGGCGATGCTTGAGGAGCTGCCGCCGGGCGCGGCGCTGATCTACCGGGCGCGTCAGCCCGCCGACGTGCTGCTGCACCGCGAGCTGGACTGGCTCGCCCAGGCCCGGCAGACCTCGGTCTGGTACGTCATCGGCCGCCGCGACGATCCCGGGCCGCGCCAGGTGATGAACCCGGAGGGGCTGCGCCGGCTGGTGCCGGACCTGACCCGCCGCGACGTCTACCTGTGCGGGCCGGGCGGCCTGGTCGACGAGTCCGTCAAGGTGTTGCGGGCGGCGGGCGTGCCCCGCCGCCAGATCCACCTCACCGCGTTCGAGTTGTAGAGAGGCACCCATCATGCGTCGCGCGCTCCTGGCGATCACCGGACTGGCCGCCGGCACCACCGCCCTGGTGGTGCTCAAGGGCGGGCCGGGCGCCGGGCCGGCCACCGCCCAGGACCTGCCGGCCGCGCAGGCCCCGGTCGCGCCGGGCGGCTCGCCCGCGCCCGGCGGCGCGGCCGCCGGTCCGTCGGCCGCGCCCAGCGTCTCGGCGACGCCCGGCGCGTCGGCGAAGCCGAGCGCCAAGCCGTCCGCCGACCGGAAGCCGGCCAGCCGGAGCAGCACCCGCACCAGCACCGCGCCGGCCGCGCCGAGGACCACCACGAAGGCGCCGAAGCCCACCACCCGCACGGTCACCGGGCCGTCGGTCAGCTACGAGTACGGCTCGCTCCAGGTCCGGATCACGCTCAGCGGCAGCCGGATCGTCGACGCCACCGCGACCGGCATGCCGCTGGGCGGCCAGTCCGGGCAGCGCAGCGACGACGTGCAGGCCCGCTACAGCGGCAGCTCGGGCGAGGTGGTGGCCAAGCAGAGCGCCAACCTGAGCACCGTCTCCGGCGCCACCTACACCAGCACCGCCTACAAGCAGTCGCTGCAGGCCGCGATCGACAAGGCGTGAGTCCGGCCGCCGCCGGTCGGCCCGGCCTGCGTCGGGTCGAGCAGATCATGGGTACGGCGATCAGCCTCGACCTGGCCGACGACCTGCCCGCCGCCACGCTGCACGAGCTGGCCGGGCGGACGTTCGACTGGATGCGTGAGGTGGACGCGCGGTTCAGCACCTACCGGGACGACAGCGAGGTGTGCCGGCTGGAGCGGGGCGAGCTGCCGTTGGCCGAGGCGTCCGGCGACCTGCGGGCGGTGCTGGAGCGCTGCGCCGACCTGTGGGCGTCCACGGACGGCTTCTTCGACGCGTACGCGACCGGCCGGCTGGACCCGTCCGGCTACGTGAAGGGCTGGGCGGCGCAGGTCGCCTCGGACCGGCTGGTGGCGGCCGGCGCCCCGAACCACTGCGTGAACGCCGGCGGCGACGTGCGGGTACGCGGCCGTACCGCCGCCGGTGAGCCGTGGCGGATCGGCGTGCGGCACCCGTGGGACCCGGCGGCCACCTTCCTGGTGCTGACCGGCACCGACCTGGCGGTCGCCACCTCGGGGGTCTACGAACGCGGGCACCACGTGATCGACCCGCGCCGGGGCGCACCGGCGGTCGGCCTGCGCTCGGTCACCGTGGTCGGCCCCGACCTGGGCGAGGCGGACGCGTACGCCACGGCAGCGGTCGCCATGGGCGAACCCGGCATCGCCTGGCTGGACCGCCTACCGGCCCCCTGGCAGCACGCCGTGGTCACCGACGACGCCCGCCTCCTCCACTCCCGCACCCTCCCCGTAACCCCCTGACCCGGGGGGTCAGCGGAGGGGGCGGTGGAGGATGGCCGGGCGGGAGCCCGGTGGGCGGGGGCAGCCGGGGCGGGCACCGCGTGGGCGGGTGAAGGTCCACGGGTGCGGGCGGCGACGGTGGTGCCGCGGTGGTTCGGTGCCGCCGGTGTGGCGGGCCGCGTCGTCCTTGGACATTCTCAACCCCCGCTCTGGCGCGGATGCGCCCTCGCCAGACACAACGAGTGCGGTGGCGGGGAGGTCGCTGTCGGGCAACCGTCGGGTCAGCGCCCGCGCCGGGGCAGCGGGAGGTGGCCGGGTAACAGGTCCGGGGTGAGCGTGATCCCGGCCGCGCGTAACGCCGCGATCAGCGCGTTCTGTACCAGGTAGGAGTCGGGCATCTGCCACCGGGCCTGCTCCGGGGCGACCGCCCAGCGCACCGTCCCCTCGGGGAGCCGGGTCGGCGGGGCCGGGATCCACGAGCCGGGGCCGTGCCGCACCACGTGGAAGCAGTGCTCCAGCTCCGGCCGCAGCGGGTCGCCGGGGCGGACCAGGAACATCCAGCGGCCGGTCGGGGTGACCAGCACCGGCCCGCGTACGCCGAGACCGGCCGGGTGGGTGGCGACGGTGTCCAGCACCCGCCGGCCCAGGTGCGCGGCGACCTCCAGCACGTCGAACGCGTGCCCGGTGGGCAGCAGCACGCCGTGCGGTCGGCTGCGCCACCAGGTGGCCACCCGGGCCGGGTCGGCGCTGGCCGCGTGTTCCCAGTTCTCCAGCGCCGGGTGGCAACCCACGGTGGGGCAGCCGGCCCGGCCGCAGACGAAGCGACGGTTGGCCAGGCAGGCGCCGGGCGTGACCGGCCAGCCGTGCAGCGCGTACCGGACGGCGACCCGGCGCAGCCGCACCCGCTCCAGCGGCGACAGGTGAGCGACGCGCGGTCGGACGTTCCCCCACATATGTGCCATCCCCTCTCGCCCCACCGAATCCGTCCACCGCCACACGTCGAGAACCGTCACTGCCGTAACCCGCGATCGTTGAGTTGACGAACGGCTGGTGCAACTTGCACGAAAAGTACGAGGACTGGCTGGATGGCTGACGCACAACCTGTGCGACCAGGGCAAACCTGGTGGACGTGGGGGTGGTGGCCGGCGTCGACAGGGGGAGGGGGCAGGGATGGACGAACTACCCATAGGCCGGCGGGTGGCCTATTGGCGGAGCCGTCGCAAGATGTCCCAGCAGGTCTTCGCCGACCGGCTCGGCAAGTCGAAGAGCTGGGTGGACAAGGTGGAACGCGGCGTCCGCCGGCTGGACAAGTTCTCCGTGCTCTACGAGATCGCCGACATCCTCCAGATCGACGTGCAACTGCTGCACGGCAAGGACCCGGAGCGGCGCACCGACGCGCTCAACTGCATCGACCAGGTCGAGGTGGAGGAGATCCGCACGGCCCTGGAGCGCTACGACTCGATGAGCGCCTACTTCGACGCCGCGCCCTACCCGCCGCCGCTGGACGACATGCGCAAGGCGGTCAACCACGCCTGGCTCACCTACCAGTACGGCCGCTACGGCATGCTCACCCGCGCGCTGCCCAAGCTGCTGCGCGACGCCCAGGCGGCCGACGCCACGTACGGCGGCGACGACCAGGGCCGCGAGGCCGCCCACCTGCTCGGGCAGGTCTACCAGATCGCCTCCTCGGTGCTGCGCAAGCTGGGCGAGTGCAACCTGGCCTGGCTGGCCGCCGACCGGTCGATGGCGGTGGCCCAGCGGGCCGACGACCCGCTGCTCGCCGGCATCGCCACCACCCGGGTCTGCAACGCCCTCGTCGCGATGGGTCGCCCCCGCCCCGCGCTCGAACTCAACGTGCGGATAGCCGACCGGCTCGCCCCCTGCGGCGACAAGGACGCCGATCCCAAGCGGCTCTCCGTCTACGGCATGCTGCTGCTCCAGGGCGCGATGGCCGCCGCCCGGATCGGTGACTCGGCGACCGTGGACGACCTGCTCAGCGGCGCCGCGGAGGCGGCCGTCCTGCTCGGCGGCGACCACAACCACTACTGGACCTCGTTCGGCCCGACCAACCTGGAGCTGCACCGCGCCGCGGCGGCGGTCGAGCTGGGCGACGGCGGCCGGGCGGTGGAGACCCACCAGCGGATGAACGGGCACGCGTTCAACGCGCTGCTGCCCGAACGGCGTGCCCACCACCTGCTCGACCTGGCCCGGGCCTACTCGCAGATCGGCGACGTCGGCAACGCCGGCGACATGCTGTTGCAGGGTGACCGACTCGCGCCCTCCGAGATCCGGTGCCGGCCGATCGCGCACGAACTCATGTCCGAGGTCCTCCGTCGCACACGGGGTACGCCGCCTCTGCCGATTGCGGAGTTGGCTGAGCACATGGGAGTCGGAGTATGAGCGCGGGCACCGCCGGATGAGCGGTCCGCACACCAGCACCGGGCACCGCGGGGTGCTCTACGTCATCGCCTGCGGTTCGCCGCTGGCCCGTCACGTCGGCCGGCTGGTCGACCTCGCCCAGTCCGACGGCTGGGCGGTCTGCGTGGTCACCACGCCGGACGGCGCGAAGTTCGTCGACCGGACGGCGTTGGCCCGGCAGACCGGCCACCCGGTCCGTACGCACTACAAGAACCCGGGGGACCCGGACGTGCTGCCCGCGGCGGACGCCATGCTGGTCTGCCCGGCCACGGTGAACACGGTCAACAAGTGGGCGGTGGGCATCACCGACACCCTGGCGCTCGGCCTGCTGGTCGAGGCGCAAGGGCTCGGGGTGCCGATCGCGGCCGTCCCGTACACGAACGTGGCGATGGCCGGGCATCCGGCGTTCCGGTCCAGCCTGACCCGGCTCGCCGAGTGGGGCGTCCGGGTGGTCTTCGGCGACCACGTGGTCCGCCTGCACCCGCCCGGCACCGGCGAGCGGCACCTGGACGCCTTCCCGTGGGACGCCGGCCTGGCCGCCCTGCGCGGCGCGGCGCGGCCGGTCGCGCCGGTCGCCTGAGGTGTAAGCCGGGGCCCCTTGTCAACGCATTCGGTGGTGCAGGGGGCCCCGCTCGACCGCCGTGGACGTGTCGACCGCCGGGCGCCGGTAAGCTGGCCGGCCGTGAGCACAACCGGATCCCCGCCCACGGTCGCCGACGTGGTGGCCGCCCTGGACCGCCGTTACCCGCCCGGCTGGGCCGAGGAGTGGGACCGGGTCGGTCTGGTGCTGGGCGAGCCCGACCACCCGGCGCGCCGGGTCGCCTGCGTGGTCGACGTGGTCCCGGAGACCGTGGAGGAGGCGCTCGCCGCCGGCGCCGACATGATCGTCGCGCACCACCCGCTGCTGCTGCGCGGCGTCTCCTCGGTGGCCGCCACCACGTACAAGGGCCGGATCGTGCACCGGCTGATCAAGGCCGACGTGGCCCTGTACGTGGCGCACACCAACGCCGACGTGGCCGCCCCGGGGGTGTCCGACGCGCTGGCCGCCCGGTTCGGGCTGACCGGGCTGCGCCCGCTGCACCCGCCCCGTCCCGGCTCACCCGCCGACGGGCCGGGCCGGGGCATCGGCCGCGTCGGCGAGCTGCCCGCCCCGATGACGCTCGCCGAGCTGACCCGGCTGGCCGCCGCCGTGCTCCCGGTCACCGCCTGGGGCGTTCGCGCCGCCGGGGATCCCGGGCGTATGGTTCGTACCCTCGCCGTCAGCGGCGGCTCGGGGGACGGCTTCCTCGCCGAGGCGGCCGCGGCCGGGGTGGACGCGTTCCTCACCTCGGACCTGCGCCACCATCCGGCCGGGGAACACCTCGCCGCCGGCGGCCCGGCCCTGCTGGACGCCGCCCACTGGGCGACCGAACGACCGTGGCTGGACGACCTGGCCGCCCACCTGACCAGCGAGCTGGGCGTCGAGACCGTGGTGTCCGACCTGGACACCGACCCCTGGACCGTGCACGCCGCCGCGCCCCGACCGGACGACAAGGAGCCCCGACCGTGAAGGCTGACCCGAAGGTGCAGCGTCGCCTGCTCGACCTGCAGGCGATCGACACCACGCTCGCCCAGCTGGCGCACCGCCGCCGGAGCCTGCCGGAACGGGCCGAGCTGGAGGCGCTCGCGCGCGAGCTGTCGGCGCTGGAGGACGAGCGGGTCCGCGCCCAGGTGGCCGTCGACGACCTGGACCGGGACATCGCCCGGCTGGACAAGGACGTCGACCAGGTGCGGGCACGCAAGAGCAAGGACGAGGCCCGGCTCGCCTCGGGCAGCGGCCCGGCCCGGGAGCTGGAGGCGCTGCAGCACGAGCTGGTCTCGCTCAACCGCCGGCAGGGCGACCTGGAGGACGCCGAGCTGGAGCTGATGGAGCAGCGGGAGACCGCGCAGGGCGTGCTGGACGGCATCGAAGGGCGCATCGCCGAGGCCCGGGAGCGCCGGTCCGCGGCCGAGCGGCGTCGCGACGACGCGCTCGCCGAGATTGCCAAGGAGGAGGAGTACAAGCGCACCTCCCGCCGGCCGCTCGCCGACGACCTGCCGGCGGACCTGGTCACCCTCTACGACAAGCTCCGCGAGGACACCGGGATGGGTGCCGCGCTGCTCACCGGCGGTCGCTGCGGCGGCTGCCGGCTGGAGCTCTCCGGCGCCGACGTGGCCCGGATCCGCAAGGCGGACCCGGACGACGTGGTCCGCTGCGAGGACTGCCGCCGGATCATGGTCCGGACCAACGAGTCGGGACTGTAGCCGCGGTGGCGGTACGCGCGGTCGTGATCGAGGCCGACGGCGGGTCGCGGGGCAACCCGGGTCCGGCCGGCTACGGCGCGGTGGTCCGGGACCCGGAGACCGGTGAGGTGCTGGCCGAACGCTCGGCGGGGATCGGCACGGCGACCAACAACGTGGCGGAGTACCGGGGCCTGATCGCCGGGCTGGAGGCCGCCGCCGAGCTGGGCGCGGCCGAGGTCGAGGCGCGGATGGACTCCAAGCTGGTGGTCGAGCAGATGTGCGGCCGCTGGCAGATCAAGCACCCGGGGCTGCGCCCGCTCGCCGCCCAGGCCGCCGGGCTGGTCGGCCGGTTCGCCGCCGTCCGGTTCACCTGGATCCCCCGGGAGCGCAACCGGCACGCCGACGCCCTGGCCAACGCCGCCATGGACGCCGCCGCGGGCCGGGCCCCGGCCGCGCCGCGCGCCGCGGAGCCGCCGCGCGAGGTCGCCGGCGCCGACTCGGCCGCCCGCGCCGCCGCCCGCGAGGTGGCCGCCCGCGCCGCCACCGCGAAGGCCACCGGCACCGATCCGGCCACCATCCCCGCGTCCTGGGAGCCCCGCCCGACCGAGGAGGGCACCCGGCTGATCCTGGTCCGGCACGGGGAGACCGAGCGCACCGTGCAGAAGCGCTACTCCGGTCGCGGCGACGTGCCGCTGACCGAGCGGGGCCGGGCCCAGGCCCGGGCCACCGCCGCCCGGGTGGCCGAGCTGGCGCCGTCCGTCGCGGCCGTGGTGAGCTCGCCGCTGTCCCGGTGTACGGCCACCGCCGAGGCGATCGCCGCGCTGGTCGGCAACCCGCCGGTACGCCCCGACGACGACCTGATCGAGTGCGACTTCGGCATCTGGGAGGGGCGCACGTTCGCCGAGGTGCGCGACGGCTGGCCGGGTGAGCTGGACGCCTGGCTCGCCTCCACCCGGATCGGCCCGCCGGAGGGGGAGTCGTTCACGGCGGTCACCGAGCGCACCGGCCGGGCGGTGGACCGGCTGCGGTCGGCGTACCCGGGGGAGACCGTGGTGGTCGTCTCGCACGTCTCGCCGATCAAGCTGGTGCTGCGCGACGCGCTCGCCGCCGACGACGCGTTCCTGCACCGGCTCTACCTGGACACCGCGGGCGTCTCGGTGCTCGACCTGTACCCGGACGGCGGCGTGGCGGTCCGTTCGGTCAACGACACCGCCCACCTCTCCGACCTGTGACGACCGGCCCGAGTGGCCGTTCGCAAGCGCCGTTCGGCGCATCCGGGCGGCCGCTCGGCGCATCGACGTCCGACACTCGAACGTGACCGCGCTCACCGGGTCGTAGCCTCCGGCCGTCACATGGACCGCTACGACTTCCCGGAGGGTGTCACATGGACGCACCGGAACCGGAGGCGCTGGACACGGCGCGATCCCGGGCGAAGGACAAGAGTCCCTGGAACTGGTTGCTCCTCATCCCGATCGTGGTGCCGCTGATCCCGGCATTCTTCAACGCCGACTCACCCCGGCTGTTCGGGTTCCCCCGTTTCTACTGGCTGCAACTGGCCTGGATCCTGCTGGGCGTCGGCACCACCACGCTGGTCTACCAGATGACCAAGAACAAGCGGGGTGACCTCTGATGTGGCGCGACCATCTCACCGAGATCATCGTCTTCTCCGTGCTGTTCCTGCTGGTCAGCGCCATGGGCTTCGTGGCGGCCCGGTGGCGCCGGCCGCAGGACATGGCCCACCTCGACGAGTGGGGGCTGGGCGGTCGCAGCTTCGGCGGCTGGATCACCTGGTTCCTGGTCGGCGGCGACCTGTACACCGCGTACACGTTCGTGGCGGTGCCGGCGCTGATCTTCGGGGCGGGCGCGGCCGGCTTCTTCGCCGTGCCGTACACGATCGTCATCTACCCGCTGGTGTTCCTGGTGCTGTGCCGCCTCTGGTCGGTGTCGCACCGGCACGGCTTCGTCACCCCGGCCGACTTCGTCCGCAACCGGTTCGGCTCGCCGGTCCTGGCGCTGCTGGTGGCGATCACCGGCATCGTCGCCACCATGCCGTACATCGCGTTGCAGCTGGTCGGCATCGAGGCGGTGCTGAAGACCATGGGCGTCACCGGGGAGAGCGCGCTGGCCCGGCATCTGCCGATCATCATCGCGTTCGCGATCCTGGCGGCCTACACCTACCAGTCCGGGCTGCGCGCGCCGGCGCTCATCGCGTTCGTCAAGGACTCGCTGATCTACGTGGTGATCCTGGTGGCGGTGATCTACCTGCCCTACAAGCTGGGCGGCTGGGGCAGCATCTTCGACGCCGCGGACGCGAAGTTCCAGGCCACCCCGGCACCGGGCGACGGCATCCTGCTCAACGCCAACAACCAGCTCCAGTACGTGACGCTGGCGTTCGGCTCGGCGCTGGCGCTGTTCCTCTACCCGCACAGCATCACCGGCGTGCTGGCCAGCCGGAACCGGGACGTGATCAAGCGGAACATGTCCGCGCTGCCGGCGTACAGCCTGCTGCTCGGGTTGATCGCGCTGCTCGGCTACATGGCGATCGCGGCGAACGTGAAGCCGCTGCCCGGCGCCAAGGCCGGCAGCGTGGACGGCAACACGGTGGTGCCGCTGCTGTTCGACCAGCAGTTCCCGGACTGGTTCGCCGGCGTGGCGTACGCGGCCATCGGCATCGGCGCGCTGGTGCCGGCGGCGATCATGTCGATCGCGGCGGCGAACCTGTTCACCCGCAACATCTACAAGGAGTACCTGAAGCGGGACGCGACCCCGGCGCAGGAGGCGAACGTCTCGAAGATCGCCTCGCTGGTGGTGAAGGTCGGCGCGGTGGCCTGCATCGTCTTTCTCGACCCGCAGTTCTCCATCGACCTCCAGCTCATCGGCGGTGTGATCATCCTGCAGACGTTGCCGGCGGTGGCGCTGGGCCTCTACACCCGCTGGTTCCACCGGGACGCGCTGATCGCCGGCTGGGTGGCCGGCATGGGCCTGGGCATGTGGATGCTCTACCAGGTCGGCAACCCGGCGACCGGCAAGAAGCACTTCGCCGGCTCGGCGTTCCCGCTCTCCGAGTTCGGCTTCGACACCAAGAAGACGATCTACGTGGGGATCGTCGCGGTGCTGGTGAACCTGGCGGTGGCCGCGCTGGTCACGCTGGTGCTGCGGGCCGCGAAGGTGGCCGACGGCCCGGACGGCACCACCCCGGACGACTACTTCGCCGACGAGGGTGACCCCCGGGCGACCAGCGCCGCCGAGCGCGCCGACTCCGCGCCCGAACCGGTCGCGTAGAAGGAGGGGCCCCCGGTTGACGCATTCTGCACAACAGGGGGCCCCTCCTGACATCGCCTCAGCGGCGACGGTTGCGCGCGTCGAGCGCCTCGTTGAGGCGGTGCAGCAGCTCCGCGAGGCTGTCGCGGTCCGTCTCGGACCAGCCGCCCAGCATCTCGCCGTAGAGCCGGGTGCGGGCGGCCTGCACGGCCGCCATCCGCTGGAGTCCGGCCGGCGTCGCGGAGATCACCGTGCCGCGCCCGTCGGCCGGGTCGGGGGTACGCGCGATCAGGCCGTCCCGCTGGAGCGCGGAGACCTGCCGGGTGACCGTGGAGCCGTCCAGGTTGAGCCGGGCGGCGAGCGCCGAGACGTTCTGCGGGCCGGCCACGTCGAGGTGCCGCAGGATCACGTACGCGGCCCGGTCGAGCAGCCGGTGCTCCATCGTGCCGGTGCCGCGCCGGGTGGCCTCGCCGAGCCGCATCAGCAACGCGACCTCGGTCTCGATCCGGCCGAGTGTGACTTCCTTCGCGTGGGCGTCGTCGCTCATAGCTGTATGATACAAGAAAATTACCTGTACCATACAGCTATCTGGGAGGTTGCGGAGTGGATCGGCGATCCGAGCCCAACCGCAGTGCCATCTACGCCACCACACTCGTGGCGTTCCTCGCCATCGCCGGCATCGCCGTGGTGGACCCCATCCTGCCCGCCATCGGCGAGGCCATCGGCGTCACCGCCTGGCAGGTCGAACTGCTCTTCACCGCGTACATCGCGGTGATGGCCGTCGGCATGATCCCGGCCACCCTGGCCAGCGGGAGGTTCGGCTTCAAACCGGTGCTCGTCACCGGCGTGTCGGTGGTCGGTCTGGCCGCCATCGGAGCCTCGTTCAGCAACGACATCGTCCAGCTCTCCGTGCTGCGCGGCGTCTGGGGGCTGGGTAACGCGATGTTCTTCGCCACCGCCATGGTGGTGCTGGTCAACCTGGCCAACGACCGGGAATGGGTGGTCGGCCTCTTCGAGACCGCGCTCGGCCTCGGCTTCGCCGTCGGCCCGCTGATCGGCGGCCTGCTCGGCGAGGTGAGCTGGCGGCTGCCGTTCTTCGTCTGCGGCGTGTTCATGGTGCTCGCGCTCGGCGTCGCGGTCCGCAAGCTGCGCGAACCCACAAACAAGCAGTCACCGGTACGCGTCGGCCAGATCTTCGCCACCTACCGCAAGCCGGCGTTCATCACCCTCTGCGTGGTCACCGCCGCCTACAACTTCGTCTTCTTCGTCGTGCTCGGCTACACGCCGCTGTTCCTGCGCCTCGACGTCATCCCGCTGGGCCTCGCGTTCACCGGCTGGGGCCTCGGCCTGGCCGCCGGCATCCTGCTGATCGGGCACCGGCTCGCGCACCGGATCGGCGCGGTGCAGACCGTCGGCGTGGCAATCCTCGGCCTGCTGGTCTGCATGGTCCTGTTCGCCACCTCCACCGGCACCGCCACGTCGCTGGTCGTGCTCGTGATCGCCGGCCTGTTCATGGGCCTGGCCAACGCCAACCTGACCGACCTGGCGCTCGGCCTCGGCTCCGCCGACCGCCGCGTCGCCACCGGCGCGTTCAACCTCGTCCGGTGGGGCGCCGCCGCGCCCGCGCCGATCATCTCCGGCAAGCTCGCCGAACACGGCCTGGCACTGCCGTTCTGGGTCGGCTTCGGCGTCCTCGCCGTCGGTGTGGTGGTCTACCTCGCCTTCGGCCACCTGATGGCCGCCGGCTACGGCGAGCGGCTGGTGTGGAACCGGGCCGCCCGCGCCGCCGAACACGCCCCGGAGGAGCCGGTGGGGGAGGCGTACTGACCGGCGGTCAGGTCAGCGCGCGCCACAGCAGGTAGAGGCCGATCGTCGTGCCGAACACCACGATGACCGTCTTCAACACCACCGCCGGGAGCCGGCGGGCCAGCCGGGCGCCCGCGTACCCACCGACCAGGGTGGCCGGCGCGACCACCGCGACGGCCACCCACTGCACCGGGCCGAACAGCGCGAACACCACAAGCGTGGTCAGCCCCACCACGGCCGAGAGCAGGTTCTTCACCGCCGTGACCCGGGCCAGCGTCGCGTCCAGCACCAGGGCCAGCCCGGCCACCAGCATCACCCCGAGCGCCGCGCCGAAATAGCCGCCGTACACCGTGCCGACCGCGACCATGGCCTGCACCGTGACGGTACGGCGGCGCGGGCTCATCCGCGACGGATGGCCCACCAGCCGGCGCAGCGGATCCTGCAACGCCAGCACGGCGGTCGCACCCAGCACCAGGAACGGCACGACCAACTCGAACGCGCGGGCCGGGGTGGCCAGCAGCAGCACGCAGCCGACCACCGTGCCCACCGCGGCGGTGGGCAGCAGCGACCACAGCGCCCGGCCGCGCGGCAGGTCCGCCCGACTGCCCGCCACGCTCGCCACGTACCCCGGGAAGACCGCCACCGAGTTCGACACGTTCGCCGCCACCGGCGGCAGACCGGTCGCGATCAGCGCCGGGAACGTGATCAGCGAGCCGCCGCCGGCGACCGCGTTCACCGTGCCCGCGGCCAGACCGGCGGCGAGCAGCAACGCGACGTCGGAGAGATCCACGATCCCCGAGGCTAGTACGAGCCGGCCGGAACTTGGTGCACGAGACGCGGGGCCACCTCCGGAGCATGGGTTCGGTATAACGGGCATGGGTGTGGCCGGCCGGTGCTGGTCGCGGAGGGAGGCGCAGATGCGCGATCGACTGGATGACGCGCTCCGAGCCGGCCAACTCGACGGCCTGCACGCCGTCGTCGCGTCGCGCGGCGGCCGGAGCCTGCTGGAGCACTACGGGGCCGGCGAGGACTTCACCTGGGGCAATCCGCTGGGCGTGGTCGAGTTCGGACCCGGGACCCTGCACGACATGCGCTCGGTCACCAAGAGCGTGACCGCGCTGCTGTACGGCATCGCGCTCGGCGACGGGCTGGTGCCGGCGCCGCAGGAGCCGCTGCTGCCACACTTCCCGCACCATCCCGACCTGGCGGCCGACCCCGCGCGCACCCGGCTCACCGTCGGGCACGCGCTGACCATGTCGCTGGGGCTGGAGTGGCGCGAGGATCTTCCGTACGACAGCCCGGCCAACGCCGAGATCGCGATGGAGCTGGCCCCGGATCGGTACCGGTACATCCTGGAACGGCCGGTCGTCGAGCCGCCCGGCGTCCGATGGGCCTACTGCGGCGGCGCCACGGCCCTGCTCGGCAAGCTGATCGCCGACGGCACCGGGCAGTCGTTACCGGAGTACGGGCAGGCGAAGCTGTTCGACCCGCTGGGCATCAGCCGGTACGAGTGGATGGCAGGGGCGGACGGAGTGGCCTCCGCCGCGTCCGGGCTGCGACTCGTACCCCATGACCTGCTTCGGCTCGGAGAGCTGGTGTTGCGCGAGGGGGTGTGGGACGGTCGACGGCTCGTCCCCGCCGACTGGATCCGGGCGATGCTCCAGCCGCGCCTGACGACCGACTGGGACGGGCGGTACGGCTACCAGTGGTACCTCGAATCCGTCGCGGACCATCACGTGGTGGCCGCCATGGGCAACGGCGGCCAGCGCCTGTACGTCCTGCCCGACCTGGACCTCACCGTGGCCGTCACCGCCGGCAACTACGACGACCCCGACCAGTGGCGGACCCCGCTCGCGCTGCTGGAGCAGGTCATTCTCCCCGAGATCAGGTGACCCATGGGAAGGCGTCAGGGTGGAATTGAAGACACCGGGCGCGTCGTTAGGATGGGGGAGCGACGGACGAGTCGACCGGGCGGTCGCGTCGGCGGGCTCCGGCCCGCCGCCGAGGAACGTCCGGACTCCACAGGGCAGGGTGGTTGCTAACGGCAACCCGGGGTGACCCGCGGGACAGTGCCACAGAAAACAGACCGCCGGCCCGTCACGGGACGGTAAGGGTGAAACGGTGGGGTAAGAGCCCACCAGCACCCCGGGTGACCGGGGTGGCTCGGTAAACCCCACCCGGAGCAAGGCCAAGAAAGGGCCGTCACCGCAAGATGACGACCCGGCGCAGACGCTTGAGGGCTGCCCGCCCGATGTCTGCGGGTAGGCCGCTGGAGCCTGCCGGCGACGGCAGGCCGAGATGGATGGCCGCCGCCGGCGCGCCTTCGGGCGTGCCGGGCACAAAATCCGGCGTACAGGTCGACTCGTCCGTCGCCTACCAGCTCAGAGACCTGATCAAGGGTCTGAGCTGGTTCTATGTCCGGGCGTCGATGGTCGTCGTTGGTCAACTTTGGCCGGCGTTTGACGCCCTGACGACGCCCTGACGCCCTGGAGACGCCCTGAGTGCCGGCTCAGTTGACCTCTGCTCGGGTCGGGTTGGCTGCGCCGCTGTCGGCCGTCTGAAGGGCCGCGTTCGATGGTTCCGGAGCGGAGCCGGCGGCTGTGGGGGAGGGTCGGGTACGGCCTGGCGGTGGAGCTGGTGCCGCGACCCGGTGATCCGGTGGCAAGCCAGTCCTGGGGTTGGACTGGCGCGGCAGGCGGAAGCCCCGACCCCGATGGCGGTCGAGTTGCCGGCTTCCGTACCGCTCGCTGGCAAGCCGGCTATGCGAATCTGCCGGTGCCGCCCAACCGGATATCCAGGTCTCGCAGAAGGGCACCGAGCCTTCTGCTGGCCTCGGCGTCCATGTAGGGAATTGGTCTGCCTGCGGCCTGATGCTCGCCCAGGTCGTACAGCGCGACGCGAAGGTACTCGGCGGTGGCGAGGTCGAGACGCAGCTCGATCGGGTCGTCCATGCTGCGACCGTAGGAGTTTGCCGTCGTGTGGCGTAAGGGCGGTGTCCCGGCGGCTGTCGGTGGCTCACCGCCCCGGCGCCGTAGGCGGCCGGGGCGGCTTGCCGCCGGCCGGGCTTCCCGCCCTGCACCGCGCGGAGCGCGGTGCCTTGATTCCAATTAGAACGATTCGGCAGTAAAGACAGTGGTGCAAGACAGTCAGGCAAGACAGTCAGGCAAGACAGTGGTGCAAGAGTGCGATACGGGGCACTGGACGCTGTGCTGCAAGGTGTCGTCAGGTGTCACGACCCTTGTTGGACTGAAACCGAGTCTCCGTTTTCTTCAGCATATCCGGCTAGTCTTGCCACTATCGAATGGTACACATCCTCAGAAACGGAAATTCCACGGGTGGATAGATACGTTTTCAGTATGGGCGATATGGATTTCTTCCAAGCTTCCGAAGGGCGGTTAATGCGGGTAACCATCTCTAGAACGTCTCGCGGATCGACTTGCGGCCAGACTATTTCCGGATAATAGTTCAGGGAATGAAGTAGTGACCGGACTGCATCCTCTGACAGGCCGTCGCCCTTGAACTCTTTAACCATATCGGGCACTACTAGGCTTGGGCTGAAAGTATCGCTCGCCAACATGCCAGCGGAGCTGGCCCCTAGCTGGATGCCATCGGCCAGTGTAGCGCTGAAGAAGCGCTTTACTGTTACGCGGCGTAGAAAGAGATCCAGCGCATTTCGGACGTTTCCAGAAAACTGATTTGTGAAATCCTCGACGTTGAGCAGATGGGGGCATCTAAGAATTAAAACTGGCAGGGCGAAGTAGCCTTGAACCCGCTGTAGGGTTGTGGTGCCAAGGATGGCAAGCTCAGTGACTAGATCTGGTGAAAGCCGTGGTCCATCATCAATTAACAGTGACAAGAGAAGCCTCGCGCTAGATTCGGAAATACCCGATTCGGATTCTCTCGCAAGCTTTGCGAGTTTTTTATACAAATCTTCATCAAAGGGCATCATGCGAGCTAGTGACGGCACCGGCCAGCGAGCCGCAAATAGCTCTAATATTCGGCAGTGAAAATCGAGCTGAAATCGGTCAGCCGCAATGGAACCGTGCCATGTAATCAGCCCGGCCGAGATCGCAGACTCGGCCGCAATGTCACCTGCTATCCTGCTGGCTTTCTCCTTCAAATTCGGAGCAATCTCATCTGAAGGTGGATCGAAGTAGATTCGATCCGTGTTGTCGCGATTAAGTCCTCTAAGGACACTTTCTTGGCCTTCTGTGTCTAGACCGGCGAGCCAAAGATTGACAGTAGAATGCCAAGTTGAATTTTTGGATAGAAGATTCTCGGGAATCGCTTCTGGGTGAGCGGCCAGAATGGCCAGGGTCGCCATATTTGCGGTATAGTTTGCTAGACGGCATATTGGATCGAACGGTGTGGGCAAGTAGCCTTCCACGAGGTCGTATCCCTTTTTATCTCGAGCATTGCAAAAGAGCTCAATAGCAGTGTCGCGCAAATCGGCTTTCTTTGACGCTGGATAAGACATTATTTCTTTTGCGAATTCGGCTGCCGCTTGGCGTTTTAGAAGTGGCTGATGCGCTAAGATGGCTCTGAACTCTTGATCCTCCAGTGGCTGAGCGAACATGCGCTCCCTCAGTCGGTCTCGATCCATCGAAAGGTCGCGAAGCCGGTCGACGGTGTATTCTGCGACGAGGTATTCTCCGAAGGTCGCGTGGAGAAACTCGAAGTTGCTTCTACCTCTGGCAGCATCGTGTTCAGCGGACTTAGACACATGCACAAAGAAGAAGGCAGCTACAGTAGAATTTGCTCTGTCGATAGGCTCGCTAAAGTCGGCTTGAATATGAGACTGTTTCGTGGGAGCTAATGCGTGAAGGTCTTTGCCGAGGTCATTCTCCGAGACTGACTGCTTTCCCCTGTTGAACATCGCAAAGGCCGCGAGGGAAAGATCTCTTCGCAGGACCGCCTGCCTGCGCGCTATTTCGGCTGCGCCAATTTCGGTTTTTTGGAGCTTCTCTCTAACCTGCCGAAGAATAAAGGAGTCAAGCAGTCGCCTATATAGCTCTGCCCCGGATAATTCTTCACTCGCGAGGCTTTCAATCTTACTTTCTGCAGCGTAAATAGCGAGCAGGAAGAGCAGCAAAGGCTGACGAGCAAGATCCCCGTGGTGAAGCAGCTCTGCGGCCGTCAGGGGACGAAATCGAGGGCTGTCGGTGTTAGATTGGTTCCACCGCCGCACCCAATGCGAAACTTGCTCATCCGAGAGGTGCTCAAGCTTGACTAGCATAGAGTGCTTTGGAACTCGTACACGGTCCATCACCAGAACTCGCGATGTGATGATTGGGACCATTGCATGTCCGTCACGCCATTCATCTTCTTGAAATTTAGCGATTTTCTCGATGTAGCTCGTCTGTGTCACACCTGTTGCTTGGATTAATTCGTCGAGCCCATCGAAGATTATGACCTTGGTGGTTGGCGACTCACGGCAAAAGCTTCCCCAACTCACATGCTCCCGCACATTGGACTCAAGCGCACTCTCGATTTGTTGATGGATATCTGCGTCCGCATCGACCCTGCGCAGCTGAACGATGATTGGAGTATGAGAGCCGGTCGGCAGCCGAGAAGCGATTACTTCGCTAAGGAGAGTTTTCCCCGCACCTGGGTGTCCCAAAATTATTAGTGGTTTTTTGGTGCTTGCTGGATCCGCTACATAAGTTGCTAGGAAGGTTGCTAAATCCACTCGCCGCTCTTGCCTTTCCCACCAGCCATCTTGATGTGGTCGTGACTGGTCACCAGCGATTGAGAGCCGAAAGTCCGTACTTACAAAACCTTCGTTGACGTTCGGAAAAGCCAGACCTTCAACCTCAGTCCTCCAAATGGGCTGAGCTAATACGGAGCTGTACTTCCTGGATAGCTTTTTCTCTACATCCCACGCCCGTCCAACCGATGAAGTAGTCTGTGCCAGTAGTCTACGAAGTTCCGAAAGAGCCCCGGCCTGCTGGTGTTGGAGGCACTCGATGGACTTTAGGGCTGTGGTCACTGTGTTGCGGGTCGCGGCGTGCTCGCTTTGATTCATCCACAATGCGAATTCTGGCAGGTCTGCGGCTAGTCTCATGAAATGGCCTTCGTAGACAGCTACAGCCTGTTCAACAACTCTCTGGCGTAGAGTGTCGTTGTCAGGGCGGAGTGATAGCCGTTCCCAAGCGGATAGTCCCTCGACGAAGGTTAGAGTATGTGTGAACAGCTCCTCGAACCGTGATCGAATACTTTCTTTGTTTTCGAAGAACCCGTTCGTAACCGAAGGTAGTGGAAATTGCGAGTCATTAAGTTCGCGAGAAAGCCCTTGGTGATGCCGCGCCGAGCTGGAGACTAGCTGGCGCTTTTCGCTGTCGGTAATCGCTAATTTTTTTCCAGATTCTCCGAGTTCGGATTGAAATGCCTCGAAGAACGCGGTGGCAGCTAGCACGGTGTGAGCTGACTCAAGCAGATCATAGTGATGACGTCCAGTGGCGGACTTGATGCGCGCTGGAGCGGTGTTGGTGATTTCCCGGATAAGCGCAATTGCTTCGGTTTTGGGGTCGATCAATGCCAATGAAGCGCCTGCGGTCAGCGGCCCGGTTATCAACAATGCCCCGCCCAGTAGGCGATCGAGCTTCGCGATTCGGACGTCGTCTCGTGAGAGCAGCTTCAATGATTGGCTGTAGCTGAGCGAAGATCGCATCATCGATCCCAACTTTTCTTAGAATTCTCGGTAAGCGCTGAATGAATCGAGGCAATTATAGGAAGCGGAGCGGTGGTTAGCCTCATGTCTATTGGGGCTTGGCATTTCTTAGGTGTCGTCCGCGACTAGGGGCAATTGGTAGCTTCTGACTACCTCTTCTGTGACACCGCCAGTCCGCATTATCCGCTGTTGCTCGACTAGCGCGGCGCCTACTTCGATTGCGAAGAGACTCGCGAGTTCTTGGTCGGCTGGCACTAGACGGCGTCGTGTTTCCAGCTTGGCTAGCTGGTCCCTTCCGCTTATGTTGGGATTCGTATATGTGCCTCGCCCATGCTCGGTAATAATGAGCCCTTCTTCTCGTAATATTGCTAGGGCTTGTCGGATTGTGCCCCGGCTCGCCCTGAGTTCTACGGTGAGGGAGCTTTCGGCCGGCAGTAGGGCCCCTTGCGGGAGCGCGCCGCTCAAGATGCGTCGTCTGAGGTCGTTGGCGATAGCGCGATAGCGGGGTTGTCCGTAGTGCGAGTCGGGCACTCGCTCACCGTACCTGGCACTTGTCTTACCAAGTGTCAACCAATTGGGCTGTTTCGACGTCTAGACAACTCGTCCACTTGTAGATACGTTTCGTGGTATGCGGCCAGGGTGACGGCTCGTGTCAGGGGTGGTCTCGGCGCCAGCCCTGGTCGCACCTGACGCGCGGCGTCCTGTCGGACCGGTTGCGGTAGCCGCGCGGATAAGTTGGCTCGGCGATACCCGACCCGTCCCCGTCGGACGGTGCGCCGTGCCTTCATTCGAGCCGGTGGCCGGCTGCATTCCCCCGTAGTCGGCCACCGGCTCTCTTCTACCTGTGGAGGTGCGATGTCCAGCCGTCCTCGTCGACGCCACCGGCTCTCCCTGTGGTGGCCACGAAAGCGGTACCTGGCGCGATCATCCAAGAGCAAGGTCCCGCCAGCGCTGCGTCCGGCGGGAGTCCGATTGTCAGCGCGTTGGTCGGTCGAACAGACGCGGGAGTCGTCCGCGTTGCCGCTCACCCCGCCGATCACGCGAGTCCAGATCTACAGGGACGGCGTCGGGCGGTGGCCAAGGTGACGCCTACGAACAAGCGCGCCGACGTCGTGAACCATCCGGACTGGTGTGCCCCCGATCGCTGCGGTCACCTGGTCCCGCCGCTGATGTCAGAGATGACCCGCCATCATCGCGGTCCGACGCACCGAGTCGGCGACGCTCGCGTGGGCGGGTTGGTGGTCGCGTATCTCATCGGCGTCGACGCTCGGACGCCCCTGATCGCGGTTTATGCGACGTGCCGGGCCGGCATCGGCTGGGCTGAGCTGTCCCTGACGCAGGCCGCTCAACTGATCGAGCGCCTCAGCGGCCTGGTGGTCGAGGCCGACGTAGATCCCGGGAGCCACAGTGACTGAGCCGAAGAAAGAGCCGGAGAACGTCATAAGGTCGCTGACGGGCACCGTCGAATGCCCTGCGTGGTGCCGAGGATGCGGACCGAACGACCCGATGCACCGCGGGTTCCTCGCCACCGTCGGTCAGGAACGAACCGGCTGGGTCAGCGTTCAGATGCTGCTCGACCGCTTCGCGCGACGAGATCTGGTCGTGAAACTCGACGCCACCCGCAACGGCGCGCCCCAGCCCGTCCTGCTCGACCGAATCCGTCTGGACCGGCTCATCTACGAACTGACCTACGCCCGGTTGGTGATGATGACCAAAGGCCAGCACCTGGAAGAGCGCGATGAGCGCCCCTGACCGCCGGCGCCCCGGCCGGGCCTCCTCGCTTACTAGGCGACAGACCAAGCTGCCTGCGGCACCGGTCGCTCCGGTCCCCGAACGCCCGGCCGGGGGGACCACCTGGCAGACGTTGGAACGTCTAGGGGGTACGGTGGCCGGTGTGCAAGGTCGGGACTGGCGCCCTCGCTACCTGCAACTCGCCGAAGAGTTGCGGGCAAAGATCATGGGCGGCGAACTGGCTCCCGGCACCCTGATGCCGAGCGAAACCGAGCTTGCCGAGTCATCCGGCCTGTCCCGCACCAGCGTGCGTAACGCGATCCGGCAGCTCCGCGAGTGGGGCCTGGTCCGCGCCGAGCAGGGACGCGGAACCTACGTGCGGGCACCCCGCCAACGGGTACGCCGACGCAACGCCGAGCGCTACCAGTGGGAGAAGGACCGTGTCCTGCTCGACGAGGACGAGCGGCTGAAGACCGGCGCCACCGAGCACGACACCGGCCTGACCGTCGACGACCTCAAGTTCCACGCCGAGTACACCCGCGTGGAGGCCGATATGGAGATGGCGGCGGCCTTGCAGGTCGACCCGGGCGCGACGCTGCTGCGCCGGGTCTACTGGACCTCCTCCCGGCAGGAGAACGCGCCGCTGACCGTGTCCTACTCGTACCTGCCGTACGACCTGGTGACCGCGAACCCGGACCTGCTCGACGAGGGCAAGGAACCGTGGCCGGGCGGCACACAGCACCAGCTCCACACCATCGGCATCGAGCTGGACCGGATCGACGACGAGATCCGCGCGCGTCCGCCGTCGCCGGATGAGGCCGAACTCCTGGACATCGACCCGGGCGTCTCCGTCCTCACCGTGCGGAAGACTTCCGTCGACACTGCCGGCCGGGTCGTCGAGGTCGCCGATGTCGTGATGCCTGGCGACCGCACTGAGCTTGTCTACTCCCACAAACTTCAGCGGTGGAGAACTTGACGCAGCTCGTCTCGGTCGTCACCCCGGTCCACGCGCCCAGCATCGAGCACCTTGCTGGCGCCTACGAGTCGTTGGCCAAGCAGGAGATGCCCCCCGGGTGGGACTGGCAATGGCTCGTCCAGGAGGACGGGCAAACCGGCGCCCTGGCCGACACGCTGCCCGACGATCCCCGGATCAGTCTCGGCATCGGCCGCCCCGGCGGACCGGGTGTTGCCCGTACCCTCGCGCTTTCCCGGGTCTCTGGTGACCTCATCAAGGTCTTGGACGCCGACGACCAGTTGACCCCCGGCGCGCTCGCCCGGGACATCGCCGCGTTCGACGCGCATCCGCAGATCGGTTGGACCACCTCGCGGGTACTCGATCTGCTGCCCGACGGGTCAACCGCCGGCTGGGACAAGGACCCGGCCGGCGGGGTCGTCGACCGCGGTGCGGTCCTGTCGTTCTGGCAAGCCAACGACTACCGGGCATCCGTGCACCCGGCGACGCTGTGCCTGCGGCGGGATCTCGTCTTCGCCCTGGGCGGCTGGATGGCGCTTCCCGCCTCCGAGGACACGGGCCTGCTGCTCGCCGCCAACGCCGTCAGCGCCGGCTACTTCACCCGGGAGTATGGGCTGCTCTACCGCAAGTGGCCTGGCCAGGTCACCAGCCAGGCCGCACACCGGGAACCGGCCGAGTACCAGGCACGTATGCGGATCATCGAGGCCAGAGCCGACGCCCTGGCCTCGATTCTGCCGAACGGTCTACCGCTTACGCCTCTGGCGTAGCCTCGTGCCCCGGCATGCCGTGGGTGCGACGTCGCTCCTTCATCTCCGCTTCGTAGATGTGCCTTCGACCGCCGGCTAGCTTCTCCCGAGCTTCCCGTTCGATCTGCTGGAACGCGGCGTAGTAGCCGTCGTCGAACTCCTCCACGATCTGGAAGGTCCAGCGGCCCGGGAGCACGTTGCGACCCAACAGCTCGCGCTCCACACGGCTGGCCATCACATCGTGGCCTGCCTGACGTAGTAGTTCGGCCGCCCGGTCAAGGGTCAGGTCTGCGCCACCCACGAGCTGATGAAGGGCATACAAGTGGCCGCGGGCTCGATGGACGGTCTCTAACGCCTTACTCAGTTCCCCAAGGGCTTGGACGGTCAGGTCATCTACGCCGTCGGGCCTTGAATGATCACTGTCTATGGACATCTTGCCGCGCTTGTTGACCATGATGCCACTCAGTCTACTGGTGCGCGTTCTGCGGCCCGGTCCGGCGATACGAACAAATGTGAGCGCCTGTTGGATTTGCGAACCTGCCGAGGTGTCGCGCTATTATCTTGGCTGCGCTTCACCCGAATGCCCGAATGGCTCGGCGTGAACAATTCTCTCAACCTAATGAGAGGATCATTCTGTTCAGGAGGAGGAGCAAGCTGCCCGTGAAACGAGAACAAGACTCATATCGTGTCCGACGGCGGAAGCCCAAGAATCAGTCCAGCTCGGGAAACTGTCTACGGGATGACCTGGTCTGGTACGTCCGGCTGGTCTCGCCCATCGTCGCTTCCCTGGTCACGGACTGGTTCCAGGGTGGTAACGGGGGCCGGCCTGCCTAGCTGTCCGGCTATCTGATCGCACATGCCAGCCCCCGGGGGGTCGCATCGCACTCGTGACGTGCATGCGGCCCCTCGCCCTATTGGCGTGGCCTCTAGGGCGTCTATCACCTCGCTGATCACCAAGGTTATTGACTTGAACGTCTAGCGCATCTCGAAGACCTCGATGGGGCCTTCGCTGCCTTCGGCCAAGACCTTACTTGATAGTTGTAAGAACTACCAAATCTTTGGTGGCTGGAGTGCCAGATTTTTAGGCCTCGGCGTTCGGGTGCCGACCATTGCCGAAGATTAGTCGCATTATTGCGGGGGCGGGTCTGGGTCGGAGGGCTCCTCGCGTACCTCGATCCCTCCGGAAGTTGGGTGACCGCGGTAGGCGGCGAACGCCCACCCCTCGACGAGACCTGTTGACTTGTCTGCCAAGTGCCGTCTACCTTGGACCGCAACTTGGCAGACAAGTTAACAAGTTGGAGGTTGAGCGATGGCTCTTCGAGGCGGAACCCGGTTCGCCGTGCGGTTCGAGGACGTGTTCCCGGCTGGGTGCGCGTTGGTGCCCGAGTCGATGGGTGAGGTCGAGGACTACGACGAGAAGACGGGCCGGCGTAGCCCGGCGAAGGACAAGCTGACCGGCCAGCGGGTGTGGCAGGTGCGGGTGATGGACCTGGACCCGGAGCTTGGCAAGCGGTCGCGTGAGACGACGGTGAAGATCTCGGCGGACTACCAGCCGGTCCCGCCGACGGGTGCGCCGTTCGAGGCGGTGGAGTTCGACGGGATGACGGTCACGCCGTACGTGAGCAACAACAACAGGATGGCGTACTCGTTGCGCGCGACCGGACTGCGGGCGCCGGCGGGCGTGGCCAAGAAGGCGGCGGTGTAGCCGCATTTGGTGGGGGCGGGGCTGTCAGGTCTTGGCGGACGGCAGCCCCGCCCTCTGTCTCTTTCCCCTGCTCTGTCGAGAGAGGTAGTGACGTGTCCAAGGGTATGCGTCCGGCTGGCCGTGGCTGGCCTCGGTGTGGCGTGTGTCAGTCCCGGTTCGATCCGACCACGGGTGCCGATGGCCGGTGTGAGGGCTGCGTGGGGCAGCTCGTGCTTCCGTTTCCTCCGGTTCGGGATGCGTCGGGCCGGTTCGTGTCGCTGCGGGGTGCCAAGTGATCGGGCGGCCTCGCGGTGAGGTGGTGACGACCTCGGCCGGTGACCTGCTGGTGTTCCGTCCGAGGCGTTTCGAGCTGCCGATGTGGGCGGTGGTGCTCGGCTTGGTGCTGCGCTGGTCGGGGCGGGTGCTGTGGTGGTGCCTGCGTCATCCGGTGGCTACCGCCTCGGTGGTGCTGGCGCTGTGGCTGTACGTCGAGTTCGACTGGCCCGGCCTGGTGGTGCCGCTCGTGGTGGCGTCGGCGGCCTCGGCGGTGTGGCGCTGGCGGGATGAGTCGTCGTGGTGGGCGTGGCTGGCGGGTCCGCTGCTGGGAGCGTTCCGGCGGGTGTTCGTCTACCGGCGGGTGTGGCGTGAGGCCATGACCCTGTGCGGGCTCGCGGAGACCTTCGACCGTCGGCACGTCCTCCCTGACCTGCTGCGGGTCCGCTCGGATCAGGCCCTGGACGTGTTGACGGTGCGGATGGTCCGGGGTCAGACGCCGGAGCAGTTCCAGCGGGTGAGCGCGAACCTGGCGTACGCCTTCGGCAGGCGCCATGCCCGGGTCTACGCGGAACGCCCCGGCGACCCGCCGACTCGTGCCGGTCGGGGTGCGTGGGTGCTGCGGCTGGTGGATCGGGTGCGGTATCGGGACCGGCCGACGGTCGTCTACGTGGCGTTGGTGCGGACCGATGCGCTGCGCACGCTGGTGCCGCCGTTCCCGGTGCCGTCTGTGCCGGACTTCACCGCGCTGCCGCTGGCCCGGCGGGAGGACCTGCGTGCCTGGTCGCTGCATCTGCTCGCGACTCACGTCCTGGTGGGCGGCGCCACCCGGTCGGGGAAGGGCTCGGTGCTGTGGTCGCTGGTCCGGGTCGTCGGCGGCGGTGTCGCCTCGGGGCTGGTGCGGCTGTGGGTGGTCGACCCGAAGGGCGGGATGGAGTTCGCGCTCGGCCGGCCGATGTTCGCCCGGTTCGCGTGTAAGTCGTTCGAGGCGATGGCGGACCTGCTCGACGAGGCCGTGACGGTGCTGCGGGAGCGTCAGACCCGCCTGGCGGGAACGGTGCGGGTGCACACGCCGACCGAGGCTGACCCCCTGGTCGTGGTCGTCGTCGACGAGATGGCGGCACTGACCGCGTACTTGCAGGATGTCGAGCTGCGCAGGCGCATCGCCTCGTCGCTGGGGGTGTTGCTGTCGCAGGGGGCCGGCGTCGGCGTGCTGGTGGTGGCCGCGTTGCAGGACCCGCGTAAGGAGGTGCTGCCGTTTAGGGACCTGTTCCCGACCCGCATCGCGCTGGGGCTGACCGAGGCATCTCAGGTTGACATGGTCCTCGGTGACGGTGCCCGCAACCGGGGCGCGCTCGCGGATCAGATGCCCCGGTGGGCGAAGGGCGTCGGGTACGTGATCCTCGACGGCACCCCCGACCCGATGCGGGTGCGGTTCTCGTACGTCAGCGACGACGACATCCGCGACATGGCCCAGCGGTTCCCGGCGCCGGCTGACGCCTCGGACATCCTCGCTCAGGTCGGCCGGGAGACTGCCACCGAACCGGTACGGCTTCCGTTGCCGCGTAAGCCGTCCGGGCGGCTGCTGCCCGATGCGCTGCGCAACCTCCTCGACTCCGACGGCGGGGGTGAGCCGCGGTGACTGTCGCCCCGATCGGTCGTCGGTTCTACCGGCTGCGTACCCCCGAACCGGTCACCGCCGTGTCCGTGCGCGTCGACCCGGAGCGGCCCGACCCGTACCCGGTGTATCTGGCGGTTGGTGCGGGCCGGCGACGGATGTCCCTGACCCCCGACGAGGCGTGGGCGCTGTGGCGCTGCCTCTCCGAAGCCGTCGCCACGCTCGGCGCCCCTCCCGACTACATCCGCACCGACATCCGACCGGCCAGGAGGTAACCGTGATGACCACCCTCACCCGCATCGTCAACCGGCTCCGCCGCCCGCTGCGCATCCGCCTCGTCGGCCCGGCCGACCAGACCGCCGCCGCCCTGCACGGCCTGGCGCACATGGTCAACCGCCGCCCCGACATGGCCGACCGGCGCATCCGCATCGACCTGACCATCCGCGACAAGCCGTTGCAGGAGTGGCGATGACCGAGCGCACCGAATCCGCCGTACGCCTGGTGATCCTGCTCGCCATCGCCGCCATGGCCGGCGCCGCCGCCTTCACCCACGTCCACGACCTGTCCGTCACCCACGGCCAACCGAACTGGATCGGCTGGGCCAACGCCGTAGCGGTCGAGCTGATGACGATCTACCTCGGCCTGGAACTACGCGCCCGCCGCCGCGCCGGTCGACCGGTCGGCCTGGTCGGCTCGCTGCTGGTGGCGTTCGCGTTGCTGTCCCTCGCGGCCCAGGTCGCGGAAGCCGAATCGTCGGTGTGGGGCTGGGTCGTGGCGGCGGTGCCGTCGCTGGCCTTCCTCGCCCTGGTCAAGGTCGTCCTGTCCAACGCCCCGGTCACGCCGCCGGCTGTCGAGCCGGACCAGCCCGACGCCTACCGGTACGACGAGCCGGCGGAAGCCACCGAGGTCGAACCGGTCCGCCCGACCGTCCCGGCGTCGCCCGTCGTCCCGGCGGTGCTACCTCCGCGCAGCGTTGCCCAGTCCAACCGGCCGCACGTCGTCGGGATCATCCGATGACCGCGCCGACCCTGCCCGGCCTCGCGCCGGCCGCCCCGACCCCGGCTGCTGCTCCTCGGCCGGGGTCGCGGGCGGCCCGCATGGCGCTCCCTCGCTCGGTCGACGTGCTCAAGGAGATCGCCGCCGAGTACGGCGTGTGCGTGCGCCCTCTGGCCATGCGCCGCACGGATCTTGACACCGGCCTGACCGAGGTCATCGACCTGCCGTGCGGCGCGACGCGGGAGGACAAGTGCGCGCCGTGCGCGAAGAAGAACCGCCGGCTGCGGCAGGCACAGATTCGGGAGGGCTGGCACCGCGACGACGAGCCGCTACCGCCCCCGGAGCCGGCGACCGAGGAACAGGAATCCCTGGTCCTCTTCCGCGCGCACCTGGAGTTCTCCCGTGACGAGGCGTCCCGGGCGTGCCAGTGGGACCAGGTGGACGACCTCGACGAGGCGATCCGGGAAGTGGAAGAGGCGATCGCGGCCGAAGGGCTCCGGGGACGCGTCGCCCCTCCGCACGCCACCGGCGACGACGACCAGGGCGACGACGACACCGGCCCGCGCCGCAAGCGCTCGACCCGGCGGCGGCAGGACGCCCCGGAACTACCTCGGCGCAAGGTCGAGCCGCGCACGGTCGGCAGGACGTACACCGCGCCGGACGGGGCCACCTACCGGCCGTCGATGTGGCTGACGCTCACCCTCGACTCCTACGGCCCGGTCCGCCCCGACGGCACGCCGCTCAACCCTGACCGGTACGACTACCGCCGGGCCGCGTGGGATGCGGTGCACTTCCCTCGGCTGCTGGATCGGTTCTGGCAGAACCTGCGGCGGTGTGAGGGCTGGAACGTCCAGTACGCCGGTTGCGTCGAGCCGCAACGCCGCCTCGCCCCTCACGCGCACTTCGCCATTCGGGGCACGATTCCCCGGGACATCCTGCGCACCGTCGCGGCGGCGACCTACCACCAGGTGTGGTGGCCGGCAGTTGACGTCCAGCGGTACACCGTCGACCGGCCTCCGCTGTGGGATGAGGACGCCTGCGCGTGGGTCGACCCGGACACCCGCCGGCCGCTGACCACCTGGACGGAAGCGCTCGACGCCATCGACGAGGACCCGGACGCGGATCCGGTGCACGTGGTGCGCTTCGGCGCCCAGGTCGACGCGCGTGGCGTCATGCCCGGCACCGAGGACGCCGAGCGGACCATCCGGTACGTCACGAAGTACATCACCAAGCACACCGGCGACTGCCACAAGGCGACCACCGGCCGGCAGCGGGCGCACCTGGACCGGCTGTGGCGGGAACTGCGCCTGACCCCGTGTACCGACCGGTGCGCGAACTGGCTGCTGTACGGCGTCCAGCCGAAGAAGGCGCACGCGAAGCTCAAGCCGGGCCGCTGCAAGGGCAAGGTTCACCAGCGGGACACCCTCGGCATCGGTGGCCGGCGCGTCCTCATCTCCCGCGACTGGTCCGGCAAGACGCTCTCCGACCACAAGCACGACGTGCGGGCCTGGGTGCGTGCGCTGCTCGGCGTCACCGTCGGCCTTGATGGCGTCGACGACCAGGGCGCCACCGTCGAACCGGTCCGCCACGCCTGGGAACTGGCGCGGCCCGATGATCCGGACGTGCCGGCGATGGCTCACCGGTTGCTGCGGTCAATCAGCGAACGTGCCCGCTGGCGTTCCGAACTGCTCGCCGCCAAGGACCGCGCGGCCCAGCTCCCCGACGACGACTCGACGACGGAAACGGACGACAAGACGGGGGAGGGGCTGTGATGACGGCCAACGACAAGCTGTGGACGGTTCGGGACGTGTCGGCGTACCTCCGGGTGCCGCAGGAGACGCTGTACCGCTGGCGCAAGGTCAAGTACGGTCCGCCGGCGGCCCGGGTCGGCCGACACTTGCGCTACGAGCCGGAAGCGGTCCGGGCCTGGGTACGTGAGCAGGCGGCGGCCTGATGGGGCACGTCGAAGACCGCTGGTACAAGACGCTGCGTCACGAGGGCGGCCGGAAAGAGCGGGTCAAGACGCAACTGTTCGGCAAGGGCCTGCGCTACCGGGTGCGGTACATCGGGCCGGACGGCAAGGAGCGCAAGAAGTCCTTCCCGGACCGGGCCAAGCGCGAGGCTGAGGCGTTCATGGTCTCGACCGAGACGGACAAGCTCCGCGGCTCCTACGTCGATCCGCTGGCCGGCCGGATGACCTTCGCCGAGTACGCCGAAACCTGGCTGCGTACCCGGTCCTTCGACGAGTCGACGCGGGAGGTCACCGAGCATCGGGTACGCAAGCACCTGCTGCCGTTCTTCGGCTCTCGGCAACTGGCGGCGATCAAGCCGGGCCACATCCGGGAGTGGGACTCCGCGTTGGTCGGCAAGCTGGCCCCGGCGACCCGGGCCGTGATCTTCGCGCACCTGCGGACCATCCTCGGCGCGGCCGTCGACGACGAACGGATCGCGAAGAACCCGTGTTCGGCAAAGTCGGTCACCGCGCCGCGACCGGTGCAGCGCCGGATAGTGCCGCTGCGCTACGACCAGGTTTCGGCAATCCGCGGTGGCCTCGCCCAGCGGTACCGGGCGATGGTCGACCTGGGCGCCGGCTGCGGTCTGCGGCAGGGCGAAATCCTGGGGCTCGGCGTCGACGACATCGACCTTGACGCCGGATGGGTGCACGTCTCGCGTCAGGTCAAGCTCGTCCGCTCCCGGCTCGTCTTCGGCCTGCCCAAGAACGACCGGGACCGCCGGATACCGCTGCCCGACTCCGTCGCCCTGGTGCTGCGCCAGCACATCGACGACTTCCCGCCGGTGTCGCTCACCCTGCCGTGGGAGAACCCGGCCGACGAGGAGCGGGTGACGGTGCCGCTGCTGTTCACCACCACCCGGCGCGGTGCGATCAACCGGCACACCTTCGACGACAAGAGTTGGCGCCCCGCCGTACGGGCGGCCGGCATCACGCCGACCCGAGCCACCGGCATGCACGCGCTGCGCCACTTCTACGCCTCGTCCCTGCTCGACGCGGGGGAGAGCATCAAGGCCCTGGCGTCGTACCTCGGCCACGCCGACCCCGGGTTCACGCTCCGGGTCTACACGCACCTGATGCCGGCCAGCGAGGAACGCACCCGCAACGCGATCGACAGCCTGTTCAACCATGAGTAGACCAGGCATGGTGCAACCCGACTCCATGAGCCCGGTCGGGCACGATGCTCGGATGAGCAACCCCTACGAGACGGGCCGCTTCGCTGCGGTCAGCGATGTCAACCAGGTCGCCTCCCGTGACGACGTGGCGCGAGTCGTGCGTGAGATGGCCGACGACCTTCGCCGTAACCCCGGTGCTTGGGAGAACTCGACCCTTGAGCGCTTCCTCGACGCGTTGTCGGTATCGCTGACGGCCCTGCCCAATCTCTACGCGAACCGGGGAGAGAGCTTCCCCGACCAACCCAACTGGAAGATCCTCGCCGAAACGCTGGTCATGGCGAGCGGCTACGAATAGGCCCCGGCGGGCCATGCGCTTTCGCGCGCTGACGCCCTAGCGACGCCCTGAGAGGGTGTCAGGAGGGTAAAACGCCTGCTCAGAGTGTGTGCACCCTTCACAATCCGGCGTACAGGTCGACTCGTCCGTCGCCCACCAGCTCAGAGCCGTGATCAAGGCTCTGAGCTGGTCGTTTATCTGGTGCCGTTGGTTGACCTTGGTCATCGTTGGGTGGCGTTTGACGGCCTGGCCACGGCCTGAGACGGCCTGGAGACGGCCTGAGCGAGGGCTCAGTCAACCTTGGATCCGGCCTACGCCCTGCCTCGTCCTGAGGGCCTTCCGGGCGGCGTGAGGGCTCTGCCGCTGTGCCGCCAGCTGTCGTGGGCGCCGGGCTCGTCCTGGCGGTGGAGCTGGTGCCGCGACCCGCTCATCCGGTGGCAAGCCAGTCTCGGGGTTGGACTGGCGCGGCAGGCGGAAGCCCCGACCATCCGACTAGAGCGGCCCCGCAGGCTTCCGTTACGGCCTCGCTGAGGCTGGTTCCTCTCCCCGTGGGGCGGTGTCCCGGCGGCTGTCGGTGGCTCACCGCCAGTCTCCACAAATCATCCTCGCCGGATGACGCCGACACCGCCGACCGGCAACGCCTGCATCGAGTTACGAGACATCGTTTACGACCTCGTGCACAGTTGGTGGCGCGATGATGAGCGCGTTTCACCGAACGTAAGGTGCGGCGGGTAGTGCCCTACGCCGCCGGGTGGTGTTCTCGCTGCGGCCGGTGTGTTGGTGGTCGGACAGGAGGCCGGCGATCGCGCGGATGGTGGTGTCGAAGGACTCCCGCCGGCCGTGGTAGCGGCCGAGGATTCGCCAGTTCTTGAGGTGTCCGATGGCGTGCTCGACCGGATGCGCTGGGAGGAGTGCCGTTTGCGGGCCGCCTCGTGGGCGGCGGTGACACTCGGTGGTAGGGAGGTTTGACGTTTGCGTGGCTTGGGTCTGGGGGTGATGACCGCGCCGTTGGTGTCGGTGCCGAGGCCCTGGTAGCCGGCGTCGGCGAGGATCTGTACGTCCAGTGGCGCGTTCAGGAGAAGGTCGACCAGTCCGGCGGTGCGGGCCTGGGTGATGTCGTGCATCGACCCGGGACGTGTCTCGCCGCAGAACAGCAACCGCCCGAGCGGATCACAGATCACCAGGGCTTTCATGGTGTTCAGCCGGGCCTTGCCGGACACGAACCGGTCCCGGCCCGCTCGGCCCGCGACCGGACGGCGCACCCGCACTTCGGTGGCGTCCATCAACGCCTGCGGGTGGTGTCCGAGGTGGGCCACCACGTCGGAGAGGGTCCGGAGCCGGACACCGTCGCGTACCCGGCAGCCGCGCTCGGCCAGCAGGGGGCTGATCTCGGCGATGCTGCGGCTGATCGTCGAGCGATGCACCCCGAACCAGGCCGCGATCACGTCGTGGGTGAGCCCGTGACGGAGATGGACCACCGTGGCCAGCAGCCGATCCACGAACCCGAACCGGTGCCTGGCACCTGCTCCGATCCGGCGACGGCGTGTCCGCGAGGCGAGCCGGTCACGGTGCTGAGCCCGCCACCGCGGCCTCAACTCGCTGACCAGGCCCTCAATCACTGAGCGGGACAGGCCCGTCAAACGCCGGTTGGTCATGATCGCAGCGCCCACCATGACGCGAACAGCGATCATCGATGCTCAAGGATTCGCTACCGTGCACGAGGTCGTTAGCGAGCAGGTGTCTTCAGAGTCATCGACACGTACGCGGAGAACCCGGCCCGGGCGGAGAACTTCACCGGACGAGTGCTCGATTCGCTGAAGCCGAGTTTTCGATAGAGGCCGAGCGCGGGTGCGTTCGTGTCCTTGATGTCGCGAAGCACGAACTCGTCGTACGGCAGCTGCAACAGGTGCCTCATCAGCGCCGTCGCGACACCCATCCCCTGGTGCTGCGGTGCTGTGGTGACGAAGCCGATCTCGGCCAGACCGGGACGCGCACCGTTGTATGCTCCGAGGAACTGACTCCGCACGATGAAGTAGCTGATCAGGCCGTGCAGCACTCCGAGTCCGCGCTGCATCTCTCGACGGTTGGGCTCGAAGCACTCCTGACTGCCTTCCGTGACGGACGCGATCGCGGCGGGTTCCCCGTCGACCAGCGCCACGTAGAAGCGCTCGAGGATGATCATGTGCTCGAATGCGTCCGCGAGTGCCCGTGGGTCCTTCGAGAAGTACTCGAAGTCCTCGGCGAATCCTTGAACGAGGACCTCGGTGATGCGTCGGCGGTATCCCTGGCCCAGTGCGTCGCCGCGCTTGATCTCGATGGTCATGAGGCTCCTTTTCGGGTCAGCAGGCGAAGCACGAGGTCGACGCCTGTCTCGGTCATCGCGTCCGGGATGACCGTTCGCATGCTGGCGATGCCAGACAACGTCGCGAAGTAGTAGGCCGTCAGCTGAGCAGGCTCGCCGTCCTCGAACTGACCGGCCGCTTGACCGCGACGCACGAGAGCTGCGAAGGCGTCCCACAGTGGGCGCTGGGTGGTCGCCAGCCGCTCCGCGGTTCCGGCCGGGGTATCCGTCAGAAACCCCTGGTTGATAACCAGGAAGAACTCGGCCTCGCCGTTCCCGTTTGCGAGGTCGGTCAGGAACACGCACGTGAAGTCGCGCACCAAGGTGAGCGGATCCGCGTCGCTCGAGAGCACCGCGGATGCTGCGACCAGACCGGCCGAGGCCTGATCGAGCAGCGCGTCGAACAGCGCTTCCTTGCTCGCATAGTGGCGGTAGATCGACCCCGTGCTGAGGCCGGCCTCTTCCGCGATATGTCTGATGCTCGACGCGGCGAATCCGCGCTTCGCGAAGACACGGACCGCCGCGCCCTCGATGGTCTCGCGCGTCGCGTTGCGCATCGCCGCGTTCTGCTCCGGTGTTCGCGTCAACGCTACTCCAATAGAATGAACTCTTGTTCACTATACGAGCACAGGTGGTGTCGTGCGCGACGATCGGGGTGCGAGGGAGCCGGGCCGGCTACGACGCGGGCTTCGCGGCCGTCACGGGGTTGGAGATGGCGCACCGCCCGTGCTTACCACCACGATCGCCGTCGCCGCCACGTTGATCTGGATCAAGACCGACTTGATCAACACGGCCTAGCCTCGACTCGGGCTGGGTGCACGTCGTCCGACAGGTCAAGGTGGTCCGCTCCCGGCTGGTCTTCGGCCTGCCCAAGAACGACCGGGACCGTCGCGTACCACTGCCCGACTCCGTGGCCCAGTCACTCAAGGAGCACACCGAGAAGTATGACCCGCTGTCGATCACCCTGCCGTGGGAGGACCCGTTCAGCGACGAGCGGGTGACGGTGCCGCTGCTGTTCACCACCACCCGCCGGGGTGCAATCAAGCGGGCACCCTCGACGATAAGAACTGGCGTCCGGCGGTGAGGGCGGCCGGCATCGTCCCGACTCGGGCGACCGGCATGCACGCGCTGCGCCACTTCTACGCCTCGGCGTTGCTCGACGCGGGGGAGAGCATCAAGGCCCTCGCCTCGTACCTGGGGCACTCCTACCCCGGCTGCACGCTCCGGGTCTACACCCACCTGATGCCGGCTAGCGAGGGACGCACCCGCCGGGCCATCGACGATGTCCTTGGCCTCAGGGACCTTAGAGAACCTACTTGGTAGGACCAGATTGTCGTACGTGCCTGCGAAGCTTGTTTGCCAGCGAGCCTTTGAAGCTGGCGCACGGTGCTAGAAGGAAGAGGGATGACGACACTCGGTGATGCGAACCCGATTTCGGCTTGGCTCGGTGTTTATGTGGGTGTCCCTGACGGCCCTGACAGCATGCGGGGCCACAACCGAACCAGCTACCGCAGGATCAGTTGGGAGCTCTGAGCCCGAGTCGAGCACATCGACGCAGATGGTCGCGGGCGATGCTGCTGTCTGGGATCTCAGTCCGGGGCAGAGCCTTCAGAGGGCGGTCCGCAGTAACTTGATCTGATCTATACGTTGCGTCCGGTTGGTGGCCTTGCGGCAGATTCGCCATTGATAGCGACCAGTCGATG
>NZ_JBICSL010000028.1:0-67142 GCF_043197045.1 Micromonospora sp. NPDC049282
CGCTGTAGCGGGCGGCCAGGTGGTTGGCCAGCGGCAGCCACGCCTCGATGACCTGGTTGCGCAGGGCGGCCCGCCGGGGGTGGCCCGCCGGCAGTGCGGCAAGCGCCGCGATCAGCTCGCCGGCGCGGTTCTCCTCACCGGTCTGCGGCGCGCGGTGCACCTCGGTGACGGACGGTGCCATGGTCATCGTGGTCATGCTGCCCTTCCTGTCCTCGGAGAACGGGGTGGACTCCCACACCGGTCGTGCGAGCAACACTAGACCAAAGTTCATCGGCAAATCAACCGAACGGCCGATGGATGTTTAGTTTCATATTCGGACATAACCCCCGGCGCGGCGCGGAGATCCCGGTCAACGGAGCATCAGCGGCCGGTAGTCGGCGGCGGTCAGCGGCAGCGCCGAGACACTCCCGTCGGCGCGCGGCACCTCCAACGGCTGCCCGTCGCGCCGGAACGCCACGCTGTACACGTCCGGCCGCTGGGTGAGGCTGCACACGATCTGACCGAAGGCGAGCACCTCGTCGTTGCGGCCGGCGTCCTGCCCGGCCTGCCGCACGTCGATGGTGGCGACGGTGCCGGACAGCGTCGCCCCGGCCACCACCACGCTGCCCGGCAGCGCGGTGGCCAGCCCGCTCCGCCGCTCCGCGCGGTCCGGCCCGGCCAGCAGGTGCTGCAGGTGCGTGTCCACCCCCGGCAGGCCGTCGACCCGGCGGTTGACCACCGCCAGCCCTTCGTCCCGCACGAAACAGAACGGTTCCCCCGCCCGACCGTCCGGGTCCGCGGTCGACGTGCCCGCCGGCGTCGGGAACCGGCCTGGCGGCTCGCGCACCAGCCGGGGCTCGTCGTCCACCGGGACGCCGCAGCCGGCCAGCAGGACGACCGCGAGCAGCGCCGGAACCAGTCGCCGGACCCGGGGTCCACGCGTGGCGGACCGGCCGGGAACCAGTCGCCGAACGTCGCGGACCGCCCCCGGCGGCCGCTCGGGAACCGGCCGCGCGGTCATCGGACCGCCCCCGGCAGCTCGACCCGGAACCGGGCGCCCGGGTTCCGGTCCAGCGCGGCGGCGGTCCCACCGTGCGCCGCGGCGTGCTGGGCCACCAGGGCGAGTCCCAGGCCGGTGCCGTCGGTGCCGGCCCGGGCGTGCGCCGCCCGGCCCCGGACGAACCGGTCGAAGATGGCCTCCCGGTCCGCCGTCGGCACGCCCGGCCCGTCGTCGTCGACCTCCAGCGCACCCACTCCGTCCACCGCGTCGAGCCGGACGGCGACCGGACCGCCGCCGTAGCGCTCGGCGTTCTCCAGCAGGTTCGACAGGACCTGGGCGAGCCGACGTCGGTCGACCCACCACTGGTGCGGAACCCCGCCCCCGACCTCCACCAGGCTCTCCGGCAGCGACCGCTCCCGGCAGGCGGCCCGCGCCAACTCGACCACGTCGACCGTCTCGCGGTGCGCGGGTTGCTCGGTGCGGGCGAGCTGGATCAGATCGTCGACCAGGCGCTGGAAACGGGCCACCTCGTCGGCGACCAGACCCGCCGCGGTCGCGGTCCGCTCGTCCTGGTGTTCCTTCCGGCGGTTCAGCACACTGGCCGCCGCGGCCAGCGTCTGCAGCGGGGAGCGCAGTTCGTGGCTGACGTCGGCGGCGAAGCGCCGGTCCCGGTCGATCCGCTGCACGAGCTTGTCCACCATCTCGTTGAACGAGCTGGACAGCCGGGTGAGATCCGGGTCGGTGGTGGGGTCGAGCCGGGTCGCGAAGTCGCCGGCCGCGATCCGCTCGGCGGCGTCGGCGACCGCGGTGAGCGGTCGCAGGCTGTTGCGGGTGGCGTACCAGCCCAGCGCCGCGCCGGCACCGGCGATCATGATGGCGACCGCGGTCAGCGCCAGCCCGACCACCTGGAACGTGTCCTCCACCTCACGCAGCGAGGTCAGCTCGTAGTAGCCCAGCTCCCCGGGGAGCGGCACGCCGACCAGCAGCGTCGGCTGCCCGTCGAGGCGGATCCGCTGTATGGCGGGCTGCCCCTCGGCGACCACGCGTTGCAGCTCCACCGGCACCGAGCTGGCGCCCACGTCGGCGGTGCGGGCGTACCAGCCGGTGCGCAGGTGCAGCAACGGGCGGCGGGCGCTGCCGGTGTCCAGCGAGCGCAGCACGGCCACCACGTCCGGGGTGCCGGTGTCGAGGCCGGAACGGACCACCGCGGCGTCGTAGTACGCGGCCCGGACCGCGGCGCGCTCACGCTCGTCGAGCAGCGAGCGGCGAGTCAGGTCGTACGAGAAGAGGGCCATCAGCGCGGCCAGCAGCAGGGCCCCGACGGCGAACGCGGCGGTGACCCTGGCACGCAGTCCCGGGCGGCTCATCGTTGCAGCTTGTAACCGAGGCCGCGAAGCGTGACCAGGTGGCGGGGATTGGCCGGATCCGGCTCGATCTTCTGCCGCAAGCGGCCCACGTGCACGTCGACCAGCCGTTCGTCGCCGGTCTCGTAGCCCCACACGCGGCTCAGCAGCTGCTGGCGGGACAGCACCCGGCCGGCGTGCTCGGCCAGCTCGCACAGCAGCCGGAACTCGGTGCGCGTCACCGGCACCGGCTGGCCCGAGCGGCGGACCTCGCCGGCCTCGGCGCTGATCTCCAGATCGCCGAAGAACTGGGCCGGCGCCGGGCCGACCACGGTGCGCACCCGCCGGCGCAGGGCCCGCAGCCGGGCCGACAGCTCCTTGATCGCGACCGGCTTGACCACGTAGTCGTCGGCGCCGGCCTCGAGTGCGGCGACGATGTCATGGGTGTCGTCACGGGCGCTGATCACCACGACCGGGACGTCGTCGTCGCGTCGCAGCTGGCGGATGCAGTCGAAGCCGTTCATACCGGGCAGCATCAGGTCGACGAGCACGTAGTCGGCCGGGCTCTCCCGCTGCCGGCGCAGCCCCTCCTCCGCGGTCGCCGCCCCGTCGGCGTCGTAGCCCTCCTCCTCCAGGGCGAGCTGCAGCGCGAGCCGGATACGGTCGTCGTCCTCGATCACCAGTACGGCCGTCATACGGGCATCATGACCGGCTGGTCACGGGTCGCCCAATCGCGTCGGCCGTTCACGGTTTTTGTCATCGAACCGTCATCCAACCGTCCGGTGACCTCCACGGTCGCCGCAGAGAGTGGGAAGCGCCCCGGAACCCGTCACGGAAGCGACCCGATGACCAGCCTCCTGCCGTCCTCCCCGCCGGACTCCATCGTCCCGCACGTGCGGGTGGAAATCACCGATGAGCTGGACCTCGACGGGCTGTCCGAGGTCGCCCACGTGCTCGACCAGGTCCTCGCGCTGCGCCCCCGCGAGGTGACGATCGACCTCGCCGGGTGCCGCCACGTGGACGCCGCCGCGATCGCGCTGCTGCTGGACGTGCGCCACCGCCTGAGCCGACGTGACGGCACGCTCACCCTGAGCAACCCGCATCCGCGGATCCGGCGCATCCTCGCCACCGCCGGAGTGGACGTCGCCGTTCCCGTCGTCGACTCGCCCCGCGCCGCCGCACGCGGCCGGGCCCGGGTCACGTCCGTCCCGCGCTGAGGAGGAGTGGTGACCGTCAGCACGCTCGTCGGGGCACTCGTCGTCGGGCTCGCGATCGGCGCGGTGGGTCGCCTCGTGATCCCGGGCCGAAAGGCCGCCCCGGTCTGGCTGACCCTCTCGCTCGGCGTGGCCGCCGCCCTGCTCGGGGCGATCGTGACAGGGCTGGTCGACCGCCGCCCGGCGGGCTCGCCGCTGCTGCCCCTGCTGGTGCAGTCCGGCTTCGCCGCCGTGGCGGTCGTCCTGGCGGTGCTCGCCGCCGGGCGGACGGCGGCGGACCCGCAGGCGCCCCAGGACCCGGGCGCCCGGCGGAAGGAGGAGGTGTGACGGTCGTACCGGTGGAACACCTGATGATGCTGATCTGCGACGGCTGCGGCGACAGCGTGACCGGCGCCGGCACCACCCTCCCGGACGCCGAGGTGGTGTGGACGCTGGTGTTCGAGCACGACTGGGTCGGCTCGCCGTTCGCCTCCGGGCCGCACCACTGCCCCCGGTGCAGCGTCCGCGCGGCGGTCGCCGACCACGGCCTGGGCATGGACGACCTGGAGCAGATCGGCGGCCCGAGCGCCGCCCCGGAGGAGGCCTCGGCCGAGGCGGTACGCCGGGCGCTGGCCCACCGGTCCGTGCGGGGCGACCGGGTGCTGGTCGACCTCGCCGGGCTGGAGGTGATCGATTCCGCCGGCCTCGGCCTGCTGGTCCGCGCCCACCAGGAGGCTCGGCGCGACGGTCGGCAGCTCTGCCTGGTGGCGCCGTCGCGGTTCGTGCTCACCGTGTTGCACACCATGCGGCTCGACGGTGTCTTCGGCGTCGTCGACGGCCGCGCCCCGGCGTCGGGTGCCGCGCCCGGCGGGCGGTCATGAACGAAGAAGAAGGAGCCTCCGCAGTGATGATGCCCTGGCCGTACCCCGAGTTCCCGTTCACCGGCGGGCCGGAGCCCGACGACGCGGACGGGCGGCTCTCCTCGCTGGTCGCCCAGCGGCTGAGCGCCGACTGGACCACCCGGCGGCAGCAGATCACGGTGACCGTGCAGAACCGGGTGGTGATCCTCGCCGGGATGGTCGCCGATCCGGAGACCCGCCGGGTCGCCGCCGAGCTGGCCTGGGACGTGCCGGGCGTCTTCGACGTGTGCAACGCGCTGCGGCTGTACGGCGGTCGCCGCACCCGGCGCTGACCTGGCCGGCGGCGGTTGCACGTATCGGCGTCCACCTCTACCCTCGGCGTGGGAGCGCTCCCCAGGGCGCCACGTCGGGCTTTCCGGGCAGGTTCACGACGGGCACCGTCCGATCATCACCCACAAGATGGGACCTTCCCGCATGTTCTCGATCCCTCGCCCGTCCCGGCGGCACCTGCTCGTCGGCGGCGCCGTCGGCGCGCTCGCCCTGGCGGCGACCGCCGTCCTGCCGCCGACGAACGCGATGGCGGCGACCGGCTGCGCCGTCACCTACACCACCAACTCCTGGCAGGGCGGCTTCACCGCCAACCTGACGATCAAGAACCTGGGCGACCCGGTGAGCAACTGGACCCTGGGCTTCACGTTCCCCGACGGGGGCCAGCGGCTGGTGCAGGGCTGGTCGGCCACCTGGCAGCAGAGCGGCTCCGCGGTCACCGGGCGCAGCCTGGACTACAACGGGTCGCTCGGCACCGGGGCCAGCACCACCGTCGGTTTCAACGGGTCGTGGACCGGGTCGAACCCGAACCCGACCTCGTTCACGCTCAACGGCACGGTCTGCACCGGCGGCACCAGCACCTCGCCGCCCAGCACGCCGCCGCCCACCACACCGCCGCCCACCGAGCCCCCGCCGACGACCCCGCCGCCGCCGACCGGCACCACGCCGGTGGCGATCAACGGGCAGCTGCGGGTCTGCGGGGTCAACCTCTGCAACCAGTACGGCCGGCCGATCCAACTGCGCGGCATGAGCACCCACGGGTTGCAGTGGTTCGCCAACTGCTACACCGACACCTCGCTCACCGCGCTGGCCGACGACTGGCGGGCCGACCTGCTGCGCATCTCGATGTACGTGCAGGAGAAGGGCTACGAGACCAACCCGGCCGCCTTCACCAACCAGGTGAACACGCTCGTCGACAAGGCCGAGGCCCGGGGCATGTACGCGTTGATCGACTTCCACACGCTGACGCCCGGCGACCCGATGTACAACCTGGACCGGGCCAAGACCTTCTTCGCGAACGTGGCCTCGCGCAACGCCGCCAAGAAGAACGTGATCTACGAGATCACCAACGAGCCCAACGGGGTGAGCTGGTCGACCATCCGCAACTACGCCGAGCAGGTCATCCCGGTGATCCGGGCCAACGACCCGGACGCCGTGGTCATCGTCGGCACCCGGGGCTGGTCCTCGCTGGGCGTGTCCGAGGGCGGCAACTCCGACGAGATCGTCAACAACCCGGTCCGGGCGGACAACATCATGTACACGTTCCACTTCTACGCCGCGTCCCACCGGGACGACTACCGCAACGAGGTGCAGCGGGCCGCCTCCCGGCTCCCGCTGTTCGTCACCGAGTTCGGCACGGTGACCTACACCGGTGACGGCGCGGTCGACACGGCCAGCAGCAACGCCTGGCTCGACCTGCTCGACCGGCTGAAGATCAGCTACGCGAACTGGACGTTCTCCGACGCGGCCGAGGGCAGCGCGGCGCTGCGGCCGGGCACCTGCGCGGCGGGCGCCTTCACCGGCCCCTCGGTGCTCACCGAGTCCGGCACGTACATGCGTAACCGGATCCGCACCCCCGACAACTTCCCCACCTCCTGACCGGGCGGCCGGCGGCGACCCTCCCCCCTTCGGGTCGCCGCCGGCCCGCCCCCGTCTCAGGACGCGATCAGGCCGGAGCGCCGCCACAGCACGCGGCCGGGGCCGGCGATCAGCCCGAGGTCCGTCAGGTGCTCGGCGATCCGCTGGGCGGACCAGCGCAGGGTTGCCTGCCAGTGCGGGTTGGTCCGGGCCGCGGCCAGGCCGACCGCCGGCGGGATGCCGACCGCCGCGTACGCCCGCGGGTTCACCAGCCGCCGGCTGATCGAGTGCGCGGCCCGGCCGATCACCAACCGCGCGTAGCCCAACGCGACCGGGCCGGCGGCCTCGACCTGACGGGCCAGCTCGTCGCGGGCGAAGCGGACGTGCCGGGCCTCCTCCACCACGTGGATCCGGGACACCATGCGGATCAGCGGCTGCACCGACTCGTCGGCCATGGCCTCGCGCTGGAACGAGTCGAGGATCTCCTCGGCGATCAGGATGGACGCGTACATCTGCGGGCCGGTGGCGGTCGCCTTCAGCCAGCGGCCGAGCAGGTGGTCGACCGGGTCGGCACGGTAGACCGGACAACCCATCGCCTCGATGAGCCGACCGAACATGATGGAGTGCCGGCACTCGTCGGCGACCTCGGTAAGCGCGTACTGGGCGTGCCGGCTGGTCGGGTCCGCGTCGTAGTAGTGCCGGATCAGCATCTGCATCAGGATCGTCTCGAACCACAGCCCGGCGCTGGCCGCGCCGGCCACCTCGTGCTTGGTCAGCTCGATCCGCTGGTCCTCGGTCATCTCCGCCCACAGCGACGTGCCGTAGAGGCTGCTGCGTCGCGGCGGCATCCAGTAGGCGCCCGGTACCGGGGGCGCCGACCAGTCGAGGTCCACCATCGGTTCGTAGCTGGTCCGCACCGAGGCGGTGAGCAGGCGGTCGGCGACCGCCTCGCGGGGGAATCCGGCCGGCGTCCGCTCCATGACCCCTCCAGGTTGACGTAACTTTCAGTAACTGTTACGAGTAGTAGCATGCGACGCACCTCCACCGATGTCAATGGCTCCGACGGCTCGTCGGAGCCGCCCGAGCCCCGGCGCACCGGCCGGCGGGACCGCTGGGCCGATCATCGCGAGCAACGCCGGCAGGAGCTGATCGGCGCCGCCGTGCAGGCGCTGCTGCGATTCGGCCCGGCCGTCGACATGGACCAGGTGGCGGCCACCGCCGGGGTGAGCAAACCCGTGCTCTACCGCTACTTCGCCGACAAGGCGCAGCTCTGGCTGGCGGTCAGCGAGGTGGTCGCGGCGCGCGTGGTGGACGCCATCGCGCCCGCCGTGGCGCAGGTCCGCGAGGAACGGGCGCTGGTCGAGGCGACCATCGACGCCTACCTGAGCGTGGTGGAGTCCGAGCCGACCCTCTACCGCTTCCTCGTGCACGAGGCCGGCCACCCCGGCATCCAGCAGGTGGTCACCGGCACCAGCCGGCAGGTCGCCACCGGGCTGGCCCGGGTGATCGGCGACCGGCTGCGTGCGCTCGGCCTCGACGCCGGGCCGGCCGAGCCGTGGGCGTACGGGCTGGTCGGGTTCGTCCAGGCGGTCGGCGACTGGTGGACCACGCACGGCCAGCCGATCCGCCGCGAGGCGCTCACCGACTACCTGACCACGCTGCTGTGGAGCGGCATCGAGGGGGTCCGGCGCGGCGCCGACCTGCCGCCGGAACTGACCCGCGCGCACGAGCGGATCGAGCGGTGAGCTGGCAGGGCCCGGCCGAGGTGGCCGGCACGCCGGTGCGGCTGCACGCCGCCGGCCGGTGGGAGCCGGTCGACGGCCGCTACCACTGGGCCGGGCGGATCGAGCCGGAACCCCGGGTGGCGCGGCTGCTGCGCGCCGGCCGGCGCGACGTCGAGGTCCGGATCGGCGAGCGGGTCACCCGCGGCCGCCTCACCGAGGTCGACCCGTGGGGCGGCGTGCGGATCACCGGCGTCGGCGTGCCGCCCTGGACGTAAGGCGGGGCCCCCTTGTTAACACCCGTGTGTTGACAAGGGGCCCCGCCTTAACCTGGGGCCATGATCGCCACCGTGCTGCTCGTCTTCGGTCGCGGAGTGGTGGCCGGCGACGGCGGCTACCGGCTCACCGCGGAGAGCGTCGCCCGCACCCGGGCCGCCGTCGCGTACGTCCACGCGCACTCGGCCGACTTCCGGGCCGCGACCGGCGCGCGCGTGGTGTTCACCGGGGGCTGGCCGCACGGGCCGGCCGGGGCGCCCGACCCGCCGGCGGACCACCGCGAGGGCGAGCTGATGCGGGCTCTGGCCCGCGACGCCGGTCTCGACGCGTACGCCCGGCTGGACGCCGAGACCCGTTCCCGCACCACCCTGCAGAACCTCGCGCTCACCGTGCAGGACGGGCTGCTCGACGCGGCCCGGTTCACCCCCGAGCACCCGCTCGGGCTGGTCTCCCACCCGTGGCACCTGCCCCGGATCCGGCTGCTCGCCGGTCGCGTCCTCGGGCTGCGCGGCCCCGAACTGCTGGACGTGCCGGTGACCGGCCCGGATCCGGTGCCGGCCCGGCGGGAGCGGGCGGCCCGGGTCGCCTGCCGGATCGGCTATCTCGGCCTGCGTACCCCGGAGGCGCTGTTGCGGCGCGAGCGCGGGCTGACCCGCGCCGCGCACCGGGTCGAACGGCTCCTCGGCGGTCGTTGACCACGGTGGATTCGCGGACCGCCGCCGGGGGTACGACGGTCCGCGATCGACCCGGCGGGCCGTGCCGGCGGGCGAGTTCACCCATGGGAGGTTCCGTGATCGCGCTGGTGCCGGTGTACCGGCCGGGTGACCGGCTGCCGCCGCTCGTCACCGACCTGACCGCCGCCCTGCCCGGCGCGTCCGTGCTGGTGGTCGACGACGGCAGCGGCCCGTCCGCCGCCGCGGTGCTCGACGCGGCCCGCGCCCGGGGCGCCACCGTGCTGCGCCGCCGGGTCAACCGGGGCAAGGGCGTGGTGCTGCGCACCGGTTTCCGGTACGCCACGACGCACCGCCCCGGCGACGGCGTGGTGTGCGTGGATGCCGACGGCCAGCACGAGGTGTCCGACGTGGTCCGGGTGGCCGAGCGGATGCGCGACACCGGCGCGCAGACGCTTGGCGTGCGCCGGTTCGACGGCGAGGTGCCGGCTCGCAGCCGGTTCGGCAACGCGGCGACCCGGGCGGCGTTCCGGCTGGCCACCGGTCGCGACGTGCGGGACACCCAGACCGGCCTGCGCGCCTACCCGGCCGGGCTGCTGAGCTGGCTCGCCACCATTCCCGGCGACCGGTTCGAGTACGAGATGAACGTGCTGCTGGAGTCGGCCCGGGCCGAGCTGCCGATCGAGCAGGTCGACATCGCCACCCGCTACCACGCCGGCAACTCGGGGTCGCACTTCTCGGCGCTGGCCGACTCGGTGCGGATCTACCGGCCGCTGGTCGGCTTCGCCGCCGCCCGGGCGTTCTCCCCCGGGCGGCGACGGGCCGGATCAGGGATAGCTGACCAGGTTGACCGGGACGGTGGCGGTGCCCTGCGCGGTGGCGCCGGTGTCGTTGACGACGTGGGTGATCGACCCGTTGCCGCCCAGTGAGACGGTGAGCAGGTCGTGGAACCGCACGCCGGCCCGGGTGGGCGCCTCGAAGGCGTGGTAGGCGGCGATCGTCGGGTCGACGTTGAAGTAGCAGTAGCTGCCCATCCCCCAGCCCTCGAACGAGGTCACGGTGTCGGCGACCTTGAACGCCGCGTAGCCGACCCGTGAGCCGTTCGTCCAGGCGGCCGCGTTCGGCGGGTCGTAGGGCAGCTCGTTCTGGAAGAAGATGGTCCGCCCGTTCTCGCCGTTCCAGATCACCTCGTGTTTCTGGTAGTGCTCGACGAAGAGCCCGAGCGCGGTGACGTTGTCGCCGTTGACGATCAGGCCGGTGTCGGCGGTGTTCACGGTCCAGCCGATGCCGGTGCCGTGGTCGCCCCGCCAGGCCCAGATGTGGTCGATCAGCGTGTCGTCCTGGTTGACCACCAGGCTGGTGGTGGCCTTGCCGGCGTGCGCGCCGCCGATGCGGAAGAAGACGTCCTGCACGGAGGTGGGGTTGGCGGCGTGGCGCGCGCTCGACCCGGCCGGTCCGACCTGGAGGAGCACCGGCGAGTTCACCGCGCCGGCGTCGAACAGCAGCCCGGCCAGTCGGACGCCGTCGACGTCCGCGACCGTCATCGGCACCACGCCGTTCTGCGGCACCAGCGTCGGGTAGCCGATGCCCAGGACCACGGTGCCGGCGCGGTTGACCGCGATGGTCTGGTCGACGGCGTAGACGCCGGGGGTGAACAGCAGGTTGAGCCCCTGGGCCAGGGCGGCGTTGATGGTCGCGGCGGAGTCGCCGGGCTTCGCCACGTAGAACTGGCTCAGCGGGATCGACGTGCCCGGGGTGGACCCGCCCAGCCAGGACGCCCCGCTGGCGTTGGTCCGGGTGGACGGGACGAACACCTGGTAGTTGCCGACGCTGTCGAGGTACAGGTAGGGCACGTCGCGGCTGACCGGGGTCTGCGCAAGCGTGGTGTACGGCGGGTTCGGGAAGCTCGTCGCGGGCGCGCCGACCACGCCGGAGTTGGTCACGTTCCAGACCGCGTTGAGGTAGCCGCCCACGTTGCTGTCGCGGGTGTACCACTGCTGCTGCGAGTAGGGCTGGACGACGCCGGTCACCCGGCTGTCCGCGACGTAGCCGCCGCTGGCCCAGCCGTAGCCGTTCGGGGCCAGGTTGAGATCGCCCTGGATGTCCATCCGGCGGAACGGCGCGGCCTGTGACACCGCCCAGCGGGTGAACCCGGCCGACGGGAAGACCCGCATGTTCGACGCCGACCGCCAGAAGTTCTGGGTGGCGTTGCCGTTGAACCAGCCGGCGTCCACCGTGACGTCGCCGTGGATGCGCACGTCACCGGGGTTCCGGCCGAGCCCCATGATGGAGGTGTAGAAGCCGATCTGCGCGTTGATGCCGGAGTAGTCGCCCGGCTTGAACGCCAGCGCGTACCGCTGGGTGCCGAACTGGTTGGACTCCTGGGTGCGGAAGACGGCATCGAGCTGCGCCTGGATGCTGGCGGCGGACATCGACGGGTCGAACGTGATGACGTTGGGTCCGAGCGGCCCGCCGCCCGGCACGGTGCCGCCGCCGGTGGTGTTGACGACGACCTCCCACAGCGAGTAGCCGTAGCCGGTGGCCCGCGCGGTGCCGTACACCCGCAGGTAGCGGCCGGATCCGCTGACCGTCACCGCGTCGGTCCCGCCGTCACCGGTGGTGGTGCTGTGCACGGTGGTCCAGGTGGCGCCGTCGGTCGAGGTCTGGATCTGGTACGCCCGCGCGTACGCGGCCTCCCAGGTCAACACCACCCGGCACACGGCGCGGACGCTGCCCAGGTCGACCTGGAGCCACTGCGGGTCGGCGGCGGCGCTGGCCCAGCGGGTGCCGGGGTTGCCGTCGACCGCGGCGGAGGCGGGGGTGCCGGCGTTCTCGGTCGACGAGGCGGTCGCCGGCCGGCCCTGCGCCGCGTTGGTCGCGGTGTCGCAGCCGCTGCCGCTCCCGGTGCTGCCGTAGACCTGGAACTCCCAGAGGGAGTAGCCGTAGCCGGTGGCCCGCGCGGTGCCGTACACCCGCACGTAGCGGCCGGTGCCGCTGACCGTCAGGTCGTCGGTGCCACCGTCACCGCTCGTGGTGCTGAACACGGTGGTCCAGGTGGCGCCGTCGGTCGAGGTCCGCACCTGGTACGCCCGGGCGTACGCGCCCTCCCAGGTCAGGCTGACCCGGGAGACGGCGGCGGTGGCGCCGAGGTCGACCTGGATCCACTGGGGATCGGCGAACGCGCTGGACCAGCGGGTGCCGGCGTTGCCGTCGGTGGCGTTGGACGCCGGGGTGCCGGCGTTCTCGGTGGAGGAGGCGGTGGTGGGTCGGCCCTGTGACAGCAGTGGGTCGGCGGCCCGGGCCGGGCCGGGCGGCGCGACCAGCGCCACGGCGGCGAGCAGGGCGGTCAGCGCGGCGAGCAGCGGCCGGGTCGACCGGCGGCGTGCGGACGACAGGAGCGGTACGGGTGACATGGCATCTCCGGGACGGGTGGAGTGCGGCGGCGGGGAGAGGGTGCTCGGGCGGGTCGAGGGTGCCTGCCCGTGCGCTGGACCTTCCCCGTACGCAGTGGCACATGTCAATTCCTCGAGGCGCTCCCGACGGCTTTTTTCGCGCCTTGTGAAAAGTCCGGAACGAAGCGGTCCCACACCTGGGGCGCGTTCGTGGACAAGAGATGGATGTGGATAGATATGTGCGATCCGCGCCGGAGTTCAGGCCCCGGCCGGGGAGCCCACAGCCGGCGCGGGCGGGCCGGCACGGTGGCGCACCTCGGCCAGCATCTCGTCGACGGAGCCGGCCGGATCGGTGATCGGGAACTGCGCCGCCCGCACCACCGCCGACGGATCGACAAGCAGGGTCAGCCGCTTGAACCGGACCACCCCGCCGGCCCGGAAGGTCGGCAGCAGCAGGCCGGCGGCGAGCCGGGCGTCCTCGTCGGCGACCAGCGGATACGGCAGCCGGGCGTGCGCGGCGAAGGCGGCCAACTGGTCCGGGCGCTGGGTGCTGACGCCGCGCACCTCCGCCCCGGCGGCTCGGAACGACGCATGGCGATCGGCGTACGTGCGTGACTCCAGCGTGCACCCGACGGCGCCGGGGATGTCCGCCCAGGCGGGTGGCAGCCCGGGCGCGCCCGGCGCGAAGGCGCCCGGGAACAGGTAGAGCACGGTCCAACGGCCGGGCACGGCCGGCGACTCCACGGCGCCGTCGTGGCGGGTCAGCTCCAGCGGGGGCAGCCGCCGGCCGACGAGCCGGTGCACGCGACGCGCCTCGGCCGAGCCGGCGTCCGCGGTCCCGGTCAACTCGCCGTCGCCCATCACATGCCGGGTCCCCCAGTCCTGGAGCGCGACCAGCACCGGCAGCAGGCCCTCGCCCTTGGCGGTCAGCAGGTAGTCGTGGCGCGGGGGATGCAGCGAGTAGGGCTCGCGCCGCAGCACGCCCTGCGCCACCAGGCCGCCGAGCCGCTCGGTGAGCGCGCGCCGGCTCACCCCCAGCTCGCGCTGCACGGCGTCGAACCGGGTCGTGCCGCCGGCGATCTCGCGGACGATAAGCACCGCCCACCAGTCTCCGAGCACGCCGAGCGCCTGCGCGATGCCGCAGTCCGCGTCCCCGAGTTCGGCCCGCTTCACATGTCACCCCCAGGACGACTATAGTCCGTTCCAGATTGGAACTCACTGGCCCGGATCGGGGGTTGACGGAATGTCCGTCGAGCAGCGGGCCGGGATGTTCTGGCGCTGGTGGGCTGCCTTCACCGCCAGCTCCCTGGGTCCACGGTCGGCGCGGTGGCGTTGCCGCTCACCGCGCTGACCGTGCTGGACGCGTCCGCGTTCGAAATGGGGCTGGTCACGGCCGCCGGTTACCTGGCCTGGCTGGTGATCGGCCTGCCCGCCGGCGTGATCGTGCAGCGGCTCCCACTGCGCGGTCTGCTCTCCCCGGTCCGGCGCCTCCGCGACCTGACCGACCTGCGCGTCGGCGCGCCGGCCGCCCCGGAGCCGGTCGCCGCGCCCTGAGACGCCGCGCTCAGGCCGGCAGCACCGCCGCCGCCACCCGACGGACCCGGTCGTGGTGGGTGAGCACGTCGGCGTTGTCGACGTACTGGTCCACCGCGCCCACCGGCGGCCGGCCACGCAGCTCCGGATCGATGATCGCGGCGCGCAGCGCCTCGACGAACCGCCCCGCGTCCAGCACCAGGAACGGCCGGTCGTGGAACGGCCGCGCCGCCGGGTCCACGGGCGCGGCCAGCCCGGCGTCGTTGGTCCAGCCGGCCACCGTCTCCAGGGCACGTACCAGACCGGCCTGCCGGTCCGCCCAGTCGCCGCCGCCGAGCGCGGCAGCCAGCGCGTCCACCATCGGCCCCGCCGCCGGCAGGCCGGCGAAGACCGTGCCCAACCACTTCGGGTACGGGGGCCAGCGGCGGCGCAGCAGCAGACCGAGACGCATCAGGTCGCCGGCCAGCCCGGCGGTGACCACCCGGCTGCCCACCTCGTCGCCCACCTCGGCGCAGCGACCGGCCAGGTGCTCGGCCTGCGCCACCCGCTGCCAGCACGCCGCCAGCACGTGCCGCCAGACGTCGTCCGGATACCACGCCAGCCGGGCCCGGACGTCGGTGAGCGCGCCGCCCAGCCCGTCGTGGAACACCGCGCCGCCGGTCAGCTCCGCCAGCCGCTGGGTGGGCGTGGCCAGCCAGTCCGCCGTCGACAGGCCGGCGCGCGGGTCGACGCCCAGCCGGCCCCGCAGCCACGACCCCAGTTCGTCGACGCTCACCCCGTGCCGGTCGCCGCCCGCGCGGACCACGCCGAGCCGGACCGTCGGCCCACCGGCGAACCGGGCCGGCCAGCCGAGGAACTCCGCCGGCAGCTCCGCGCCGAGCACGGCCCGGACCTCCGGGACGCGGGTCGCGTCCGCCACGAAGATCTGCGTACGGGGACCCCAGTCGTGGTCGGTGGAGCGTGGCGTGTCGAGACCGAGCAACTCGGAGCCGCCGTCGAGCAGGCCGGCGGAGTACGGCAGGCCGGGCAGCCGGCGGGCCAGCAGCGGGGCCACCACCTCGTCGTGGAACCGGCGGGCCAGGATCAGGCCGGGTACGAACGTCACCGCGCCATTCTGCGCACATCGGCGCCGGCCACGCCTGCCGGTTCCCGGCCCCGCGGCCGCCTCCCCACCCCGCCTCCGGGGTGTGCCACGCTGTCCCGCGTGGCACACCGACCCCCGATCCTGCTGATCGACTCCCCCAGCCTCTACTTCCGCGCCTACTTCGGCATCCCCGAGTCGGCCGCGAAGACCGACGAGGGCCAGCCGGTCAACGCCGTGCGCGGCTTCCTCGACATGCTCGCCCAGTTGGTGCGCACCCGCCGGCCGGACCGGATGATCTGCGCGCTGGACCACGACTGGCGGCCGGCGTGGCGGGTGGAGCTGCTGCCGTCGTACAAGGCGCACCGGGTCGCGCCCGAGGGCGGCGAGGTCGTGCCGGACACGCTGTCCCCGCAGGTGCCGATGATCCTGGAGGTCCTCGACGCGCTCGGCATCCCGGCGGTCGGCGCCACCGGTTACGAGGCCGACGACGTGCTGGGCACGCTCTCGGTGACCCAGCCCGGCCCGGTCGAGGTGGTTTCCGGCGACCGCGACCTGTTCCAGCTCGTCGACGACACCCACCCGACCCGGCTGCTCTACATCGGCCGGGGCGTGGCCAAGCTCGACGACTGCGACGACGCCGCGGTGCGCGCCCGCTACGGTGTGCCGGCCGACCGGTACGCCGACTTCGCCGCGCTGCGCGGCGACCCGAGCGACGGCCTGCCCGGCGTGCCCGGGGTGGGCGAGAAGACCGCCGCCCGGCTGGTCGACCGCTACGGTGGGCTCGACGGCATCCTGGCCGCGCTCGACGACCCCGGCTCCGGCTTCGCACCGGGCCTGCGCGGCAAGCTCGACGGCGCCCGCGACTACCTGGCCGTGGCGCCGAAGGTGGTCCGGGTCGCCACCGACGTGCCGCTGCCCGGGCTGGACCCGGCGCTGCCGACGGCCCCCGCCGACCCGGACCGGCTGCTCGAACTGGCCCAGCGCTGGAACCTGGCCGGCTCCTGCCGGCGCCTGGTCGACGCGCTCGCCGCCCCCCGCACCTGAACCCCGTGCCGCCACCCGGCGCCGCGGCACGCCCCTGTCCGGGCACACCCCAGCCACGGCACGCCCACGCTGGGGCTTGCCCCAGCCCTGGCCTGTCCGGGTGCCCGCCGATTCGCGCCAGCCATGCCCGATTCGGCCGTCCGCAGCCCAACTTCCCCTCCCAACGCCCGACGATCCCAAAGACCGAGATCGATCTTCCGCTATGCGGAAGAGGCAGAGATCTTGGTGCGGAAGTGCCCCCATAGGGGCCAATTCCTTCCAAGATCTACATCTGCTACCCACCGCGGTCTGCGCGACGGCGCGTGGTGGCGTCCACCGGCGCGGTCCGGGCCGGTCTGCGGGTCCGATACCGCCAGTTCGCCCGTACCGGCGAGCCGACCCGGACGGCAAGCCACCCGAGGACAGGTGCGGCGAGGGTGGAAGGCCGGACCGGTGGGTCGCCGACGCCGGAGAACGCCTCGCGGCCGGGCGTCAGCTGCGGGGGTCGCTCTTCCGGCGGGACGGGAACTGGGCGCCGGGCTGCGCCAGCGTCGAGCGGGCCCGCAGGCCCACCGGATCCGGCGCCGGCTGCTCCGGCACCGCGCGGGTGGCCCGCAGGCCGACCGGGTCCGGCGCCGGCTCGGCCTCGGCCGTCGCCGGCACGCCGTCCAGCCGTGCCGCCACGTACGCGGCCCCGGCCCGGTCGTCGTCGGACGGCGCGGCCAGCAGCGCGTAGACCAACCCGACCACGCCGAAGACCACGGCGAGCACGATCGGCACCAGCAGTCCGCTGACCTCGGTGCCGGTGGCGCCGGCACGGCTCTCGTGCAGGTGCACCGACAGCGCGCTCATCCCGGTGAAGTGCATGCCGTTCACGGCGATGCCCATGACCAGCGCGGAGGCGATGATGGCGAGGCCGCGCCGGACGGTCATCGCCAGCCAGAGCGCCACCGTGGCGGCCACCAGCGCGACGACGACGGAGAGCGTCACCCGCAGCGGGTCGTAGCCGAGGGTGCCGTCCAGCCGCATGGCCGCCATTCCGGTGTAGTGCATGGCGGCCACCCCGGCGCCGGTGAAGAAGCCGCCGGCGAGCAGCCGGACCGCGGTGAGCCGGCCGGTGCCCACGATGGCCAGGCCGATGCCGACCGCGCCCACCGCGATCACCGTGCTGGCCGCGGTCAGCGGCACGTCGTAGCGGATGCGGGTGCCGCTGACCGCGAAGCCGAGCATGGCCATGAAGTGCATCGCCCAGATGGCGGTGCCGCCCAGCGCCCAGGCCGCGAGCAGACCCCACCAGGCGCGCTGGCCGGCGCCGGTGGCGGTCCGGATGCGGCCGGCGCAGACCAGGCCGAGCGCCGAGCCGAGCACGGACAGCGCGTAGCTGAGCGCGGGTGTGATCCACCCGTACTCAAAGTGATTGATCTCGCCCACGGTGACCTTCCCCCGATCCGCTACCGGCGCGTAAGCGTCGCGCCCCGGCAATGATCCGGCAGCGCCTGACCAGGCAGGACACCACCCCCCGAAATGTTCGGGGGGTGGTGTCGCGATGACACAGCGATGCGTCGACTTTCCTGGCGCCGGTGACCGGAAGTGATCGTCAGGCGGAGGCGTGGTAGGCCAGCACGCCCCGGTTGACGGCCGAGATCGCCTGTCGCGCGGTGGCCCGAAGCTCGGTCGAGGCGCCGCCCGAATCGGCGATCTGGCCCAGCAGGTCCACCACCTGCCGCGCCCACCGGACGAAGTCGCCGGCCGGCATCTCGCCGTCGATCTGGTGCCCGCTGGCGAGCACCTTGGCGAGCGCCTCACCGCGCGCCCAGCGGTAGATCGGCCAGGCGAAGCCGAGATCCGGCTCGCGGGTGACCGTCAGGCCACGCGCCGCCTCGTCCGCCTCGATGTCACTCCACAGCTTGAGCGTCTCGTCGACCGCGTCGCCGACCGCGCCACGGGGCAGCGACGCCCGCTCGTCGAGGTCCCGCCGCGCCTCGAAGACCACCACCGACACGGCGGCCGCCAGCTCGGCCGGGGAGAGCCCGTCCCACAACCGGCGGCGCAGGCACTCGGCGACCAGCAGGTCGGCCTCGGTCCAGATCCGGGCCAGCATCCGGCCCGCGTCGGTGACCTCGCCGTCGGGGGCCAGGTAGCCGCGTGCGGTCAGCAGCGCGACGATCCGGTCGAACGTCCGGGCCAGCGAGCCCGTCCGACCGCTCACCCGCTGGCGCAGCTCCTCGGTGTCGCGCTCCAGCCGGCGGCGACGCTCCGCCCACCGGGCGTGCTCCTCCCGGTCCGGGCAGGCGTGGCAGGGATGCCCGCGCAGCTCGACGCGGAGCTGGCTGAGCCGGTGGTCCTCCCCCACCGCCTGGCGGGAGCGCCCGCCGCGCCGGCCACCGTGCCGGTCCAGCCCGGTGCCGCTGACCTCGGCGGCCAGGTCGCGCCGGGCCGCCGGCGACCGGTGGTTGAAGTGCTTCGGCACCCGGATCCGGGCGAGCACCTCGGCCGGGCTGGTGAAGTCGCCCGGGCTGACCCGCCCGGCCCACCGGTCCTGGGTGAGCACCAGCGGGCGGGGCTCGCCGAAACCCCCGGTGGCCGGGTCGAGCACCACGGCCAGTCCGGCGCGCCGCCCCGACGGCACCCGGATCACGTCGCCGACCCGCAGCCGCTCCAGCGAGGCGACGGCCGCCGCCTTGCGCTGGGTCTGCCCCTGCCGGGCGATGGCCCGCTCCCGGTCGGCGATCGCCACCCGCAGCGCGAAGTACTCGTCGAAGTCGCCCTGGTGGCAGGCGGCCTCCGCGCCGTACGCCTCGATCGTCTCGGTGTTGCGCTGCACCTGCCGGGCCAGGCCGACCACCGACCGGTCGGCCTGGAACTGCGCGAAGGAGGACTCCAGCAGCGCCCGGGCCGGCTCCGCGCCGACGCTGCCGACCAGGTTGACGGCCATGTTGTAGGACGGCCGGAAGCTGGACCGCAGCGGGTAGGTGCGGGTGGAGGCGAGACCGGCCACGTGCCGGGGGTCGGTCTCCGGTGACCAGACCACCACCGCGTGGCCCTCGACGTCGATGCCCCGCCGGCCGGCCCGGCCGGTGAGCTGGGTGTATTCGCCCGGGGTGAGGTCGACGTGGGCCTCGCCGTTGAACTTGACCAGCCGCTCCAGCACCACGCAGCGGGCCGGCATGTTGATGCCCAGGGCCAGCGTCTCGGTGGCGAAGACCGCCTTGACCAGGCCACGGACGAACAGCTCCTCGACGACCTCCTTGAACGCGGGGAGCATGCCGGCGTGGTGGGAGGCCAGCCCGCGCTCCAGGCCGTCGAGCCACTCCCAGTAGCCGAGCACGGTCAGGTCCTCGCCGGGGATCGCGGTGATCCTGGACTCGACCACCTCGCGGATCTCGGCGCGCTCCTCCGCGGAGGTCAGCCGCAGCCCGGCGGCGAGGCACTGCTGGACGGCGGCCTGGCAGCCGGCCCGGCTGAAGATGAACAGGATCGCCGGGAGCAGCCCCTCCCGGTCGAGCCGGTCGACGATGTCGGGACGGATCGGGCCACGCCACCGGGGGCCGCGCCGGCCGCCGCCGGGGCCCGCGCTGCGCCCCTCGCCCAACTCCAGTCGGCGCATCGTGTCGCGGGTGTGGCGCAGCAGCTCGGGGTGCACGTCGTGCTTGCGGGCCGCGTCGGCGTCGTGGAACAGGTCGAACATCCGCTTGCCGACCAGCATGTGCTGCCAGAGCGGCACCGGCCGGTGCTCGGAGACCACCACCGTGGTCTCGCCGCGCACCGTGACCAGCCAGTCGGCGAACTCCTCGGCGTTGGACACGGTCGCCGAGAGCGACACCAGCGTCACCGACTCCGGCAGGTGGATGATCACCTCTTCCCAGACCCCGCCGCGGAAGCGGTCGGCCAGGTAGTGGACCTCGTCCATCACCACGTAGGCCAGGCCCTGGAGGGTGGCCGAGCCGGCGTAGAGCATGTTGCGCAGCACCTCGGTGGTCATCACCACCACGGGCGCGTCGCCGTTGATCGCGTTGTCGCCGGTGAGCAGGCCGACCTGCTCGGCGCCGTAGCGGTCGACCAGGTCGTGGTACTTCTGGTTGGACAGCGCCTTGATCGGCGTGGTGTAGAAGCACTTGCGCCGGGTCACCGGCCCGCCGTCGTCGGCCGGCGAACCGGGCGCGCCGCGCAGCGCCAGGTGCACCGCGAACTCGCCCACCACGGTCTTGCCGGCGCCGGTGGGCGCGCAGACCAGCATCCCGCTGCCCCGCTCCAGGGCCTCACACGCCTCACGCTGGAAGTCGTCGAGGTCGAACCCGAGATCACGGGAGAATTCGTCCAGGGCCGGGAAGGCGGAGGCCTGCGCGGCCCGGCGGCGCGCCGCGGCGTACCGCTCGGCGGGGCTCGACATGCACCCAAGATTAATCGGTACCGCCGACGACCACCGGTCAAGGCCGTCCGGCAGGGCGGTCCGGGCGGGTCGGTAGGGTGCACGACGTGCCGGACCGTACCGAACTGCCCCACGCCTCGAGCGGCGCCGACGACGCCGTCCGCCCGGGTCCGTCCCGCCGGCCCGTGGAGGCGGTGCTCTTCGACTTCCACGGCACCCTCGCCCAGGTGGAGGAACCGCTGGCCTGGGTGCTCGCCGCCGCGGCCGCCTGCGGGGTCGAGCTGGACCGGATCCGGGCCACCTCGCTCGCCGACCGCCTGCTCACCGCCGGCCGGGCGGGCGGCCCGCGGCCGGCCCGGGTGCCGCCCCGGCTGGCCGAGCTGTGGGCCGACCGCGACCTCTACCCGCACGCACACCGGGGCGCCTACACCGGGCTGGCCGAGACCGTCGACGTCGGCATCGACGGGTTCGCCGACGCGCTCTACGAGCGGGTGCTGGTCCCCGAGGGTTGGCTGCCGTACCCGGACACCGCCCCGGTGCTCGGCGCGCTCGCCGCCGGCGGGGTGAAGGTGGCGGTGGTCAGCAACATCGGCTTCGACCTGCGGCCCCTCTTCGCGGCCTGGGGCCTCGACGGGCTGGTCGACGCGTACGCGCTGTCGTACGAGGTAGGGCGCTGCAAGCCGGACCCGGGCATCTTCCTGCGGGCCTGCGGGATGCTCGGCGTCGACCCGGAGCACACCCTGATGGTGGGCGACACCCCGGCCGACGCCGGCGCGGTAGCGGCCGGCTGCGGGGTGCTGGTGCTGCCCGCCGCCGACGCCGGCCGGTCGAACGGGCTGGGCGCGGTGCTCGACCTGGCCGGGGTCGGATGATCGGGCGCCCCGGCTAAGGTCAGGGGCGTGACCGCCAGCCACCCCTTTCCGCCGCGGTCGCCGGGCCGGCTCGGCGGGGTCGCGCTGGTGCTCGGCGGGGCGCTGTCGGTGCAGTTCGGCTCCGCGCTGGCCGCGCTGCTGTTCCCGCGCACCGGGGTGGCCGGCGCGGTCACGCTGCGGCTGGCCCTCGGCGCGCTGCTGATGCTCGCGGTGTGCCGGCCCCGGCTGCGCGGGCACCGGCGCGACGACTGGTCGGCCGTGGTCGCGTTCGGGCTGGCCCTGGCCGGCATGAACTCCATCTTCTACCAGGCGATCGAGCGGATCCCGCTCGGTCCGGCCGTCACGCTTGAGGTGCTCGGCCCGCTGGCGCTGTCGGTGGTCGGCGCGCGCCGGGCGGCGGCCTGGTGCTGGGCCGGGCTGGCGCTGGCCGGGGTGGCCCTGCTCGGGCAGGGCGGGTTCGACCGGCTCGACCCGCTCGGCGCCGCGTTGGCGCTGGCCGCGGGCGCCATGTGGGCGGCGTACATCGTCTGCTCGGCCCGGGTCGGCGCGCGGTTCCCCCGGGCCGACGGGCTGGCCCTGGCGCTCGCCGTGGCCGCGCTGGTCACCCTGCCGATCGGGCTGGTCGACGCGGGCGGCCGGCTGGCCGACCCGGCGGTGCTGGGGCTCGGCGCCGCGCTGGCGCTGCTCGCCTCGGTGCTGCCCTACAGCCTGGAGCTGGTGGCCCTGCGGCGGCTGCCCACCGCGACGTTCGCGGTGCTGATGAGCCTCGGCCCGGCGGTCGCCGCGCTGGCCGGCTGGCTGGTGCTCGGCCAGGCGCTGCACCCGGTCGAGGTGCTCGCCATCGGGCTGGTGGTGGCCGCCAGCGTCGGCGCGGTCCGGGCCGCCGCCGGCCCGCCGCCGGTCGCGCCGCCGCCGGTGCTCAGCGGAGCAGCCGCAGCGCCGCCGGCACGGCGGTGACGGTCACCGGCAGGGCGAACGCGCGCTCGCCGTCGGCGTACGTGGTGATGCCCTCGGCGGCCAGCTCCACCGTTCGGGCCCGGTAGGCGCGCACCAGCGGGTGCGTCACGTGGGTGCCCCGGTAGATCCGCGGCTTGACCCGCATCAGCGTGCGCCGGTCGAAGCGGCCGCCCACCACCACGTCCAGCAGGCCGTCGGTCGGGTCGGCGTCCGGGCAGATCCGCATGCCGCCGCCGTAGCTGGCCGCGTTGCCGACCGCGACCAGCACCGCGTCCACCTCGTGCGGCACCCCGTCGAGGGTCAGCCGGTAGCGACGCGGCCGCAGCCGGGCCAGCTCGGCCAGGATCGCCAGGTCGTACCGGCGGGGGCCGCGCGGCCAGCGCATCCGGTTGGCCCGCTCGTTGACGATCGCGTCGAACCCGGCCGCGAGGACCGCGCCGTACCAGCGGTCGTCGCCGCCGGGCCGGGACAGCCGGGCCAGGTCGACCGGGCGGCTGCGGCCGGCGGCCAGCGCGTCGGTGATCACCTCGACGGCCGCGCGGGGTTCGGCCGGGAACCCGGTCTCCACCGCGAAGTCGTTGCCGGTGCCCGCCGGCACCGGTCCGAACGGCACGGCCGTGCCGGCGACCGCCTGCATCGCGCGGTGCACCGTGCCGTCCCCGCCGACCGCCACCAGCGCCCCGGCGCCGCCGGCCACCGCGGCGTGGCACGCCGCTTCCGCCTCCTGCGGGGTACGCGCGCGCAGCAGCTCGACCGGGCGGCCGGCCCGGCCGAGGCGCGCCAGGATCTCCGGCAGCAGGCCCCGGTGCCGCCCTCGGCCGGCGGTCGGGTTCGCGAGCACGGCCACCGGGCCGGACGGGACATGATCGAGCGCGGTCACGGCGAGCACCGTACGGCACGAGTCGCGCCACCCACCAGGGGAGACACCCACACCGGGCACCGACGGGGTCACGGCGCGGGCGGCCGTGCGGAATACTGCCCGCCATGCGTTCCCGCACGTTGATCGCCGTCCTCGCCCCGGTCGCACTCGCTCCCTTCCTGCTGGCCGGCTGGGTGTGGTGGGGGCAGCGGGCGGACGAGGCGCCCTGGCACGACGACGCCGTCGCCGACGCCACCGAGACGGTGGACCGGATCGAGGCGCGGTTCGACCGCGACCACCTGTTCAAGGCCGAGGACTACGCGCACACCGCCGGGCAGGAGCAGGCGGTGGAGGTGCTCCAGGTGCGTGGCGAGACGCACTGGCAGACCGGGGTGACGTTGGTGCTGCGGGTGACCGGGCACGGCTCCGGCGTCAACGACTGGGGCGAGACGGTCGAGGGCACCGAGACGGTCTGCTTCCGGCTGAACCTCGGCCCCGAGCGGGACGACCGCGACGACGACGTCGACTGCCCCGCCGGGAAACCGCAGCCGGTCGCCCGGGACCCGTCACTGACCGGCGTCGACGACCGTCTCCGGCAGGCGCTCACCCGGTCCGGCCCCGACGAGGCCGCGGTCCGCGCCGCGGTGGCCGGCCTGAAACTCGACCCGGCCGTACGGCAGGAGATCGCGGTCGAGGGCGGCACGGTCGGCGTGGCGCTGCGGGCCAGCCAGTACGACTGCCTGCTGGCCCGCGTCGGCCCGAAGCGCGCGGCCGAGACGTGGCGGCCCTCGCACGTCCAACTCGCCCCCGGCGAGCTGAGCTGCTCGGCCGGGTTGGCGTTCAGCAGCCGGTTCGGCCACTCCGTACGCTGACGGTCGACACGCCGACGGCGCCCGGCACGGGGCCGGACGCCGTCGGGCGGAAGACGCGTCAGGGCAGGTCGATCGGGCGCAGCACCCGGTCCACCGCGTGCGCGATCTGCTTGTTGCCCTTGTTGATGTCGTAACGGACCACCCGCGCGTCGCGGTCGTTCGTGTCCGCGTCGACCAGCCGCACCTGCCGGCCGTACCAGCAGTGCCGCACGTCGACCTCGACGTCGGCGCCGAGCGCGGTCGACAGCTCCGCGCCGTCGGCCGTCAGCGCCGCCCTACGGTCGATCGTGGCGCCGGGCACCACGTGGTAGAGCAGCACGTCCTCCACGGTGTCCACGCCCAGGCCGGCGACCGCGTCGAACGCGGCCTTCTCGCCGGGCAGCGTCCTGGCGGCGGTGAGGTCGCGGACCAGCTCGCGGAACGCGTAGTCGTTCGGCACGAACGCGGTAAGCGCGCCGACGGATGCACCCGCCGGCGATTCACCCGTCAGCGCACCACCAGCCGCCGGCTCACCGCGGCGACCCCGTCGCCCTTGACCTTGAGCGTCCAGTTGCCGGCGGCGCCCAGGGTGACCACCGTCTCGGCGGTGCCGTTCGGCTCGGCCTTCAGCTCGGCGATCCGCTTGCCGGCCGGGTTGAGCACGTACAACGTCCGGGCGCCGGCGGTCTTGTTCGTCACCTTCAGCGAGAGCTTCTCGCCGGGCTCGGCGATCAACCCGTCGGCGCCGGTGAGCGTGTCGCCGGTCAGCTCGATGGCGACCGCCCGGTCGTACGCCGTCTCGGCCGCGGCGCTGGCCACGTTGCCGTCGTCGGAGACGGTGATCCGGGTGCGCACCCCGTCGCCCTGCCGGCCGGGCTTGCAGGCCACCTCGTAGGAGCCGGTGGCCAGCGTGGCGCGCAGGTCGCCGGTGCGGCCCGCCGGGACGTCGGCCACCTCGGCGACCACCTTGGTGAAGCCGTCGCCCTCCCGGCCGTAGACGTAGACCCCGGTGGCCTGCTGCCCCCGGTTGGTCACGGTGAAGGTGACCGTGCCCGGGGTGAACAGCGTGGTGGTGACCTCGCAGCTGGTGTCGGTGGCGGTCACCGGGACCTGCTCGCCCTTGGGTGCGGGCTCGTCCTCACCGCAGGCGGTGAGCGTGGTGGCGGCGCAGAGGACGGTCAGGACGGCGGCGGTACGGCTTTTCATCGGGATCTCCGGAGCGGAGGTCAGCGTGCTGACCGGGACGGGGGGTGGGACTCGGCAGAGTCAGCAGAGTCTAAGCGGGTCGGCTGTCCCGGCAAGGCCCGAGGGCGGCTCGAATGTCCGGCTCCGGTGCGGCGATGATGGCGGCATGCGACTGGTCTCCCTCCTCCCCTCCGCCACCGAGATCGTCTACGCCCTGGGTCTCGGCGACGATCTGGTCGGGGCGACGTTCGAGTGCGAGGTGCCGGCGGCGTACCGGGCCGGCGTCACGGTGGTGGTCGGCGGCCGGGACACCCGTGGCATGAGCCCCGGCGAGATCGACGGGTACGTCCGGGAGCGGCTCGCGGCCGGGGCGGACCTCTACACGCTGCACGCCGGCGCGTTGGCCGGGCTGGACCCGGACCTGATCCTCACCCAGGACCTGTGCCGCGTCTGCGCGCTGCCGTCCGGCCGGGTGGCCGACGCCGTCGACCATCTCGGCGCGCGGGCGGAGGTGCTGTCGCTCGACCCGTACACCCTGGACGACGTGCTGGGCACGATCCGCGCGGTGGGCGCGGCGGCCCGGGTGCCGGACCGCGCCGAGGCCCTGGTGGACGGCCTGCGGGCCCGGCTGGCGGCGGTCGGCGCGGCGGTGGCCGGCCGGCCCCGGCGGCGGGTCGCCGTCGTCGAGTGGGTGGACCCGCCCTTCGGCGCCGGGCACTGGATCCCGGATCTCGTCGACGTCGCCGGCGGCGCGCCGGTGGCCACCCACCCCGGGGCCCGGTCCACGCCGACCACCTGGGCGGACCTGCGCGCGGCCGAACCCGAGGTGGTGCTCGTCGCGCCGTGCGGCTTCCACCTGGACGGCGCCGCCGACCAGGCGGCCGGGGTGGTCGGGCACTTCCCCGGCGCGGAGGTGTGGGCGCTGGACGCCGACGCGCTGATCGTGCGCGCCGGCCCGCGCCTGGTCGACGGCGTCGAGGCGATCGCCGCGATCCTGCACCCCGACGCGGTCCCACCCCTCGCCCCCGCCGCGGCCCGCCGGGTGGCCTGACCCCTGGCCCGTTCATGATCCACACCAGCTCGCCGAGATGGCTGCATCGCCGAGCCGCGGACACCGCCACCTCGGCGAGGTGGAGTCGATCAAGTCGATCGGCCTCCACACGCGCGAACGCCGCCCCCCTTGGACGGGGACGGCGTTCGGGTGGAGCTGCGGGGACGGTCAGGTCATGTCGTCGTAGCGGCGTTCGATCGGCGCCGGGGCGGCGATCGGCTCGGGCGCCTCGACCGGGGCGGACGCCTCGACCCGGGCGCCCGTCGGCACCGGCTCGTTCGACAGGTCCAGCGGCGACACCTCGTCGTCGGCGATGCCGGCGTAGACCTCGCGCCCACGCCCGCGCCGCTTGTCGTTGAGGAACGCCAGCCCGACCGCGCCGAAGTAGAGCGCGGAGAGGCAGATCGCCAGCGCCGTCATGCCGAACGGGTCGGGCGTCGGCGTGACCACCGCGGAGAACGCGAAGAACACGAAGATCGCCACCCGCCACCAGCTCAGCAGCCGCTTGGCGCTGGCCAGGCCGACGAAGTTGAGCATCAGCACGATCAGCGGAAACTCGAACGCCACCCCGAACAGCAGGATCAAATTCGTGACGAAGCCGAAATAGCGCGTGATGTCGAGCGTGGTGGTCACGTCCCCGCCGCCGGAGACGTCGAGCAGGAACTCCAGGCCCTTCGACGTCACGAAGTAGGCCAGCACCGCCCCGCCGGCGAACAACGGCGCCGCCAGGGCGGTGAAGAAGTAGGCGTAGCGCCGCTCGTGCCGGTGCAGGCCGGGCGCGATGAACGCCCAGAGCTGGTAGAGCCAGATCGGCGCGGCGACGATCAGGCCCACCCAGAGGGAGACCTTCATCTGCAACAGGAACAGGTCGGCGGGGCCGAGCTGGACGAAGCTGCAGTTGCCGTTGACCAACCGCGCCTTGTCCAGGTCGCAGTAGGGCTTCTGCAGCACGTGCATCACCGGTGCGGAGAACCAGAAGCCGACGCCGAAGCCGACCAGGATCGCCAGTGAGGCCCGGAACAGGCGGTTACGCAGCTCGCGGATGTGCTCGATGAGCGTCATCGAGCCGTCGGACGCACGCGCGAACGAACCCGGCCCGCGCTTCTTCAACCCGAAGGCCACGGTGGTGAGGCCCCTTCGGATCAGTTCTCGCGGACGCGCTGCACCGGGTCGACCGGCGGTTGCTGCGGCTGCTGCGGCTGCTGCGGCTGCGGAGCGTACTGCTGCTGCTGCTGAGGCTGCGCGAACTGCTGCTGGCCCTGGGCGAACTGCTGCTGGCCCTGGACGTGCTGCTGCTGCGGCGGGAGCGGCTGGTAGCCGGCCTGCGCGTCGGCCTTCTCGGCCAGGTCACGGTCGTCGTCCTGCAGGCTCTTGGTCTCGGCCTTGATGATCCGCAGCGAGCGGCCCAGCGAGCGGGCCGCGTCGGGGAGCCGCTTCGCGCCGAAGAGCAGGATCAGCACGACCACGAGTACGGCGATGTGCCACGGCTTGAGGGCACCCATGGGAAGCTCCAGTCGCTCTGTGTCGGTGGTGAGGTGGGTCGCCGCCCATCGTACGTGCGTCGCAGCGGCTTGCCACCCCCGCCGGGTCTGCTGGTGCCGGCCCGGTCGGTGAAGTCTCGGCCAATCCGAAGTATCCCGTCAACCACCCGTCCCGGCGCATTCGGGTGGGAAACGGCAGGCGTCGATCACGCCCCGCGCTTGGCCTTGATCAACGTGATCCGCTCCTGCGCGACGGCCGCCCGCTCCTGGAGCGCCTCGGCCCGCGCCTGCAACTCCTCGGCGGCCGAGCGCAACGACTCCGCCTCGGCCGCCCGGCGCTGCAACGCCACCGCCGACCGGCGCAGCCGGGGCAGCCGCGTCACCACCGGACGGACCGCCAGGGCCAGCACGACCAGCGCGAACAGCACGACCCCGAGCACGATCCAGATCAGCACGGCGGTCAGCCTATCGGGTGACGCCGGTCGCCGCCGGATCGGCGGTGCCGGTGGGGACCGCGTACGCGTCGAGCGCGGCGACCGCCTGGACGCGGACCTGCTCGGCCAGCTCGGCCGGGGCCACCACGGTGGCCTCCGGGCCCAGCCCCAGCACGAACCGGCGGGCCCAGCCCAGGTCTGTGACCCGCAGCGACACCAGCCACTGCTCGCCGTCGGCCTCGACCCGCTCGCACGGGTAGTACTCGGTGATCCACCGCTCACCCCGGCCGATCCGCAGCGTGATCAACGGCAGGTCGGCCGAGGGCCGGAAGACGCCGTCGCTCAGGTCGTGCGGGCGGGCCTGCGGCGGCACCACGGCCCGCTCCGGCAGCTCGGTGACCGCGTCGATCCGGTCGGCACGGAACAGCCGGACCGCCTCGGCGCGACGGCACCACGCCTCCACGTACGCCCGGCCGCCGACCATCAGCATCCGCAGCGGGTCGATGGTGCGTTCGGTGGTCTCGTCCCGGGCCGGCGTGTAGTAGGTGATCCGCAGCGCCAGACCCCGCTCGACCGCGGCGCGCAACTCACGCACCCGGGCGTTGTCGCCGGGCAGCCGCACCTCGACCGGCGCGCCGGCCAGGTCGCCGGCCGCGCTCTCGATCTTCGCGAGGGCTCGCTCGACCGCCTCCCGGTTGGCCACCCCGGGCGTCTCGGCGAGCATCCGCAGCGCCACCACCAGGGCCAGCGCCTCGTCCGGGGTCAGTCGCAGCGGCCGGTCGATGCCGGCGTCGTAGGTGATGGTCACCCGGTCGCCGTCGAACGCCATGTCGATCAGGTCACCCGGGCCGTAGCCGGGCAGCCCGCACACCCAGAGCAGCTCCAGATCCTCCCGGAGCTGCTTCTCGGTCACCCCGAGGTCGTGCGCCGCCTCGGCGATCTCGATGCCGGGACGGGCCAGCAGGTAGGGCACCAGATTGAGCAGCCGGGCCAGCCGGTCGGCCGAGGCGCGGCCGGCACGGGCCGCCGGCCGGGTCACCGTGCGCCCCCGGTGACCGTCAGCTCGTCGTGCCGGGCGGCGACCTCCTTCAACCGCTGGATGACCGCCTCCCGCACCTCCGGCGGCTCCAGCACCCGCACGTCCGGGCCGTAGCCGACGATCTGGCCGGCCAGGAAGTCGGCGTCGGCGTACGGCAGCACCAGCCGGTCGCCGTCCGGGCCGGCGCTGCTCTCCACCGCCCAGCGGCGCAGCCCGGCGGCGCGCCCCGGCACGACCAGCACGGTCGCCCGGCCGGTCCGCTCCACCGGCCCCGACCAGCGGGCCACGTGGCTGATCAGGTCCACCCCGGCGGGCGGCTGGTAGGCCCCCGGCTCGCCGGTCGCCCGGACCGCGCCCACCACCCGGGAGAGCCGGAAGCAGCGGGTCGCCGCCCGGTCCAGGTCGTGGCCGACCACATACCACCGACCACGCCAGCAGACCACGCCCCACGGCTGCAGCCGGCGGCGCGTCGGCGCGTCCCGGTCCGGCACCCGGTAGTCGAAGCTGACCTCCCGCCGGTCCCGCGCGGCGGCGGTCAGCGGCGCGAACGCCGGGTCGACCGTGACCATCGGCTCCAGGCCCAGGGTGGCCTGCGGGTCCACGTCGATGCCGGCGGCGCGCAGCTTCGCCAGCCCGGACGACGCGGCGGCGGCCAGCCCGGCGTGCTGCCACAGCCGCGCCGCGATGCCCACCGCGGCGGCCTCGTCCGGTTCGAGCGGGATGTCGGGCAACGCGTATTCCCGGTGGGCGATCCGGTAGCCCGGCTCGGCGTCGAAGACGCTTGCCGTCCCGGTCTCCAACGGCACGCCCAGCTCCCGCAGCTCGGCCTTGTCACGCTCGAACTTGCGCTGGAACGCCTCGTGGTCCTTGGCGTCCTCCGGGTCGTGCTCGTAGCCGGGCACGGTCGCGGCGATCTGGGCGGCGGTCAGGAAACGCCGCGTGGACAGCAGGCAGATCACCAGGTTGACCAGGCGTTCGGTACGGGTCCGGGACACGTACCGAACGCTAGCAGCCCGCGCGTCCGACGCGGGCACCCGCGCGGGCGCGGCGCGGGTCCGGCTCGGCGGGCGGCCCACCGGCGCCGGTCATAGGGTGAACGCATGGCGGAAGCGGAGGTCAAGACCGAGAGCGTCGGCACCGTGGTGGTGGCCGGCGCGGCGAACCTCGCCATCGCGATCGCCAAACTCGTCGCGGGCCTGCTCTCCGGCTCCGCGGCGATGCTCTCCGAGGCCGCCCACTCGGTCGCCGACACCACCACCGAGCTGCTGCTCTATCTGGCGCTGCGCCGCGGCGCGCGGCCCGCCGACCCCCGGCACCCCTTCGGGTACGGCAAGGAGAGCTACGTCTGGGCGTTCCTCGCCGCGCTGTTCACGTTCGTGGCCGGCGCCGGCTTCGCCATCACCCACGGCGTCACCACCATCCTGGTGCACGAGCACACCGGCAACTACCTGGTCGCGTACGTCGTGCTGGCGATCTCGTTCGCCATCGAGTCGGTGTCGCTGGCCCGGGCCGTGCGCCAGGTGCGCGGCGAGTCGCGGCGCTGGCGCACCACGCCCCGCCGCTACCTGCGGCTGACCGCCGACACCACGGTCAAGGCGGTCTTCCTGGAGGACAGCGCCGCGCTGATCGGCCTGCTGATCGCCGCCGCCGGGCTCACCCTGTCGCACCTCACCGGCGACGAGCTCTACGACGGGATCGCCTCCATCCTCATCGGCGTGCTGCTGCTGGTGGTCGCCGCCGTCCTGGCCCGCAGCAACATCTCGCTGCTGGTCGGCCGCGCCGTGCCGGAGCGGATGCACCGCCGGATCGAGCAGGAGCTGGCGCAACTGCCCACCGTCGACCGGGTCGACACGCTGATGACCATGCTCCTCGGCCCGGACGACATCCTGGTCGCCGCCAAGGTCGACTTCCGCGACGACGCCACCGGCGCCGAGATCGAGGCCGCCGCCGACGAGGCCGAACGGCGGCTCACCGGACACTTCCCGGAGATCGCGTACGTCTTCCTCGACCCGACCCGGTCCCGCGGCGCCGGCAGCCGGGCCCGGACCACCCAGGACGAGCCGGGCCGGCCGGTCGACCAAGGGGCCTGACCCGGCCGCCGGCCGGCCGGACGCCGGCCGATAGCGTGCCCGCATGGTGCGATGGCGGTCCGGCACGGTCACGACGGTACGACGGCGGTGGGCCGGCGCCGTCGAACTCGACGTCGAACTGCCCGACGGCGCCCGGATGCGCGCCCTGGCCTACCCGGCGCTGGTCGGCGAACCCGAGCCCGGCGACCGTGTGCTGCTCAACGCCGGCGCCCTGCTGATGGGCCTCGGCACCGGCGGCTACGCGCTGGTCGTCGCGCTGCCCGACCGGCTCCCCGCCGACCCGCCGCAGGCCAGGGACAACCGCGACGCCGGGCACCTGGTCAAGGCCCGCTACACCCCGCTGCAGCCGATCCTGCTCGGCGTGGACGAGGAGGCCTCCCCGCACCACGCGCGGCTGGCCGCGGCCGAGTCCGTCGACGGGATGCCGGTGGTCACCGCCGACCTGCACTCCGCCCTGCCGGCGATCCTGGCCGGCGTGCACGCCGACGCCCCGCGCGCCCGGGTGGCCTACCTGCTCACCGACGGCGGGGCGCTGCCGGCCTGGTTCTCCCGGACCCTGGCCGGGCTCGCCGGCCACCTCGCCGGCACGGTCACCGTGGGGCAGGCGTTCGGCGGCGACCTGGAGGCCACCACCCTGCACAGCGGCCTGCTCGCCGCCCGACACGTGCTCGACGCGGACCTGGCGATCGTCGCCCAAGGGCCGGGCAACCTCGGCACCGGCACCCGCTGGGGCTTCTCCGGGGTGGCCGTCGGCGAGGCCGTCAACGCCGTCGCCACGCTCGGCGGGCGCCCGGTCGGCTCGCTGCGCGTGTCCGACGCCGACCCCCGGCCCCGGCACCGTGGCGTCTCCCACCACAGCCTCACCGCGTACGGCCGGGTCGCGCTGGCCCCCGCGGACCTGGTCGTGCCGGACCGCCTCGAGGCGCCGCTGGCGGCGGCCGTGGCGGCGGCGCTGGCGCCCCTGACCGGCCGGCACCGGATCGTCACGGTGCCCACCGACGGCCTCGACGCGGCGCTGCGGGCCAGCCCGGTCGGCCTGTCGACGATGGGTCGCGGCCTCGACGCCGACCACGCCTACTTCCTGGCCGCGGCCGCCGCCGGCCGGTACGCCGCCGGCCTGCTCGGCTGAGCCGCCCCCGCCGGCCCGGCCTCAGCCGAAGTAGAGGATCAGCCCGACCCAGGCGACCACGATCAGCACCAGCGCGACCGCCAGCGCCCAGGTGGGCACCTTGTGGTCACCGCGGCGGTTGCGGTCGAGCTCGGCGCGGATCTTCTCCCGCCGCCGGTCGATCCAGTTGAGCTTCTCGGTGCCGCCGTCCCGCTCGCGGCCGGAGGTCTGGCCGCGCTCGCGGCCCTGCGGTTCGGAAGTGTCCATGGCGACGCCAGCGTACCGGTGCCCGGGCGGCCGGCGCCGGGCACCGGCCGCCCACCGGCGTCACATGCTCGCGATCAGCCGCTCCACCCGCTCGTCGTAGGCCCGGAACGGGTCCTTGCAGAGCACGGTGCGCTGCGCCTGGTCGTTCAACTTCAGGTGCACCCAGTCGACGGTGAAGTCGCGCCGCTTCTCCTGCGCGTGCCGGATGAACTCGCCGCGCAGCCGCGCCCGGGTGGTCTGCGGCGGCGTCTCCTTCGCCTCGAAGATCTCCGGGTCGGTCGCCACCCGGTCCACCTCACCCCGGCGCTCCAGCAGCCCGTACAGGCCCCGGCCGCGCCGCACGTCGTGATAGGCCAGATCCATCTGCGCCACCCGCGGGTGCGACAACGGCAGGTCGTGCTTGCGCTGGTAACGCTCGATCAGCTTCAGCTTGCTGACCCAGTCGATCTCCCGCGCCACCGGGTCCAGGTCGCCGGTCTCCACCGCGCGCAGCACCCGCGCCCACAGGTCCACCACCCGCTTGGCGGTCTGGTCACCGCCCCGGCGCTCCACGAACTCCGTCGCCTTGGCCAGGTATTCCTGCTGGATCTCCAGCGCCGAGACCTCCTTGCCGGAGGCCAGGCGCACCTTGCGCCGGCCGGTGATGTCGTGCGAGACCTCGCGGATCGCCCGGATCGGGTTCTCCAACGTCAGGTCCCGCATCACCACGCCGGCCTCGATCATCCGCAGCACGATGTCGGCCGTGCCGACCTTCAGCAGCGTGGTGACCTCGTTCATGTTCGAGTCGCCGACGATCACGTGCAGCCGGCGGTAGCGCTCCGCGTCCGCGTGCGGCTCGTCGCGGGTGTTGATGATCGGCCGGCTGCGGGTGGTCGCCGAGGAGACGCCCTCCCAGATGTGCTCCGCCCGCTGCGACAGGCAGTAGACCGCGCCGCGCGGCGTCTGCAACACCTTGCCCGCGCCACAGATCAACTGCCGGGTGACCAGGAACGGGATCAGCACGTCGGCCAGCCGGCCGAACTCACCGTGCCGGGACACCAGGTAGTTCTCGTGGCAGCCGTACGAGTTGCCGGCCGAGTCGGTGTTGTTCTTGAACAGATAGATCTCGCCCGCGATGCCCTCGTCGTGCAGCCGCTTCTCCGCGTCGACGAGCAGCCCCTCCAGGATCCGCTCACCGGCCCGGTCGTGAGCCACCAGGTCGGTCACCGAGTCGCACTCCGGTGTCGCGTACTCCGGATGCGAGCCGACGTCCAGATAGAGGCGGGCCCCGTTGCGCAGGAACACGTTGCTCGACCGGCCCCACGACACCACCCGCCGGAACAGGTACCGCGCGACCTCGTCGGGGGACAGCCGGCGCTGCCCGCGATAGGTGCAGGTGACGCCGTACTCGGTCTCGATGCCGAAGATTCGCCGTTCCATGATGAGACATTAGCCGCCCGGAGGCCCCGATGGGCAGCGCGCGGCGTCAGCATCGCGCGGTGGAGCCGCCCGGACAGTGTCGGACCCCGCCACTTCGGGAAGGGGCGGGGTCCGGCAACGGGTCTCACTCGCCGGGCTTGTCCTCCCGGTTGCCCTCCAGGTCGGCGGATCCGGCCGAGGTGGTCGGCTTCTTCGCCTCCTCGGTCGGCACCGTGGGGGTCTTCGCCCGCCCCGGCGCCGGCGCGACGTCCCCCTCCGAGTCACCGTCCAGCAGCGCGGACAGCGGCGCCCCGGTGATCCGCCGGAACGTCCGGCCCACCCGGCCCCGGTCCAGGACCGCCACCTCAAGCTGGTTGGCGGCGATCGTACGGGCCGCTCCGCCCTCACCGCCGACGCTGCTCAGCGCCTTCATCGCGGCGCGGACCGCCTCGGACAGCGACATCTCCGGGCGGTGCTCGTTCTTCAGCACCCCGGTGATCGCCTCGGCCTGGCCACCCATCGCCATCCGGCCCGGCTCGTCGTTGACCGAGCCGTCGTAGGTCACCCGGTAGAGCGAGTCGTCCTCCGGCGTGGCGCCCACCTCGGCCACGCAGATCTCCACCTCGAACGGCTTCGACTGCTCGGTGAAGATGGCGCCCAGCGTCTGCGCGTACGCGTTCGCCAGCGCCAGGCCGTTGACGTCCCGCCGGTCGTAGCTGAGGCCGTTGAGGTCGGCCATCCGCACGCCCGCGCGGCGCAGATTCTCGAACTCGTTGTAGCGACCGACCGCGGCGAAGCCGATCCGGTCGTAGATCTCGCTGACCTTGTGCAGCGTGCTGGACAGGTTCTCGGCGACGAAGAGCACGCCGCCGGCATAGCTCAGGACCACCGCGCTGCGGCCCCGGGCGATGCCCTTGCGGGCCAGCTCGGAGCGGTCGCGCATGATCTGCTCGGGCGAGGCGTAGAACTGCATGGCCACGGCGGCGGTTCTCCTTCGTGCCTGTGGTGCGGGACTGCTGACTCGGTGGGCGTCGGAGCGGGGTCAGCCGCCGGGGTTCTCCATCCGGCCGGACACCACGCCCTCCGCGATCGTCGCCGTCTCGGCGTCGGTGAGGCGGTGGGTGCCGTCGGCCGTCGCGGTCATCACCACCGGGTAGATCCGCCGGGTCAGGTCGGGGCCGCCGGTGGCGGTGTCGTCGTCCGCCGCGTCGTAGAGCGCCTCGACGGCCAGCCGCGTCGCGTCGTCGACCGACAGGCCCGCCCGGAAGCGCTTCTTCAGCGCGGACTTGGCGAACAGCGAACCGGAGCCGATCGCGTCGTAGCCGGTCTCCTCGTAGGGGCCGCCGGTCACGTCGAAGCTGAAGATCCGGCCGGCCCGCACCGGGTCGCTCGCGGCCAGGTCGAAGCCGGCGAACAGCGGGACCACGGCCAGGCCCTGCATGGCGGCGCCGAGGTTGCCGCGGATCATCGAGGCCAGCCGGTTGGCCTTGCCGTCGAGCGAGAGCATCGCGCCCTCGATCTTCTCGTAGTGCTCCAGCTCCACCTGGAACAGTCGCATCAGCTCGATGCCGATGCCCGCGGTGCCGGCGATGCCGACCAGCGAGTAGGCGTCGGCCGGGTGGACCTTCTCGATGTCGCGCTGGGCGATCAGGTTGCCCATGGTGGCCCGGCGGTCGCCGGCCATGACCACACCACCGGCGGCCGAGATGGCCACGATCGTGGTCGCGTGCGGCGCCATGTCGGCGGCCATGCCGGGCGGCAGCGGCCGACGGCCGGGCAGCATCTCGGGGGCGGCCTTGCTCAGGAATGTGGTGAAGGAGGACGTCCCCGCGTTGGTGAACACATCTGGAAGACGCCCGGATGGATCAAAACCCGCTGCCACGTGGTTCCTCTCAGGTATGTGATCGCCCCGGCCAGGTTGTTGGGGTCGTCCCGGAACTGGCCGAGACCGCCGTTGCAGTTGAAGCAGAGTATCCCGCGCACCCATCCGGTGCGATCATCGCGGGCCGAACCGCGGCGTCAGGTGGACCGGTCGCTACCGACCTCCAGCGAAACGGACATGTGTCTCATTCTCCGCCTTTCTGCACATATCCCCTCACGAACTCCTCGGCGTTCTCCTCCAGGACGGAGTCGATCTCGTCGAGCAGGTCGTCGACGTCCTCGGTCATCTCGGCGTGCCGCTCGGCAACCTCGGGGTTGGCCTGAGCGGTGACCTCCTCGACCTCCTCGTGGGACTTGCCGGACTGGGTCTGCCCACCCTCTTGTGCCGCCATGGTGGTGCCTCCTCCACGATCGCCTGCGATCAACTTACCTCGCGTGGGCGACGAAAGGCCCGCCGCGCGCCGGGTTCCGGCACTCGACGGGCCTTCCGGCATCCTGGTCAGCCGCCGGTGAGCATCTCCAGCAGGTCCTTGGCGCTCTCGCACCGGTCGAAGAGCTGGCCGACGTGCGCCCGGGTGCCCCGCTCGGGCTCCATCATCGGCACCCGGACCAGCGACTCCCGGCCCACGTCGAAGATGACCGAGTCCCAGCTCGCGGCGACCACCTCCGAGGCGTACTGGGCCAGACAGCGGCCGCGGAAGTAGGCCCGGGTGTCCTCCGGCGGCTCGGTCATCGCGGTGCGGGTCTGCTCGTCGGTGAGCAGCGTCTTCATCGAGCCACGCTGGACCAGCCGGTGGTAGAGGCCCTTCTCCGGCCGCACGTCGGAATACTGCAGGTCGACCAGCTGCAGCTTGTGCGAGCCCCAGCCGAGCTTCTCCCGCTCCCGGTAGCCCTCGAGCAGCCGCAGCTTGGCCACCCAGTCCAGCTCGTCGGCGCACTCGAAGGCGTCGCGGCCGAGCCGGTCGAGCACGCTCTCCCAGCGGTCGAGGACCTCGGCGGTCTGCGCGTCCACGTCCTGGCCGTAGCGGTCGTCCACGAAGGAACGGACCCGGTCGAGGTAGGCCCACTGCACGTCCAGGGCGGTGAGCCGGCGTCCGTCGCGCATCCGCATGAGGTGCTTCAGCGACGGGTCGTGGCTGACCGCGCGCAGCTCGCCGACCGGATCGGCGATGCCCAGGTCCGCGCCGAGCGCCTTCTCCTCGATCATGGCGAGGATCAGCGAGGTGGTGCCGACCTTGAGGAAGGTGGAGATCTCGGAGAGGTTGGCGTCGCCGATGATGACGTGCAGGCGACGGTACTTGTCGGCGTCCGCGTGCGGCTCGTCGCGGGTGTTGATGATGGGCCGCTTCAAGGTGGTCTCCAGCCCGACCTCGACCTCGAAGAAGTCGGCCCGCTGGGAGATCTGGAACCCGCTCTGGCCGCCGTCCTGGCCGATGCCGACGCGGCCCGCGCCGCAGACGATCTGCCGGGTGACGAAGAACGGCGTCAGGTACGCCACGATGTCGGCGAACGGCGTCTGCCGGCGCATCAGGTAGTTCTCGTGGGAGCCGTAACTGGCGCCCTTGTTGTCGGTGTTGTTCTTGTAGAGGTGGATCGGCTGGGTGCCCGGGATGGTGGCGGCCCGCCGGGCCGCCTCGGCCATCACCCGCTCCCCCGCCTTGTCCCAGCGCACCACGTCGAGCGGGGTGGTCACCTCGGGGGTGGAGTATTCGGGGTGGGCGTGGTCGACGTAGAGCCGGGCGCCGTTGGTGAGTATCACGTTGGCCAGCCCGAGATCCTCGTCGGCGAGCGCCTCGGCCGGGTCGTACGCCGCCCCGGAGTAGGTGAACCCGCGGGCGTCGCGCAGCGGCGACTCCTCCTCGTAGTCCCAGCGTGCCCGTCCGCCCCGGTTGAGTTCCGGTCGTGCTCCGTAGGCGTTGACCACCTGTGAGGAGGTGACCATCGGGTTGGCTCCGGCCTGGCCGGGCACGGAGATGCCGTACTCGACCTCGGTGCCCATGATCCGTCTGACGCTCATCGACCTACCCGCTCCGCTCGCCGTCGGGGTCCCCGTCACGTCGAGCGTAGTCGGCGTGTGGACGGTAGGTGGCGTGCCGGGCCCGGGGCGGAGGTGATCCGGCGGCACGCCGGATGGTCGGAGCAGGGCTTTCGCACCGACCATCCGGGCGCGGCGGGTCAGAAGAAGCGGTACATCTCGGCCGCCGCCGCCTCGGTCTGCGACGCCTTCGGAGCGGTGATGGTGACCGGCTCGCCGAAGCTGTGCATCTTCATCTCGTTGTCGACCGCCCCGGCGGCCGTGTCGAACGTGTAGGTGAGCAGGGTGAGCCGGCCCGCGTCGTCCAGCGTGGCCGTGAACGGCACCGCCTTCGTCTTGAGCACCTTGAACGCGTTCCGCAGGGTCGCCCGCTCGCTCTCGCTGGACGCGGCCGCGACGGCCTTGTCGGGGTCGGCCACGCCGGTGTAGCGGCCGTTGCCGGCCGACTGGGCGGAGACGACACCGCCGAGGATGCCGGCCTGCGCCCGGATGTCGAGGCCCTGGGCCAGTTGCCCCTCCGGACGGAGCCGGGCCCGGTCCAGCTTCAACCAGGGCTTGCCGTCCTTCTCGTCCTGCTGGACGTAGACGGCGTCGGCGGTGACGACCATGCTGACCGGCTCGGGCGTGGTCATGTCCAGCGTCATCCCGCCGGTGGCGGGTTCGAGGGCCGACCGCATGGTGACGGTCTGGTTGCCCGCCTTGATGGTGACGTCCATCCTGACCGTCTTCTCCAGGCTCCGCTGGAAGCCCTGCCGAATCGCGGCGGGCGCCTCGGCGGCGGTCGGCGCGGAGGCGGACGGCGCGGAGGCGGACGGCGCGGAGGGGCCGTCGGTGGCGATGTCGCTGGTGGTGGTGGTTCCGCAGGCGGTGAGCAGGGCCGCGAGGCAGACGGCCAGGGCCCGGGCGAGTGATCTACGCACGGGTGCAGACCCTAGCGGGCCGGATTCGCTTCCGTCGCCCCGGAGACGACCGACCGGGACGGCGCCTGCGCGGCGCCGCCCCGGTGGGCCGATCTCAGAGGTACTGGCCGGTGTTGCTGGCGGTCTCGATGGACCGGCCGGCCTCGGCGCCCTTGCCGCCGGAGACGAGCGTGCGGATGTAGACGATCCGCTCGCCCTTCTTGCCGGAGATGCGCGCCCAGTCGTCGGGGTTGGTGGTGTTGGGCAGGTCCTCGTTCTCCCGGAACTCGTCGACGCACGCGTCGAGCAGGTGCTGCAGCCGCAGCCCTTTGCGCCCGGAGGTGAGGAACTCCTTGATGGCCATCTTCTTGCCCCGGTCGACGATGTTCTGGATCATCGCGCCGGAGTTGAAGTCCTTGAAGTAGAGGACTTCCTTGTCGCCGTTGGCGTAGGTGACCTCGAGGAAGCGGTTCTCCTCGGTTTCCGAGTACATCCGCAGGACCACGGCGTCGATCATGGCGGCCACGGTGGCCTGCGGATCGCTGCCGTGTTCCGCCAGGTCGTCGGCGTGCAGGGGCAGGCCGGCGAGGATGTACTTGGAGAAGATGTCCTTGGCCGCCTCGGCGTCCGGCCGCTCGATCTTGATTTTCACGTCGAGTCGGCCCGGGCGCAGGATCGCCGGGTCGATCATGTCTTCCCGGTTGGAGGCGCCGATGACGATGACGTTCTCCAGGCCCTCCACGCCGTCGATCTCGCTGAGCAGCTGCGGGACGATGGTGTTCTCCACGTCCGAGGAGACGCCGGAGCCGCGGGTGCGGAAGACGGAGTCCATCTCGTCGAAGAACACGATCACCGGGGTGCCCTCGCCGGCCTTCTCCCGGGCTCGCTGGAAGATCAGCCGGATGTGCCGCTCGGTCTCGCCGACGTACTTGTTGAGCAGCTCGGGACCCTTGATGTTGAGGAAGAAGCTGGTGTGCCGCTCCTTCCCCTCGCGCTCGGCGATCTTCTTGGCGAGGGAGTTGGCGACCGCCTTGGCGATCAGCGTCTTGCCGCAGCCGGGCGGACCGTAGAGCAGGATGCCCTTCGGCGGTCGGAGCTGGTGCTCGCGGAACAGGTCGGCGTGCAGGAAGGGCAGCTCCACCGCGTCGCGGATCTGCTCGATCTGCGACTGGAGGCCACCGATGTCCCCGTAGTCGACGTCGGGCACCTCCTCCAGGACCAGCTCCTCGACCTCGCTCTTCGGGATCCGCTCGTACGCGTACGCCGAGCGGGGCTCGATCATGAGCGAGTCGCCGGCCCGGATCGCGCTGCCGATCAGGGTCTCGGCGAGGTGCACGATCCGCTCCTCGTCGGAGTGGGACACCACCAGCGCCCGGTCACCCGGAGCGCCGTCGGGACCCGCGAGGATCTCCTTGAGCATCACCACCTCGCCGACCCGCTCGAAACCGAACGCGTCGACGATGTTGAGCGCGTCGTTGAGCAGGACCTCCTGGCCTCGGCTCAGCTCGTCGACCTCCAGCGAGGGCGAGACGGCGACGCGGAGCTTGCGCCCGCCGGTGAACACGTCCACCGTGCCGTCGTCGTGCCTCGCCAGGAAGACGCCGTAGCCGCTCGGCGGCTGTGCGAGACGGTCGATCTCCTCCTTGAGCGTCACGATCTGCGCGCGAGCCTCCTTGAGGGTGCTCACGAGCCGCTCGTTGTTCTCGTTCAGCCGTGCCAACTGCGCCTGGGTGGCCGCCAGCCGCTCTTCGAGCTGCCGGACGTGTCGGGGGCTTTCGGTCAACTTGCGTCGCACCAGAGCGAGTTCCTCTTGCAGGAACGCGACCTGCGTGGAGAGATCGTGGGCTTCCTTCTCCCACCGTGCGGCGCGCGAGTCCGCGTCGTCGCTGCGTGCCACGTCCCACCTCCCCGGGGGGCTTGAACGTTCTGAGCTAACACTAGCCGCTATGAGCCCGATTCGGTCCTCCGCAACGCGCTCGTCACCGAAGCTTGATCGCCAAGGGCTGGTCGACGGGCGGGTACGGGCGTTCGGGTACCGTCGGAGTCCGGGACGGGAGAACATGGGGGGTGCTTCGTGACCGACGTCGCGACGGACCAGCTGCAGGTCTGGGTGGACCAGGAACTCTGCACGGGTGACGGGCTGTGCGTGCAGTACGCGCCGGAGGTCTTCGAGTTCGACGTCGACGGCCTGGCGTACGTCAAGGGCGCCGACGGCGAGCTGCGGCAGGCCCCGGGCGCCCGGGTGGACGTGCCGGAGCACCTGCGCCTCGAGGTGATCGACTCGGCGAAGGAGTGCCCGGGCGAGTGCATCCACGTGGTGCGGGGCAGCGACGGCGTCGAGGTGGCCGGCCCGGAGGCCGACGACTGAGCGTGGGACGGGTGCGGAGGGCCGGGGACGCTGTCCCCGGCCCTCGCCGTCGTCTCAGAGCATGGGACGGCCGACGACCGAGGCGACCAGCCGGGCGAACTCCTCCAGCCGGGTGATCTGCCCGGCGCCGCCGTCGTCGAGCGTCTTGCCGAAGCGCAGCGCGTCGTGCCGTGGCGTGCCGGCCACCTCGTCGCTCGGCGGCGCCTCGTCCAGCGAGCTGAGCAGCAGGTAGACGTCGATGCTGTCGACCCGGACGGTGCCGTCGTCGGCGCGGGTGAGCCGGCGCCGGCACCCGACCTCGGTCACGGTGGAGACCGGCACCACCCGCAGCGACGAGGTCATCGCGCCGGGTGGCCCCTCCCCCGGCGGGACGTCCTCGCCGTGCCAGAGCACCAGCCGGCTGCCGTCGCAGACGACGACCTCCTGCCACACCCCGTTGACCTCGTTGACGAAGCGTTCCAGCGTGAACCCGAGCACCGAGGCGCCCCGCAGCACCCCGCCGAGCGCCTCCAGCGCGATGTCGGGATCACGCAGGTAGGCCCGGGCGGCCGACTCCAGGTCCGCGTAGGGCGACCAGTCGGGGAAGACGGCGGGCATCTCGCCGTTGCCGTAGCCGGGACTGCTCACGCCACCTCCCGTCGGCCCGCACCGCCGTCGCCGGGACGGGCGCCCCGCCCGGCGCGCGCCCCGATCCGCTCCCTCATGCTTACCGTCTCCGGTGTCGTCGTCCCCACGGGCACACATGATCCGCCCGCCCGTGGCGCTTTGCGCGGCGGGGGTCAGGACTGCTCGGGTTCCTCCGCCGACCGGGCCGCCGCCGCGGCGCGCAGGGCGTCGCGGCGCTGCGCGTACGCCTCGGCGCCCTTGCTGGGCTTGCGCCGGCGAGGCGGCGCGGTGACCCCGGGGGCGAGCTTGCGCGCGGAGACCAGGAACGCGGTGTGCGCGATCATGCGGTGGTCCGGCCGGACCGCCAGCCCCTCGGCGTGCCAGTCGCGGACCATCGACTCCCAGGCGCGCGGCTCGGTCCAGCCGCCGCGCTCGCGCAGCGCCTCGACCAGCTCGGACAGCTGCGGCGTGGTGGCCACGTAGCCGATCAGCACGCCGCCGGGGACCAGCGCCCGCTCGACCATGTCGAGCATCTCCCACGGGGTCAGCATGTCCAGGATGATCCGGTCGAAGCCGGTCTCGGCGCACCCGGCGACGTCGCCGACGTGCAGCCGCCAGGCCGGGTGCGGGCCGTTGAAGAACGCCTCGACGTTGCGTCGGGCGATCTGGGCGAAGTCCTCGCGCAGCTCGAAGGAGTGCAGCTCACCCTCGGTGCCGACGGCGCGCAGCAGCGAGCAGGACAGCGCGCCGGAGCCGGCGCCGGCCTCCAGCACCTTGGCGCCGGGGAAGACGTCGCCCATGGCGACGATCTGCGCCGAGTCCTTGGGATAGATCACCTGGGCGCCGCGCGGCATGGAGAGCACGTAGTCCGACAGCAGCGGCCGCAGGGCCAGGAAGGCGGTGCCACCGCCGGCGGTGGTGACCACGCTGCCGTCGGGCAGGCCGATCAGCGTGTCGTGCTTCAGGATGCCCCGGTGGGTGTGGAACTCCTTGCCGGGCTCCAGCGTCACGGTGTGCATCCGGCCCTTCGGGTCGGTCAGCTGGACCCGGTCGCCGGGCCGGAACGGCCCGCGGTGCACCGGAGGCAGCGCCGGGACGGTGGAGAGCTCTGCGGTCACGTGTTCGTCTTCCGTTTCGGTTCGAGAAGCTGGGCGAGATCCGCGATGTGCAGCACGCCGACCACATCTTCGCCTGCCGTCACCGGGTACTGCGCGCCCGGGTGGGTGCGGACGGTCTCCAGCACCCGCTCGCCGTCCGCGCCGACCGGCAGGGTGGGCAGGTCGGCCAGGCGGCGCGCCACCTCGTCCACCGCGAGCCACGGCCGCCGTTCCGGGGGTACGGCGGCGGCCCGGGCCGGGTCGACCAGCGCCACCGTACGGCCGGCGGAGTCGACGACGGCGAGCGCGGCGTCCGGCGTGCCCGCCTCGTCGCGGCGGCGCTGCGCCTCGGCCAGCGGGGTGCCGGTGGGCACCGGCAGCAGCGGGCGGGCCATTCGGGCCAGGTCGACCAGGTGCAGCCGGCGGCCGATGCGGGCCAGCCGGACGGACTGCCCGGCGCCGCGCCACAGCGTCAGCGCGACCAGCAGGAGCAGCGGCAGGGCCAGCGGGGCGAGCGCCCGGCGCAGGGTGAGCGCCACCACCAGGGCCAGCGTGCCCAGGGCGACCGCCCGGCCGACCCAGCCGGCCACCTCGGTGCCCCGGTGCCGGTCGCGGGTGAGCGCCCAGACCGCCGCGCGCAGCGCCCGCCCGCCGTCGAGCGGCAGGCCGGGCAGGCTGTTGAAGATCGCCACCACCACGTTGCTGACCGCGAGCTGGAAGGCGAGCTGGTGGCCGAGCGTGCCGGCGGGCAGCGCGAGGGTGGCGGCGACCGCGCCGGCGCCGAGCACCGCGGACACGGCCGGGCCGGCCAGCGAGATCAGCAGTTCGATCCGGGGGGTCGGGGCGTCCCGGTCCATCTCGGTGTAGCCGCCGAGCAGTTCCAGCGTGATTCCCCGCACACCGATGCCGAAGCGGCGGGCGGTGAGCGCGTGGCCCAGCTCGTGCAGCAGCACCGAGCCGAGCAGGGAGACCACGAAGCCGAGGCCGACCAGGTAGCCGCCGAGGTGGCCGAGGTCGAGCTGGCGGCGGGCCAGCGCCGCGTAGAGCACGGTGACCACGACGGTGAGCAGCAGCATCGAGGCGTCGGCGCGCAGCGGCACCCCGAAGACCCGGCCGAGGCTGAGCCCGCGCCGGCGCGGTGGTGTGGTCCGCTGGTGCACTCCGGCGATGCTACGCGGGGCGGATCATGGTCCGGTGCGGCGACGGTGGCCGTGTCACACCGGTGGCCTAACCTTCCGGACATGACGGCGGAATCGGTGATCGACACGCAGGGCGACCAGACGGCGGCGCAGGCGCCGGCCACGGTGCGGGCGTCGCTGTCGCCGTCGCGGGCCGCCGACTTCAAGACCTGCCCGCTGCTCTACCGGTTCCGCAGCATCGACCGGCTGCCCGAACGCCCGACGGTCGAGCAGGCCCGGGGCACACTGGTGCACGCCGTGCTGGAGCGGTTGTTCGACCTGCCGGCCCCGGCACGCACCCCGGAGTCGGCCGGCGACCTGGTCGCCCCGCAGTGGGACCGGCTGGTCACCGAGGAGCCGGAGCTGTCGACGTTGTTCGCCGACGGCGACGCGGCCGGGGTGGACGGGTTCCTCCGCTCGGCGGCGGCGCTGCTCGAGGGCTACTTCGCGGTGGAGGACCCGCGCCGGCTGGAGCCGGCCGAGCGCGAGGCGTTGATCTCCGCGGTGGTCGACGACGAGTTGCTCATCCGGGGCTACCTCGACCGCCTCGACGTGGCGCCGGACGGGGCGCTGCGGGTGGTCGACTACAAGACCGGCGGCGCACCGCGCGAGGCGTTCGAGGCGCGGGCGCTGTTCCAGCTGAAGTTCTACGCCCTGGTGCTGTGGCGCACCCGGGGCGTGGTGCCGCGGGTGCTGCGCCTGCTCTACCTCAAGGACGCCGAGGTCTGCGACTACGCCCCCGACGCCGAGGAGCTGGTCCGCTTCGAGCGCACCGTGGTGGCGTTGTGGCGGGCGATCGAGCAGGCCACCGCCCGGCAGGATTTCCGGCCCCGGCCGAGCCGGCTCTGTGACTGGTGCAGCCACCAGTCGCGGTGTCCGAGCTTCGGCGGCACCCCGCCGCCGTTCCCGGTGGCCGCCGCCGCGCCCGACCCGCTCGTGGACGCCCGCTCCCGCCCGGCGACCCCGGGGGCCGACGAGTGAGGCTCCTCCTCGCGGAGGAGACGCGGTTCGGCTGCGGCGACGACGAGACGGGTCGCCCGGCCGCCTAGCGTCGCAGGCATGACCGACCGGCTACCGGCCCGCCGGGTGCGCGACACGCTGCTGACCGCCGCGCTGGCCTACGCGCTGGGCCGAGCGGCGCAGGCCCGGCGGGCGGCCCGGGCGCGCCGCCCGGCCGCCGGCGAGCGCCGGGAGCGGCCCCCGACCGACGAGTCCGGGTGGACGGCGGCCGGCGACGAGTCCGGGTGGACGGTGGCCGACGACGGGGCCCGGCAGACGGTGGCCGCCGACGGGGCCGGACGGGCGGTGGCCGACGACGAGCGCCGCCGGATCGCCGGCGAGCTGCACGACCTGGTGGCCCACCAGGTCGCCGCGATGGGGGTGCTGGCCACCGGCGCCCGCCGGGCCCTGCGCCGCGATCCCAACGCGGCCGACGGGGCGATGGCCGCGGTCGAGGACACCGGCCGGGCGACCCTGCGGGAGCTGCACCGCCTGCTGCGCGTGCTGCGCGCCGACACCGGTCCGACGGCCGAGCTGGCGCCGCAACCCGGCCTGGCCGGCATCGCTGCGCTGGCGCGCGCGGCCCGCGACGCCGGGCTGCCGGTCACCGTGCGGACGCAGGGCCCGCTCGGGCCGGTGGCGGACGGGGTGGCGCTGACCGCGTACCGGGTCGTGCAGGAGGCGCTGCGCAACGTGCTCCGGCACGCCGGCCCGGCCACCGCCCTGGTCCGGCTCGCCGTCGGCGACGGCTCGCTGACCGTGGAGGTCACCGACACCGGGCGCGGCCCGACGCCACCCGACCGGATCGGGCACGGCCTGGTCGGCATGCGGGAGCGGGTCGCCCTCTACGGTGGGATCCTGCGGACCGGACCGGCGCCGGGCGGCGGCTTCCGGGTGTACGCCCGGATCCCGCTGGACCCGGCCGGCACGGTCCCGGACTGACCACCGGCACGACGAGGGGACACCCATGACCGAGGCCGCCGCGCCCCGACCGGTGCGGGTGCTGCTCGCCGACGACCAGCCGCTGCTGCGTACCGGGTTCCGGATGGTGCTCGGCGTGGAGGACGACCTGGACATCGTGGGCGAGGCGGGCGACGGGGTGGAGGCGGTGGAGCTGTCCCGACGGCTGCTGCCCGACGTGGTGCTGATGGACATCCGGATGCCGCGGATGGACGGGGTGGCCGCCACCCGGGCGATCGTGGACGCCCGGCTGCCGGTGCGGGTGCTGGTGTTGACCACGTTCGAGCTGGACGAGTACGTGGTCGGGGCGTTGCGCGCCGGGGCGAGCGGGTTCCTGGCCAAGGATGTGCCGGCGGAGGACCTGGTCACCGCGATCCGCACCGTGGCGGCCGGGGAGGCGGTGGTGGCGCCGCGGATCCTGCGCCGGCTGCTGGACCGCTTCGCCGACGTGCTGCCGGATCCGGCGGCCGGCCCGCCGCGGGTGTTGGACCCGCTGACCGACCGGGAACGGGAGGTGCTGGTCCAGGTGGCGCGCGGGCTGTCCAACGCGGAGATCGCCCGTGAGCTGTCGGTCAGCGAAACCACCGTCAAGACCCATGTCGGGCACATGTTGACCAAGCTGAGGCTGCGCGACCGGGTGCAGGCGGTGGTGCTGGCGTACGAGACAGGGCTGGTGCGGCCCGGCAAATAGGTGGCGGCGCTCACGTACCGTGACCAACGGCGGCGGCGTGTGGTTGACCATGACGTGACGTGAGGTCCTACCGTCGGCGCCGCCGGCCGGTCAGGGATCACCCTGAGCCGGTCTGGGGGGCGACCCCGACCAGAAGTTAGGCACGGATTCCGCCCGGGGTCGGACGGATCCGCGACCGGCGGCACCGAGGATGGAACTGCCGCACCGGCCAGCGGGGGCGGTGCGGATCGAAAGCCAGACGGAAGAGGTAGATGACGTGACCGCGACGGTAGGCCGGCAGGCGCAGGCCGCGGCCCGGGCGAACGACGTGTGGAAGGTGTACGGCAGCGGCGAGGCGCAGGTCATCGCGCTGCGGGGGGTGAGCGCCGAGTTCGAACGCGGCCGGTTCACCGCGATCATGGGGCCGTCCGGCTCCGGCAAGTCGACGCTGATGCACTGCCTCGCCGGCCTGGACTCGGTGACCCGGGGCACCGTGATGATCGGTGAGACGACGGTCACCGGGCTCAACGACTCCGGCCTGACGAAGCTGCGCCGGGACAAGGTGGGCTTCATCTTCCAGCAGTTCAACCTGCTGCCCACGCTCACCGCGCACGAGAACATCGTGCTGCCGCTGTCGATCGCCGGGCGCAAGCCCGACCCGGCCTGGTACGACACGGTGATCGACACGGTCGGCCTGCGGGACCGGCTCGGGCACCGCCCGGCGCAGCTCTCCGGCGGTCAGCAGCAGCGGGTGGCGTGCGCCCGGGCGCTTGTCGCGCGTCCCGAGGTGATCTTCGCGGACGAGCCGACCGGCAACCTGGACTCCCGCTCCGGCGCGGAGGTGCTCAACTTCCTGCGCGACTCGGTGCGTGAGCACGGCCAGACCATCGTGATGGTCACCCACGACCCGACCGCCGCCGCGTACGCCGACCGGGTGGTCTTCCTCGCCGACGGGCAGATCGTCTCGGAGCTGATCGAGCCGACCGCCGAGACGGTGCTGGACACCATGAAGAAGCTGGACGCCCCGGTCGAGGTGGGCAACTGATGTTCCGGGCAACGCTGAAGAGTTTGCTGGCCCGCAAGCTGCGCCTGCTCCTGTCCGGCCTGGCGGTGGTGCTCGGCGTCATGTTCGTCTCCGGCGCTTTCGTGCTCACCGACACGCTCGGGCGCTCCTTCGACGCGGTCTTCTCCGACGCGTACGCCGAGATCGACGTGAACGTCGCGGCGAAGCCGAAGGTCGAGCTTTCCGAGGCCGAGGGCGAGCAGGTGGCCGCCCCGGTGCCGGCGTCGCTGGTCGACCGGGTGAAGGCGGTGCCGGGCGCGGCGGACGTGCAGGGCGTGGTCGCCGCCGACGGCGCGCGGCTGATCGGCAGCAACGGCAAGGTGGTCACCTCGTTCGGGCCGCCGCAGCTGGGCGAGAACTGGCTCGGCGAGGGCGACCTGGTGAAGCTGCGCGAGGGGCGCGGCCCGCAGGCCGACGACGAGATCGTGGTCAACGTCGCGCTGGCGAAGGCGGCGAACGTGAAGGTGGGCGACCGGGTCGGCGTGCTGACGCTGTCGCCCAAGAAGGAGTTCACCCTGGTGGGGGTGTTCGGCTACAGCGGTGGCCGGGACTCCGTGGGCGGCGCGAACGAGGTCGCCTTCACCACTCCGGTCGCGCAGCAGCTCATGCTCGGCAAGCCGGACGTGTTCACCAACATCAGCGCGCGGGCCGCCGACGGCACCACGCCCGAGGCGCTGCGCGACGAGGTGTCCCGCGCGGTCGGCGCCGACTACGACGTCAAGACCGGCGAGCAGCTCGCCGACAGCGCCTCGGCGAGTTTGAAGGAGGGGCTGTCCTTCTTCAACAAGATCCTGCTCGGTTTCGCCGCGGTGGCGCTGCTGGTGGGCACGTTCCTGATCCTCAACACCTTCTCGATCATCGTGGCCCAGCGCACCCGTGAGCTGGCGCTGATGCGGGCCATCGGCGCCAGCGGCCGGCAGGTCATCGGCTCGGTGGTGCTGGAGGCCGTGGCGGTCGGCCTGATCGCCTCGGTGCTCGGGCTCGCGGCCGGCATCGGGGTGGGCGCGTTGCTGGCGTACCTGTTCGGTCAGCTCGCCGGCGGTCTCACCCTGGCCGGGCTCGGCGTGCCGCCCTCGGCGGTGATCGGCGCGTTCGCGGTGGGTCTGCTGATCACGGTGGTCGCGGCGCTGTTGCCGGCGTTGCGTGCCGCGCGGATCCCGCCGATCGCGGCGATGCAGGACGTGGCCACGCCGGACCGGCCGTTGACGAGGGTGACGATCGGCGGCGCGGTGGTCACCGGGATCGGGGCGGTGCTGCTCTTCCTCGGCCTCAGCGGCAACGCCGGCGGCAACACGCTGGCGACCATCCTCGGCGGCGTGCTGTTCGCGTTCATCGGGGTGGCGCTGCTGACGCCGCTGATCAGCCGGCCGGTGGTGTCGCTGCTCGGCACGCTGTTCGCCTGGTCGGTGCCGGGGAAGCTGGGCCGGCTCAACTCGGGCCGCAATCCGCGCCGGACCGCGATCACCGCCGCCGCGCTGATGGTCGGCATCGCGCTGGTGACCGGCGTGACGGTGATCCTGGACTCGGCGAAGGGCAGCATCGGCGCGCTCGCCGAGGACACCATCAAGGCCGAGCTGGTGATCTCCGGCTCCTCGTCCGGGCCGCGCCCGGCGAGTTTCGACCCGGCGGTGCTGGAGAGGACCGCCGCGATCCCGGGGGTGCGGCTGGTCGACGGCGAGTACGGCGACATGGCCACCGTCGGCGGCGAGCGGACCTGGGTGGCGGCGTCGAGCGACGTGGCCGCGCTCCAGCAGATCTTCGGGGCGAAGGCCACCGCCGGTGACATCAGCCGGCTGGCCCCGGACCAGATGCTGCTCAGCTCGGACACCGCGAAGTCCCGCAACCTGTCGGTCGGCTCGACCGTTCCGGTGCAACTGTCCCGCGGCGACACCCGCACCTACACGGTCAGCGGCATCTACGAGAGTTCGCAGCTGACCAATCCGGTGGTGCTGCCGCCGCAGGCGGCGGCCGACTTCGCCATCCCGCAGCCCATCCAGGGCTTCGTCCAGCTCGCCCCGGGCACCTCGGTCGCCGCGGTGCAACCGCAGGTCGAGCGGCTGCTGGCGGACAGCCCCGAGGTGTCGGTGGCGGACCGGGCCGCGTTCATCAAGCAGCAGACCAGCCAGCTGGACACCCCGCTGCGGATGATCCAGATCCTGCTGGCGCTGGCCATCGTGATCGCGGTGCTGGGCATCATCAACACGCTCGCGCTGTCGGTGCTGGAGCGGACCCGTGAGCTGGGTCTGCTGCGGGCGATCGGCCTGCGTCGGGCGCAGACCATGCGCATGATCACCGTCGAGGCGGTGGTGATCTCGATCTTCGGCGCGCTGCTGGGTGTGGTGGTCGGCACCGGTCTCGGCGCGGCCGTGGTCCGGGCCCTGAAGGACGAGGGCATCACCGACCTGGTCCTGCCCTGGGGCCAGATGGTGACGTTCCTGATCCTGGCCGCGATCATCGGCGTGGTGGCGGCGGTGCTGCCGGCGATCCGCGCCGCGCGGATCAACGTCCTCGGCGCCATCGCCCACGACTGAGATGAAAGGAGGGGCCCCTTCGTATCGCCTGGCGATAAGAAGGGGCCCCTCCTTTCAGTCGAGCAGGGCGGCGAGCAACTCCAGGTCCGCCGTGGTGAGGCTCTCCACCTGGTGCACCCCGTCGGTCGCAGGCAGCGGCACCTCGGCCGGCACGGCAAGCACCGCCGCCCCGGCGGCCAGCGCGCTCGCCACGCCGGTCGGCGAGTCCTCGATCGCCACGCACCGCTCGATCGGCACGCCGAGCAGCTTCGCGGCGGTCAGGTAGGGCTCCGGGTGCGGCTTGGCCTCGCCCACCTCGTCGCCGCAGACCACCGCGTCGAAGCTGTCGCGCCCCAGCGTGTCCAGGGCGACCTCGACGAGCGACCGGCCGCTGGAGGTGACCAGCGCGGTGGGGATGCCGGCGGCGCGTACCGCGCGCAGCAGCGCCAGCGCGCCCGGACGCCAGCGCAGCCCGGTGCGGAACAGGTCCAGGATCCGCGCGCTGATCCAGTCGGCGCTGGCCTGCGGGTCCCGCTCCGGCTGGCTCAGGTCGTCGTGCACGATTCGCATCGCGTCGGCCATCCCGGTGCCGACGATCGCGCGGCGGGCCGCGTCGGACAGGGTGCCGCCGTAGACGGCGGCCAGCTCCTGCAGGGCGACGTCCCACAGCTTCTCGCTGTCGACCAGGGTGCCGTCCATGTCGAAGAGCACGGCGGCGGGGTGTGGGCTGCTCAGCGGGGGCCTCCTTCGGTACGCGTACCCCGCCGATCCTGCCAGCCGCCCGCCGCCGGACCGGCGCCCTCCCCGATCAGGGTGACCTGCGGCATCAACGGAGGCCGCAGGCGTCCAGCGAGTTCTCGTAGCCGGCGAAGAACTTCTCGGAGCGCTGTTCGGCGGTGCCGTGCGCGCCCTCGGCGAACCAGGGCTGGTCCGGGTCGTCGCCGACGGCCAGCAGCCCTTCCCGGAACTCGTCCAGGTCGCCCTCCTCCAGCTTGAGGGTCCCGGCACGCACGCTGTCGCCGAGGTACGCCCCGGCCATGCAGTCGGCCTGCAACTCCTGCTGGATGGTGAAGTTGTAGCGGATGCCGAGCCGGGTCTGCACGCCGTGCGCGTACTCGTGGCCGAGCAGGTAGAACAGGAACGCGTCGCCGACCTGCCGGAATGCCGACACCGACCAGTTCACGTCGTAGGCGATGAAGTCGCCGGCCGAGCAGTAGACCGCGTTGTTGCGCGGCAGCCCCTGCCCGCCGCAGGACACCTCGCCGGCCCGGGTGTAGGGCACCACCCGCCGGATCGGCCGGAACCGCTCCCCCGAGGCGCGGAACCGCGCGGTCCAGTACTGTTCGGCGCCCGCGACGGCGTCGGAGAAGTCCTGCTTGAACTCGGCGACGCTCGTGGTCCCGTCCGCCCGGGTGGTCGCCGCGTCCGGGGACGCCGGTTGCCCGCTCGGCCGCGGACCGGGCTGCTGCGGCTCGCCCTGGTCGAGCCCGCCGCCCATGCAGCCGGCCGCCACCACCGCGGCCACCAGCAACCCGGCGAGCGGCCCGAACCCCCGTCGTCCCACCCTGTCCCCCACGACCACCTCCGACTGTCCGACCCCGTACCGCCGCAGTACCCCGGTTCCACCGGCTCTCACGCACCGGCGGCGGCGATCGTTCATCACGTGTCGACGGCGGTGACCAACAGCAGCGCCCGGCCGGGGTCGAGGAACACCTCGGCGGCGCCGGCGCCGTGGTCGGCGCGGCGCTCCCAGCGCGCGGCGGCCGGCACGTACCCGGCCAGCGCCGGCCAGACCTCGGGCGCCGCGCCGGTCACCGGCGCCCAGGTGTACGCGGTGGTCAGGGCGCGCGCGTCGGCCGGCGCGAGCCGCACCACCGCCTGGTAGCGCCGGTCGGTCGGGCCGGGGGCCCGGGAGCAGGCGAAGCTCGGGTAGTCGACCTGCCAGTGGATCTCGGGGTACGCGCCGATCCCCGGCACGTCCTTCTCGGTCCACCACCGGTCGGTGCGGACCCGCCCCGGTACAGTGCCCGCCGTGACTTCCGACGTGGCCCTCGCCGGCGTCGTCCACTGGCGACGCAGTCTCTGGAACGGCCGGCGGTGCGTGCCGGTGCTGATGACCCTCGACCAGGGCTGGCTGCGGGCCCGCGACCGGCACGGCGCCGAGGTGTTCGCCGCGCCCGCCGGCCAGGTGGAGGGCCGGCTGACCCGGCTGGGCACGCTGCTGCTGACCGTGGGCGGCCGGCGCTACCCGATCGTCGGGCGGGGCTCCGACATCTCCCCGTCGCCCAGCGCGGAGCAGCGGCGCGCGCTGGACGAGTTCTGGGCCCACCGCACCCCGCCGACCGCGGACGGGCCCGGCTTCCTCGACGTCGTGTTCAACGAGGGCGCCGCGTTCCGCACCCGGTCCTGGCGGGACGCGCTGGCCCGCGCGGGCGCGGCGGTGCGCTGACCCGCGCCGTCAGCCGGTGAAGCCGTGCCCGCCGCTGTTCCAGCCGTCGTGCTCGGCGCGCGCCCGCTCGGCCGCCCGCCGGTGCCGCTCGGCCCGGGCCGCCCGGATCGCCTCCGGGTCCTCGTCGACGGTCCGGTGCCGGTCCCGCCGCCAGACGTAGCCGACCACGCCCGCCCCGAGCAGGAGCAGGCCCACCGCCACCAGCACCGTCGTCATGCCCGCCACCATAGGGGGCATCGGCCCGCCCGTGGGGCCCGTACGCTGCCGCTCATGATCGAAGTGGACTTCGACGCCCACGAGCGGTCCCGCTGGGCCGGGCGGGCGCAGGCGTACCGGCGCAGCTTCGGCCGGCTCTGCGCGTACCCGGCGGAGGCGCTGCTTGACGCGGCGGCGGTGCGGGCCGGGCGGCGGGTGCTCGACGGCCCCGGCGGGCGGGTGGCGGTGACGCTCTGGCCGTCCCCGCACCCGCCGTTGCAGCGACTGTGGGGCGAGGCGCTCGACGCCGCCGGGGTGGCGCCGCCGACCGACCTGCCGCGGCTGGCGCCCGGGCGGGACTTCCCGCGCACCGGGCCGGGCGTGACCGGGCTGCTGTCCACCGCCGGCCTGGTCGACGCCGGATGCGCGACGCTGAGCTGGACCCACCGCGCGGACCCGGACGACTGGTGGGCCGGGCCGGCGGCCGGCATCAGCGCGATCGGGCTGGTCGTGCAGCGGCAGGAGCCGGCGGTGCGGGCTCGCATCCGCCGGGAGTACGACCGGCTCACCGCCGGCTGTCGGGACGCCGACGGGATGTTGGCGCTGCCCACCGCCGCGCTGCTCGGTTCCGCGACGGTGGAGTGATCCGCCCGGTCAGTCCAGTCCGCGCATGATGTGCGGCTCGCCGTCGTCGTCGCCGAAGCAGCGGTGCAGCACCTGGGCGCGGGCCCACAGGTCCAGGCTGCTCGGCGGCCCGACCTGCGCCGGTCGGGCCGGCGCGACCAGCACGGGCGCGGGGTCCGGCGGCACCTTCAACGTCACCTGGTCGGCCATTTCCGCCCCTTTCGTCGTACCCATGCTCGCCCTGAGGCGTCTCCGCCGCGTCAACCGGACGGCGCGGATGGGGACGCGGCGCTCGGCGTGCCGGCGTCGGCCGTACTCCGGACGGTAGCCCGCCGGGCCGGGCGGCACACCCCTTATTCCCGACCCCGTCGCAGGTAGTGGGGGGATGGTCAACAGATGTTCACGGAAGTTGAGCTGGACCATTACTTCTACGTCTGTCTATATGGAGGCCAGGTAAGAGCCAATCCCATTCGGATGGAGTCCCATGTCCCGCACCCTGCGCGCCACGGCCACCAGCCTCGCCGCGATCGTGGCCACCACCCTCGGCCTCGCCCAGCCCGCCCCCGCCGCCGGTTACTCCGCCTCGCTCACCACCGCGGTCGCCGGCCTGTCCGTCGCCACCGAGGTCCGCACCGGCTACAGCCGGGACCTGTTCCCGCACTGGATCGACGCCGACGGCGACGGCTGCAACACCCGCAACGAGGTGCTCTACGCCGAAGCCACCACGAAGCCCACGATCAGCGGCACCTGCACGCTCTCCGGCGGCCGCTGGTACTCCTACTACGACAACGCCACCTGGACCGCCACCGGCGACGTGGACATCGACCACATGGTCCCGCTCGCCGAGGCCTGGGACTCCGGCGCGCGGACCTGGTCCACCAGCCGCCGGCAGGCGTACGCGAACGACCTGGGCGACGCACGCGCTCTGGCCGCGGTGACCGACAATGTCAACCAGGCCAAGGGCGACCAGGACCCGGGGACCTGGCTGCCGCCGTACGCCTCGGCCCGCTGCCGCTACGTCGGCGAGTGGGTGGCGGTGAAGATCCGCTGGCGGCTGACCGTGGACAGCGCGGAGAAGAGCGCGCTGACCAGTTGGGCGAACAACTGCCCGGCCGCCACGATCTCGGTCACCTACGCGTACTGAAAGGTTCCCGGCGCCCGGGCCCGGCCGGCCCGGGCGCCGCTGGGCCTCGACCGGATCTTCGCCGCCGGCGACTTGCATCCGGTACCCCGGTACGGGCTTACCGTCTATGGGTGACCGACGAACACGACTGGGCGCCCGACGCCTGCACCCTGCCGACCGCCGAACGGCCACTGCGGCTGGCCGAGTTCGACCGGCTGTTCCGCGACGCCGTCCGCGACACGGATCGACCGTCGCCCCGGCGGCTGCGGCTGCGGCTCGACGACGCCGCCGAGCCGGTCGTCCGGGACCTGATCGCCCGCGAGTCGGCGTGCTGCTCCTTCTTCACGTTCGACCTCATTCGACCGGAGGGCGACGCGCTGACGCTCGACATCCGGGTGCCGCCCGCCCAGGTCGACGTGCTCGACGCCCTCGCCCGGCGGGCCGCGCCCGCGCCCCGCCCGTGACGGGCCTGCGCACCGGCCAACTCGCGGACGCGGCCGGGGTGAACGTGCAGACGCTGCGCTACTACGAGCGGCGAGGGCTGCTCGACGCGCCGCGGCGCTCCCCGGGCGGACACCGGCTCTACCCGGCCGAGACGGTCACCCTGCTGCGGGTGGTCAAGACCGCGCAACACCTCGGCTTCACTCTCGCCGAGGTCGCCGAGCTGCTCGACGCCGGCCGGCACCGGCACGGTCGCGACACCGGCCTGCGGGCCCGCGCCGGGGAGAAGCTCGCCGAGGTGGAGCAGCGGCTCGCGGACCTCACCGTCATCCGGGACACGCTGCGGGCCGCGATCTCGGCCGGCTGCGACGACCTGATCGCCTGCGCCGGCAGTTCCTGCTGCCCGCTGCCCTTCGCCGAACTCGCCGGGAGGAACGACCGTGCCGAACCCCGCTGACCGGCTGCGCCGGCGGCTGCCCACCGGCCTGACCGGGCTCGCCGGCGCGGCCTGCGCCGCGTGCTGCGTACTGCCGCTCCTGCTGGCCGCCGGCGTCCTGGCCGGCGGCGGCTGGGCGGCGGTGACCCGCTTCCTGCCCGGGGTCGCGGTCGCCCTGGCCGGGCTCGCCGGCCTGTCCTGGTGGTGGGCCGCCCGGCGCGGCCACCGCGCCGGCTGCGCGGGTGGCGACTGCGCCTGCCGGCCCGGCGACAAGATCGTGACGGTACGGTCGGATGCATGACGGTCGCCCGCTCCATCCTGCTGTTCCTGGTCGCCGCGCTGGCCGAGATCGGTGGCGCCTGGCTGGTCTGGCAGGGCTGGCGCGAGAACCGTGGACTGCTCTGGGTCGCGGGCGGGATCGTCGCGCTGGGCGTCTACGGCTTCGTGGCCACGTTCCAGCCCGACCCGAACTTCGGGCGCATCCTCGCCGCCTACGGCGGCATCTTCGTCGCCGGGTCGCTGGCCTGGGGCATGGTGGTCGACAGATTCCGGCCCGACCGCTACGACCTCGTCGGCGCGGCCATCTGCCTGGTCGGCGTCGCGGTCATCATGTACGCGCCGCGCGCGAGCTGACCCCGGCACCCGTCCCTGCGGCTGGGCGGGGTCAGCAGGACGCGGGCGGGATGCTCTGCTCGTACTGGAAGACGTTGTGCGGGTCGTACCACGCCTTGATCCTGCGGAGGCGCTCGACGTTCGGCCCCCAGTACGCGGTCTCCCACTCCTGCATACCGATGTTTGGCACGTTGACGTAGGCGCCGTCCACGTAGGGACGCAGTGCCTGGCTGAACTCGGCGATCCACGCCTGGGCGGCCGGGGTGAGGGCGTCGCCGCTGTCCGGCACCCCCCGGGTCCCCCAGCCGGCGCCCGGCTCGGAGTAGAAGATCGCGTCGCGGTGCGGGAACGCCGAGCCGCCGACCGGCTGCCTCGCCTGCGCGCCGACGCCGAACGCCTGGGTGAAGAAGTTGCTGTCCTCGGTGGGCGCGACCGCCATGAACGAGCGGATGATCTCGATCGCCTCGGGCGGGAACGGCCTGCGGGTGAACTGGGAGAAGAACTTCCAGTTCGCGGGCTCGTCCGCGGTCGGCACCTGGAATCCGGCGTAGATCTCGCCCCAACCGCCGATCTGCACGGTGACCTGCGGGCTGCCGACCGACAGGACCGGCTCCAGCAGCCTCCTCGCCTCCGCCTCGGTGCCCTCGGCGAGCACGCCGAACAGCAGGATCTGCGACTTGTGGATCTCGAGCTGGGAGCCGAGGCGCACGTCGGTGAACGGCGCGGTGCGCTGCCACCGGTCGAAGACCTCCCGCAGGTCGTCCAGGCCCGACCAGGTCGCCTGGAGGTAGGCGACGCCGCGCAGCGGGGCCACCCGGTAGGTCAGCGAGGTGACGATGCCGAAGTTGCCGTTACCCGCCCCGCGCAAGGCCCAGAGCAGGTCCGCGTGGTTCCTCAGGTCCACCTCGACCGCCCTGGCGCCGTTGGCGCCCGACGCGACGACGATCTCCGCCCCGATCAGGTTGTCGCAGGCCATCCCGAGCCAGCGGGTGAGGAATCCGAAGCCGCCCCCGAGGGTCGCGCCGGACAGACCCACACTTCCCTCCGTACCGGTCGTCACGGCGAGGCCCTGCTGGGCGAGCGCGGTGACCGCCTCCAACTGGTTGAGCCCGGCGCCCACCCGCGCGGTGAGCGCGGGCCGATCGATCTGGGCCGACTTCAGCTCGCTGACGTCGATGACGATGCCGTTGTCCACGTTCGACCAGCCCTCGAGGCTGTGCCGGCCGCTACGCACGCGCAGCGCGACGTCGTTCTGCCGGGACCAGGCGAGCGCGTTCACCACGTCCTGGGTGTTCTGCGCGAACACGATGACCAGCGGGTTGCGCACGAACAACTCGTCCCAGCCGAGGCTCGCGGTCGGATAGTCGGGATCGCCGAAGCGCACGATCCGGCCGGTCAACTGCGCCGGCGGGCACTCGGCCCAGATCGGCGCTCCCGAGCCGTCGGTGCCGGTGGCGGCCCCGGCGGCCCCGGCGAACACGGCCGGTGCGACAACCGCCCCGGCGCCGACGGCCGCGGTGGCCTGGAGCAGCGTACGTCGCGAAATGTCGGGCATGGTCGTCGCCTCTCGATCGGGTCACGCCAGGCTCCGACGGCCGTCGGTCCTTCGCTGGCGCGCGACTCCACGCTAAGACCGGACACTTCTTCACATAACCGGAAGAGAAGGCGAAAACCCATCCGAGTGACCATCCCCGTCCGGCAACCAGGACCCCGGGCGGCGGTACGCCATCGACTACGCTGAGTCGACGCCGACGAGTCGACAGTGGGAGTCTCGACATGGATCCGCAGTTGTGGGCCCTGGCCAACGCCGCGAGCACGACCTTCGTCGCGCTACTGGCGACCGATGCCTGGTCGACGGCGAAGTCGACGGTCGACACCTTCTGGCGGCGTTTCCACCCGGAACGCGCGGAGGTCATCGAGGCGGAACTGGTGGACACCCGCGCCGACCTCGTCGCCGCCTCGGAAGCGGACCGCGTCGGCCTTCAGGCCGACCTGTCCCAGCAGTGGCAACACCGCCTGCTGCGCCTGCTGGCACGGGAACCGGCCGCCGAGGCCGAGCTACGACGCCTCCTCGACGAGGAGTTGCTCCCCGCCCTGCCGACCTCCGACCGCAACTGGCACGGCGACGTGACGCAGCGGGCCACGGCCACCGGCCACAGCCGGGTCTACCAGGTCGGGCAGGGCGACATCCACGTGCGGGGCGATGGCTGACGAGCCGGGCCCGACGCCGGCGGAGCGCGTCGAGATGACCGCCGCCGCCCGCGACCACGCCCGCGTCTACCAGGTGGCACAGGGCCACATCTACGTCGACGCCGGCCAGGCGCGCTCGACGGCGCAACGGATGGCGAGCATGCCGCTGCGGCAGTCCGTCGACCAGCTCACGACCATGAGCCCGGACGACGCCGCACGGGTGCTGGCGGAGATGGACGAGCCGGCCGCCGCCCGCCGCCTCGCCGCCCTCCCCCTGGACCGATGCGCGGCGCTCCTCGGCGGGATGGACGAAGAGCTGGCCGCGGCGCGACTGCTCCTCCTTCCCCGCGAGTTGACCCTCCGGGTCCTGGTCACCATGCCGGTCGCGCGGGCCGCAGTCGTCCTCGCGGAAACCACGCCGACACAGGCCCGCGGCCTGCTCGACGACCTGCCGTCGGACCACGCCGCGACGCTGCTGGCCGAGATGCCCGACGACAGCCTGACCGCGATCCTCCGGACCGAGCGGTGGATCACCCTGGGCAGACGGCTGGCCGGCCTGCCGCCGGCCCGGGTCATGGCACTGCGGGTGCCGGGCCTGGACGAGATGGACCGGTCGACCGACTCGGAGACACATTCGTGGGCCGGCGCCATGAAGCGGATCATCGCGGACGCCCCGGCGCGGATGGCCGCCGAGCTGTCCGCCATGCCCGACGACCGTGCCGTCGCCGCACTACGGGCGCTGCCGGACGACCAGGCCGCCAGGGTGATCGGGCGCACTGATCCGGCACGAGCCGCCGCGCTGCTGTCGTCGCTGCCCAGTCCACAGGTGGCCCGGTTACTCGGAAACGACCTGCCGGCCGGCGCGATCCTGGCGCGGATGACGCCCGAGCGGGTCGCCGAGGTGCTGGCGGAGATGCCGCCCGGACGGGCCGACCACCTCGGCGAGGCGGCGCGGATCGGCCGCCTGCCGCCGCCGGCAGCCGCGGCGGCGCTGCCCGCATCCGCCATCACCAGCGGCGCCGCCTGGCTCGAGTCCAGCCTCGGCACCGGCTGGCTGCTGTCGCTCCTGCCCTTCCTGGAACCCGAACGCGCAGCCGCCGTCCTCAGCCCCCGGATCCCGACCCACGTCGTGCCGCCCGCCGTCGTGGCCGCCATCGACGCGCTACCCACGCCACACCAGGCGGCGGTGCTGGCCTGGTTGCCGGCCCGGCAGGCCGCGCTGGTGGCCGCGAGCCTCGACGACGAGCGGGTACGCCTGTTGCTGGGCGAGATGCCGGCCCGCTGGGCAGCGGTCCTCGCCGCCGGCATCCCCCTCAGGCGCCGGCGCGCCCTGCTGGACAGCTTGCCGAAGCACATCCGGAAGCCCTTGATGGACGCCGCGAAGGCCGCCGGCACCACGCTGTGACCATCCGTCCGGTCGCCGGCGACTCGCGGTGGGACGGAGATCCGCCGTTCCCACCGACCGACGCGGCGGCAGGCCGAGGCGATCAAAGCGGGCGGTCAACCTGGATGGCCGGTGCGCCTTCGTGGTCGAGTACACCGTCTGCAAGTACTGCCGAGGAGGGCCCGCCTGGACCGGCTTGAGGGCGCTTCGGGAGCAGAACCCGGGGCTGAGATGGTTCACGGGCAGCGGACACGTGAGGGACGAGCATCGCGTGCAGGCTGCCCGGGCGTACCGTCAGATCGACCAAGCGGCCCGCGCGGGCCGTGCCCTGGCCGCCGCCGCTGCTCGCCGCGACGCTCGGCGTGGCCTGAGCGCCGCTTGATCCACACCAGCTCGGGGAGGTGGCGGCATCGGGGCGAGTGGGATACCGCCACCTCGGCGAAGTGGAGTGGATCAAAGGTCAGGACGCCCTATTTGGCGTTGAAGTAGTTCGCCTCCGGGTGGTGCACCACGATCGCGTCGGTGGCCTGCTCCGGCTCGAGCTGGAACTCCTCCGACAACTGCACCCCGATCCGCTCCGCGCCGAGCAACCCCACGACCTTCGCCCGGTCCTCCAGGTCCGGGCAGGCCGGGTAGCCGAACGCGTACCGGCAGCCCCGGTAGTCGGTGCGCAGCAGGCCGGCCAGGTCGGCCGGGTCGTCGTCGGCGACGGTACGGCCATCCGGCAGCACCAGCTCGGCGCGGATCCGCCGGTGCCAGTATTCCGCCAGCGCCTCGGTGAGCTGCACGGACAGGCCGTGCACCTCCAGGTAGTCGCGGTATTCGTTGGCCGCGAACATCTTCGCCGTGTATTCGCTGACCGGCTGCCCGACGGTGACCAGTTGCAGCGCCACCACGTCGAGCTGCTCGCCCTTCGGCCGGAAGAAGTCGGCCAGGCACAGCCGGCGCTCCTGCCGCTGCCGGGGGAAGGAGAACCGGGTCCGCTCGCTGTGCCCGTTCTCGTCCAGCACCACCAGATCGTTGCCCTCGGCGTACGCCGGGAAGTAGCCGTACACCACGGCCGCCTCCAGCACCTGGTCGGAGATCAACCGGTCCAGCCAGTAGCGCAGCCGGGGCCGGCCCTCGGTCTCCACCAGCTCCTCGTAGGACGGACCCTTGCCGCCACGGGCGCCGCGCAGCCCCCACTGGCCCAGGAACGTGGCCCGCTCGTCGAGCAACGCCGCGTAGTCGGCCAGCGGCACGCCCTTGACCACCCGGGTGCCGAAGAACGGCGGGGTGGGCACGCCCACCGCCACGGCCACGTCGGAGCGGACCGAGGCGTCGTCCAGCTCGGGCAGCGCCTCGCGGACCTGCGTCCGCTGCCGCTCCCGGCGCTTACGGCGGGCCGCCAGCGCGGCCTCCCGCTCCGGGTCGACCATCGGCGCGCCACCACGCTTGGCGGCCATCACCCGGTCCATCAGGGACAACCCCTCGAACGCGTCGCGGGCGTAGTGCACCTGGCCCGGGTAGATCGACCGCAGGTCGTCCTCCACGTACGCCCGGGTCAGCGCCGCCCCGCCGAGCAGCACCGGCCAGCGCTCGGCGACGCCGCGCGAGGCCATCTCGGCCAGGTTCTCCTTCATGATGACCGTGCTCTTGACCAGCAGGCCGGACATGCCGATGGCGTCGGCCCGGTGCTCCTCGGCCGCGTCGAGGATGGCGTTGATCGGCTGCTTGATGCCGATGTTGACCACGTCGTAGCCGTTGTTGGACAGGATGATGTCGACCAGGTTCTTGCCGATGTCGTGCACGTCGCCCTTCACGGTGGCGAGCACGATCCGGCCCTTGCCGTCGTCGTCCGCCTTCTCCATGTGCGGCTCCAGGTAGGCCACCGCGGTCTTCATCACCTCGGCGGACTGGAGCACGAACGGCAACTGCATCTGGCCCGAGCCGAACAGCTCGCCGACCACCTTCATGCCGTCGAGCAGCAGGTCGTTGATGATGGACAGCGGCGTGCGGCCCTCGGCCATCGCGGTGTCCAGGTCGGCCTCCAGGCCGTTGCGCTCGCCGTCGATGATCCGCCGCTTGAGCCGCTCCTCCAGCGGCAACGCGGCCAGCTCCTCGGCCCGGGTGGCCCGTGCCGACGCCGCGTCGACGCCCTCGAACACCTGGATGAACCGCTGCACCGGGTCGTAGCCCTCGCGACGGCGGTCGTGGACCAGGTCGAGCGCCACCTCGCGTTGCGCGTCGGGGATCTTCGACATCGGCAGGATCTTGCTGGCGTGCACGATGGCCGAACTGAGGCCGGCCTGGACGCACTCGTGCAGGAACACCGAGTTGAGCACCTGCCGGGCCGCCGGATTCAGCCCGAACGACACGTTCGAGATGCCGGCGGTGAAGTTGACCCCCGGGTAGCGGGCGGTGATCTCGCGGATCGCCTCGATCGTCTCGATGCCGTCGCGGCGCGTCTCCTCCTGCCCGGTGGCGATCGGAAACGTCAACGCGTCGATGAGGATGTCCTCCCGGCGCAGCCCCCACCGGCCGGTCAGGTCGTCGATCAGCCGGCTGGCCACCCGTACCTTCCACTCCCGGGTGCGGGCCTGGCCCTCCTCGTCGATGAGCAGCGCCACGACGGCGGCGCCGTGCTCCTTGACCACCGGCATGACCCGCGCGTAGCGGGAGTCGGGGCCGTCGCCGTCCTCGAAGTTCACCGAGTTGACCACGCAGCGACCGCCGAGCATCTCCAGCCCTGCCTCGATCACCGCCGGCTCGGTGGAGTCCAGCACGATCGGCAGGGTGGACGCGGTGGCGAACCGGCCGGCCAGCTCCCGCATGTCCTGCGTGCCGTCGCGGCCGACGTAGTCGACGCAGAGGTCGAGCAGGTGCGAGCCGTCCCGGGCCTGGTTGCGGGCGATCTCCACGCAGGCCTGCCAGTCGGCGGCGAGCATCGCGTCGCGGAACGCCTTCGAGCCGTTGGCGTTGGTGCGCTCCCCCACCATCAGGACGCTGGCGTCCTGGGCGAACGGCACGTGGTGGTAGATGGACGAGACGCCGGCCTCCGACTCGGGCTCCCGAGCCGTCGGGCGCCGCCCGCCGAGCCGCTCCACCAGCACCCGGATGTGCTCCGGCGTGGTGCCGCAGCAGCCGCCGATCAGCCCGACGCCGTAGTCGTCGACGAACTGCTCCAGCGCGTCGGCCATCTCGTCCGGGCCGAGCGGGAAGTAGGCCCCGTCGGCGGTCAACACCGGCAGGCCGGCGTTCGGCATCACCGACACCGGGATGCGCGAGTGCCGGGACAGGTAGCGCAGGTGCTCGCCCATCTCGGCCGGGCCGGTGGAGCAGTTGAGCCCGATCAGGTCGACCCCGAGGGGCTCGATCGCGGTCAGCGCCGCGCCGATCTCGCTGCCCAGCAGCATGGTGCCGGTGGTCTCCATCGCCACCTGGCAGATGATCGGCACGTCCCGGCCGGCGGCGTCGCGGGCCCGCTTCGAGCCGACCACCGCGGCCTTCACCTGGAGCAGGTCCTGGCAGGTCTCGATGATCAGGGCGTCCGCGCCGCCGGCGATCAGGCCGGCGGCGTTCTCCTGGTACGCGTCGCGCAGCGAGGCGTAGCTCGCGTGGCCCAGGGTCGGCAGCTTGGTGCCCGGCCCCATCGACCCGAGCACGAACCGCGGTCGCTCCGGCGTCGCGTAGGCGTCGGCGGCCTCCCGGGCGATCCGGGCGGCCGCCTCGGACAGCTCGCGGATCCGCTCGGCGATGCCGTACTCGGCGAGGTTGGGCAGGTTGGCCCCGAACGTGTTGGTCTCCACGCAGTCCGCGCCGGCGGCCAGGTAGGCGTCGTGCACCCCACGGACCACGTCCGGCCGGGTGACGTTGAGGATCTCGTTGCAGCCCTCGAGGCCGTCGAAGTCGTCGAGGGTGAGGTCGGCCGCGTGGAGCATCGTCCCCATCGCTCCGTCGGCGATGAGGATCCGGTCCGCCAGGAGGTCGCGCAGCGAAGTAGGCACACGGCCAGGTTAGTGCGCCCGGGTGACGATCGTTGCGCCCGATCGTGCCTTCCCACATAGTGTCGGCCGGATCACCGCGTACCTTTCATCCGGTTGGACCGGGTGGTCGGGCCGGGCGACCGGCGCGGCCGACGGGCCGGCTCCGGCGGCGGCACGTAGGCTGGCGGACGTGAAGGACATCAGGGACGCGACCGTGCGACGCGGTGGCGACGCTCCCGACGAGCAGGGCGAGGTGACGGCGTGACCGAGTTCGACGGGCTGCCGGTCCTGCGCTCACCGGTCGCCATCGCGGCCTTCGAGGGCTGGAACGACGCCGCGGACGCCTCCACCGCCGCCGTGGAGCATCTGGAGCAGGTCTGGCAGTCCCGGCAGGTGACCGAGCTGGACCCGGAGGACTTCTACGACTTCCAGGTGAGCCGGCCGACCATCACCATGGCCGACGGGGAGACGCGGCGGGTCGAATGGCCCACCACCCGCTTCATGGTGGCGAGCCCGGAGGGCACCGAGCGGGACGTGGTGCTGATCCGCGGCATCGAGCCGAGCATGCGCTGGCGCACCTTCTGCGAGCAGGTGCTGGAGATCTGCCACAGCCTGGAGGTTGAGCGGGTGGTGTTGCTCGGCGCGTTGCTGGCCGACGTTCCCTACACCCGGCCGCTGCCGATCAGCGGCAGCGCGTCGGATGCCGACGCGGCCAAGCGCTACCAGCTCACCCCCACCCGCTACGACGGCCCGACCGGCATCGTCGGGGTGCTGCACGACGCGTGCACCCGGGCCGAGGTGGACGCGGTGTCGTTCTGGGTGCACGTCCCGCACTACGCCAACAACCCGCCCTGCCCGAAGGCCACGCTGGCGCTGCTGCACCGCGTCGAGGAGGTGCTCGACCTGCCGGTGCCGATGGCCGACCTGGCCGAGGAGGCCGCCGAGTGGGAGCAGCGGGTGCGCAGCGCCGCCGAGCAGGACGCCGAGCTCGGCGAGTACGTACGTGAGCTGGAGGAACGCGTCGGCGACGCCGGCATCACGCCGTTGACCGGGGACGAGATCGCCCAGGAGTTCGAGAAGTACCTGCGCCGTCGGGGTGGTTCCGCCGGCCCGACCGCCGGCTCCTGGTAGGCCCTTTTCGTCGAAACCGGGCTCCCTCGTCGGGGCCCGGTTTCTTCGTGTCCGGGGTGGCGCGGTCACGCGCTCTACGGCATCCTAGGAACCTAGCTGTCATGAGGAGGCGGGCATGCAGATCAACCCGGGAGCGGCCGAGTTCCCGCACCGGCAGATCGCCGCGCAGCTCAAGGCCCAGGTGCGCCGCGGCGACTGGGGGCCCGGCGAGCGGCTGCCGTCCATCCCGGCCATCGCCGAGATGTTCGGGGTCGCCAAGCAGACCGTCCAACGCGCCGTCGACCAGCTACGGGTCGAGGGCATCCTGATCACCAAGCCCGGCTCCGGCACGTACGTCCGGGGCACCCGACGGCGGCTGAACCGCCTTTCCCGGGGCCGGTACGGCGGCTTCCGCGGCTACCACACCGACCTGGCCGCCCGGTACCGCCAGCAGCTCGTCTCGGTCGGCCGCGCCGCCGCCCCGCCCGAGGTCGCCGACGCGTTCGGCGTCACCGACGGCACCGAGCTGCTCTGCCGGCGGCACCTGGTCCGCACCGACGACTCCCCGGTCGAGGTCGGCGCCTCCTGGTTCCTGCCCGCCGACACCGCCGGCACCTCCCTCGAGCGGGCCGAGGCGTTCGGCCGTCCGCTCTACCAGGAGGCCGAGGAGGCGATCGGCCGGCGGTACACCACCGCGACCGACACGATCAGCGCCCGGCAGCCCAGCCGGGAGGAGGCGGAGATCCTGCAGATCCGTCCGGACACGCCGGTGCTGCACCTGCTACACGTCGCGTACGACGAGCGGCACAAGCCGATCGAGGTCGCCCAGGCCACCTGGCCGGGCCCGATGACCACCCTCACCGAGGAATACAAGATCCCCGGCCCGGCGCCCGAGCCGGACCCCGACCCCGGTCTGGTGCTCGGCTGAGCCCTCCTCGCCATTCCCGCGCCTGGCGGCGCTGCCGCGGCAGGCCCGTCACGCGCCCGGCGGCCCCAGGAATCTGAACCGGCTGCACGCGCGGATCGAGGCTCGATTTCGCCGGGCGGGGCCGCATCGCCGGGCGCGCCCGGACGGGCAACCCGGTGTCGGCCTGGGCCGCCGGAACGGCTGGACCCTTGGTGGTCGGGAACGTGTCACCGGACGGGATGCGGCCGGCCGTAGCGGTGGTCCGACCGGGACGCCGACGCTGTTCGTGAGGATGCGCGGGACCGCGTCGTCGATCACCATGGCGACCCGGGGTGTGCTGATCGTCGGCGACACCGGCTTCCCGAAGGCGTGCGGTCGGCCAAGGTGCCGCGGCGCGGCACTCCCGGCTACCACTGCAGCAAAGCGCGCCTTCGCCGACCGGCAGCACAAGCCGACGTCGCGGAACGACGCCCCGAACCGGTGTCGGGCGTACGGGCTCGTCCTTCCTCAAGGTGCAGATTGCTCGCGATGCCTGGCCGGCAGCGCTTCTTATCGTTGCGGCACCAAATAGCGTGGATTGTTCATATTGCTTGAAGGTCCCTCTTAATGACAAAACTCTCTTACGTGGCCAATTGGGCTTCTAAGCTGCAGATCGCACACTAGTAGCTTTCAGTGACCGAGATGTGTCTCTGGGTTATCCCGGGTGGCTCTCTGGAGGGGTCTTGAGCAACAACCGACGACTGCGCAGGGCGGCAAACCACGGCCGCGCCGCTACCGGATTGGGTTCTGCCCTGCTGGTGGTCGGGATGACGGGCGGGCCCGCAGCCGCAGCCCAACCCCGGGCAGATGAATCGTCCGTCCAGAAAGTGCACATAGTTCAACCAGGCCCGTTGGGCCAGCACGGCGGTTGGCCGCCGTCCAGGTTGACTGTCCACCAGGACGGTGTCGGACCTGACTACTCGTGGGACCAATACCCCGAGGCGCTACCGGGCTGCGGACCACAGGGTTGGCAGGGCCCCTGGGGTGGGCACGACAGAGGCAAGTACTACGAGCCGGAGCCGGATGATCAGTCCAAGGGCCCTAAAGGCACCCAAGGGCCGCAGGGCGCGCAAGGAGCGCAGGGCGACACAGGGGCTCAGGGCACTCAGGGTGACACCGGCGCTCAGGGCTTCCAGGGCGCTCAGGGCAACACCGGCGCACAAGGCGCTCAGGGCAGGCAAGGCAACACCGGCGCCCAAGGCAGGCAAGGCAACACCGGCGCCCAAGGCACGCAAGGCAACACCGGCGCCCAAGGTGCGCAAGGCAACACCGGCGCCCAAGGCGCGCAAGGCACCCAGGGCGACACCGGCGCACAAGGAGCCCAGGGCTTCCAAGGCACGCAAGGCAACACCGGCGCCCAAGGTGCGCAAGGCAACACCGGCGCCCAAGGCGCGCAAGGCACCCAGGGCGACACCGGCGCACAAGGAGCCCAGGGCTTCCAAGGCACGCAAGGCAACACC
>NZ_JBICSL010000029.1:0-62677 GCF_043197045.1 Micromonospora sp. NPDC049282
CATCGACTGGTCGCCATCAATGGCGAATCTGCCGCAAGGCCACCAACCGGACGCAACGTATAGATCAGATCAAGTTACTGCGGACCGCCCTCTGAGACCTCGAAGATCGACCCCTGACCGGTGGGTTAATTCCGCTGGTCAGGGGTCGACTCGCAGCGTGCAGCTCGTCCATGACGTCTTGACGACACGTCCCCGCCTTCGCCTCGATGGGGTTCGCCGGCGTTGCGTTGAACGTCCTCTTCTGCCGCTGACAAAGCGCGGCGTCCGCGAGCGCGCTCGTCACCACCGATCCCACTGTCGTCGGGTCGCTTGCTTCGTGGGCCTCATCGATCAGGAACCGGTACCCGAACTTCGGGTCATCGCGGTGGGCGTCGACCAGGGCGTTCGCGCGGTAGGCGGCGACGAGTTCGGCGTCGCGGACGGGCCGGGCGAGCCACCGGTGATCGCGGGCGCCCGCAGGGCCAACCAGTTCGGTTGAGGCCACCTACACCCGTGATCAGGGTGTGCGTCACGTGATCGCTGCCCTCGACTTAGCCACCGGGCGCCTGCATTACCGCATCCGTGACCGCAAACGCTGGCGCGAGTTCCTGAGCTTCCTCAAGACTCTGCGTCGCCGCTGGCCCGAGCAGCGGCTCTATCTGGTCGTGGACAACTTCTCCCCACCCAAGCACCCCGAGGTCCGTGTTTGGTGCGCGGCCAACCGGGTGGAGCTGGTGTTCCTGCCGACCTACGCCTCCTGGTTGAACTGGATCGAGGCCGAGTTCGCCGCGGTGCGGTACTTCGCCCTCAACGGCACCGACCACCGCAGCCACGCCGAGCAGGATGCCGCCGTCGGCGACTACATCCGCTGGCGCAACCACCGCGTCGAACCGAAATCCGGATTCGCCACCGGCTCCAAGATCCGCCACCCGGATTACCCGTTCAAGGCTGCATGACGAGACACTGGCCAAGGAGGTTTTCGCTCCTTGGTGGTCACGCTGCCGGGTACGTCACGTGTTCGTCTGCGTCGACCGATGGCATCGCGCCCCACTGGCCCAGTTCGTGCCGTCGTGGCTCGGCGTCTCCGATCAGGTGCCACACCGTCCAGCTCTGGGCCGCGAGGGTGTTGGCGATGAGCAGTCGGTGGCAGCGCCACGGCATTGGCTCGCCGCACATGACCGCGACGCGGTGGTTTTCGGCGAGGCCGGTCAATGTCTCTATGCCTTTCCGATACTCGGGTGCGAGGGTGTAGTCGGCGTAGTTTTCGAAGCTTGGCAGGCGCCATCCGGCGTTGATTTCAGGGTCCACGTCCTGCTTGCGGCGCCGGCCTCCTAGTTCGGGCAGGTGGACGTAGTCGATGCCGGCCCGAGTCAGCCAACGCGGCATCGCGTCGCGCCCGAACTGCGGGTTGCGTCGCGATCCAGGCTGCGCGCGCACGTCGGCGAGCAGTTTGATGTCGTGCTCGTGCAATGGCTGCAGGAATGCCGATTCCGGACACGTCCAGTGCCCGATCGTCCAAATCTCTCGCGATGTCATATGCCGGCTTCCTTGGCGTAGAACTGGTGGTCTTCGCGCCAGCCGCTTGTCCCATGCCGCAGAGCATCCTTGACCCGTTGCGGCCGCAGCAGCGACCACACCTTCGGCTGGAGCCGGCCCCCCACACGATCCAGCGCGGACGCCCGCTCCAGTTTGTTCATCAGCCCACTGCGCATGGCGCCGCCCTTGCCCCGCCATTTGAGCCCTCAAACCCCACCGCCCGCTTCCTTCGCCTCCGACGAGGCCCACCACTCTCGAAGAACTCCGGCCAAGTGGTCCGCTGGCGTTCTCACGGCAGTCGGGCACCTCGGAGGCGTGGCTGCCGCGGTGGCTGGACCGGCTGCCGAACGTCGCCATTGAGGGCGAGGGTCTGCGCCGACGCCTGGCCGCCGAGCCGGGGTGGGAGGCCGTCCGGGTCTGATCCGGGCGGGCGACCGCGACCGGTCGCCCGCCCGGGACCGGCCCCGTCAGCGCGGGTGGTAGACGACCGCGCGGCTGACACCCCAGACCGGGCGGATCGACGCGGCGATGCGGCCGCGGTCATCGAGGTCGACGACCTCGCCGTCCGTGCTGACCCCGGCGAGGCTGAGGTCGTGCAGGACGCCGCGTCGCCACAGCGCCGGGCGGGCGCTTCTGTCGGTGGCCTGGGAGCTGGCCAGGATCTCGCCGCGGTTGTTGATCGCCCGCAGCTGGGTGAAGCTGCCGCCGAGGGTGCCGACGTCCAGAGCGCGGCCGTGCCGCCAGAGGATGCCGCGCTCGACCTGCTCGGCCGAGAACTGCCAGCCGATCACCCAGCCGCGGTCGTTGAGGGCGTACGTGTTGCTGCGGTCGAAGGGGCCGGCGCCGAGGTCGGTGACCCGGCCACTGTGCCACAGGGCGGCGTGGAAGCCGCCCGGCACGTACACCCCGCCGGAGACCTGGCCGCGCTCGTTGACGTCGGACACCTCGCCGAGGGCCAAGGGCCGGGCACGGCCGTTCGTCCAAAGGACGGGGCCTGCGTCGGTGCGGCCGAGGACCTGGCCGCGGTTGTTGATCGCCACGGGCAGGGTGGACGGGGCGCCCAGCGGCCGCAGGACACCGCGGTGCCAGACGTACCCGCCGGAGCCGTCGCCGCGGGTGCCGACGACCTGGCCGCGGTCGTTGACGTCGATCGGGTTGAAGGCGCCGAGATCGATCATCCGGCCGTGGCGCCAGAGGAACCCGCGGTAGGTGCCGTCGGCGGCTTGGGCGCGGCCGACCACGTCGCCGCGGTCGTTCATGGCGCTGGCGTAGCTGCTGTCGCCGCCGAGGGTGCCGAGGTCCACCATGCGATAGCCAGCCAAAGCGCCGGGCGTGGCAGACGCGGCAGCGGTGGGTGCGGCCGTCAAGGCGGCCGCGAGGAGAGCGGTGGCGAGGATGGATGGCATGGGACGGCTCCTTCCGGAGCTCGCCGGGCGAAAGGTGCGCTCAGCGTAGGCGCGTCCCACCGCTCCGCCAGGTTGCCGTCACGAATCCGACAGTCTCGCCGTCCGCTACGCGTCACTCGCACGCGATCGTGGGCGTGGCGCCCCCTTTCGTCGCCGGCGCGCCCACCGCGCCCGGCGTGCACCTGGTGCTCGGCGTTCCACGACCCACCGTTTGGTACCGAGGCCCGAGCCGTGGGGTGTGCCGCGTCGGGCGATGACGGGTGTGACGCCGCGGGCGCGGACCTGTTGACGGTGGCTGTCGTAGTCGTAGTCGTAGCCCCGATCGGCGTATAGCCGGTCGGGGCGCCGCCTCGGTGGGCCTGGCCGGCCGCCGATCGCGGGTATGGCGTCGAGCAGGGCGGTGGTCTGGGTGCAGTCGTGTCTGTTCCCGCCGGTCAGCGTAACGGCGAAGGGGATCCCGCCGGCGTCGGTGATGACGTGGTGTTTCGAGCCAGGCTTGCGGCGGTCGACCGGGCTCGGACCAGCCACAGTCGTCGATCCGGATGGCCACCGGCGTGCCGCAGCTGACGCAGACCGAGTTGGGCTCGCCGCCGGCGAGGCCACAGCAGGCGGAGTCTCCGACCAGCGCCGGGTCGATGACAGCACCTCGGACGTCTCCCGGGGTGATTAACACCTGGCCGGCCGGCCCGGCCGAGATGCTGAACCTCGGCGCGTACCAGCCGAGCGCCTCGGCTTCACCGGCGTCAAGTTCGGCCCACCGGCGCCATGGTGGACCGGAGAGCAGCGGATTCACCGCGAACGTGCCCGGCTCCAGTGCCGGGGCGAGCGATCCTGGCTCGTTGCCGTACTTCTGGTCCGCTCTCGAGGAAACAGTCCTCCCAGAGCCACAACTGTTCGAGGCCGGCCTCGGCGGCGCGCACGACGGACCGGAGACGTTCGGGTGGGTTCTGTGGGCGGGATACCACACCGAGAGTCGTCATGACGGCCGAGCGTGGCCCGCGCGGAGCCGCCACGGCGCCCGCTCGCGTGCGGCATCCGGTCCTTCCGGTCCCGGTGACGCGCCGTCCGGGACCTACGATGGTCTCGATGACCATTGCCGAACGGCGACCCGACCACGTCCCTGCCGACGGTGCTCGGGTCGACGAGGCCCTGCGGTTGCTCTCCGGCGTGCCGGTCGGACCCGATGTCGCCGTCAAGCGGCTCAGCCGTGGCAGCGGCGTCTACGCCTGGTGGGCCGCTCCCTCGATCCTTCCCGACCTCCCCGGGCCGCCGAACGAGAACGACCCGTCGCTACGGATGCTGTACCTCGGACGAGCGACTAGCCTCCGCGGCCGAATCCTGCGCAACCATCTGAGGCGTTCGGGCAGCTCGACGCTGCGCCGTACCCTGGCCGGGCTGCTGGTGGCCGAGGGCTACCGGACGACCTGGACCGACCGCGTCGTCCTGGTCTCCGAGGACGAGGCGCGGCTGACCGCGTGGATGCACACCCACCTGCGCCTGACCTGGGCGGAGGACACAGAGCCGGCGACCATCGAGGCCGAACTTGTCCGGCGTGTGCACCCGCCGCTCAATGTGCACGGCGTCGACCCCGAGCACCTCCAGGCGGCCGTGGTTTGCCGCCAAGAACTCGTACAACGCCAGCAGCCGTCCCGCCGAGCTCTCGCGAACGCCGTAGCTGGTTGCCCAGCACGCGTACGGGTGCGGGCGACTCACTCGCCGCGCCGTCGCCACGATGCCCCGCGCATCCGCCTCTGGCCATGCGCACGACTCTGGCCGATGTCAGGGTGCCGCACCCTCAAGCAGGACGCCCTGCCGATCACACGCCGCGCATCGCTGACGCGCCCACCACGCCTGGTCTTCGCCCGGCCGGAGCCCTGGAGGGGGTTTCGGACACTCCTAGTCATGGATGGAACGCCGTCGGGGTGCAGTCCTTCGACCGTGGGTGTGCGCCCGACGGCCAGTGCCCAGCCAGGCTGATGTAAAAAAAAATGGACACGGTGTCAAGTCTGGGTTACCTTTGCCGTGTCGAAGATTTTGTACATCGAGGAGCTGGTCATGGCGCACCGAGAGAAGCGCGCGTGGATCATGTTGGTCGTCGCTCTGGCGGCGTACGCGATCTACGTGACGATCGTCGTGGGCCGCGCGGGCGGGCGGCCTCTGGCCGACGTCCCCTACGCCGCGGCGCTGTTATGGACCGTGGGCGCGTCGATCGTGGCGAACATCGTGGCCGAGATGGCGATCGGCATGGTCAGCCCGAAGGCGGCGCGCGTGGCCGACGCCCGGGACCGGCAGATTGGCCAGCTCGGCGACCACGTCGGCCAGTCGTTCCTCGTGATCGGCGCGGTCGCGGCGATGCTGATGGCGATGGCCGGGTGGGACCGGTTCTGGATCGCCAACGTGATCTATCTGGCGTTCGTGCTGTCGGCGGTCCTCGGCTCGGTCGCAAAGATCGGCATGTATCACGGGCGGCTGCCGCAGTGGTGAAGCCAACCCGCGTGACCAACTCGATCCGGGCGCTGCGCTTCACTCATGGCGAGATGACCCAGGCCGAACTCGCCAACCGTATCGGCGTGACCCGGCAGACCGTGATCGCCATCGAGCAGGGCCGGTACTCGCCCTCTCTGGAGACTGCCTTCCTCATCGCGCACGTCTTCGGCGTGCGGCTCGACGACGTGTTCCAGTACCCCGACACCTCCGTGGAGGAGACGCCATGAAAGCCATCGTCCAGCACGTGTACGGCCCCGCCGACGTGCTGCAGCTACGCGACATCGACCAGCCGCCTGTCGGCGACGACGAGGTGCTCGTGCGGGTCCGCGCCGCTGGTGTGGACCCCGGCGTGTGGCACGTCATGACCGGCTACCCGTACTTGGTGCGCGCGTTCGGGTTCGGCCTGCGCCGACCCAAGGTGCCGGTGCGCGGCGTCGACCTCGCCGGGATGGTGGAGGCCGTCGGCGCGGCGGTGACCGACCTGCGCCCCGGCGACGAGGTCTACGGCGTCTGCGAGAGCGGCTCGTACGCCGAGTACGCCACCGCGCGCCGGTGGCGGCTGACGCGCAAGCCGGCGAACACCACGTTCGAGCAGGCCGCAGTTACGCCCATCTCCGGCGTGACCGCGCTGCAGGCGGTGCGCGACTGCGCCGGCGTCCAGCCGGACCAGCAGGTGATGGTCATCGGCGCCGCGGGCGGCGTCGGCAGCTTCGCCGTGCAGCTCGCCAAGGCGTACGGCGCCGCCGTGACCGGTGTGTGCAGCACCGGAAAGGCCGACCTCGTGCGGTCCCTCGGCGCCGACGTCATCGACTACACCCGCGACGAGATCGACCGCAACGGCGCCCGGTACGACGTCCTCATCGACACCGCCGGCAACCGGCCGCTGCGGCTGTTACGGCGCGCGCTCGCGCCCCGCGGAACGCTGGTCCTGGTCGGCGGCGAGAACGGCGGCGGTCCGCTGCTCGGCGGCTTCGACCGAGCGATGCTGCGAGCACCGCTGCTGTCGATGGTCACCCACCAGCGGCTGCGCAACCTGGTCGCCAAGGTGCGCGCCGCAGACCTCGACGAGCTGCGCCGACACATCGAGTCCGGTGCCGTCACGCCGGTCATCGACCGCGCCTACCCCCTCGGCGCTGCGCCCGACGCGATTCGGCACGTCGCCGCGGGCCATGCGAGGGGAAAGACCGTTGTCACCGTGTAGATACGCAACGCCTGCCGGCGACCGAACACGCAATGTGCAAGAAACCCAGAGCCGAGCACTTCGCGTAGCACATTGATGGTCCGTGATGTCCAACCTCACGGCCCTCGGCATGGGCGTGCGTCGTTCCGCTTGAAGGCCGCACGAACGGGCGGGGGCCTACCATCTCGCCGCCCTTTGCGCCGAAGACGCGGCCCACGTCCTGCAGCGCCTTCTCCGCGTTGCCCACCTCACACGCATGCAGGGTGACGGTGGCCCCGCCATTCGCTTCTGGAGATCGCCGAGCACTGGGCCCAGCCGGCGGGCGGCGGCCTGGAGCGAGTCGGACGACTGCTATCTCACCTCATCGCTCGGTAGGAAGAACGTCCCCAAGGTGTTGCCGTGCGTCCCGATCACCAGTTCCTTGATCGTGTCGCCCGGCGCGAGCTTGCAGTTGAGCTGCGCGACCATGTCGTCCGGACTTCTTGCCGAGATGTGCTCGACGGCGCCCTTGCCCGCGAGCTGATCGGCGTATGTGCCTATGTGCCTCAGGTAGCTGTTGGGATCCTGAGCCTCGTACAGCTCGTACGGAAGGGTCACGTAGAACGGGGACCAGGTCGCCCCGTCCGTCGTCGCGGCTGCCGACGCCATCCGACCTGGCCCGACGGCTCGCCCCGCCGCAGCAACTTGATCAAGTGGGGGTCGCGACGGCGTCAACCCTCCGCGCCGCCGGCCGTGAGGCGCGGGGTGCCAACGTGCTGCGCCAGAGTCGTTTCTTGAGCGGTCATGGTGGTGCGGACGCGGAGCTTGATCCGGTTGCGCTCACCAACAGTTTGACGCGCGCCTCGGTAGGGAATTTCGCGGACACCTCGATGAAGGAGGCTGTATGGAGACGTCCGCCAGCGCCGGGCGCAGCTATCGACTGCCGACACGTCCATGCGTGGCGCTGCCTGCTGCGGCGCCAACCGCGAGGGGGCGAGCTTGATGGCTCGCGTCGGTCGCTACGGGATCCCAGGGTTCGTGTGGTTCCTGATCTGGCTCGTCGTCTGCATCTTGATCGTCATCCTGTTAGCCATGCTCATTCACCACTTCGGAGGCGCCTCTCTTTCGCTCAAGCTCGGCCACTTCTACCTGAACATCGGGGTCACCTGACCTGCCGGATCGTCGACACTCCGGCGCCGGTACCGCACCAGCCGTGTTAGCCGTCACCGAAGATGACGGCTAACACGGCTTGAAGTGCCATGCTGCATCGGCGTACGGCTCGGGGATCCGCCGAGGCGGAGTCGGTAGGGATTCGGACAGCCAAGACTCGAATCCCACGGCAACCTTCGGACCAGGGCTCGGGTCTGCTGCACCGATGGGTGACCGGCTGGCCATCGCCTCAGACGACCTGCTGCTCGTGATCGGCATCGGTGAGCAGACGTCGGAGATCCTCCGAGAGCAGGTGGCGTGGTCAGACCCGGTGTGGTGCTGGGCGCCCGACCCCCATCAGTCTCCACCGCACCAGTGTGAGTGCTCGGCCCGGAGGCCGCGCGTCCGGTTACCCGACCAGTCCCGCCACCTCCGTGTCGGAGAGCGCCGCGATGTCCGCCTCGACCGCGGCCGTCACCGCCATGGCCAGGTCGGCGACCGTGCGTGACTCGAACAGGCAGCGCAGGGGCAGGCGCACCTGAAAGGTCTGGTGCAGTCGCGCCAGCACCCGGGTGGCCAGCAACGAGTGCCCGCCGATGGCGAAGAAGTCGTCGTCGGTGCCGACCGTCGTGCACCGCAGCACCTCGGCCCAGATGTCCGCGATGATCTGCTCGGTGGGGTCGCGGGGCATCCGCCGGGGACTGCTGTCGGTCACGTCGGGTGCGGGCAACGCCTTGCGGTCGACCTTCTTGCTGGCGGTCAGCGGCAGGCTCGGCAGCGTCGTCCACCACGACGGGATCATGTTCTCCGGCAGCAACGTACGCATGTGGTCGCGTAGCTCGGTCACGGTCGGCTCGGTGCCCGGCCGGGCGACCAGGTAGGCGGCGAGTCCCTTCTCGCCGGGCGCGACCTCGACGGCCTTCACGGCCGCGGCCTGCACGGCCGGGTGCCGGGCCAGGGCGGCCTCGATCTCACCGAGCTCCATCCGCAGGCCGCGGATCTTGACCTGTTGGTCGATGCGGCCGAGGAACTCCACCGTGCCGTCGCCGCGAAGGCGGACGAGGTCACCCGTGCGGTAGAGGCGCGCGCCCGGCTCGCCGGAGAGCGGGTCGGGCACGAACTGGGTCGCGGTCAGCCCGGGCCGGTTGCGGTAGCCGCGGGCCAGGCGTACGCCTCCCAGGCACAGCTCGCCCGGCACGCCCACCGGCACTGGCCGCAGGTCGCCGTCGAGTACGTAGGCACGGGTGCCGTGCACCGGCCGGCCGATCGGCAGCGCCGCCGACGGGTGCTGGTCGGCCAGCCCGCCCTGCACCGGGTGCAGGAAACAGGTCACGGTCGCCTCGGTCGGCCCGTAGTTGCACAGGAACTGGCCGGGCAACCCGGTGTCGTTCCAGCGCCGGGCGTCGGAGACCGTGACGACGTCGCTGCCGACGTTCATCAGCTTGAGCCCGCGCAGGTCGCTGACGTCGTACTCGAGCATCTCCCGGTAGTACGCCGGGGTGATCTCCATGATCGTGACGCCGTACCGGGCCAGCTTCCCGGGCAGCTCGGCGGGCGGCCAGAACACCGGGTCGCTCACCACGATCGTCGCGCCGGCCAGCAGGGTGGCCGCGATCTGGTCCATCGCCACGTCGAAGGTGAGCGCGGAGAGCAGGACCACCCGCTCGTCCGGGGTGATGCCGTAGGCGTCGGCGATGACCCGGCAGTGGTGGGCGTAGGCGCGGTGGTCGATCATCACGGCCTTCGGGCGGCCGGTCGACCCCGAGGTGTAGATGAGGTACGCGAGGTGGTCGGGACCCGCGACCGGGCGCGGGTCGTCCTCGACCCGACCCGAGAAGTGGGTCACCACCTCGTACGTGCCCCCGCTGAACCGGTGGGCGAGGTCCGCGGTGGTGACGACGATCCGCGCGTCCGCGTCGGCGATCATGAATTCGAGCCGGTCGGCCGGGTGCGTCGGGTCGAGGGGCGCGTACACGCCGCCGGACTTGAGCACTCCCAGCAGCACGACCACCGCCTCGATGCCGCGTTCGAGACAGACCGCCACCGCCGACTCCGGTGTCACCCCACGCCCGCGCAGGTAGCGGGCGAACGCGTTGGCCCGCTCGTTGAGCTGCGCGTAGGTCAGGGTCTCGGCGCCGAAGACGACCGCGGTCGCGTGCGGCGTACGCCGCACCTGGGCCTCGAAGAGCTGTGGTACGCACAGCGGCTCCGCCTCGGCGGGCGTCCACTGCCGCAGGAGGCGCCACTCCTGCTCGCCGAGCAGGTCCAGGTCACCCGTGCGGGTTCCGGGGTCGGCGACGACGCCCGACAGCAGCCGCAGGTAGTGGTCGGCCAGCCGTTCGATCGTCGCGGCGTCGAACAGCTCGGTGGCGTACTCGAAGACACAGCGCAGCCGGTCGCCGGCGCGCTGCTGCACGGTCAGCGTGAGGTCGAACTTCGCCACCGGCTCGCCGGCGCGGAGCGCCTCGATCGCCACGTCGCCCAGCGTGGCGGGGAAGCGGTCGAGGTGCTGCACGTCGAACATGATCTGGAAGAGCGGGTTGCGCGACAGGTCCCGGTCCGGCTGCAGGGCGTCGACCAGGTGCTCGAACGGCAGGTCCTGGTTGGCGAAGGCGTCCAGCGTCGTCCCCCGCACCTGCGCCAGCAGCTCGGTGAAGCGCGGATCGCCGGTCAGGTCGGCGCGCATCACCAGGGTGTTGGTGAGGAAGCCGACCAGCTCCTCCGTCTCCGGCCGGGTACGCCCGGCCACCGGGGTGCCCACCGCGATGTCGGTGGCGCCGGTGTATCGGGCGAGCAGCGCCTGGAACGCGGCGAGCAGCAGCATGAACGGGGTGGCGTCGTGGCTGCCGGCGAGCGTGACCAGCTCGTGCGCGAGCCCGTCGGGCACGTCCACGGCGAGGATGGCGCCGCGCGGGTCGCGTCGCGAGCCGCGCGGCCGGTCGGTGATCAGCTCCACCGGTGTCAGACCGTCGAGGCGTTCCCGCCAGTAGCCCAGTTGACCTGCGGTGTCGGCGACGCGGTCGAGCTGCCAGAACGCGTAGTCGGCGTACTGGATGGACGCGGCCGGACCCAGCGGGGCGTGGTAGGCGGCGTCCAGGTCGCGCAGGAAGACGCCCATCGACCAGGCGTCGAACGCGATGTGGTGCACCAGCATCAGCAGCAGGTGGTCGCCGTCGCCGAGCCGGATCAGGGTCACCCGCAGGGGCTGCTCGCGGGCCAGGTCGAACGGCCGGCTCGCGGCGCGTTCCAACAGGTCACGGCCCGTGATCTCGGCGTCCGGGAGGCCCGAGAGGTCGACCTCCTCGAACTCGACCGCGTCGGCGTCGTCGATCACCTGCACCGGTTCGCCGTTGCGGTCGACGTAGCGGGTGCGCAGCACCTCGTGCCGCCGGACGACGTCGTGCAGCGCCCGGCGCAGCCGCCGCGGGTCCAACTCGCCGCGCAGGCGCAGCGCCAACGGGATCAGGTACTCGGTGGTGTCCGGGGTGAGCTGGTCGAGGAACCAGAGCCGCTGCTGGCCGAAGGAGAGCGGCAGCGGCTTGTCGCGGGGCGCGGGCCGGATCGCGAGCCGGTCCTCGGCCGGGCCCGCCGGGGCGGTCTCGCCGAGCCAACCGGCCAGGCGCTCGACCGTCGGGCGGGCCAGGAAGTCACCCACCGACAGGTCGACGCCCAGTGCCCGGCGCAGCCGAAGCACCAGGCGGATCGCGATCAGGGAATGGCCGCCGAGCGCGAAGAAGTCGTCGGTGAGGCCGACGCGCTCGACGCCGAGCACCTCGGCCATCAGCTGCCCGATGTCGCGCTCCAGCGGCGTGCGCGGTTCGCCGTCGGTCGTCGTCGTGGCCGCCGGCGCGGGGTCGGGCAGCGCGGCGCGGTCGACCTTGCCGTTGACGGTCAGGGGCAACGCGCCGAGCCCGACGAACACCGCCGGCACCAGCGCGGCGGGGAGCCGCTCGGCGAGCCGCTCGCGCAGGTCGCCGGGGACGGCCGGTACGACGTACGCGACCAGCCGGATTCCGTCCTCGGCAGAGCGTCGGGCGAGCACCGTGACCGCATCCACCTCGGGGTGTTCCTCGATCGCGGCCCGGATCTCGTCCGGCTCGACCCGTACACCGTTGACCTTGACCTGGTCGTCGGTGCGGCCGAGGAACTCCAGTGCGCCGTCCGGCCGCCATCGCACCAGGTCGCCGGTGTGGTACCACCGGGCGCCCGGCTCGTCGGCGTACGGGTCCGGGCTGAATCGCTCGGCGGTCAGCCCGGCCCGGCCGAGGTAGCCGCGGGCCAGACCGACCCCGCCGATGCGCAGTTCACCGGGCGTGCCGATGCCGACGAGCCCGCCGTCCGCGTCCACCACGGAAACCCGGGTGTTGGGCAGGGGCGCGCCGATCGGGACGGTCGGTGCCGGGTCGGCGGGGCGGTACGTCCAGGCGGTGGCGTCGATCGAGGCCTCGGTCGGGCCGTACGTGTTGACCACCTCGACGTCGAGCACGCCCGCCAGGCGCCGGCACAGCTCGGCCGGAAGCGCCTCACCGGCCGAGCAGACCACCCGCAGCGAGGTGCACTCGCCCAGCCGTGGATCGGCGACCAGCAGCCGCAGCACCGAGGGCACGACCTGGAGCATCGTCGCGCCGCTGCGGACGATCGCGTCGATCATGACGGCCGGGTCGCGGTGGCCGTCGGGTGGCGCCATCACCACCGAACCGCCCGACACGAGCGGGGCCAGGATCTCCCACACCGCGGCGTCGAAGCCGATCGTGGTCTTGTGCAGCAGCCGGTCGGCGGCGGTCATCCGGTAGCGCTCGACCGACCAGAGGACGCGGTTGCGGATGCCGGCGTGGGTGATCATGACGCCCTTGGGGCGGCCGGTCGAGCCCGACGTGTGGACCAGGTACGCGGCCTGGTCGTCGACGGCGTCGGGCAGCTCGCGACGGTCCCCGGACCGGACCGCCGGCAACGGCTGGTCCAGCCGTACCGTCGGGACGCCGGCCGGCAGGGCAACTCTCGTGGTGCCGTCGGTGAGGATCAGCGCGGCACCGGAGTCGGCGGTCAGGTAGGCCAGCCGTTCGGCCGGGTACTCGGGTGGCAGGGGCACGTACACCCCGCCGGCCAGCAGGACGGCGAGCACGGCGACGGCGAGGTCGCCGCTGCGGTCCACGGCCACGCCGACCGGGGTTTCCGCGGCCACGCCCTGTGCGCGCAGATGATGGGCGAGCGCCGTGGCGCGGTCGGCGAGCTCGGCGTAGGTGAGCTCCCCGGCGTCCGAGCGGACCGCCACCGCGTGCGGGGTCGCCTCCGCCCGCGCCAGGAACAACCGCGGCAGCGACCGCGCCGGCCGGTCGAGGGCGGTGCGGTTCCACGCCGCGAACCGGCGCCGGTCGTCATCGGGTACGAGGTCCAGGGCGCCGACCGGCTGCCGGTGGTGCTCGGCGATCGCGGTCAGCAGGCGTACGTGGGCCGCCGCCATGCGCTCGGCGCGGGCGCGGGTGAACAGGCTCGTCGGGTACACGAGCTGTCCGGTGAGCGACCCGTCGGCGTTCTCGGCCAGGTACAGCGACAGGTCGAAAGGCGAGCTGGCCCAGACCGGCGGGCAGATCTCGACCTCCAGGCCGTCCAGGGTGAACGCCTGCCGGCGGCGACCGGCGAGCCGGAACGCGGCCTGGAAGAGCGGGTTGCGCGAGGCGTCACGGGTCGGGGCTACGGCGGCCACGACCTGGTCGAACGGCACGTGCTGGTGGCGGAGCGCGGCGATGGTCCGCTGCCGCGCCTGCTCCAGCAACGCGGGGAAACCCGCCGTGGGGTCGATCGCCGCGCGCAGCACGACCGTGTTGACGAACATGCCGATCAGGGCTGCCTGCTCGGCGCCGGCGCGGGTGTCGACCGAGACGCCGACCGCGACGTCGCCGCGCCCGCTGAGGCGGCCGAGCAGCAGCTGGTACGCCGCCAGGTGCACCATGAAGGTCGTGGCCCGCCCCGCGCGGCCGATCTCGCGCAGGCGCTCGGCCACGTCGGCGGGCACGGTCAGCTCGACGCTGTCGCCGGCCGGATCCCACTCGGGCGGCCGGATGCCGTCGGTGGGCAGGTCCAGCGGCTGCACCCCGGCCAGGTGCTCGCGCCAATAGCGCAGGCCGGCGGGGTCGTGGCCGTCGGGCCGCCGCGCGACCTCGCGATACTGCCGGGCCAGCGGCGGCAGGCCGGGATCCTCGCCGCGCCGGGCGGCGGCGTACCGGACGTCGAGTTCCGCCGCGAGCCGGTCCCAGGACCGGCCGTCGAAGGCGATGTGGTGCACGGTGATCAACAGCACCGTGTCGTCGGGACCCAACCGGACGAGACCGGCCCGCCAGGGCACCTGCTTACGCAGGTCGATGGGGGTACGCAGCTCGGTGACCCGGATGTCGTGCAGCCGCCGCTCGCGCTCCTCGGCCGGCAGCCCGGAGAGGTCGACCGTGGACAGCTCGACCTCCGCGTCCGGGTGGACGACCTGGACGACGGTGTCACCGTCTGCCTCGTAGCGGGTGCGCAGCACCTCGTGGCGGGCCGCGACCTGGCCCAGCGCGGTCGTCAGCGCGGCCTCGTCCAGCGGCCCGCGCAACCGCAGGGCGGCCGAGAGCAGCTGGTCGATCGCCGCACCCGGGCGCAGCTGGTCGAGGAACCACACCTGCTGTTGGGCGTAGGAGAGGGCAGCTCCCGCCTCGGCCACGGCGATGGTCTCAGTGCTGGTCGTCACGGTCGCCTCCGGCGTGCTCGTCGTCGTACGCCTCGGTCATCGCCACCGCGATGCGGCGTGGTCCGGTGAAGGGCTCGCGGCCGTGCGCGGCCAGCATGTTGTCGACCACCAGCACGTCGTCCTGCTGCCAGTCGAAGCGGCGCAGCGCGGCGCGGTAGCAGTCGCGCAGGTGCGCCACCACGTCATCGGGGATCGGCGCGCCGTCGCCGTAGTAGGTGTTCGTCGGCAGATCGGCCTCGTCCATCATCTCGCGTAGCGCCTCGGCGACGTCGGGGGCGAGCGTCGTGACGTGGAAGAAGGTGAGGTGGTTGAACCAGACCATCTCGCCGGTCACCGGGTGCCGGTGCACGGCCCTGCGCCGGGCCCGGGTCCGCAACCCGTTCGTCCCCACCCACTCCGCGACCATGCCGTTGGCCGCGCAGTACGCCTCGACGGCCGCCCGGTCCTCGGTGCCGAACGCCTGCCGCCAGGGGACCCCGTACCCGTCGGTGAAGTTGCGGACCACCATCCAGCCGCGGGCGGCGAACTCGTCGCGGACCGCCGGGTCGATCAACCGCAGCACCGTACGCGTGTCGGCCAGCGGCGTGGCGCCCTGCGTCTCGGGTGGCTGCGCGCAGTAGAAGAACAGCGTCAACGGCCACCGCGCCTGGTACGAGTTCTCGTTGTGCAGGAAGATCTCCTCCGCCGGCGGGTAGTCGGTCGAGGTGTACACCTGCCCCTTGATCGTGCTGCGCGGCGACGAGCGCTCGGTGTACGCCAGCGGCTGGCCCCCGATCGCGCGTACGACGCGGTCGAACCCGTCCACGCCGTCGACATCGAAGCCGCGCAGGAGGACGGCGCCGTGCTCGTGCAGTCTGCGGCGCACGGCAGCGGTGTCCAGGGCACCGGGGTGGGTGGCCGGCGGCGTGTGATCGTCCGGTGACATGACGTAGGGCAGGGCCAGGTCAGGTCCGGCTTCGGCACCCGTGACCGGCGCGACTGGGGTCCACATCAGCCCAGCGTCGTGGCTGCCCCCGGGCACCCGGCAGAGAACGATCGGCGGTCCTCGGCCGCAACACCGGTGCGTCTTCTTCTCTGGGCAGCGCGGGGAAACCGGGGAAACCTGGGTGTCAACTACGCATGTCCCGCCCCCGGCCGCTCTGACAGAGTCGCCCGCATGACCGAGTCGTCGAACGATGCGCCTCCCGCCCCGCGCGGGTCCATCGGTGACGACGTGATGGCGGCGCTCACCGTATCGTTGCGCGGCCTGGTCGTTCCCGCTCGCGACCGCCTCGTCGAGCGGGTACGCGACGTCCCCGCCGCCGACCTCGACGCCCTGGCCGACGAGTTCGCCGCTGACCTCGGTGCCCGCCTGGTCCGTCTGGCCGGGCGCACCCTCGCCGCCGAGTTCGAGCGCCTGCAGCAGCGCGGCGACCTGGCCGGGGCCGGCGGGCCGCAGCGGTTCGCCGCGTTCGTGGCCTGGCTCGACACCGGCCTCGACGACATCCTCACCCGTCATCCGGTGCTCGGCCGGCGACTGTCGGAGACCGCGTCCACGGCCGTGCAGACCCACGCGGAGCTGCTGGAACGGTACGCCGTCGACCGGTCCGACCTCGTCCGGGCGCTGCTCGGCGGCGGGTCACCGGGAGCGCTGACCGGGGTGCACGCCGGCCTCGGCGACCCGCACCACGGCGGCCGTTCGGTCACCCGGCTCACCTTCGCCGACGGGCGGCACGTCGTGTACAAACCGCGCGGGATCGCCGCGTACGCGATGCTGGCCGAGCTGACCGCCTGGCTCAACCGGGCCGTTCCCGGCCTGGACCTGCGCACCGCCGCGACCCTCGCCCGCAGCGGGTACGGCTACGCCGAGTTCGTCGCCCACCTGCCGCTGGACGGGCCGGCGTCGGCCGAGCGATTCTACCGCCGGATGGGCGCCCTGCTCGCGCTGCTGCACGCGGTACGCGCTGTCGACCTGCACCACGAGAACCTGATCGCCTGTGGCGAGCACCCGGTGCTGATCGACGCGGAGGCGCTCTTCCACCCCGCGTTGGCGACGCCCGTCCTCGGCGCCGACCCGGCCCGTCGGATGCTGTCCGCCTCGGTCTACCGCACCAGCCTGCTACCCACGGTCACGGTCGGCCCGGCGGGGATAGTCGACTGCTCCGGTCTCGCCGGTCGCATGGGCAGCCGCGCCGTGGACCGCCTGGACTGGGAGCTGTCCGGCCACTACCGGGACCGGTTGCGGCCACGACCGCGTGACGCGGGCGCCGGCGGGCTGAACCTGCCCCGCCTCGGCGGGCGGGAGCTGGACCCGGGCGACTACGACGAGGCCCTGCGCGCCGGACTGCGCGCCGGGTACGACGCGATCAGCGCCGGACGCGAGAGCTTCCAGCAGTTGCTGGACAGCGCCGCGAACCTGGAGGTACGCGTCGTGTTCCGCCCGACGCTCACGTACGCGACGCTGCTGGAACGGGCCGCCGACCCGCACCTGCTGCGCGACGACGCCGGACCGGAACAGGCGCTGACCGCCGCCCTGCGACAGGACCCGATGTGCCGCCCGCTGGTCCCGTACGAGCTGACCGACCTGCGCCGCGGCGACATCCCGGTCTTCACCGCCGTCCCGGGCCGCCGCGACGTGTGGTCCTCGACCGGTGAGCGCCTCGCCGGGCTGCTGCCCACCACCGGGCTCGACGACGCCAGCGCGGTGCTCGCCGGCATGGGCACGGCCGACCGCCGGGACCAGGAGTGGATCGTCTCGGCGACACTGGCCGCCCGGCAGCCGGCCGACGGCCACCGCGCCGCCGGCGCGCTCGCCGGCCCGGTGACCGGGCACGAGGCCGGCCCGGACCGGCTTCTCACCGCCGCGTGCGCCCTCGCCGACCAGATCCTCGCCCGTGGCGTCACCGACGGGGAGCGGGTGAACTGGCTGGGTCTGGAGGTGGTGGACGGCAGCCACTGGATGGTCCTGCCGATGGGCGCCTCCCTCGCCACCGGCTACCTCGGTGTGGCCCTCTTCCTGGCCCAACTCGCCGAACTGACCGGCATCGACCGCTTCCGCGACACCGCGCAGCGGGCCGCGCACGCCGCCGTCCCGCTCTGCCGCACGCTCGCCGAGCGGCCCGAACTCGCGGTCCACGTGGGTACCGGCGGCTATCAGGGCTTCGGCGGCATCTGCTACAGCCTGGCCCGGCTCGCCACGCTGCTGAACGATCCGGGGCTCCGCGAGGGGGTACGCGACGGCGTCACCGCCGCCGCGACGGCGGTCGCCGCACCCGGTCCGCCGGGCGTGGCGAACGGCATCGCCGGTTGCCTGGCCGCGATGCGCGCGGTCCACGCCGAACTCGCCCTGGAATCCGCCGCGGACCTCGCCCGGGTCTGCGCCGACCGGCTGGACACCTCGCGCACCTCGGCGGGAGGGCTGGCGGCCGGCTTCGCCGACGGCCGCGCCGGCGTCGCCTGGGCCCGCCGCGACGACGCCGCCGTGGCGGCCCTGAGCCTGCCCGACACCGCCGACCACGGCTGGTGCGGCGGAGCGGCGGGCATCGTGTCGGTCCGCGGCGTGCAACCGGGGGACGATCCCGCACGGATCATCCGGCGGTTCGCCCAGCGGCCGGTGCTGCGCGACCTCAGCCTCTGCCACGGCGAACTGGGTGTCGTCGAGGCGCTCGTCGTGCTCGCGGCGTTCGAGCCGGACCGGTCCGTGCAGCGCGCGCTACGTTGGCGGGCCGGTCTCGTGCTCGACGCCATCGAACGGTACGGACCCTGCTGCGGCACCCCGGACGGGGTAGCTACGCCGGGGCTGCTCAACGGACTGGCCGGCATCGGGTACGGGCTGCTGCGTCTGGGCTTCCCCGCCCAGGTGCCCTCGGTACTGCTACTCAAGCCGGGCCGGCCCGGCAAGTGAAAAGGTATGAACCCCGCGTACGTCGCGGGCCGAAAAGGAGGAACCCAGTGTCTGAAGACCAACTTGTCCAGTCCGCGGAGATCGGCGAGCAGGATGTGCACGACACCGACCGGTGGCCGGGCATGCTGGACGTCGTGTCCAAGGTGCCCTTCGGCATGCAGGCCGCCGTACTGGCCGGTGCCCTCGTCGTCGGTGCTGGCATCGCCGGTATGATCGGCGAGTCGACGATCCCCGGGACGACCTGCTGCCCGCCGCTGCCCCACTGATCCACATACCTGGACAGTGCCGGCCCGGTCGGGATAGGCGTTGGTCGTGAGACAGCTGCAGCGGTTCGGCGCCTCGCGCCGCCGCGCGTCGGTCCTGGTCGGTCGCGACGACGAGCTTGACGCAATCAAGCAGGCACTGTGCGGGACCCGCGCCGGTGAGGGTGCAGCCCTGTTCGTCGTCGGCGGCGAAGGAATCGGCAAGTCCCGTCTCGCGGCTACCGCCGTTGACCTGTCCTTCGCCGCCGACATGAGCCTGCTCCGTGGGCGGGGCAGCATGGTCGGGTTGACCGTGCCGTTCCGTTCGCTCACCGAGGCACTCCTGTCGCTGGTGCACAGCGGTGATTACATCGACATCACCGAGCTCGGCCCGTACCAGCACGCCCTGGGCCGGCTCATCCCGGACTGGGCCGACGGCCCGGCCGACCCGGGCAGCGGCTCGCTGATGGTGCTCGCCGAGGCCGTTCTGCGGCTGACCTCGCTCGCCGGGCGTGACCGGGGCTGCCTGATGGTCCTCGACGACCTGCAGGACGCCGATGCCGAGACCCTCGCCGTCGTCGAGTACCTCACCGACAACATCCACCGCCAGGCCACCATGTTGCTCTGCACGGTCCGCAGCGAGCCCTGCCGTGCCCTCGACCTGGCGCTCGCCGCCGAGCAGCGCGGCACCGCCACCGTCGAGACGCTGCGCCCGCTCGGGGCGGACGACATCGGCGCCATGGCGGCGTCCCGCCTCGGCTGTGCCCGGGGCGACCTGCCACAGTGGCTGGTCGACCGGCTCTTCGAGGACAGCGCCGGCAACCCGCTGCTCGCCGAGGAGCTCATCGACGCGATCAGCGACAGCGGGCAATTGGTCCGCGAGGGCGAGACCTGGACGATGACCGGGACGCTGCGGCCCAACGTGCCCGACACCCTGGTGCGTACGGTGGCCCGGCGCGTCGAGCAGCTCGACCCCGCCGCCCGCGACCTGCTGTCGATCGGCGCCGTGCTGGGCAAGCGGTTCCCGCTCGGGCTGGTCCAGGCGGTGTCCGGCCTGGACGACCGCACGCTCCTCAACCACCTGCACGGCGAGGTCGCCAGCCAGTTGGTCGCACCCGACGAGCAGACCCCCGGCTGGTACGCGTTCCAGCAGCCCCTCTACGGTGAGGCGCTGCTGCAGACCCTCACACCGGGGCACCGCATCGTGCTGGCCGGGCACGCCGCGGCCGCGGTGGAGCAGGCCTACCCGGGGTTGCCCGACGAGTGGTGTCAGGTGGCCGCCTCGCTGCGCCTGCAGGCCCAGGAACCGGGCGCCGCGGCCCGCCACTACCTCGAAGCCGGCCGCCGTGCGCTGGCCAAGGGCGCCGCCTCCTCCGCCGTCGACCTGCTCGACCGTGCGCGTGAGCTGCTCGACGGCGACAGCGACCAACTCGTGCCCGGTGACGTCGTGGAGGCCCTGGTCTCCGCGCTGGCCGAGGCGGGTCTGATGGAACGCGCGCTCGCGCTGGCCGACCAGTTCGACGAGGCCCCCTCCGACGGTGGCCGGCGCCGCCGCGCCGAGCTGCACACCCGGCTCGCCTGGGCGGCGAACGTCGCCGGCCGCACCGACGACGGCCTGCGGCAGGTGGCGCTCGCCCGCGCGGCGCTCGGCCCCGATGCGCCCGCGCGGGACACCGCCCCGATCGACGTGGTCGAGGCCCACTTGCTGCTCGACCGGCCCGGGTCCGAGGGATTCGCCCTGGCCGAGAGCATGACCCGCCAGGCGGCCGCGGTGGCCGAGGCCGTACCGCTGCCGGTGGTGGCCTGCCAGGCGTGGCAGCTGCTCGGCGCGCTCACCCGCGGCCGTGACCTGGCCGAGGCGACCGCCTGCCTCGAACGCGCCCGCGCCCTCGCCGTCCGCTACGACCTGCCGATCTGGGAGATCCACGCGTTGGTGCGCCTCGGCCACGACCAGGCGTTGCGCGACGGCACCATCGAGATCCTGGAGCGGACCCGGCAGGCCGCGCTGAGCCGGGGCGCGGTGACCGCCGGCTTCCACGCCGAGACCAACATCGCGCTGCACACCGTGCTGCACGGTGACTTCGCGACGGCCGGCGAGCTCATCGACCGGTCGCTCGGCTCCACGATGCGGCTCAAGCTCTTCGAGACCACCCAGTTGTTGCTGCTCTCACGGGCCATCCTCGGCGCCCACCAGGGCCGGCGCCGCGAGATGAACGAGGCGCTCGCCGAGTTCCGGCGCTGGGGCGGTGAGCCCGACCAGCACATACCGCGCGTGTACGGCCTGGCGCGCATCTTCTGCGCGTTGCTGGAGGAGGATCGCGGGCGCGCGATCGACGAGGTCGCCAGCGGCCGGCGCAGCGGCGCCAACCTCAGCGCGCACCTCGACGCGGAGCACGGCATCGGCCCGTTGCTGCAGGCGCTGGCAGCGCCGGGCCGGCGGGCCGAGCCCGAGCCCGACGCGACCGGGCTGCCCGGCGGCGAGCTGCGCTGGAACCGGCAGTTCGCTCTGCTCACCCGGGCCGTGCTCGCCGGCCGGGCGGGCCGGGCCGAGGAGGCGAGGGCGGCGTTCGACGAGGCGATCGAGGCGGCGGCGCCGTACGCCATGGCCCGGCACCTCTGCCTGCGGTTGGCCGGCGAGGCCGCGCTCGACGACGGCTGGGGCGACCCGGTGCCGTGGCTGCGCGCGGCCGAGGAGTACTTCCACCGGGGCAACGTCGTGCCGGTGGCCAGTGCCTGCCGGGCGCTGCTGCGCCGTGCCGGCGCGCCGGTCCAGCAGCGTCGCACCGGCGTCGACGACGTGCCGAAGGAGCTGCGCGACGCCGGTGTCACCGTACGCGAGTACGAGGTGCTCTGCCTGCTCGTCGAGCGGCTCGGCAACCGCGAGATCGCCAACCGGCTGCACCTGTCGCCGCGGACGGTGGAGAAACACGTCGCGAGCCTGATCGCCAAAACCGGTCAGGCCAACCGGATCGAACTCGGTGGCTACGCCGTGCAGATCGTCGGTAGCGCTGCCGGTTCTTCTCTGCTGTCCCGCTGACCCAGCGGGCAGGCTCCGGGTAAGCCGAACAGCCGGATCGCCCGGCACCGAACCGAAGGGACGGCACTCATGGCTCAGGAGCAGGCGGACGAGCGCACCTACCGGGTGGTCGTCAACGACGAGGAGCAGTACTCGATCTGGTTGGCCGACCGCGATCTGCCGCTGGGCTGGCGCGCCGAGGGAACGACCGGGGACCGGGCCGCGTGCCTCGCGCACATCGAGCGGGTCTGGACCGACATGCGGCCGCTGAGCCTGCGCCGCCAGATGGCCGGGACCGGCGCCTGAGCGGCGTACCCGGGTCCGGACGTGCCGAGTCCCGCAGGAGCGTCGCTCCTGCGGGACTGGGCTTTCCGGGCCGCGTCAGAAATCGGCCAGGGTGGTGCCGACTCCCTGGTCGGCGGCTCGCCGGCGGACCAACCGGGCCACCGCCAGGTCCAGGATGCCCAGCCCGAACGGCGAGAACACGGTCAGCCCGTCGTCAGGCCGGCGGTACGGCGCCCCGGACAGCAGCGACCCCAGTGACGCCGTGACGAAGTCCCGGTGCCCGACCTCCTGCTCGGCCAGGTGCAGCGACGTCGAGGCCCGGCAGACGTGGTCGGCGTCGTCCACGATGTTCGTGCTCGCGAGCACCGTCGCCGGTGACAGGTCACGCAGCGACAGGTGCAGCACGAGCGTCCCCGGCGGGCAGTAAGCCGCGTCCAGGTGCGGCGTGCCGGCCGTCGTCGCGAGCGACACCAACCGGTGCGCGCGCAGCGCCGCCGCCGCGCTCTCCGCGACCTCGACCGTCAACGTCGGATACCGGGCCGCGGACGCCTCGGCGAACGAACGCGCCCGTCCCGCGTCGAGGTCGAAGACCGTCACCGCGGTCAGGCCCGGCAGCGTCGTACGCAGGAACCGCAGCACCTCGCCGTTGATCACCCCGCAGCCGAACAGCGTGACCCCGGTGTCGGGGGTGCCGGCGGCCAGGGTGGCGGCGGCCAGGGCCGCGGAGGCTGCGGTCCGCCGCGCCGAGATCGTCGCGGCCTCCACCAGTGCCTCCGGCTCACCGGTACGCACCGAATTGAGGATCATGACCGCGTTGGCGCGCGGCAGGTCGGTCTCGATGTTCGCCGGGAACGACGCGATCCACTTGACGCCCGCCACCGGGTCCTCGCCACCCAGGTAGGCCGGCAGCGCGATGATCCGGTTGCGGTCGTCGTCGGGGAACCGCAGGAACACCGAGTGCGGCACCGCGGTAAGGCCCTGCTGGTGGCACAGGTACGCCTCCCGTACCGCCCGCAGCACCTCCTCGTCGGCGTCCTCGAGGACCTCGCGGACCTGCGCTCTACCCAGCATCAACATGTGCTGACCTCCACGGCCTTCTGCTTCCACAGGTGGGAGATGTCGCCGAACCGCTCGGCGACCCAGTCGTCGTCGAAGATCGTGTCCAGGTAGCGCTCGCCCCGATCCGGGAAGATCAGGACGCAGGTCGAGCCCGGAGCGATCCGCTCGCGAATCCGTTCCAGCGCCGACACCACCGCGCCCGAGGAGCCGCCGGCGAGGATCGCCTCCAGCCCGACGAGACGCCGGCAGCCCACCACGCACTCGGCGTCGTCGACGTGCACCACCTCGTCGGCGAGGCCGTCGCGGTACAGCGCGGGACGTACGGCCGCGCCGTGGCCGGGGACCAGTCGCGGTCTGGTCGGGGTGCCGAAGATGGCGCTGCCGACCGCGTCCACCGCCACGACCCGCACGTCGAGGTCGTGCTCGCGGATGTACTCGGCGCAGCCGCGCAGCGTCCCGCACGAACCGGTGGCGCAGAGCAGCACGTCGGGCGGCCCCTGCAGCGCCTCGACGATCTCGCGCATGGTGGCGTGGTGGGCCCGCGGGTTGAACGGGTTGGAGTACTGGTCCGGGCAGTAGCCGCCCGGCAGCGTCGCCGCCAGCTCGCGGACCCGGGCGACACGTACCGGCAGGTACGCCCCGGTGGCCGGGTCGGTGCGGGTGACGATCTCGACCTCGGCGCCCAGCGCACGCATGATGGCGATGTTCTGGGCGTTGGTGCGGGGGTCGGCCACGCACACGAACCGCACCCCGTAGTACGCGCACACCTGCGCGAGCCCGATGCCCAGGTTGCCCGAGCTGGATTCCACCACCACCGAGCGGCCCGGCACGATCCGCCCGGTGTCGATGCCGTGGCGGACCATCGCGAGCGCGGACCGGTCCTTGATGCTGCCACCCGGATTGTGGCCCTCCAGTTTCGCGAAAACCCGGAAGGAACTGCTCTCCTCAAGCCTCGTGAGCTCGACGAGCGGGGTCAGACCGACCGTGTCGATCGTCCCGCGGGCGAATGCCGGCGTCTTCATGGATCGAGCCTTGCCGCGTCCCACCGCGCCCTCGCAGAGAAGGACGCGCAGTCATGCCGGCATCCAGGCCGCACCGGTTGTTCTCTCACCGGCCGCGCGCGCGGACGACACGCTGATGGTCCGACCAGTGTGGCCAGCTACCTCGGAGGGTACGCGATGACCGACACCATGGATCCGGCGTCACTGCGGGCTGAGCTGATGCGCCGCCGGCTGAGCGGCGCCGCGGCCGCACCGGCGCCGCCCGCGGGCCCACGACGGGCCGACCGCCGCGTGCCGCCCCCACTGTCCTTCGCCCAGCAGCGGCTGTGGACGCTCGACCAACTCCAGCCCGGCAGCACCGAGTACCTGGCCAGCACGGCTCTGCGCCTGTCCGGGCCGCTCGACGAGACCGCGCTGCGCGGGGCGCTCGACGCCGTCGTCGCCCGCCACGAGGTGCTGCGTACCCGTTACCGGCTCGTCGACGGCGACCCGGTCCAGGTGATCGACGAACCCACCGCCGTCGACCTGCGGATGCTCGACCTGAGCACGGTGGATCGTGCGGAGGCCGAGGCCCGGGTCGCTGCCCTCGGCACGACCGACCGGCAGCCGGTCGACCTCGCGGACGGCCCGGTGCTGCACGCGACCCTGGCCCGGCTCGGCCCGGAGGAGCACGCCCTCGTGCTCACCATCCACCACATCGCCACCGACGGCTGGTCCGAGGGTCTCGTCGTCGACGAGCTCGCCCGGCACTATGCCGCCCTGGCCGCCGGGCGCATCCCGGACGAGCGGCCGCCGGCCCTGCAGTACGCCGACGTCGCGAGCTGGCAGCGCGCCCACCCGCCGATAAACGAGCACCTCGACTACTGGCGTGATCGGCTCGCCGGCCTGACCCCTCTGGAACTGCCCACCGACCGGCCCCGCCCGCGGGTGCGGGACGCCGCCGGCGCGTTCGTGCCGTTCGAGGTCCCGGCCGTCGTCGCGCGGGAGCTGTCCCGCCTCGCCCGGCAGCGCGGCGCCACCACCTACCAGGCGGCTCTCGCCGCGTACGCGGTCCTGCTGTCCCGCTACACCGGGCTCGACGACATCGCGGTCGGCACCCCGCTCGCCGGTCGCGACCACCCGCAGGTCCAGGACCTGGTAGGCCTCTTCGTCAACACGGTCGTGCTCCGCACCGACCTGTCGGGCGACCCGTCCTACCTGGATGTCGTCGACCGGGTGCGCGAGGCGGCCCTCGACGCCCATGCGCACCAGGAGCTGCCGTTCGAACGGCTGGTCGACGAGTTCGCGCCGCAGCGTGACCTGTCCCGGACCCCGCTGTTCGCGACGATGTTCCTGATGGACGACGCGCCGGTGACCGCTCGCGAGGCCGGTGGACTGCGTATCGAGCGGATCCCGGTCGGCGAGAGCAGCGCGAAGTTCGACCTGACCATGGCGATTACCCAACGCCCGGACGGCTCGCTGGGGGGCGGTATCACCTACGCCACGGCGCTCTTCGACCGGGCGACCGTCGAGCGGCTGGCCGGGCACTTCGTACGGCTGCTCACCGGCGCCGTCGCCGCCCCACGGTCACCGGTCGGCCTTCTGGAGCTGGTCTCGCCGGGCGAGCTGCGGCAGCTGACCGTCGAGTGGAACGACACCGCGGCGGCGTACCCGGGTGGCACGCTACCCGCGCTGATCGAGGCTCAGGCGGCCCGCACACCGACGGCGGTCGCGCTGCGTTTCGAGGGGCGCTCGTGGACGTACGCCGAGGTCAACGCCCAGGCCAGCCGGATCGCACGCCACCTGCGGAACCTACGGGTCGGCCCGGAGTCGGTGGTGGCGGTCGAGCTGCCGCGCGGCGCCGACCTGGTCCTCGCGCTGCTCGGCGTACTCAAGGCCGGTGCCGCCTACCTGCCACTCGACCCCGAGCACCCGGCCGAGCGACGCGCCTTCATGGTCGAGGACGCCGGCGCCGTCGTCGTCGTCACCGAGCGACTGCTCGCCGAGGCCCTCGCGGGCACCGACGACGGCAACCCGGACAGCGGAGTCTCGCCCGAGCACGCCGCCTACGTCATCTACACCTCTGGCTCGACCGGCCGCCCGAAGGGCGTGCTGATCGAGCACCGCGCCATCGTCAACCGGCTGCACTGGATGCAGCAGGCCTACCAGCTCGACGCCGGCGACCGGGTCCTGCAGAAGACCCCGGCCGGCTTCGACGTCTCGGTGTGGGAGTTCTTCTGGCCGCTGCTCACCGGCGCGACCCTGGTCGTGGCCCGTCCCGGCGGCCACCGCGATCCCGCGTACCTCGCCGACCTGATCACGTCCGAGGAGATCACCACCCTGCACTTCGTCCCGTCGATGCTGCGGGCCTTCCTCACCGAGCCGTTCGACACCCTGCCCTCGGTGCGGCGCGTCATCTGCAGCGGCGAGGCGCTCACCGCCGACCTGGCCGCCGCCGTCCACGAGCGGATCGGCTGCGAGCTGCACAACCTCTACGGGCCCACGGAGACCGCCGTCGACGTCACGGCGCTGCGCTGCCTGCCCGGCGAGCCGGTCACCATCGGGCGGCCGGTGGCCAACACCCAGGCGTACATCCTCGACGACCGCCTGCGGCCGCAGCCGGTGGGCGTAGCGGGCGAGTTGATGATCGGCGGGGTCCAGCTGGCCCGCGGCTACCTCGGCCGGCCCGGTCTGACCGCCGACCGGTTCCGCCCGGACCCGTTCGCGACCGAACCCGGCCGGCGGCTCTACCGCACCGGCGACCTGGCTCGCTACCGGCCCGACCGCTCCATCGAGTACCTCGGTCGGCTTGACCACCAGGTCAAGATCGCGGGACAACGCATCGAACTGGGCGAGGTCGAGGCGGTCCTGCGCGAGTGCCCGCAGGTCACCGACGCCGCGGTCGCGGTGGTCGACGAGCAGCTCGCCGGCTACGTCGTCACCACGGCGAGCATCGACGACATCCGTGCCCACCTGCGCCAACGGCTGCCCGAGGCGATGATCCCGAGTCGCTGGGCCGTCCTGGCCGCGCTCCCGCTCACCAGCAGCGGCAAGCTCGACCGCCGCGCGCTGCCCGTCCCCGCCGAGCACCGGGCCGTGGCCGGCGACTACGACGCGCCCCGCGACGAGGTCGAACAGCTCATCGCCGACGCGATCAGCGGCGCGCTCGGCGTCGAGAAGGTGGGCCGCAACGACAGCTTCTTCCAACTGGGCGGCGACTCCATGCGGGCGATCCGCGTGGTGGGCACGGTCCGCGCGGCCGGCATCGCCCTGCGGGTACAGGACCTGTACACCCACCAGAGCGTCGCCGAACTCGCCGCGCTGGCCGGTCCGCGCGTCGCGGCGCCCGCGCCCGAGCGGACCGTCGAGCGGTTCGCCCAGATCAGCGACGCCGACCGGCGTCTGCTGCCGCCGAACCTGACCGACGCGTACCCGATCACCCAGAACCAGGCCGGCATGCTCTACGAGATGCTGGCCGGCGGCGAGCAGGCTGTCTACCGCAACGTCTCCTGCTACCGCGTACGCGACACCGCGCCGTTCTCTGCCGACGCGCTGGAGCGGGCCGGCCGGCTGCTGCTCGACCGGCACGAGATCCTGCGCACCTCGTTCGACCTGGGCACCTACTCGGAGATCATGCAGCTGGTCCACGAGCGCGCCGAGCTGCCGATCACCTGCCACGACCTGCGGGCCCTGCCACCCGGGAAGCAGCGGGAGACCGTCGCCGAGTTCCTCGCCGCCGAACGGGCGGTGCCGTTCGACATCGCCGTGGCACCCCTGGTCCGCTACACCGTGCACCTGCTCGGCGACGAGGAATGGCTGCTCACCCACTCCGAGTGCCACGCGATCCTCGACGGTTGGAGCCACACCTCCACCGTCGCGATGTTGATCGACCTCTACCGGGGCCTGCGCGACGGCACCCCGCGCGAGCTGCCCGCGCCGCCCGACGTACGCTTCGCCGACTTCGTGGCCCTCGAACGCGCCGCCCTCGACTCGGCCGAGTCCCGCGACTTCTGGGCCGCCACCGTCGCCTCCAGCGAACGGTTCACGCTGCCCCCCGAGTGGGCCACCGGGCCCGCCGGTGCCCCCGCCACCATCGTCGACGTCCCGTGGGCCGATCTGGCACCCGGACTGCGGCGCCTGGCCGCCGCCGCGAACGCCTCCCTCAAGAGCGTGCTGCATGCCGCCCACCTGAAGGCGCTGAGCATCGCCACCGGCAAGGACCGCTTCTTCGACGGTCTGCTCTGCAACGGCCGTCCCGAGCGGCTGCGCGGCGACGAGGTTTTCGGCATGTACCTCAACACGGTGCCGTTCGCCGCGGACACCACCGCGGCCACGTGGCGCGAGCTGGTCACCGAGGTCTTCGCCGGGGAGGCGCGGCTCTGGCCGCACCGGCGCTACCCGCTGCCCACGTTGCAGCGTGACTGGGGGTCGGCCTCGCGGCTCATCGCGGTGGCGTTCGGCTACCTCGACTTCCACGTGCTCGCCGGCGAGAGCGAGTCGGGCGTACGCATGATCGACGACTTCAGCCCCGGCAGCCTCGCACTCGAGGTGTGGACGTTCCCGGGCGTGCTGCGCCTCGGCGCCGATCCCGCGCGGATCGACCGGCCCTACGTGGAGCTGCTGCAGCGGACGTACCGGCACGTCCTCGAAGCGATGGCGGCCGACCCGGACGGCGACGCGCGGCGGGTGGGGCTGGCGCCCGACGACCGCCGTGACGCCCTGGACCGTTTCCAGAATCCCGCGGACTTCCCGCGGTTCCCGCTGGTCCACGACCTGACCCCCACCGGTGACGCGGTCGCGCTGCGGCACGGCGGGACCGCCCTCACGTACGGCGAGGTGCACGAGCTGGCCGGGCGGCTCGCCACCCGGCTGAACCACCTGGGCGTCGGACCGGACACCGTGGTCGGTCTGCTGCTGCCGCGCGAGCCGGACCTGATCGTCGCCATGCTCGCCGTGCTCAAGGCCGGAGGAGCCTTCCTGCCGCTCGATCCCGCCTACCCGGCCGAGCGGATCCGCTACATGCTCGACGACGCCGCTCCCGTGCTCGTGCTCACCGACGCCGCGCACGCCGGCGGTGTCCCGAGCGCGACCGTACGCGTCGAGGTCGTCGACCACGACGCCTGCCGCACGCTTCCCGCCGGCCCGCCGGCGCACCCGGTCGACGGCGAGAGCCTCGCCTATGTGATCTACACCTCCGGCTCGACCGGTCGGCCCAAGGGGGTCGGCGTTCCGCACCGGGCGCTGCTCAACCTGCGCCACGCCCAGAACCAGCACCTCGACGTGCGCCCCGGCGACCAGGTGTTGCAGTTCGCCTCGCCCAGCTTCGACGCGTCGGTGTGGGAGCTGACCATGTCCCTCAGCAACGGCGCCACGCTGGTGCTGCCCCCGCCGGACGCCGACCCCGGCGACCTGCGTGCGCAGGCGGACGTCGTCACCCACATGACCCTGCCGCCGTCGCTGCTGGGTCGCCTCGACCCGGCCGGGTTCCCGCGCCTGCGGGTGCTGGTCACGGCGGGAGAGGCGGTCACCGCCGAGCAGGCCGCCCGGTGGGCGCCACACGTCCGGTTCCTCAACGGGTACGGGCCCACCGAGACCGCCGTCTGCGCGTCGGCCGCCGAGATCCGGACACCCGTGCCCGCCGGACCGCCGCCGATCGGGCAGCCCTTCGCCAACGCCCGCGTGTACGTCCTCGACGACGACCAGCGGCCCCTGCCCGCCGGGGTGCGTGGCGAGCTGGTCATCGGTGGTGCCGGAGTGGCCCGAGGCTACCTGGGCCGGCCGGCGCTGACCGCCGAGCGTTTCGTCCCCGACCCGTACGCGCTGCGGCCCGGCGACCGCATGTACCGCACCGGAGACGTAGCCTCCCGCGCGGCCGACGGGACCCTGCACTTCCACGGCCGCCGCGACCACCAGGTCAAGATCCGGGGCTTCCGGATCGAGCTGGGCGAGATCGAGAACACCCTCGCCGCCTGCCCGGGGGTCACCGGGGCCGTGTGCACCGTGCACCGGCCGGGTACGCCGGACGCGACGCTGGTCGCGTACACCCGCGGTGGCGTTCCGGCACGCGAGCTGCGCGCCCACCTCGCCGACCGGCTGCCGCAGCACCTCGTCCCGGCTCACTTCATCGCCGTCGACGACTTCCCGCTGACCCCGGCCGGCAAGGTCGACCGCGCCGCCCTGCCGGCACCGGACGGCTCCCGTCCGGCCACCGGCACCGCCTACGTCGAGCCGGGCACCGACGCGGAGCGGGCGATCGCCGAGGCGTGGAGCGAGGCGCTGGGTATCGACCGGATCGGTGCCGAGGACGATTTCTTCGAGATCGGCGGGCACTCGCTGGCCATGATGCGGGTGATCGCGTCGGTGCGTGCCCGGCACGGCTACCAGCTGACCTTCCGGTCCTTCCTGGAACGGCGGACGGTCGCCCGACTGGCTGCCGCCCTCGCCGAGGAGAAGCCGAAGGAAGCGCTGTTGTGGCTGCGCGCCGAAGGGTCCCGTACGCCGCTGTTCTGCGTACATCCCGGTGGCGGCAGCGCCCACTGGTACCTGCGTCTGGTCCCGCACCTGCACCCGGAGCAGCCGGTGGCCGCCTTCGAATGGCCCGGACCGCATCCGCAGGGTACGCCGGGCACCGAGCAGATCGCCGAGCGCTACCTGGCCGAGCTGCGGCGGGCCCGCCCGCACGGTCCGTACCTGCTCTTCAGCTGGTGCGGCGGCAGCGGGATCGCCACGGAGATGGCCCATCGCCTGACCGACGCGGGGGAGCGCGTGACCCTGATGCTGCTCGACCCCGGCCTGGACATGCACAGCCGGGCCGACGGCTGGAACGAACTGGGCCTGATGCGCCGCCTGGAGAAGCTGCTCGACGAGGTCGTCAGCGGCGGCGCGACCGCGGACACCCCGCGACGCCGCGCGGAGATCCTGGAACTGCTCGACCACCTGGTCGACGACGTGGACCCGGAGATCGGCATCGTGCTGCCCGAGGAGGGGGTCGGTGACGCCTGGCCCGCCGCCGTACGCATCTGGCGCGAGGTCATGGAGATGGACCTGACCTACCGGCACCGCACCTATCCGGGCCGGCTGGAGCTGATCGTCAGCGATGAGCTGGCCAGTGGTGACCACGAGGTCGCCTCCGGGCAGAGCTACGGCGAGTACCTCGCCCGCTGGGAGGAGCTGACCCCGTCGGGGGTGCGGGTGCACCGCATGGCCGGCGACCACTTCAGCGTCATGCGGGAACCCCTCGTCCGCGAGTTGGCCGAGGTGGTCACCGCCCTGGTCGACCAGGACTGAGCACAGAGACAGGGAGGGGCCGCCCACCGGGCGGCCCCTCCCTACGTGTTCGCAGTGCGAATCAGTCAGCGGTGTCGTACGCGACGAAGCGCAGCTCCGACGTGTACCGGTTGCCCTGGTCATCGGTGAGCCACGCCTGCTCCGGGGTGGGCAGCATCTCGCTCACCGTCAGCCGGGCCTGCGGGTCCGTGCGTCCCAGGCGGCGCACCGCCTTGACGAAGAGGTTCACGTAGACCGGGCTGTCGAAGTCGACGAACAGCGGCCGTGGCTCGGCCGGCGAGGTCACGAACACGAACCGCGGCAGCCCCTGCTCGCGCGCCCAGCGGCGGGCGCCGGCGAACCGCAACGCCTCCGACTTCTCGCCTGCGAACGCCGGCGCGACACCAGGAAAGCGCCAGGTCTCCCGGGCGATGACGAACCGGTCGACGGTCACCCGGGGCGTGTGGTCACGCTCGGGCAGGATCCGCCACCGGTCCATCACCAGCGTGGTCAGCACGTGGGAGAACGCGTCGACGACGTCGAACTCCGTGCCGCACGGCAACACCGCGACCAGTTCGTCGCCGTGTAGGCGTACCGCGACGTCCGCGCTGTTGACCGTACGCGGGCGGCGCGGGTCCGCGGTGAACCCGGTCAGGGCGACGTGGTGGTCCTCGGGGCGGTCCAGGCTGTAGCGGATGCGGATGGACAGCCGGGAGCGGTTTTCCTTGGCGATCATCGGCAGCAGCCGCGGAGCCGGGTGGTCCCGGCCGGTCAGGTCCCGCAGGTCGTCCGGGTGGGGGTGCTGGTTGAGGTACAGCGCCGCGCCCAGGGTGTTGATGGCGATGTGCAGCTCCCCGAGGACCAGCTCGAACTCGCCGCGGTCGACCGCCTCCGCGCTGGGCGCGGCGATCATGACGTCGGGGCTGAGGTACCGGGCCGAGGGCCACCCCCCGCCGGGGGCGGGGAAGCTCTCCCGTACCCGGCCGGCGATCTCGGTGAGCGGCAGCCGCACCTGGCGGGCGTCGGCGGGCAGGTCGAGCACCCGTTCCCAGCGCCGCCAGAACTCCTGCTGCAGCTCGGCGGCGTCGGCCGGGGCGTCCCGGTGCAGGATCGGCATGCAGGCGAACCAGAAAGCGGCCAGGTTGGTCGGCCGCTGCTCGTCGAAGACCTGCCGGGCCCGGGCGCGGAACCGGCCGGCCAGCTCCGAGGTGAGCCAGGTCGCGCTGGTGAACAGCGGGTCCAGCGGGGCGAGGGCGGCCAGCACGTCGCCGCCGATCCGCACCGACGCGGCCCGTCGGCAGTCGGAGTAGACCACGCCGCGGCCGGGCGCGGTGGTGGCGCTCTTCTCCCGGGCGCCCACCACGTCGGTCAGCGCCGCGAAGTCCCGCTCCAGCGCCTCGATGGCGGCTGCCAACTCGTGCGGCCCGCCGGCCGCGCACACCCGATCCCGGCCGTGCTCGATCAGGTCGAGCCGGTCGAGGCCGAGGCGGCGGGCAGCGGGGTCGCCGACGCTCTCCAGCCAGGCGCGCAGGTGCCGCTCCGGGTGCGCGTCGGCGGGCAGTTCGAGCCGCCAGGTCACCAGCCGGCGGCGGACCAGCTCGTCCAGGGCCTCGGCGGGATCCTCGCCGATCAGCTCTCCGATCGCCACGGCCGGCCGGATCCCGTCGCAGAGTTCGAGGACCCGCCGCAGCCGCGGCGTCAGCTCCTGCGGCGGGCGGCCGGGCAGCGTGGCGCCGGTGGCGTCGACGCCGACGAACGGGACCCGGCGGGGTGCCACCCATCCGGACAGCGCCGGGTCGGTGCCGAGGCTGCGGGCCAGCGCGTCGATCGCCCAGCCGGCGAAGTAGATCCTGGTCTCCGCGACCAGGCCGGTGCCCGGGTCGACGGACAGCCCGGTGACCGTCGGGTCGTGGCGGCCCCAGCCGACCGGGCCGAAGAACCCGATGGTGTCGTTCTTGACGCAGAACCGCTGCCAGTAGTGGGCCACCAGCTCCTCGCGCTGCCGGGTCGGGCTGGTCCGGCCCGACTCCGGCTGCCACCGCACGAACGGCCGTACGGCCCGGTCGAGCAGCGCCCGGTTCTGCCACGTCACGGCTGCCTGGTAGTCGGGTCCGGCCGCGATCTCCTGCAGGGTGAGCGCGTTCTTGACCGCGGCGGCGTCGTACGCCTGCTGGAACTCGCGTACCTCGTCCGCGCGCCGGCCCAACCGGTCGGCCGCCGCCAGCAACTCCTGCGGCACCAGCCGCAGCACGCCCTCGGCGGGGAAACCCGGGCCGCGCAGCGCGAACTGGTCCCACAGCCGCCACCGGCCGCCGAGCAGCAGCGGCTCGCCGTCGGAGTCCGCCATGTCAGCGAACCCCCTCGGCCAGGTCGGCCTCGACGGCGGCGGCCAGGTCGGCGGGGGCGGGGTAGGAGAACACCAGCGCCACCGGCACGTCGACACCCAGCTCCTCCTGCAGCCCGGCGGTGATCTGAAACGCCGCGAGCGAGTCGCCGCCGGCCTCGAAGAAGTCGCAGTCGGGGCCGATCGCCGGGTCCGCGAGCGCCTGCCGGTAGAGGCCGGTGATCAGCGTCGTGAGGTCGGTGCGGACACTGTTCGGGGTGGTCATCGTCTGGTCCCTTCAGGATGGTCCGGGGCGTCGGGGGCGCTGGCCAGGGCCAGGCGGTCGACCTTGCCGGTGCGGGTGGTCGGAAGGTGGTCCCGCCGGTGGAAGCGCCGGGGGATCATGTGCGGCGGCAGGGTCTGCGCGAGGTGGGTGCGCAGGGCCCCGTCCGCCACGTCGGACAGGGCGCCGGTGAGGTGGGCGACCAGGTGCGTACGCCCCTGCTCGTCGGCGCTGGCGGTGATGGCGGCGCCGGTCACGGCCGGGTGGGTCAGCAACGTGCCCTCGACCTCGCCGGGGTCGATCCGGTAGCCACGGATCTTGATCTGGTGGTCGCGGCGGCCGAGGTACTCCAGGGTGCCGTCGGGTCGCCACCGGGCCAGGTCGCCGGTGCGGTACATGCGGGCGCCCGCGGGTCCCTCCGGGTCCGGCACGAAACGTTCGGCGGTCAGGGCCGGCCGGTCCGCGTACCCGCGGGCGACACCGGGCCCGGCGATGCAGATCTCGCCGGCGGCGCCGGCCGCGACCGGCTCGATGTCGGCGGTCACCAACCGCACGGCCGTCCCGTCGACGGGTACGCCGATGACGTCCCGGCTGGTGTCCGGTTCGCGCGGCACCTCGAAGCGGGTCGTGGTCATCGTGCACTCGGTGGGGCCGTACTGGTTGATCAACCGTCCGGGGACGAGTTGGCGCCCGCCCGCCACGAGGAACGGACGGATCGGCTCACCGGTGGTCGCGACGAGCCGCAGGCCGCCGAGAGCGGCCGCGGCACCGGGCTGGTTGGCGAGGAAGCTCAGGAACGAGGGCGTGACACTGAGCATCGTGTTGACGTGGTACGCGGCCAGCGCGGCGAAGAACTCGGCGGGCCGCAGCAGCGTCGAGCGGGGCAGCACCACCAGCCGGCCACCGGCGATCAGCGGAGCGAACGTGTCCCGCAGCGCGGCGTCGAACCCGGGCGGGGCGAGCTGCACCGCCACGGTGTCCGGCCCGAGAACGTAGTCCCGCACGATGCCACGCAGGTACGGGTGCATCCAGCGGTGCTCGATCAGCACCGCGTTGGGCGTGCCGGTGGAGCCGGAGGTGTGGCTGACGTAGGCGAGCGTCCGCGGCTCGACCCCGGCCGGCAGGGGCACCTCGGGCGCGGTGTCGTCGAGCAGGACGGCCGGGGCGGGCAGTCCCAGCGCGGCGAGCCGGGGCGCCAGCGCGGGGCTGGTGATCGTGGCGTGGGCGCCCCGGCTGAGGGCCTGGACGCGCCGGTCCGGCAGGTCGGTGTCGACGACGAGGAACGCGGCCCCGGCCCGCAGGGCGGCGATGACGGCCACGATCCGGTCAGCGCCGTGCTCCAGTGCGACGACGCAGACCCGCTCGGGGCCGATGCCGCGACCCGTCAGCACCCGGGCCAGCGACCCGGAGCGGCGGCGCAGCTCGCGATAGCTGACCCGGCCCTCGGGGGTGACGAGCGCCGGACCGTCGTGGTCCGGCAGGTCGGACACGAAGGTGGTGATCACTTTGACGCTCCGGGTGTCTGGACGGGTGCCGCTCCTGTCTGGTCGACGGCCACGAACCGCAGTTCGCTGCAGTAGCGGTCGCCCTGGTCGTCGACGAGCCAGGCCTGCTCCGGGCTGGGCAGCATCTCGCTGACCGTCAGCACGGCCGCCGCGTCCGACTTGCTCAGCCGTCGGATCGCCTTTGCCAGGATGTTGACGTAGACCGGGCTGTCGAAGTCCACGTAGAACGGTCGCGGCTCGGCGGGGGAGACGACGAAGACGAATCGGGGCAGCCCCTGCTCCTCGCGCCACCTGCGGGCGGCGACGAAGCGGCGCGGCTCGGACTTCTCGGCCGCGAACGCCAGGGTGCCGGTTTCGAAGCGCCACGTCTCCCGGGACAGCACCATCCGGTCGACCGTCACCCGGGGCGTGTGGCCGGTGTCGGGCTGCAGCGCGAACCGGTTCATCACCTGGTTGGTCAACGCGTGACCGAAGACCTCGAGCAGGCCGAAGACCGCGCCGTCGGGCAGTACGGCGACGAGTTCGCCGTCGCGCTCCCGCACCAGCACATCGGCACCGGCGACCGTACGCGGTCGACGGGGATCGGCGGTGTGGTCGACGATCCCGACCAGGTAGTCCTGCGGGCGGGTCAGGGCCGGTCTGCTGCGCGTCGACCAGCGCAACGCCTTGGACTCCTTCGGCAGCATCGGCATCAGCCGGGGGCCGGGGAAGTCGCGGTCCGTCTCGGTGATCAGCTCGCTCGCGTCGGGGTGCTGCATCACGAACAGCGACTGTGTCAGCGTGTTGGTGCCCACATGCATCTCACCGAGCACGAGCTCGAAGTCGCCGCGCGCCACGGCGTCGGCGGTCTCGGCCAGCACGAACACGTCCGGGCTGACGTAGCGGGCGAGGCTCCAGCCACGGCCCGGCTCGTCGAACGCCTCGCGGACCCGATCGGCGATGTCGCCGGCGCGCAGGCGTACGCGACGGGCGCCGGGCGGCGCGTCGATGATCGCGGTCCAGCGCCGCTGCAGCTCCTTGCGGACCTCCTCCGCGTCGTCGGGCGCGCCCGGGTACGGGTTGGGCATGCACCGCATCCACAGCGACGCGAGGTCCACCGTGCCCTGTTCGTCGCGGAGCCGCTCGTACCGGCTGCGGATCCGGCCCTCGGCGATCTCGGCGAACCGGTTGACCAGCCACCGCGCCGCGAGCAGGCAGAACGAGAGAGGCGTCAGCTCGGCGAGGACGGCTTCGCCGACGCGTACCGACGCCGCCCGCCGGGAGTCGGAATAGGTCAGCGCCCGGCACGGTGCCGTCCGCCCGTTCTTCTCGCGCTGCGCGGCCAGCTGGGTCAGCTCGACGAACGACGCCTCCATCGCGTCGAGGGCATCGGTCAGCGCCCCGGGGTCGCGACCGGCCGCCCGTACCCGCTCCCGGCCCCGCTCGACGACGGCCAGCTTCGCCAGGGCGTCGGCCCGGACCCGGGTGTCCGGGATGCGCTCCAGCGTCGCCCGCAACTGCCGGTCGGGGTGCGGGCTCGCGGGCACCTCGATGCGCCACACGATCCAGCGCCGCCGCACCAGCACCTCCAGCAGGCGCAGCACCTCGCCGACCGGAAGGCCGGTGTCTCGGGCGATCGTGGCCGGTGCCCGGGTGCCGTCGCACAGCTCCAGGACCAGACGCTCGTCCGGATCGACCGGTTGCTTCCGGCACCCGGCGAGCGTGACACCGTCGTCGTCGAGCCGGGCGAAGGAGACCCGCCGGGGTGGCACCCACTCGCGTACGCCGGGGGCCTGCTCGATGGTCGTGGCCAGAGCGTCGATCGCCCAGCTGGAGAAGTACACCTCCGACTCGGCGATGAGGCGGTCGCCAGGCTCGACCTCAAGACCCGCCACCGCGCGGTCGAGGCGGCCCCAGCCGACCGGGCCGAAGAACCCGATGGTGTCGTTCTTGACGCAGAACCGCTGCCAGTAGTGGGCGACCAGCTCCTCGCGTTGCCGCGGCATGCTGGTCCGCCCGGCGACCGACGGCTGCCAGGAGAGGAACGTCCGGATCCCGGAGCCGAGCACGGCCCGGTTCTGCCACGCGACCGCCGCCTGGAACGCCGGCAGGGCGGCGATCTGCTGCAGCTCCCCGGCCGTGGCGATCGCGGCCGCGCCGAAGCGTTCCACGAAGCCCTCCCACTCGGGACCGGTCGGGCAGGCCCGTCCCACCCCGTCGGCCGCGGCGGCGAGACCGGGCGGGGCCAGCCGGAGCACACCGGCGGCCGGAAAGCCCGGCCCGCGCAGCGCGAACTGGGTCCACAGCCGCCAGCCGCCGGCCAGCAGCACCTTGTCAGACATGTCCCAGCGTCCTTTCCTGGGCGGGAGCGGCAGGAGCGTCGGTCAACCGCGAGAGGGCGACCAGGACGTTGACCGTGGCGAGCGTCGCCGTCACCGCGATGACCAGCAGGCTCGCCCCGATACCGACCCAGTCGGTAAGCACGCCGGCGAGGAGCAGGCCCGCCGGCCCGGCGATGTTGCCGATCGTGATCACGGTCTGGATGACCACGGGCAGCACGGCGGCCGGCGCCCGGGTGCTCACGATCGCGGCGTAGGGAGCGTTGGAGACGGTGACCGCCGCTGACGACACGGCGACGGCCGCCGCCAGCGCCGGCAGCGGCACCGGCAGCAGCAGGAACCACAGGGGTACGGAGATCGCCACCATGGCCACCCGGGCAAGGGGTACGGGCGCTATCCGGCTCGATACGAGGTAGGTCAACAGGGAGCCGACCAGCGCACCCGCTCCCGACGCGGCGACCAGCAGGCCACCGGAGCGGGCGTCGCTGCCGAACCGGGTGTACGCCAGCAGGGGCAGCGTCAGGGCCAGCACCCGCAGCACGAAGCCGAAGAGCACCGTCGAGATGACCGCCTGGCTGAGGAAGCGGTCGGTGCGGAGATACCGCAGCCCCGCCCACGCGCTGCGGTGCGCGGCCTCGGGCGCGGCCCGGTCCGCCGTCCTGGGCACCATCACGAGCAGGATCAGGAACGAGCAGAGGTACGAGGCGGCGTCGATCCAGAGCACCCCGCTCGCCCCGATCACGGTGATCAGAGCGCCCGCCATGGCCGGACCGGCGAACGACGCCGCGTTGTGGACGCCGTCCAGCACGCCGTACGCCCGGGTCAGGGCGCGCGGCGAGTCGCCGATCAGGTCCATGGCCAGCACCCGTTGCGACGCCGCGTAGGGCACGCCGCAGACCCCGATCAGCGCGACCACGGCGAGCAGCAGCTCGAGGCTCAGCGCGTCGGCCGCGTGCAGGATCGGCACCGTGGCCACCAGCGGGGCCCGGGCGGCGTCGCCCAGCAGCATGGTGCGCCGGGCCCCGAGCCGTTGCAGCACGCTGCCGCCGGCGAAGCCGAGCAGGGCCAGGGGAAGGATCTGCACGGCGAAGACCAGGCCGGCCCGGGCGGCCGAACCGGTCGTCTCCAGCACCAGCCAGGGCAGCGCGAGCATCGTCATCTGGGTGCCGAACGACGAGATGCCGCCGGCGACGTACATGGCCGCCCGCGGGCCGGCGCCGGTCACATCGAGCACCATTCGAGCACGGCCCGCGCGCTGTGGTACTTGTTCTCGGCCTGCTCGAAGGCGATGCTCCGCGGCCCGTCGAGCACCTCGGAGGTGACCTCCTCGCCGCGGTGGGCGGGCAGGTCGTGCAGGAAGACGCGGGCGGCGCTGCGGTCCAGCACCGACTGGTCGGCCTGGAAGGGCGCGAACAGGTCCCGCCAGTGGGCGACCGGCTTGGTCGTGCCGGTGGTCTGCCAGCGGGTCGTGTAGACGACATCGACCTCGGGCAGGTCGTCCATGTCGTGGCGCTGCACCACCCGCGAGCCGGCCGCCCGGGCCGACACCGCGGCCCGCTCCAGGAAGGACGCGTCGACGCCGAACCCGGCCGGCGTACGCAGGTGCAGCTCGGTGTCGGCGAACCGGGACAGCGCGAGGCAGAGCGCCGAGGCGGTGTTGTTGCCCTCGCCGAGGTAGAGCACCCGCAGGCCTTCGACGGCACCGAAGTGGCGGGTCAGGGTGGTCAGGTCGGTCAGCGCCTGGGTCGGGTGCTCGGCGGCGCTCATCGCGTTGACCACCGCCATCCGCCGCGAGGTCGCGTACGCTCGCAACTCGCTGTCACCGCTCGCGGTGCGTACCACCAGCACGTCGAGCATGCGGGACAGCACCTCGCCGGTGTCGGCGGCGGTCTCGCCGGTGTTCTCCTGCAGGTCCTGCGGACCGTACGTGATGAGCCGCCCGCCGAGCCGCAGCGCCGCCGCCGAGAAGGCCGTCCGCGTCCGGGTGGACGTGTCGCGGAACAGCAGGCCGACGAGGTCGCCGTTCAGCGGCTGGGTGTCGACCACGCCGCCCTCGCCGTACTTCGTCCCGCGGTGGACGATCCAGCGCAGGTCCTCGTCGGTGAGGTCGTCGATCGAGATGAGATGACGTCGCTTACTCATGTCTCCTCCGGAGGATCGGGCTCACGTGCACCGGTCAGGCCGCGTCGAGGGCGTCACGCAGCACGCGGAGCCCACGGTCGAGCCGGGGGATGTCGATGTTCAGCGGAGGCAGGACCTTGACCACCTCGTCGTGGCGGCCGCAGAGTTCCACGACCACGCCGTGGTCGAACGCGTACCGCTGCACCCGCTCGGCCCGTCCGCTCCCGCCGTCGCGGCCGAGGTCGATACCCAGGGCCATGCCGAGCCCGCGCACGTCGACGCCCGGGCAGGCCCGGACGACCTCCTCGCGGAAACGCTGGAGCCGGTGGGCGGCGACCGCCCGGTCAGTGTTGAACTGGGTCTGCTGCCACAGCTCGCAGGCCGCGGTGGCGGCCACGAAAGCGAGCTGGTTGCCGCGGAAGGTCCCGGTGTGCTCACCCGGCTCCCACACGTCCAGGTCGCGGCGGAGCAGGGTGAGCGACAGGGGCAGGCCGTACCCGCCGATGGACTTCGACACGGTCACGATGTCGGGTGTGATGCCGGCCTGCTCGAAGCAGAAGAACGTGCCGGTACGCCCGCATCCGGCCTGGATCTCGTCGAGGATGAGCAGCACGCCGTACCTCTCGGTCACCTCGCGCAGGCGGCGTAGCCACTGCGGGGAGGCCGGGTACATCCCACCCTCCATCTGCATCGGCTCGACGATGACCGCGGCCGGGCGTGCCACGCCCGAAGACGGGTCATCCAGCAGCCGCTCGATCAACGAGATCGAGTCGAACGATCCCAGCGGACCCTCCTCGAACGGGACGAAGGTGACGTCCTGGCCCGTGACGCCCCCGGCCCGGCGCGCGCGAAGCCCACCGGTGACACCCAGGGATCCGCGCGACATGCCGTGGTACGCCCCGGTGAAGGCGAAGAAGCCGGTGCGTCCGGTGACCTTCCGCGCGAGCTTCAGCGCGGCCTCCACGGCGTCGGTGCCCGTCGGGCCGCAGAACTGCACCTTGACGTCGAGATCGCGCGGTCCCAGCACGATCTCGGCGAACGTGGACAGGAAATCCCGCTTGGCGACCGTGTGCATGTCGAGGCCGTGCATCAGCCCGTCACCGGTCAGGTAGTCGGTCACCCGCCGCTTGATGTACTCGTTGTTGTGGCCGTAGTTCAGGGTGCCGGCACCGCAGAAGAAGTCGATGAACGTCCGGCCGTCCTCGGCGTACATCTCGGCGCCCTTGGCCCGGTGGAACACCACCGGGAACTTGCGGCAGTAGATGCGGACGTCGGACTCGAGTTCCTCGAAGACCGAGAAGTCATTTGCCCTCGTGACATGCGGGGTGACGGGTGCGATGGCCATGAGGTCCTCTTGATCGGTGGGATTTCCCCTAGGTTTCGTCATCGACGCGGGCGGGCGGCAGAGAAGAAAAGGCACTCCCGCAGCTCAGAGAAGACCGGCCCGTAGGGCGTACGCGACGGCGTGCGCCCGGTTGCGCAGCCGGTACCGCTGGGTGATGTCGTGCACGACGCTGGTCACCGTGCGCGGCGAGTACGACAACGTCTGCGCGATGTCGCACGTCTCCCGGCCCTCCGCGACCAGACGCAGCACCGCGCGTTCGCGCTCGCTGAGCCCCGCGCCCGTTGGTGCCGGTCCCCGCGAGCCCGGGTCGAGCAACTCGTCGAGCAGGTCGGGTGGGACCGTGCAGTCGCCGCTCGCCGCCGCCAGCACGGCCCGGGTCAGCCGCGCCGCGTTCGCCTCGCGGCGGCGCAGCAGCCCCCGGGCGCCCGACGCGATCGCGTGCAGCGCCTGCGGCTGCGCCATCTCCGTGGCCACCACGACGACCTCCGGCCGGTGCGGCGCGGCCCGGGTGACCCGGACGAGGTCGAGTACCCGCTCGTCGACGTCGTCGACGATGATGACCGTCACCGCCGCTGAGTCGTCCGCCCCGACCATGAGCACGTCGGGGCGGTCGCTCAGGGCGCTGCGCGTGCCGGCCTCGAGTACGGGATCGAGCGCGATGACGCTGACGCTCACGGGTTCACCCATCACCAGTCCCTCCGCTTCCGTCGGTCGATGCAAACAGCCAATACACCGACGGGGCCGGAGGCAGGCGTAGGAAGTACCCGGATTCGGATCGGCGGGCTCTGCCGGGACCGCTCAGATCAGGCCGGTGCGGATGCCGAGGGCCACCGCGTGCGCTCGATTGTTGACTCGCAGCCGGGTCATGAGTTCGTAGATGACGTTCTTGACGGTGTGCGCCGAGCAGGACAGGTCCCGGGCGATGGCGCCGTTGCTCTGCCCGTCGGCGATCATTCGCAGCACCAGCGCCTGCCGCCGGGTCAGGCCCTCCGGGGGCAGGTCGCGGGTGGGCGGGTTCGCCGGGGTGAGCAGCTGGACCAGCACCGGGTACGGGATCCGCCGGTCGCCGTGCCCGGCGGAGTGCAGTGCCGCCCGCAGCCGCGCGGGCGTCGCCCCGGATCGGGGCAGTATCGCGTGCACCCCGGCCCGGATGGCCTGCCGTACGCAGGCGGCGTCGAGGGTGTCGGCGACGACGAGCAGGCCGTGCTCCGGCTCCCGGCACGCCTCCCGGCAGACGTCGACGGCCTCCGTGACGGTGTCACCGGCCGCGATCACCGTCGCCTGTGGTCCGTCCGCGAGCGGCAGCACCGTGATGCCGGCCCGCCGGAGGACCCGGTCCAGGCCCTCGCCGTAGCGCCCGGTGAGGTGCGCCCGCAACGGCTCGGTGGTCTCGGTTCGCATCGCGATCCCCTCCTCCTGCGTGGCCCACCACCCTTCCAACGGCCCGGCGGCCCCACATCGGTCGGTGCTGCCCACATTCACCGACCGTTGCCACCAGCGGTCGGAGTCACGGGCCGGGGGTAGGCGGTCGCCATGGCGCTACCGCGTGCTCAGGCCCGGTGCGCCTCGTCCGCCGCCCGCGTCGAATCCGGGTAGGTGTCCCCCATCCGCGCTCGGTTTCGTCGGGCCGGTTGTGGAATGCCTCGACACGGCTTCGGGTAGGCCGGTGTGGTCGGTGATGTCGAGGAGACCGGCTTCGCCGAGTGGCTGGGGGCGAAGAGGCGGTGCCGCAGGGCGTGTTGCACGACGAGGTTTGCCAGTTGTCGAGGGGAGAGCCGCCGCACGGCTTCGAGATAGTGAGCGTGTTCGGGCTCACCAGGGGCGGCGCCAGGTGGGGTCGCCGCGCCCGAGAAGGCGGTGCCGGCGGGGAATGCGGTGAGTGCGGTGGCGACCGCGTGGGCGCAGCCTCCGCGCGTCGGTGGATTGACGTTCGAGCAAGAAACCGTAGATCGCCGGTCGCGATGCTTCTGGACGTGCCGGGTCAACCCGAGCAGTCAAGCCCCATCCAGGAGGAGACCATGCCGATCCTCGAGAGTCGCACCGGACGCCGTGGCGTAGCCGCCACCCTGCTGGCCGTGCTGGCCAGCGCCGGCCTGGCCGTACTCGCGCCGACCTCGGCGCAGGCGGCCAGCACCTGCACCAGCCTGACCTACTACCGCGTCGGCGGCTACCCGGGCGGCGCCGACATGCACGTGCCCACCATCGGCTGGCAGGACGGTAACAAGACCTGCTACCTGAAGTACGGCAACTCCAACAGCGCGGTCAAGGTGCTGCAGGAGGCGCTGAACAACTGCTACGCCCAGTCCCTGAGGCTCGACGGCGAGTACGGGACCAATACCCGCAATGCCGTCCGGGCCGCACAGCACCAGATCAATCAGACCTTCGTGTACGCGAACATCGCCGAGGACGGCGAGTACGGCCCGCAGACCCGGGCGTACATGGGCTTCGCGATCTTCGGGGTCAACGGTGGTCCCGTCATTCCGAACACTTGCTACTACCCGGGCTGACCCATCGCAGGCGCCGGCCGGAATCCCCCCGTTGGATTCCGGCCGGCGTCTGCCGTGGCGCCTCCGGCCCCCCCCCCGCGACGGAGGCACCGACCGTCAGCAGACCCGCACGGCCTCGATGCGCCGGTCCCAGTTGCCACCGATCGCGGCCGAGTCGTACGCCAGGTTTGCGCGGTAGCCGTAGGCGTGCTGGTAGCCGAGCAGCCCGGTGGCGTTGGCGTTGTCCCAGAAGGTGGAGACGGTGCCGGACGGCCGGTTGTTAATGATCGACCGGGCCTTGTTGGCGAAGTTCGACGGCACCGGAATGTCCCGGCAGTCGTTGGCGAACCCCACCTCGAAGTAGGCCACCCTGCCGGTGAAGTTGATGCCGTCGTACAGGCAGAGCAGGTTGGCGTAGCAGGGGTAGCTTTCCGCGGCGGCGCGGGGCGGGGCGGCCGCCGCGGGGGACGCCGTCACGGCGGTCAGAGCCGCCACGCCGACCACGGCGGGGATGAGCCTTCGTAGAGCGCTTCGCACGTTGTGACCTCCGGATGTCGTCACGACCGCTCCGGCCGTGAGTCGAATGAACGACATCACATTGATAGATGCCGCGGTGCCTACGATGATCTGCGCGGAAGGTCGACGGATTCCTGCCGGAACCTCAATCCGACCGCCCCGGGGCCGGGTTGCCCGACCGGCGGCACAGGCGAGTGGCGGTTCATGGAGATTCGGGTGCTCGGGCCGGTCGAGGTGTGGACGGACGGCCGGCTGGTTGATGCGGGAGCGACGCGCCAGCGCGCCGTCCTGGCCGCGCTGGCGGTCGACGTGGGCCGGCCGGTCCGCGCGGAGTCCCTGATGGATCGGGTCTGGGGCGACACGTCCCCTCCTCGGGCCCGGCATAACCTGCACGTCTATCTCGCCCGGATCCGCCGGGTGCTGGCCGACGCCGGAGCTCCGGAGGCACTGGTACGACGCTCCGGTGGGTACCTGCTCGACGTGCCGCCGGCGACAGTGGACGGTCCCCATTTCGACGCGCTGCGGCAGCGGGCCGACGTGCTGGCCGACGACGACCCGCAACGGGTCGAGCTGCTGCGCCGGGCGCTGGCGCTGTGGCGGGGTGAGCCGCTGGCCGGGCTGCCCGGCGAATGGGCGGCCCGGATCCGGCAGGACTGGCACCGTCGGCACACCGACACCGCCGTGCTGTGGGCTCGCAGCCTGCTACGCCGGGGCGAACCGGAAGCGGTCATCGACCCGCTGACCCGGCTCGCCGACGACCACCCCTTGGACGAACCGGTCGCCGCCGCGTTGGTGCACGCGCTGGCCGCGGCCGGGCGCGGCGCGCAGGCGCTGGCGTACTACGCCCGGGTTCGGGACCGGTTGGCCGACGCGCTCGGCACCGACCCGAGCGCCGAGCTTCGCCAGCTGCACCAGGCCATCCTGCGCGGAGAGATCACCGTGCCTGCGGCCCCCGCCGAGCCGGGCCCGCCACCCGGTACGGCAGGTCCCGTCGCACGGCCGGACCCGTCTCGCCCGGTCCCGGCGCAGCTACCGTCGGACGTACGGGGTTTCGCCGGGCGGCGGGCGGAACTGGTCCGCTTGGACGCGCTGCGCGCGGCTGCCGACGTACGCCCCGGGGCGGTGCCGGTGGCGCTGCTCTCCGGACCGGCCGGGGTGGGCAAGACGGCGCTGGCCGTGCACTGGGCGCACCGGGTGGAGGGGCATTTCCCCGACGGGCAGCTCTACGCGAACCTGGAAGGCTACAGCCACAGCGGCGTGGTGCGCAGCGCGGATCAGGTCCTGCGAGGTTTCCTGGCCGCGCTCGGTGTGGCGCCCCGGGAGCTACCGGTCGACCCGCAGGAACAGACGGCGCTCTACCGGAGCCTGCTGGCCGGCCGACGAATGCTGGTCCTGCTGGACAACGCCCGGGACGCCGCGCAGGTTCGTCCCCTGCTGCCCGGGTCGGCCCGCTGCCTGGTGCTGGTGACCAGCCGGGACCGGCTGACCGGCCTGGTGGCCACCGAGGGTGCCGAGCCGCTGGTGCTGGACCTGCTGTCTGCCGAGGACGCGAGGGCACTGCTGCACGCGCGGATCGGAGCGCGGGCCGAGGCGGAGCGGCCCGCCGTCGGTGAACTGGTCCGGCTCTGCGACCGGCTGCCGCTGGCTCTGGTCGTGGTGGCGGCCCGGGCGGTGGTCCGCCCCCAGCTCACCCTCGCCGAGTTGGGGGCGGAGCTGCGTACCGGCGGCGGGCTGGACGGGCTGGACGCGGGCGAGGACGCCAGCAGCGTGCGGACGGCGTTTTCCTGGTCCTACCGGCTGCTGACCGAGCCGGCGGCCCGACTGTTCCGGCTGGTCGGGGGCAGTACGGACGTGCCGGTCGGTACGGCGGCCGGGGCCAGCCTCGCCGGTGCCGAGCGCCGCGACGTCCGGGCGTTGTTCGCCGAACTCGCCGACGCGCACCTGATGATCGAGCGCGGACCGGACCGGTACGGGATGCACGACCTACTGCGGGTCTTCGCTGCCGAGCTCTCGGGCGAGCAGGACCGGGCCGGCGACCGGGCCGAGGCGCGGGCCCGACTCTTCGACCACTACCTGCACAGCGCACACGGTGCGGCCGTGCTGCTGCACCCGCACTGGGATCCGGTGGCGCTGCCCCCGCCCGCCGCCGGTGTGCGACCGGAGAAGGTCGCCGACCACGACGAGGCGGCGGCGTGGTTCGCCCGGGAGCGGGAGGTGCTCATCGCTCTGGTCGAACGGTGCGCGGCCAGCGGGTTCGACCGGCACGCCTGGCAGTTGGCGTGGAGCCTGACCAGTTTCCTGGACCGGCAGGGCGGCTGGCACGACCAGCTCGCGGTGCAGCGTACGGCGCTCGTCGCCGCGCGCCGCAGCGGCGATGCGGCCGGTCAGGCGCACGCGCACCGCAGCCTCGCCCGGGCCCAGGCCCGGCTGGGCCGGCTCGACGAGGCACTCGGTCAGCTCCAGCGGGCACTGGACCTGTTCCGGGCCCTGGACGACCTGGCCAACCAGGGGCACACCTGTCTGGACCTGGCCGAGGTGGCCGACCGGGAGGGCCGACGCGTCGAGGTGGTCGAGAACGCCGAGGCGGCGCTCGGGTTGTACCGCGCGGCCGGACACCGGTACGGGCAGGCCATGGCGTTGAACGCGATCGGTTGGTACCGGGCCCAGCTGGGCGAGCACGACGCCGCGGTCGAGGCGTGCCAGCAGGGGCTGGCGCTGCTGCGCGAGTTCGACGACCGGCACGGCCAAGCGGCCACCTGGGACACCCTCGGGTACGCGCAGCACCGTGCCGGGCGGCCGGCGGAGGCGGTGGCCGCGTACCGGCACGCGCTGGCGCTGTACCGTGAGTTCCGGGACCGGTACTACGAGGCGGACACGCTGGGGCACCTGGCGGAGGCGCTCGTCGACGCCGGTGACCCGGGCGAGGCCACCCGGAACTGGCAGGCGGCGCTGGACATCCTCGACGGCCTCGGGCACCCCGACGCCGAGCGGGTCCGTCGCCGGCTCACGGACGCCGAAGAGACGTGACCGGCCGGCGGGGCCCGTCGATCCGGCGGGCCCACCGGCCGTGTGTCGTTCGCCTGAAGGGTGCGGGCCAGCTCTGCCGGAGAGATCGTGGTTGGCCGGACAGCTCGACAAGCCAGTGGAAGCGGCGGAGGCCCACCTGTTCGCCGTCGATCCGTAGCGCGTAGCCGGGGCCCCGTTTGGTCTCCAGCTCAGCAGGCCCGAGGTCGATCCGACGCTTCGCTGCCCAGAGCTCAATCGGCCCGAAGGCCCTGAACCCCACCACGGTCTCATCAAGTTCCAGGATCACAACGTCAGCAAGGTTTCGGCAAGCTTTTGGCGAGACGTGTGGGTGACGGTGGCAGCAGTCATCCGGCCGCCGGCCGGACATACCGGAGGGACCTCCATGCGCAGTCGAGTTCGCCGCGTCGCGGCAGCCGCCACCACCGCCGCCTGCCTGGGGCTGATGATGCCGACCCCAGCCCAAGCCGCAAGCGGGGGTGGCTGCACGGGTGACTATCCAATCAGCTCGTGCATCTCGTTCAGCGGTAGCAACGCCATTGGCGACTTCTACATGAATGCGACGCCGGACGGGAGCCGATGCACCGCTTTGTGGCGCATCGAGAGCACCACCACCGGCAACAGCAGTTGGCGGACCGAAGCCCTGGGTCGAACGGGCCGATTTGGCCCCCGGACCCATCCGGTCGTCACCATGCCCTACCGGAACGGATCCGCTGTCACCGTGGTCGAGGTGTACACCTGCAGCGGCGCCTTCCACGGCCGGTACGTCAGTCCCCGGGTGTATTGGTGATCATCTGACGGTAGGTCCGCACACCTTGTACGGCGGCCTGATCCGACCATGAGGCAGGATGCCCGAGTGCAGGTGATCACGGCAGCCCGCCCGAGACGGATCCTCCCGTTCACCGGGTTGCAGCCCGCTCAGTTCCGTAAGTTGGTCCGGCTGGTCACGGAGGGCATCTCTGATGGCCGGCCGGGCTGGCAGTGGGCCCTGGATCTCAATGAGCCATTTTCATCGTGATCAAAGGGCCTGAGCAGCTAATACTCCAGCAGGAGATCCGTCCTGGCCTGCTGCCGACGAAGAACTGCTGGACGATCGCGGAACACGCTGGTGACGACGGACCGGGCGGGATGCAGGACCTGATCGGTCGGGCCAGGTGGGACGCCGATGACGAACGGCGTGGTCGCCTCTGCTACCGGCGGTCACGGTCGCCGGTCTCGACGGCCAGTTCCGCCCGGAGCGCGGCCAGCACCAGCAGGTTCACCGCCAAGCCGACCAGCGCGAACAACTGAACGGCGATGAAGGCGACGAACTGTCCGACGAACAGCGCCACCAGCGCGGCCCAGTAGAAGAGACGAAGCGCCGTGGCCCGTGCACCGCGCAACAGCCGCACGACCCCGAGCAGGCCGCACACCCCGACGCCGAGGACGGTCGCGGCCGTGCCGATGGTCACGGCGTTCAGCGGTGGTGTGGTGTCGCCGCGCCGGATGAACTCGGTAACCGGGGCGGCGACGATGCCTGCGGCAAGAACGAAGAACAGGCCGACGGCGGCACGGCGTACGACGGGATGGGTGGCAACCGCCTCCAGGCTGGTCAGCGCACGGTCCACGAAACGTGTGAGGCTGGTCCATCGACTCGGCCGCCGGGCGCGCCCAGGGGCCTGATCAAGGAGCGCGCAGACCTCTGGCGCCGGCCGATCGTCGTCGCTGAGCAGGTTCAGCGCTCGCCGGCGGCGGCGCTCACTGAGACGTCCCACCGCCAGGTCGGTCAGTGCGCCGTAGGCATAGCTCAGTTGCTCGGCCCGGGAGGGGGGACGGCGCTCGGACAAATATCGTACGAACAGGAAGACGGCGATGAACACGGCGTAGATCAGCGCGATCGTCGGTTGAAAGAAGTAGTTGGTGTCCTGGGTGATGAACTTGCCCAACTCGTCGATGAAGGTGCCGAAACCGGCGCCCCCGATCCAGGCCGCCGCGTTCCGCACCCGACTGCCCACGAACAGCAACAGCAGCAGCAGTGCGACCAGCATCCCCAGCCCGCCCCACAGCATGTGCGAGATGTGCAGCCCCGAGCCGCCCACCTGGGGATATCCGGTGGCCGCCAGGAAACCGCGGATGGCCAGAACGGCGACCACAGCGGCGAGCAGGAACGCCTCTGCCAGCTCGAAGCCGGTCAGGTCCCGGGTCAATCCAGAACGCTGCTCGACGGCGGACTCGCCGTGGGCGCCGGTCCATCCCGCACTGTCGTCAGCCATCACCGCCGGCCCGGCGGTGATGGCCGGGAACTGCGCCCCGCACCGGTTGCGAATCCACGTTCCGACCGTACCGGCGTCGACCTGCGCGGCACGTCAAACCGGCCCCTTCCGCGGCAGCGGCAGTGACGCTGCATTCACCCCAACTTGGACCGGGTGTTCTGATTTAGCGGCCGCAACCGGGGGATACCCGGTGGCATGCGCAAGCTGCACCGATTGCGGCAGGCACCCGAGCCGAACGCCCCATACCGTCCGTACGCGACGCAGGTCGACGAGGCCCTCGACACTTGGCGGCAGCGGACTCGGGCCACTGGACGAGACCGAAGGCGGCAACTGGGCATCTACTCCGTGCTGGCCGTTCAAGCGGGTTTCGCGGCCGGCCTTGCGTGGGTCGTGGCGGGAAGGATCGGGATCAGTACGCACAACCCGGTGTTCGCGCCGATCGCGGCCGTCGGCACGGTGGCGGCCGCCATCGGCCAGCGGCTCCGCCGGGTCGTCGAACTCGTCGTCGGCGTCGTGCTCGGCATCGGGATCGCGAACGCCATCCTGGCGATCGTCGGACACGGAGCGGCGCAGACAGCTCTTATCGTCACCGCCACGATTCTGATCGCGATCGCACTGTCAGGCCGTGGAGGTCTGGTGACACAGGCGGGTGGAACTGCCGTGTTGGTTTCCGCGGTCCCACCAAACGCCCCGAGCGTGGAGTTGACCCAACTGGTCAACGCCGTGACCGGCGGCGTGATCGGCCTGGTGGTGGTCATCGCACTCTTCCCGCTGAACCCGCTACGGATCATGCACAAGGCCGCTGCTCCTGCGATGAGACGGCTGGCAGAGCAACTGACCGCAACGGGACGAGCGCTAGCAGACCAGGACGTCTCGCGCATTGAGAAGGCGCTTCAGGAGCTTCGCGACATGGGCGGTGAGCTGGCCCGGCTGTCCGACGCCATTCAGGGCGCCCGCGAGGTTGTGCAGTACTCACCGCAACGGCGTCACTGGCGGAGCCCGCTTCAGCAGTACAGCGAGGGCGCAGAGCACCTCAACCGGGCGGTGCTGGCCAGCCGAGGTCTCACTCGCAAGGCGATCGCTCTCATCGTCGACAGTGAGAAACTTCCGCCTCCGCTACCCGAAGCAGTCACCAGCCTCGGCCTGGCAGTCCATGACCTGGACCAGGACTTCAGCGCCGGACGAGAGCCTCATCGAGCACGCCACCGGTCCCTGACTGCCGTCTGCCAGGCCAGCGATGCATGCCGCACCGGTCTCGGGCTGTCCGGCACAGCGATGGTCGCACAAGTCCGCACGATCGCCGGGGAACTCCTCCAAGCAACGTCGGTCGGTCGCGCCGATGCCAACCGGCTGGTCCGCCAAGCCGCGGACTGACCTGCCGTCAGAGGGGCATGTCATCGATCGTCGGACCCTGCCCCTGGGGCAGGGTCAAGTCCTGCGGTGGTGGTTGTTGGTGTAGGGCTGTTGTCGGTCAGTGTTTCCTGCCAGGCGCAGCTCCGCCATGCGCTCGAGGTCACCGGTGGTCAGGTCGACGGCCATCCCGATCACGACCGTCGTCGTCAGTAGGCGACGACGGGCTTGATGACGGCGCCGGAGGCGGAGTCCTCGAAGCCGGTGTTGATGTCCTCCAGGGAGTAGGTCTTCACGAGCTTCTCGAAGGGGAACTTGCCCTGCTTCCAGAGGTCGATCAGTCGCGGGATGAACACCTGCGGCACCGCCGACCCCTCGATGACCGTCTTGAAGGTCCAGCCCTTGGTCAGCGAGCTGCCGACCTCGAAGCTGACCTCCTCGCCGGGCGCGGCCGCGCCGACGGCGACGAGCACACCCCGCGTGCCGAGCGCGTCCGCAGCGTCCCGGACGACGCTTGAGATGGCGGTGGTGTCCAGCGCGTAGTTCACGCTCCGCCCGCCGGTGATCTTCTCCAGCTCGGCGTGCAGGTCCTGGGTCGAGGAGTTGATCGTGTGCGTCGCGCCCAGCTCCCGGGCCAGCTCCAGACGGGAGTCGTGGATGTCGACGCCGATGATCGTGGAGCACGACACGGCCGCCGCCGCCATCAGCGCGGCGAAGCCGACGGCTCCGCTCCCGAAGACGACGATCGATGTCCCGGGCTCCGGCCGCATCTCGTTGAGCACGGCCCCGGCGCCGGTGTTGAGCCCGCACCCCAGCGGGCCGAGTAGCTCCAGCGGGGCGTCCTTGTCGACGACGATGACGCTGTTCTCGCTGACGTTGGCGTAGGTGGCGAAGGACGACTGCCCGAAGAAGTGGGAGCCGACCATCTCTCCGTCCTTGCTGAAGGCCGTGGTGCCATCGGGCCGGCGACAACCGAACAGCTCGGCGAAGCCGTTCTCGCAGTACATCGGCTCACCGCTGCGGCAGAAGGTGCACTTGCCGCAGTACGACGGCCCCAGCACGACGTGGTCACCTACCTGGACGCCGCGTACATCGGAGCCGACCTCTTCGACGACGCCAGAGCGGGTGCTCGTACCTGCCCGGGCAGGATCGCGCGGAGCCGGTGGAGCGGTAGCGCCACCTCGCTGCGGTGGGGCTTTCTGTATTGGGCTCGATGCTTGAACGGGATCGACAGCGAGAGGTGCAGACGATGGACGAGCATGCCGGTATGCAGGAGGGGCCGTCCGCGGAAGAACTCGCGAGCCGCACCAGGTGGTTTGAGCAGTACGTCGAGGCGTTGAACCAGCGATCTGTAGTGGCTGAAGCGGGTGGCGAACCGTACGCGTGTCCCTGCTGTCGGCACCCGACGCTTGAGGGGCGAGGTCAGTTCGAGATTTGCTTCGCCTGCGGCTGGGAGGACGACGGGCAGGATGACGAAGACGCTGACACGGTGCGAGGCGGCCCCAACGGTTCGCTCAGTCTGACGGATGCCCGGCGTGCCTACGCCGAACGGCCGGTCAGCCTGGCAGATGCGCGGCGTGCCTATGCCAGACGACAAGCCCGTTGGGAAGAGCGCAGACGCCGATCGGCGCCCGAGACGACTTGACGTGATTGGATCGCACGCCGATCGGCCCTTGATGGCAGCGCCCGTACGTACGTCAAGGCCCGCTTGACGTGGCGGACCGGGCGGCGGTCCGCGCCCCGGTCAGCGGGGGCCGTCCGGCACCGCGTCGAAGGTTCCCGGGACCGGGAGCCAGCGGGCCCGGCTGAACGGCCAGAAGAGGGTGAAGGCGCGCCCCACCACCGCATTTTCGGAGATCGTCGACTCCTGGATGTCCTTGGACCCCTTCCAGTGCTGCAGAGAGTCGGCGGAGGCGGAGCGGTGGTCGCCCATCACCCAGAGCCGACCGGCGGGGATGGTGACGTCGAAGTCCTGATCGGCCGGCTTGTCCTGGATGCCGCTCGCGTCGGTGTAGACGTAGGGCTCATCGAGGGGCTTCCCGTTGACCATGATCCGGCCCTGGGCGTCACAGCACGTAATGTGATCACCGCCCACGCCGAGCACCCGCTTGATGAAGTCTTCTCCCTCGGAGGTGCTCCACCGCTCGGGGGCCTCGAAGACGAGGATCTCCCCGCGCCTCGGCGAGCGGAAGTCGTAGACGAGCTTGTTGACCAGCACGTGGTCGTGGATGTTGAGCGTGTGCTCCATCGACTGCGACGGGATCCAGAATGTCTGCATAACGAAGGCGCGGACCAAGAACGCGACGAGGACAGCGACACCCAGCAGGATGGGCAGCTCCTTCCAGAAGGAGCTGCGCGGCTTCGTCTTCTCGGTTTGCTCGTCAATCACGGGTGGAGCCTACGACGCCGAGGTCCGCGCGCACGCCGATCGTGGGGCGCGAAATGCGGCGGCGCCATCGGCGGGCTGCCGCCGTGGCCTGGCCCCGGCTGGATGGCAGGGGACGGCGGGTACCACGCTGTCCCGGGTGGACGCTCGGCGCCGAAGCCGGCCTGCCCGCCCCAATCCGTCTTTTGCCACCTACTGACCGGCTTTCCGCCGGCCGCCGCCGACGGGGCAACGAAGCCTGAGACCGGCTGCTATACACCCTGCATGTCAAACGCCCCCATCGGCATGCTGGCCCGTGCGGCGCTCGCCGTCGTCACCTCGGTGGCCGCGCTCGCCACCGCCGCGCCACCGGCCGCCGCCGCGGCCAGCACCCTCAGCCTTCAGGCCCTTAAGTTCTCCCCCGCCGCGGTGGACGCCAGCGGCGACGGCGCCGTCGTGCCGCTGACGTTCAGCGTGCGCAACCGCGACGACGCCGCCCAGGACATGTACGGCACCCTCCTGCTCCAGCAGGCCGGCCCCACCCCCGGCAGCTACGTCGGCCAGACTTACGAGGTCGACTTCCGATTCAACGAGACCTGGTACGCCAAGGCCCGCTGGTTGTCCGGCACCCCGCAGAAGTCGACCTACCAGTACGACTTCGTGGTGCCGCGGTACGCGGCCACCACCTCCGCCCGCTGGGTGGTGACCCGCTTCGAAGCGCACGACGAGCGCGGGGGCTCGCTCGTCCTGGGCTCGGCCGCACTGCGGGAGGAGTACGGCGGCAAGCTGACCGCCAAGACCCGGGTCGACTCAACCGCCCCGTCCCTGAGCTGGGGCTACCTGGAGCCGATCAGCGGCGCCCGGCCTTATGCATACGTACGTGGCCATGAGGCGGCGCTGCGCTACAACCTCTCGATCACCGACACCGAGTCCGGCTTCTGGAAGGGCAGCCTGACCCTCACCGGACCGGACGGTCGCACCGCCGTGGGCCGGTTCGAGGCGGACTTCTACCGGCCGGACCCGCATTGCGGGACGTACACGGCCAACGACCCCAACTACCCCAGCTGCAACGTCGAGGTGCGCATCCCGGCGGACGCGGCATCCGGGACCTGGCGGGTCACGGAGCTGGCGCTGACCGACAACGCCGGCAACCGGGGCGTCGTGACCGAGCACGGCCTGGAGTCGATCACCGTCACCTCCAACGAGACCCTGAGCGCCAGCGAGTTCGCGGCCAACCCGAACCCGGTCGACAACTGGCGGAGCACGGTCGAGGTCCAGGTGGGCATGGCAGTCACCGGTGCGCGGGACGGCGTCCGGGAGATCGTGCTCGACTTCGACAACCACGGTTGCCTGCAGACCTCGACGACGCCGACGATCCGGACCGACGGCACGGTGAGCGTGCCGGTACGGGTATACAGCACCACGAAGAAGTGCACCGTGACCGGCATCGCGCTCCGCGACGGCGCTGGTGCCCTCGCCCTTTACGGCAGCCGGTACGACGCCTCGGACCCGAAGGTCACCATCACCCAGCTGGCCAACACGACCCCACCGACCGCCAGTGACGTGTCGCTGACCCCGACCAGCGTGGCCAGCAGCGCGGCGGCGAACACCACGCCGGTCGTCACCATGGCCGTCACCGCCCCGGTCGCACCCTTGAGCAGCTGCTGGCTCTACCTGTACGGGGCCGACGGGCAGGTGGTGGCCCAGCAGGGCGGCGGCTGCGGTACCGGCCCGGACGGGCGGCTCGCCATCTACGGGTACCTGCCGTGGGGCATCGCTCCCGGCGTATACACGTACGGTTTCACGCTCGGCGACGCCAGCCGGCTGAGCACCACGTACGGACCGGAGGGCAAGGCCATGCCGGGCGGCCCGCTCACCCTGACGGTCACCGAGGGCTGACCCCCCGGGGCCGGTCCCGCGCACCAACGGGCGCGAGGCCGGCCCCGGTCTCAGCGGCGGTCACCGAACCTCAACGGCCCCGACGGCGGCATCGCAGCCGCCGCGCCGCTGGCGACGAGGACGCGGTACGGGTACGTCCGGTGCTCTGACAGCCGAGAAGGCCGCAGACTCATCGGCCGACGCGGCGCTCTCCGCGAGCCGGACGCGACGACGGAACTCGTTCACGTTGCAGCGCCAGTTCCACTCATGCTCGGTAGTCGGCTTCGTGAGCCCTGTTAGGCCGATACGCCCGTTCCTGCTGTAGGGGTAGTCGAGGACGACCTGGCCCAGGGACGGCTTTCCGCTGCCGAATTGCCGGAAGCGGGAAGCGTTCGTAGACGACTTCGGCGAACCCCGGGCCACCGACGGCGCGCGGCCGATCGCCTTCCTGCGCGTGCTGGTCACCAGTTGGTCGGCGGGTCACTGGCCGGGAACGACTGGCGGCCCCACTCGTCGACGATGTCACCGGTGAGGCGGAGTGCACCGGTAGCCGCGCCGGATGGCGTTCCCCCCGAATCGCGTGACGGTTCCTCGAACTCAATACCTACCGGGTGTTCCGGGCTGCTGAAGGGTGCCGGTTCCGCGATGCCGGTGGCCGTGGTGTCACGAGTACCGCCCGTGGGGGGTGTGTCGTGACGCCGGCCGTCCCACCAACCGTGCATCGCGTCGAGTGCCGGTGGCTGCGGCGCTGGCGTTCGGGTGATGTCATCGGTGTCGAAGGTGAGCCGGTCGACGACCTCGGTGACGCCGGCGACCGCTTGGGTCAGGCCAACCGCTGCCAGGACCGTGCTCTTGCGGGCGACGTGTCCGACGAGCGTGACCACGCCGTCGTCGACGGCGACGTCCACGCTGCTCGGCTCGAGCACAAGTATCCGGCGCAGGATCCGTTGGGCCACCTCATCGAGAATGACGGAGTCCAGCCGCGCGTGCACCTTCAGCAGGTCGCGGCGGGTGATGATGCCGAGCAGGTGGTTGTCAGCGTCGGTGACCAGTAGCCGTCCGATGTTGTAGCGGTGCATCCGCCGACCGGCGACGGCCAGCGACGCGTCCGGTCCGACGGTGATCGGAGGCCCGCTCATCACCTCGATTGCCGCCTGGTCAGGCCAGCGCACCTGGACAGGACGGTCGCGGCGCATCCATCCGCCACGAATGCCCCCTTCCAGTTCATCCGGGTCTATGGTGCGGCGCAGGTCGGTCCACGACACCACGCCGACGACGATGTCGAACTGGTTGACGATCGGCACACCGGTGATGTCGCGCTCGGTCAGGATGGCGGCCACTTCGGCGATGGACGCGTTGGCAGGGGCGCTGGTCACGTCGGTGGTCATTACGTTCCGTACGGGCCACATCGGCATAGCGCTTCTCCAGTTCTGGCCTAGACGGTACTGCTGACTGCTCGTAGTGGCTGGTTACGGGCTGGTGCCGCACTCACGCACGGTCGTGGTGCAGCCTGGGACTGCCTGTGGGGTCCGCAGTTGTAGAGGCCCTGGTGTTTGGCAAGCGTACGAGTGTGGGGCTTGATGTGCACGCATGATCAGTCGCCTCCGCGGCCGCGGACGGCGTCCCCAGCGGAGGCGCTCGGGATAGCGGTGGTTTTGTCCATCCTTCGAGCTGTTGCGTGGTGGCTGGTCCAGCACGCCGTCCATGCGCCGGGAGCGGCCAGCGGAATACCATGACAGCGTGAAACTCTTGCCGCTCGACTCGTTCTCTGCCTCTGCTGCGGCCGGACCAGGCGTCGCATGATCAGCGACAGCGTGTTCCCGGTCGAGGCATGGCAGGTCCGGGAGGCGGCACTGGTTCTCGATCAGCTTGCCCAGACGGAGTCCGTGCTCGCTCTGTCCAACGGTCATATCGGGTTGCGGGGCAACCTGGACGAGGGCGAGCCGCACGTCATCCTGGGCACCTACCTCAACTCGTTCTACGAGCAGCGGCCCCTGCCCTATCCAGAGGGCGGCTACGGCTACCCCGAGCAGGGGCAGACCGTCGTCAACGTCACCGACGGCAAGGTCATCCGGCTGATGGTCGACGACGAACCGTTCCAGGTGACGCGTGGCCAGTTGGTCGCCCATGAACGCGTACTGGACCTTCGTGCCGGACTGCTGCGGCGGTGCGTCGAGTGGATCTCGCCGGCCGGGCGCCGGGTGCGCATCCGCAGTCAGCGGCTGGTCTCCTTCACCCAGCGTGCCGTTGCCGCCATCGACTACGAGGTCGAGGCGGTTGATCACGAGGTCCGCATCACGGTGCAATCCGGGTTGGTGGCCAACGAGGAGCAGCCGCAGGAGTCCGCGGACCCCCGGGTAGCGGCCGCGCTGGACCGTCCACTGCTCGCGGTGGCGCAGGATCGCGAGCAGCACGGCGCGGTGCTGCTGCACCGCACTCGCGAGAGCGCCCTGTTGATGGGCGCGGGCATGGACCACGTGGTCGAGGCGCCCGGAGAGTACGACGAGGAGACCGACGTGCGCGGCGACTGGGCGCGCACCACCGTGGTGACCGTGCTGCGGCCCGGTGAGCGGCTGCGGATCACCAAGTTCCTCGGGTACGCGTGGAGTTCGTCGAGCTCGGCGGAGGCGTTGCGCGACCAGGTGGCGGCGGCGCTCAACAGCGCGCGATACGCCGGCTGGGACGGACTCGTGGCCGATCAACACGCCTACCTCGACGAGTTCTGGAACGCCGCCGACGTGGAGATCGACGGCGATCCGGTGCTGCAGCAGGCGGTGCGCTTCAGCCTGTTCCACGTGCTGCAGGCGGGCGCGCGGGCGGAGCGGCGGGCGATCCCGGCGAAGGGCCTGACCGGGCCCGGGTACGACGGGCACGCGTTCTGGGACACCGAGGGTTTCGTCCTGCCGCTGCTCACCTACATCGCTCCGCATGCGGCGGCCGACGCGCTGCGGTGGCGGCTCAGCATCCTCGACCACGCCCGGCACCGGGCACGGACGCTGGGCCTGGCCGGTGCGGCGTTCCCGTGGCGGACGATCCACGGCGAGGAGTGTTCGGCGTACTGGCCGGCTGGCACCGCGGCGCTGCACCTCAACGCCGTCATCGCGCGGGCCGTCGAGCGCTACCGTCAGGTCACCGGCGACGACTCGGTGGACGAGGAGTGTGGGCTGGAGATCCTGGTGGAGACCGCGCGGTTGTGGGTGTCGCATGGCCACCATGACGCCGACGGCGTGTGGCACGTCGATGGTGTCACCGGGCCCGACGAGTACAGCGCGGTCGCCGACGACAACGTCTTCACCAACCTGATGGCCGCCCGTAACCTGCGCGCCGCCGTACGGGCCTGCGTCCGTCACCCTGACGCCGCGGCCCGGCTCGGCGTCCGGCCGGATGAAGGGGACGCGTGGCAGGCGGCGGCTGAGGCGGTGCACGTCCCCTACGACGAGCGGCTCGGCGTGCATCCGCAGTCGGCTGGCTTCACCCGCTACGCGCGATGGGATTTTCCGGAGGAGCGCCTGGACGGCCCGCTGATGCTGCACGCGCCGTACTTCCAGCTGTATCGACGGCAGGTAGTCAAGCAGGCTGATCTGGTGTTGGCGATGCACTGGTGCGGGGAGGATTTCACCGTCGAGCAGAAGGCCCGCAACGTCGACTACTACGAGCGGATCACCACCCGCGACTCGTCGCTGTCGGCCTGCACCCAGGCGGTGATGTGCGCCGAGGTCGGCCACCTCGACCTGGCGCACGACTATGCGCGCGAAGCGGCCCTGGTCGACCTGCGGGATCTGCACGCGAACACCCGCGACGGCCTGCACATGGCCTCTCTGGCCGGAGCGTGGTCGACGATCGTCGAGGGCTTCGGCGGCCTACGCGAACATGGCGACGTGCTGGCGCTGGCGCCGCGGCTGCCCGAGGGCATCACCGGTCTGCGGTTCCGGCTGCGGCACCACGGCCTGCGGCTGCTCGTCGAGGCGGACCACGACACGGTACGGGTGAGCCTGCGTGACGGCGCCGCCGCGCGGCTGAGGATCCTGCTGTATGACGAGTCCGTCGAGGTGACGACCTCCGACCCGATCGAACGTCCGGTCGTGGCGCTGACACCGCTGCTTCCCAGGCCGAAGCAGCCTCCGGGTTACGCTCCCGAGCCCGCTACCCCGACTGGCCGCGTCGAGCGGTCATAACCCGGCCAGAGGCCGAAGCCGCCCGGGCGCGGCATCTCCTGACCGTCAGGGGCGGATGGCTACGTCCCGACCAGGGCCTGTTGCTACTTGCCGTGCTCGTCCGGGTGACTGCGGATCACGGCTACCGGACAAGGAGACCTGGCTACGCATTGTGTCGACACCGAGCCCATCAGAAGTCCCTTCCAACCCCCGTATCCGCGCGACCCGACGACCATCAGATCCGCATCGTCGGCGGCCTCCAGCAGCGAGGGGGCGGGGGAACCTTCGACCAGCCGGATCTCGACGTCCGTACGCGTGGCATCGATTGCACCGCGTCGCATGCTGTCCTGCAGCGTCTCCGCTGCCTGGACGGCGATCTCGTCGACGGCCTCCTGCTTCAGGCCTCCCGGACCTCCGGCGAATCCGAGATAGGGCGGGGACCAGGCATGTACGACCTGCAACCAAGCATGACGCCGGCGGGCCTCGTCATCGGCGAACCGCAATGCACGTACCGACTCAGGTGATCCGTCGACCCCGACCACCACGCGTCCCGCTTCGGGCCTCGGCTCCGGCTGGGGGACGACGATCACCGTGCCGGTCGCGTACTGGACACAGCCCTGGCTGACGGAGCCGAGCAGCGGGCCGGTGGCGCTGCCGCGTCCGCGCGAACCCACGACAAGTAGGGAGGTGCTGCCCGCCGCACGGGTCAGTTCCCTGACCGGGTGGCCGTACACGACGTCAGAGGTCATCGCGACGTCCGCCGCACCTTCCCGTGCGACCACCGCGTCCACGGCGGACGTGAGGTCCCGGAGGAGACCGGCCCGAAGGTCGGCCACGGAGTGCAGCGCCGCCAGCCGCTCGACCTCCAGGGGTGCGCCGCTCGGCTGCCAGACGTTGATCGCCCGCACGGGCAGATCTCGTATGCGGCCTTCCTCGAGCGCCCACGCCAGTGCACGGTCGGATCCCACCGAACCGTCGACGCCAACCACCACGCTGGTAAGGGGCACCCGCACCGCCTCTGATCGGTAGTCAACTGGATGGAAAGGGCTGCTCGTAGCCGGGTCGCCGGGCAGGTGACCGGCTGGGGCTCCAACGGCAGCCGCGCCCGGGGAGACAGTATCTCGATCCGCATCCCCGACATAGCTCGATCTCCGAGCCCCGAGGAGCGCTTCGGGCCCGAACTGCGGTGAGGTGGCACTATCGTGACAGTCAGGTCGCGCAGCCCGCGCCGTACGAACCGGTCCTCCACGGAGGGAAGCTCACGTGCCTTCAGACGTACAATCCGCCCTGGAGGTCGTGATGCCCGCGGCGTTCCTGGGCCACGGCAACCCCATGAACGCCCTCGAGGTCAACCGGTACACCTCCGCGTGGAGAGCCTTCGGCGCCGCGGTGCCGCGTCCTCGCGCGATCCTGGTGGTCAGTGCTCATTGGTACATCAATGCCACGGCCGTCACCGCGATGCCCCGGCCGAGGACCATCCACGACTTCTACGGGTTCCCCCAGGAGCTGTTCGAGGTGCAGTACCCGGCCCCGGGGCTGCCCGAACTGGCCGAGGAGGTCAGCGACGTCGTCCATCCGACCTGGGTCGGGGCCGACGTCGACAGCTGGGGCATCGACCACGGCACGTGGTCGGTGCTGTTGCACGCCTTTCCGGACGCGACGATTCCCGTCGTCCAGCTCAGCATCAACGCTGACAAGCCGCTTGACTACCATCTTCAACTCGGCGCCCGACTCGCTCCACTGCGCCGGCGCGGTGTGCTGATCGTGGCAAGCGGCAATGTCGTGCACAACCTGCGCGGCATGGACTGGGCGCTTACCGACGACGGCTTCGATTGGGCGCGACGCTTCGACGAGGACGCCGCGTCCCGGATGTTGACCGACCCGGGCGAGTACGCGACCCTCGACGCTCACGGGGACTTCCGCCGTGCGGTACCGACGCCCGATCACTTCATCCCGGCGTTGTACCTCGCCGGTCTCGCCGCTGCCATGGACGCCCCTGACACCGAGATTCTCGTTGACGGCTACGCCTACGGCTCGTTGTCCATGACGGCGTACACCCTGGGCATCTCCTGTCCCCAGGCCGACGGCCGGGGCGGAGCCCCCGAGCCGCCGCCCGGCCTGCCGCCGGACGGCTCCAACATCTGAGGGAGTGCCGGCTGCTCGTTGCCCAAGGCGCGCAGCGGCCGGTCACGAGACGGTCGACGGCTCGCCTGCGTCGTTGACGCTGCGCGACCGATGTGAGGCGACCTGGTGGAGTGGCGGCCGGCCGCGGCGCCGGCCGCCGGACGGCGTACGGGCGCGTCAGGCCACAACGCCGAAGCCGCCGTTCCAGGTGACCTTCTCGCTCGCGGCCAGGGTGAGCTGCAGGAAGCCCAGAGCCTCCAGTTCCCGTGCCCGCTTGAGCCCGCCGGCGTCGATCGCCTTCAGGCCGCCTCCGCTGACCACCTCGATGAGGGCGGCCTTGGCGTCGGCGTCGTCTCCGGCGACCAGCACGGTCGTGGCCAACGGGCCGACGGTGCCGGCCGCCAGCGTGCCGGCGAAGGTCGTGTTGAACGCCTTGAGCACCCGAGAGCCGGGCAGCTTCGCGGCGATCGCGTCGGCAGCCGAGCCGTCAGCGGGCACGGTGAGGGAGTCGAAGGTCGCAAAGTCGACCGGGTTGGTGATGTCCACGACGATCCTGCCCGCCAACTGGTCGCCCCGCTGGGCGATCACCTCGGCGACGGCCGGGTGGGGAACCGCGAGGACGACGATGTCTCCGGTGACCGGCTGGTCGGCATCCGCCTTGCCGAGCGACTGGACACTGTTGCCGCCCTGGGTGACGACGCCGGCGATGGCCTGGCCCATGGTGCCGGTGCCGATGATCGAGACCTGTGTCATGATCTTCCTTCCGTTGCTACAGTTGAACTCTCAACTAAAACCTTAACAGATTTATTTGCGCAGTCAACTACTTGGCCTGGGGCGTGGCGCCGTTGCTGGCTGTCCCCTGTGGTTGTAACAGTCCCAGCCGGGTGCATCGGTGGTTTCGGCGAGATGTGCCGCCGGTCGCCTCAGACGCCGAGGTTCTACCACTCCGAAGGTCTGCGTCCGGGTGAGCATCCTCGTCAGGCGTTGGCGACGAAGGGTGCCGCTGCCGGACAGAGGTTCAGTCCAGGTTGTTGGACTGCCAAACGGCGAGCTCGGCGGGAGTGGGCCGCCGATCTTGTTGATCAGCCAGCTGATGGCCTTGCAACCCGTGAACTCGTAGGCCTCGTCGGTGGGAAAACGCCCGTATTTATGCTTATCGCGTAGCTTATCCATCAGCCGAACGGTTGATTACCGCTGCCGTGTCGTCTAGAGTTCGGTCGCTGGCCGGTGCTTGGGGTGCCAGTTCGCACGAAGGCGGGAGAGGGCAGCATGACCACGATGACCATGGCACGGTCCGTCACCGAGGTGCACCGCGCGCCGCAGACCGGTGAGGAGAACCGGGCCGGCGAGCTGATCGCGGCGCTTGCCGAACTGCCGGCGGGCCACCCCCGGCGGGCCGCCCTGCGCAACCAGGTCATCGAGGCGTGGCTGCCGCTGGCCAACCACCTGGCCGCCCGCTACAGCG
>NZ_JBICSL010000030.1:0-43419 GCF_043197045.1 Micromonospora sp. NPDC049282
GACGCCCTCATCGCCCTGGCCATGCTCAACCTCGGCGGTCACCGCCCCCAACTCCCCAACCGATGACCCACACATCCATCACAAGACCCATATTTATGACCGAGAGGTATACCGCTGGAAAGTGATGTCTGGTGTCCGAGCGCTACGGAGGGTGATGGCATGGGGTGGGAGGCGCTCATCGACAGGCGGCTAGGCTGGTTCACCGTGCTCGTACTGGTGGTGGACTCCTCGACGCCCGCGGTGACCGCGGCGCTGGTCGAGGTCTCGGCGGACGGCGTCGCGCTCCGCGCGTCCCGGTGCACGGTCGACGCCCGGGCTCACGGCGAGCTGCTCGCGCCGCAGGTCGACGCCGTGCTCGCCGACATCGGCGCGCGCCCCGCCGACCTGGCCGCGATCGTCGCCGGGCTCGGCCCCGGCCCGTTCACCGGGCTGCGGGTCGGCCTGGTCACCGCCGCGACCATGGGCCAGGTGCTCAACGTCCCCACGTACGGCGTCTGCTCGCTGGACGGCCTCGCCCAGCCGGCGGCCCCGGGCCGGCGGCCGGACGCGGACGCGGGCGGGCCGGCGGACCCGGGCCGGGCGGCGGGCGCCGGCGGGACGGTGCTGGTGGCGAGCGATGCGCGGCGCCGCGAGGTCTACTGGGCCGTCTACGACGGCGCCGGCCGGCGCCTCGCCGGGCCGGACGTGGCCGCCCCGGCGGTCGCCGCCGAGCGCGCCCGGGACCTGGCGGTCACCGTCGCGGTCGGCGACGGCGCACATCGGTACGCGGACGTGCTCGGGCTGCCGGTGCGGGACGAGCCGCGGTATCCGGACCCGCTGGCGCTGGCCGGTCTCGCCGCGGCGCGGATCCGCGCGGGCGGTCCGGGCGAGCCGCTCACCCCGCTCTACCTGCGCCGCCCGGACGCGGTGGCGGCCACCAGCCACAAGCCGGTCCTGCGATGAGGCTGGGTCGGTTCCGCTGGTGGCACGTCGACGAGGTGCTGCCCATCGAGGCGGACCTGTTCGGCGCCGAGCGGTGGTCCCCGGGGATGTTCTGGAACGAGCTCGCCAACGGGCACTTCTATCTGGTCGCCACCGACGACGACGGCAGCGTGGCCGGCTACGCCGGGCTGGCCGTGTCCCCGCCCGACGAGGCGTGGGTGCAGAACATCGCGGTCCGCCGGGACGCCCAGCGCCGGGGGGTCGGCCGCCTGCTGCTGGAGGCGCTGCTCGCCGAGGCGGCCCGGCGCGGTGTCCGCAGCACGCTGCTGGAGGTCGCCGCGGACAACGCGCCGGCGCAGCGCCTCTACGCCACCTACGGCTTCGAGCCGATCGGCGTGCGGCGCGGCTACTACCAACCGAGCAACACCGACGCGCTGGTCATGCAGCGCAACGAGGACTGACGGGCATGGCTGACGAACCACTGATCCTCGGCATCGAGACCTCCTGCGACGAGACCGGGGTGGGCATCGTGCGCGGGCACACGCTGCTCGCCGACGCGCTGGCCTCCAGCGTCGAGGAACACGCCCGGTTCGGCGGCGTGGTGCCCGAGGTGGCCAGCCGGGCCCACCTGGAGGCGATCGTGCCGACCATGGAGCGGGCGCTGCGGGAAGCCGGCGTCACCATCGCGGACGTCGACGCCATCGCGGTGACCTCCGGGCCCGGCCTGGCCGGCGCGCTGCTCGTCGGCGTCGCCGCCGCCAAGGGGTACGCGGTGGCCGCGGAGAAGCCGGTGTACGGGGTGAACCACCTGGCCGCACACGTGGCCGTGGACACGCTGGAACACGGGCCGCTGCCCGAGCCGGCGATCGCGCTGCTGGTCTCCGGCGGCCACTCCTCGCTGCTGCGCGTCGACGACCTGGCCCGGGGCGTCGTCCCGCTCGGCGCCACCATCGACGACGCGGCCGGGGAGGCGTTCGACAAGGTGGCCCGGCTGCTCGGGCTGCCGTTCCCCGGCGGGCCGTACATCGATCGGGAGGCCCGGGCCGGGGACCCGGCCTCGATCGCGTTCCCGCGCGGGCTGACCGCCGCGAAGGACCTGGCCGCGCACCGGTACGACTTCTCCTTCTCCGGCCTGAAGACGGCGGTGGCCCGCTGGGTGGAGGCGCGGCAGCGGGCCGGCGAGCCGGTGCCGGTGGCCGACGTGGCGGCGTCCTTCCAGGAGGCGGTCTGCGACGTGCTGGTCGGCAAGGCGCTGGACGCCTGCCGCGGCAGCGGGATCGACACGCTGGTGATCGGCGGCGGGGTGGCGGCCAACTCGCGACTGCGGGCGATGGCCGAGCAGCGGGCCGAGAAGCACGGCGTCCGGGTGCGTACGCCCCGGCCGAAGCTCTGCACGGACAACGGCGCGATGGTGGCGGCGCTCGGCTCGCATCTGGTCGCTGCGGGCGTCGCCCCGAGCCGACTGGACCTGCCGGCCGACTCCGCGATGCCGCTGACCGTGGTCAGCGTCTGACCGGGGAGGAGACCGACATGATCGTCCGGATGTGGGAGGCGAAGGCCGAGCCGTACGGCTTCGCCGACCTGATCACCTGGGTCTGCGAGACCGCGCTGCCCGAGTTCGAGCACGACCCGATGCACGTGGCCAGCGAGGTGTTCTCCTCCACCGACCACCGGCTGGTGGTCATCTCCAAGTGGCGGAACAACCCGCGGGACCTCCCCGAGCCACCCATGCGCCTGGTCGCCCGGCCGCCGCACAGCTGGGACTTCACCGAGGTCGACCGCTAGGGCCGTCGCCCCGGGACGGGCCGGCACGGGGGCCGGAATTGGTTGGCGTCCGCTCGGCTCCGCCACCTAGCGTCGGTGGGTCATGCGCTTCTCACCGGCCGGCGATCCCGGCACCCCCGACGCGCGGTCCGCCACCCGTTACCTGGTGTGGCTCGCCGGGCGACATCCCGTGTACTTCGGCGGCGGCCTCACCCTCGGCGTGATCTGGATGCTGGCCCAGGCGCTGGTGCCGGCCGCGATCGGGCGGGCGGTGGAGGCCGGGCTGGCCCGGCGCGACCCGGACGCGCTGCTGCTCTGGGCCCTGGTCCTGCTCGGGCTGGGCCTGGTCCAGGCCGGCGCCGGCATCCTGCGGCACCGCTGCGCGGTGCACAACTGGCTGGGCGCCGCGTACCGCACGGTGCAGGTCACCGTGGACGCCACCAACCGGCTCGGCGCCGCGCTGCCGCGTCGGGTCGCCGCCGGCGAGGTGGTGAGCATCGGCACGTCCGACATCGAGCACATCGGCAGCGCGGTCGACATCACCGCCCGGGGCGCCGGGGCCGTGGTCGGCATCGTCGCGGTCGCGGTGATCCTGCTCGACGCCTCCCTGCCGCTCGGCCTCGTGGTGGTGCTCGGGGTGCCGCTGCTGATGGCGCTGGTGGGGCTGTTGATCCGGCCGCTGCACCGGCAGCAGGCGGCCTACCGGGAGTCGACCGGCCGGCTCACCGCCCGGGCCGCGGACATCGTCTCCGGCCTGCGGGTGCTGCGCGGGGTGGGCGGGGAGCCGGTGCTGGCCGCCCGCTACCGGGAACGGTCGCAGGCGTTGCGCGCGGACGGCCTGCGGGTGGCCCGGGTGGAGTCGCTGCTCCAGGCCGCGCAGATCCTGCTGCCGGGCGTCTTCGTGGTGCTGGTGACCTGGCTCGGCGCCCGGTTCGCGTTGCGCGGCGAGATCACCGCCGGTCAGCTGGTTTCCTTCTACGGCTACACCGCGTTCCTGGTCAGCCCGCTGCGCAACCTCACCGAGGCGGCCGACAAGCTGACCCGGGGGCACGTCGCGGCCCGTCGGGTGGTCCGGCTGCTCCGGCTCGCGCCGGAGTTCACCGACCCGGCCCGCCCGGTGCCGGTGCCCGACGGGCCGGGGGAGCTGGTGGACGTGCGCTCCGGGCTGGTGCTGCGGCCGGGCCGGCTCACCGCGCTGGCCGCCACCGCGCCGCAGGACGCCGCCGAGATCGCCGACCGGCTCGGCCGGTACGTCGACGGGGACGTGACGCTGCACGGCGTACCGCTGCGGGACGTGGCGCTGGCGACGGTGCGGGAGCGGATCCTGGTGGCCGACAACGACGCGCAGCTGTTCAGCGGCGTGCTCCGCACGGAGCTGGACCCGCACGACCGGGCCGACCGGGCCGCGGTCGAGGCGGCGCTGGCCGCGGCGAGCGCGACGGACGTCGTCGAGGCACTGCCCGGCGGCCTGGACGGCGCGGTCGCCGAACGCGGCCGGGAGTTCTCCGGCGGGCAGCGGCAGCGGCTGCGGCTGGCCCGCGCCCTGGTCGCCGACCCGGAGACGCTGATCCTGGTCGAGCCGACCAGCGCCGTGGACGCGCACACCGAGGCGCACGTCGCCGACCGGCTGGGCGCGGCCCGACGCGGTCGCACCACGCTGGTCTGCACCACCAGCCCGCTGATGCTCGGCCGGGCCGAGCACGTGGTCTTCGTGGAGGACGGCAAGGTCGTCGCCGAGGGCCGGCACGAGGAACTGCTCGCCACCGAGCCCCGGTACGCGGCCACGGTGAGCCGGGAGGAGGACCGATGAGCAACGCGCTACCCGTCGCCGACGGCGCGCGGGTACGCCGGTACGTGCGGGAGCTGATCCGGCGGCACCCGCGCGGCCTGGCCGCCGTGCTCGGCCTGCACGCGTTGGCCGCGGCGGCCGGGCTGGTCACCCCGCGCCTCCTCGGCGACCTGGTCGAGGGCATCTCCCAACGCGTCGGCGCGACGACCGTGGACCGGGTGGTCGCGGCGATCGCCGCGTTCGTGGTGGTGCAGTCGGTGCTGGTCCGCTTCGCGCACCTGGCCTCGGCCCGGCTCGGCGAGCGGATCCTGGCCGAGCTGCGCGAGGAGTTCGTCGACCGGGTGCTCGCGCTGCCGCTGTCCACGGTGGAGCGGGCCGGCACCGGTGACCTGCTCACCCGCACCTCCCGGGACGTCTCCGCGCTGTCGAGGACGGTCCGCTTCGCCGGGCCGGAGACGCTGATCGCGGCCCTCACCGTGCTGCTGATCCTCGGCGCGCTGGCGCTGACCGGGCCGCTGCTGGCGCTGCCCAGCCTGCTCGCGGTGCCGGTGCTCTGGGCCGGCACCCGGTGGTACCTGCGCCGCGCGCCACAGGGCTACCTGCGGGAGAACGCCGCCTACTCGGACATCACCGACGGGATCAGCGAGACGGTCGACGGGGCGCGGACCACCGAGGCGCTGCGCCAGGCGGCCCGCCGCCGGGCCCGGGGCGACACCGACATCGAGCGGTCGTACGCGGCCGAGCGCTACACGCTCCACCTGCGGACCGTGTTCTGGCCGGTGGCCGAGTTCGGCTACCTGGTGCCGATGGTGGCCACCCTGCTGATCGGCGGCTGGTTCCACCTGAAGGGCTGGGCCAGCCTCGGCCAGGTCACCGCCGCCACGCTCTACGCCCAGCAGCTCACCGACCCGATCGAGCGGCTGCTCGGCTGGCTGGACGAGTTCCAGGTCGGCGGCGCCTCGCTGGCCCGGCTGCTCGGCGTGGCCGTGGCGAAGGACGAGCGGCCCCCGGCGCCCACCGGCGCGGGCCGGCGCGACGCCGACAGTCGACTGGCCGCGCACGACGTCCGGTACGCGTACCGGACGGGACACGACGTGCTGCACGGCGTGACGCTGGTGCCCCGGCCCGGGGAACGGCTGGCCATGGTCGGTCCGTCCGGTGCCGGCAAGTCCACGCTGGGCCGGCTGCTGGCCGGCGTGCACACCCCGACCGCCGGCGCGGTGACCGTGGACGGCCGGCCGCTCGACGGGCTGCCCCTGGACGAGCTGCGGACCCACGTCGCGCTGGTCAGCCAGGAGCACCACGTGTTCATCGGCACGCTCGCCGACAACGTGGCGATGGTCCGGCCGGCCGCCGGGCCGGCGGAGGTGCGCGCCGCGTTGGCCGCGGTCGACGCGTCGGACTGGGCGCAGGCGTTGCCGGATGGCCTGGACACAGTGGTCGGCGCGGGCGGGCACCCGCTGACCCCGGCGCAGGCGCAGCAGCTCGCGCTGGCCCGGCTGGTGCTGGCCGACCCGCACACGCTGGTGCTGGACGAGGCCACCTCGCTGATCGACCCGCGGGCCGCCCGGGCCCTGGAGCGCTCGCTGGCCGCGGTGCTGCACGGCCGGACCGTCATCGCCATCGCGCACCGGCTCTTCTCCGCGCACGACGCGGACCGGGTGGCGGTGGTGTCCGACGGCCGGATCGTGGAGCTGGGCTCGCACGACGAGCTGGTGGCGGCCGGCGGCTCGTACGCCGCGCTCTGGCGCTCCTGGCACGGCTGAGATGTAAGGAGGGGGCCCCGGTTAACGCCTGGCGTTGTACCGGGGCCCCCTGTTAACAACAGCTCAGCTCAGGAGCGGCGCATCAACCGCCAGGTCGCGTACCCGCCGGTGCCCAGCGCGAGCAGGAACACCGCCCACACCACGCCGGTGCCGACCTGGAGCCCGCTGGTGTTGCCCACGTTGGCCTGTGCGGCGGCGACCAGCGAGTCGCTCTGCGCGGCCGGCAGCGCGGCCGGCGGCAGCTGCTGCCAGCGGACCAGCCCGGTGCTCTCCAGCATGGTCATGTGGTCGTTGACGAACTTGTTCGCGTCCTCGGCGAGCTTGCGCACGATCGGGTCCCGGGTGCTGGCCCGTACCGCTCCGATCACCGGGAAGATCTTGCCGTGGGCGACCCGGAGCCGGGTCACGAAGATCTGGTCGAACCGGGCGCCGGTGGCGTTCTGCATCTCGGTCAGCCACCCCTTCTGCTCGGTCGTCGGATCCGTCGGCAGGACCGCGCCCAGCTTGTTGGCCGCCTCGACCACCAACTGGTCCAGCACGCCGTGCTGGCGGGCGATCTCCGCCCCGATCTCCCGTACCCGGGGGGACTGGCCCTTCTCGGCGGCCATCGTCCCGGCCGGCATCTCCCACAGCCCGGCCAGCCGTACGCCGTTGAGCAGCGTCATGTCGGCGGCGTTCATCTGCACGCCCGGGTTGGGTGCGGCCTGAGCCGCGCCGGGAAGAACGCCGATCCCCGCGCCGATCGCGACGAGCAGCAGGGTCACCCGGTGCGCCAGCCGGCGACGTGCGGATTCCAGCGATGCCATGGTTGGGTTGCCTCCTCGATCCGGACCGCTACGCGGGGTCATGGACGGCCGTGCCCACCGGCCGCCCGTCCGCACACTGGTACGGATCACCGGGCCGATCAGTTCAGCGGGTCGGCCAGGAGACGTTCGAAGGCCAGCTCGGCGGCGCCCACAAGCGCAGCGTCGTCGCCGAGTTCCGGGGTACGCAGCCGCACATGCTCCAGGCAGGCGGGCAGGCCGTTGCGGTTGAGCCGACTGCGCACCTGGGCGGCGGCGGCCAGGTAGAGGTCGCGCATGGTGCCGCCGAAGATGACCATCTCCGGGTTGAAGATGTTGACCAGATTGGCCACGCCGAAGCCGAGCCAGTCACCGGCCTGCCGTACCGCGCTCTGCGCGCGGGCGTCCCCACGGTCGGCGGCGTCGAAGACGGCGAGCAGCGCGTCCCGGCCGCGCTCCTCGGCGCGGCCGGCGGCGCGCAGCAGCCCGTGCTCGCCGATCTCGGTCTCCCAGCAGCCGCGCCGGCCGCAGTCGCAGCGCGCACCGTCGCGGACCACCACCATGTGGCCGACCTCGCCGCCGTAACCGCCGTGCCCGGTCAGCCGCCGCCCGCCGGCGATGATGCCGGCGCCCACGCCGACGTCGCCGTACAGGTAGATGACGTTGTCGCAGCCGTTGGCCGCGCCGCGGGCGTGCTCGGCGAAGGCGGCCACGTCGGCCACGTTGCCCACCGTGATCGGTACGTCGATGCCCAGCTCGGCGGCGAGCGCCGCGCCGATCGGCTCGTCCACCCAACCGGTGGTCGGGCTGAGCCGCACCAGCCCGTCGTCGCGGCGGACCATGCCGCACACCGCCACCCCCGCGCCCACGCACAGCGAGTCCGGCGGCACCGCGTGGTGCATCTCCTTGACCGCGCCGGCCAGCAGCGGGGCGGCCTCCCCGGCGACCAGGTTGCGCGGCCGGTCCAGCTCGCGGCGGTCGAGCACCTCGCCGCCGAGCCCGACCCTCGCGGCCCGCAGCCGGTCCACCTCCACGCTGTACGCGTACGCGTACACCCGTCCCGACTCGGGCCGGACGACAAGTGACGGTCGTCCGGCCCGGCCGGTCTCCTTCGGCGTCCCCTCGCTGACCAGACCGGCGCCGGCCAGGTCGGCGGTCAGCGCGCCGATGGTGCTGCGGTTGAGCCCGAGCGCGGTGGTCAGCTCCGCGCGCGTGGTGGCGCCGTGCACGTGCACGTAGCGGAGCAATGCGCCCAGGTTCTGCCGGCGGATCTCGTCCTGACTGGGTCCCGCGCGCATTGCCACTGCCATGGTGTGTCCGTGCCCGGGTCAGCGCACGCCGGTGGCGGCGGCGCGCCGTCGCGACAGCGCGTCGATGGTGGCGGCGGCGAGCAGCACCACGCCGGTGACCACGTACTTGACGCCCGAGCTGTATCCCATCAGTCCCATACCGTTGTCGATCACCGCGATCACCGCGCCACCGAGCACGGCGTCGAGGACCCGGCCCTTGCCGCCGAAGAGGCTGGTGCCGCCGATCACCGCCGCGCCGACGGCGTAGAGCAGCACGTTGCTGCCACCGGTGTTGGGGTCGACCGAGTTGGCCCGGCTGGCCGCCACGATGCCGCCGATGGCGGCCATCCCGGAGCAGATGACGAAGACGGAGATGCGGATCTTGTCCACGTTGATGCCGGCCCGGCGGGCCGCCTCGGCGTTGCCGCCGACCGCGTAGATGTGCCGGCCGTAGCTGGTGCGCTGGAGCACGAACGTCCAGACGACCAGCAGCAGCGCGATGATCGGCACCACGATCGGCACGCCCTTGAGTGAGACCACCAGGACGTTGCGGCTGCGCTCCAGGTTGAGCACGTAGACCGCGACACCGAGGATCACGGCGAGCCCGCCGATCCGCGCGGCGACCACCGCGATCGGGTCGGTGAGCAGGCCACGCGCGGACCGGTTGCGGTGCCGCAGCAGCTGCACGGCCGCGTATCCGGCGACGGCGAGCGCGGCCAGCGCCCAGCCCAGCACGGGGGAGATGTTGCGGTTGGCGATCGCGACCAGCACGTCGTCGCGGACAGCGATGTTGGCGCCCTCGTCCATGAGCGTCAGCACGACGCCCTGGAAGGCGAGGAAGCCGGCGAGCGTCACCACGAAGGAGGGGATACCGACCTTCGCGACCAGCATGCCGAGCACGACGCCGATGACCACGCCGGTGACGACGGCGGCGAGTGTCGCCACGTACCAGGGGTAGCCGAGCACGGTCACCACGTTGGCCAGGATCGCGGCGCAGACGCCGCTGGCGAAGCCGGCGGAGAGGTCGATCTCGCCGAGCAGCAGGACGAAGACCAGGCCCATCGCGATCAGCGTGACCGCCGCGCCCTGGGTGAAGAGGTTCGCCAGGTTGCCGGCGGTGAAGAACGACGGGCGGGCGATCGAGAAGCCCACCGCGAGCACGAGCAGCATGATCACGGCGGGCAGGGCGCCGATGTCGCCACCGCGTACCCGCCGCCAGTAGTTGCTCACGTGGCTGCCCACGGTCGGCGTCGGCGTGACGCTGGCCGGGCCTTCCTTCTTCACGGCGGTGGCGGTCATCGGACGGCTCCTGGGGTGGTGTCGGCGGGCGCGGCGCCGGTGCCGTTGCTGCCCGGCTCGCTGGTGAGGCCGAGGTCGCCGGAGCGACCGGCGGTGATCAGCTCGACCACCTGCGAGTGGGTGATGTCGGTGGTCTTCACCTGGGCGACCATCTGGCCGAGGTAGAGCGCGGCGATCCGGTCGGAGACGGCGAAGACGTCGTTCATGTTGTGCGAGATGAGCACCACGGCCAGGCCCTTGTCCGCCAGCCGACGGACCAGTTCCAGCACCTGGGCGGTCTGCGCGACGCCGAGCGCGGCGGTCGGCTCGTCCAGGATGACCAGCCGGCTGTTCCAGAGCACCGCCTTGGCGATGGCCACCGTCTGCCGTTGCCCGCCGGAGAGGCTGGAGACGTGCTGGCGCAGCGACTTGACGGTGCGGACGCTGAGGCCGGCAAGCGTCTCGGCGGCCATCTGCTCCATGGTCGGCTCGTCGAGCACGAGGCCGCTGCGCTTCTCCCGGCCGAGGAACATGTTCTGCACGATGTCGAGGTTGTCGCAGAGCGCCAGGTCCTGGTAGACGACCTCGATCCCGAGCGCGGCGGCGTCCCGGGGGCTGTTGATGCTCACCGGCCGGCCGTCGAAGAGGAACTCGCCGGCCTCGGTGGGGTAGATGCCGCTGATGCACTTGACCAGGGTCGACTTGCCGGCGCCGTTGTCGCCGACAAGCGCGGTCACCTCGCCGGGGTGCGCGGCGAAGGCGACGTCACGCAGCACCTGGACGGGACCGAAGCTCTTGTCGATCCCGCGTAGCTCCAGCAGGGGGTTTGCGGACACGGGGGTCTCCTTTGGGCGGAGGAAGGTCTCGGATCCCGTCCGGCGTGGGCGCCGCCCGGCACGGACTGGTCCCGTGCCGGGCGGCGCCGCCTGAGGCGGGGTGGGTCAGCTCACGCCGGCGTCGGTGCAGAGCTTCGCGAACGCACCGGTGCAGAGTTCTTCCTTGGTGACGTAGCCGTCGGCCACGACGTCCTTGACGCTGTCCTTGTAGATGGCCTTCGGCTCCAGCAGCACGGCCGGCACGTCCCGGTTGCCCTCCGGGTCCTTGACGGTCTGGCCGGTGTCCTTCTTCTCGCCCTTGGCGAGCGCGATGGCCAGCTCGGAGGCGGCGTCCGCCTCCTTCTTGACCGCCTTGTAGACGGTCATGCACTGGTCACCGGCGAGGATGTTCTGCAGGCCCTCCTTGGTGGCGTCCTGACCGGTCACCGGGACCTTGCCGTTGAGCTTGTTCTTCTTCAGCACCGAGATGGCCGCGTTGCCGAGGCCGTCGTTGGCGGCGAGCACGCCGTCGATCTTGCCGTTGGCCTTGGTCAGCTGCTGCTCGAAGATGGTGGCGGCCTGCGCGTTGTCCCACGCCGGCACCGGGTCGTCGGCGACCTTGGTGTATTCCTTCGAGTCGAACTTCGGCTTGAGCACCGAGTCGTACCCGTTCTTGAACAGGGTGGCGTTGTTGTCGGTCGGCGAGCCGTTCAGGTACGCGATCGACGGGTTCTTGGCGCCCTTGTCGGTCAGGCACTTGCTCAGGCCCTCGCCCTGGAGCTTGCCGACGGCCTCGTTGTCGAAGCTGACGTAGTACTGGGCGGAGCCGCCCAGGGTCAGCCGGTCGTAGTCGATGGTGGCGACGCCCTGCGACTTGGCCTTGTCGAGCACGGCCTTGCCGGTGCCGGAGTCCAGGTTGACGATCATCAGCACGTTCACGCCGTTGGTGATCATCTGGTCGGCGATGGTCTGGAACGCGGTCTTGTCGTTCTGCGCGTTCTGGATGTCGGACTCGACGCCGGCCTTGTCGAACGCCTCCTTGAGGTACTTGCGGTCCGCGCCCTCCCAGCGGGCGGAGGACTTGCTGTCCGGCAGGATCACGCCGATCTTCGGCTTCTTGTCGTTCGAACCGCCGGCCTTGTCGGAGGAATCGCCGTTGTCACCGCAGGCGGCCATGCTGCCGGTCGCGAGGAGACCGACGGCCGCGAAGGTGAGGAAGCCCTTGCGCATGTGCACGGGTCCTTTCGGGGGGTGGGGGAGTTGCTTTCGGTGTTTTGTTGTGTCCGGCAACGTATTCCGCGTTTCCCGCCCTCCGCAAGAGTGCCGAGGTCAGAAGTTTGTTGGCGGCGGTAACAATTCAGCAACGCGGTTGTCACCCGGCCGACACCGGCTGCGGAAACGCTCCCAGCGGCCGGAGTCAGCCGGCCGCGATCGGGGCGGTCACGGCCCCGGTCAGGGCTACCAGGTCGGCCGGCGCGAGCTGTACCTGGAGGCCCCGGCGACCGGCCGAGACGTACACCGTGGGGTGGGTCGGCGCGGACGCGTCGACCACGGTCGGCAGCGCCTTGCGCTGCCCGAGCGGGCTGATCCCGCCCCGCACGTATCCGGTCGCCCGCTCCGCCACCGCCCGGTCGGCCAGCGCGGCCCGCTTGCCGCCGACCGCCGCGGCCAGCGCCTTCAGGTCCAACTCCCCGGTCACCGGCACCACCGCCACGGTCAGCAGGCCATCGACCTCGGTGACCAGCGACTTGAACACCCGCTCCGGTGGCACCCCGAGGGCGTCGGCGACCAACGCGCCGTAGTTCGGCGCGTCCGGCGAGACGTCGTACGGGTGGATGGTGTGCGCGATCTTCCGCCTGGTCAGCAACGCGGTCGCCGGAGTGCCCTGTCCCGCCATGACCGTCAAGCTAACCCGGGCGCCGCCGTGCGGCGAGCCGGAACGGGCCGCGCGGCGCCCGACCGGCGACCGGCGGTCACCCGGCGGCCGGCACCGGGCGGCAGATCAGCACGGTGGGCGCGCCGGCCACCCGGGTCAGCACCAGGCTGGCCCCCTCGTCGCCGGTCAGCCGCAGGTCGCGGCGCAGTTTCTCCGGCTCCAGCGCCGACCCCCGCTTGAGGATCTCCACCCGGCCGACCCGGCGCTCCCGCAGCAGGGCGCGCAGCCGCTTCAGCGAGAACGGCAGCACGTCGGTGATCTCCAGGCAGCGGGCGAACGGGGTGGGACGCGCCGCGTCCGCGTAGAGGTAGGCGATCGACGGGTCGGCGAGCGTGGCGTCGAGGTCGGCGGCCAGCTCCGCGACCAGGTGCGCGCGCACCACGGCCGGGTCCGGGTCGTACAGGAACCGCCGGATCGCGCCCACCTCCGCCTCGTCCGCGCCGGTGCCGGTGAGGTGACAAGAAGGGGCCCCGCCTCTACCGGAGGCGTTAACCGGGGGCCCTTCCTTGCTCCGCAGCAGGGTGGCGCGGCGGGGAACGCCGGCCAGGTCGCCGCACCAGAGCGTGGCCTCCACCAGGTCGCCGTCGACGCTCACCCACTCCGCCTCGGCGCCGGCCGGGATCAGCGCGTGGTCCAGGCCGGGCGCCACCTTGACCACGGTGCGCGGCACCCGCGCCGCCAGCCCGGTGACGAAATCCCACGGCGGGGAGTAGGCGTTCGGGTCGAAGATGCGCCGGCCGGTGCCGGCCCGCCGCCGCGCCGGGTCGCAGAACGCGCCGTCGACCCGGCGCACGTCGAACGCGGTGGCGTCGCCGCACTCGATCGTGACCAGCTCGGCCAGCCCGGCCGCCTCGGCGTTCGCGGCGGCCATCGCGGCGGTCACCGGGTCGGCCTCCACCCCGTACACCCGGATGCCGGCGCGGGCCGCGGCGAGCGCGTCGGCGCCCAGCCCGCAGCCGAGGTCGGCGAGTCTGGTCACGCCCGCGGCGCGCAACCGGGCGGCCCGCCGGTCGGCGACCACCCGGCGGGTGGCCTGCTCCAGCCCGGCGCGGGTGAGGAACATCCCGGCCGCCGCCGCGCCGAACTTGCCGGCCGCGCGCCGGCGCAGCTCCGCCTGGGTCAGCGCCGCCGCGGCGAGCCCGCCCGGGATCCCGGCCGAGCGCAGCGCGGCCGCCGCCGCCAGCGGGTCGCCGCCGGCCACCCGCGCCGCCGCGGCGAGCGCGGCCGACCCCTCGGGGGTACGCAGCGCGTCGAGCTGGTCGAGATCCACCCGACCATTCTCCCGACCCGTCCCGAGGGCGACACGGTGGGCGGGGGCTGGCACTCTCCTTGACGGAGTGCTAGCCGAGGAATAACCTGCGATTAGCACTCTCACCCTGAGGGTGCCAACCTTCGGACCCTGGTGTCCGGGGGTTGAACGCCAGGCGGACCGGCACCCGCGACGACGGCCCCGCCCGGTGGCATGTGGCAGATTGACGCTGGTCGGCACGCCGACCGGTAACGACACCAAGTACCCCAGGAGGGTATGCCCGTGACTACCGCGACCAAGGTTGCGATCAAGCCGCTCGAGGACCGCATCGTGGTGCAGGCGAACGAGGCCGAGACCACCACCGCCTCGGGCATCGTGATCCCCGACACCGCCAAGGAGAAGCCGCAGGAGGGCACCGTCCTCGCTGTCGGCCCGGGCCGGATCGACGACAAGGGCAACCGCGTGCCGATCGACGTGAAGGTCGGCGACACCGTTCTCTACTCGAAGTACGGCGGCACCGAGGTCAAGTACGCCGGCGAGGAGTACCTGGTGCTCTCCGCCCGCGACGTCCTCGCGGTCATCGAGAAGTAAGCAACCGATCAGTGTCGTTGCCCCGGTCCGGCTCGCCGGGCCGGGGCAACGTCGCTTCGAAGGGATACTGATGGCAAAGATCCTGAGCTTCTCGGATGACGCCCGGCACCTGCTCGAGCACGGTGTCAACGCCCTCGCGGACGCGGTCAAGGTCACCCTCGGCCCCCGCGGGCGCAACGTCGTCCTGGACAAGAAGTTCGGTGTGCCCACGATCACCAACGACGGCGTGACCATCGCCAAGGAGATCGAGCTCACCAACCCGTACGAGAACCTCGGCGCGCAGCTGGTCAAGGAGGTGGCGACCAAGACCAACGACATCGCCGGCGACGGGACCACCACCGCGACCGTGCTGGCCCAGGCCATGGTCCGCGAGGGCCTGCGCAACGTGGCCGCGGGCACCAACCCGATCGGCCTGAAGCGGGGCATCGACGCGGCGGCCGCCAAGGTCTCCGAGGCGCTGCTCGGCAAGGCCGTCGAGGTCGCCAGCAAGGAGTCGATCGCGCACGTGGCGACCGTCTCCGCGCAGGACGCCGCGATCGGCGAGCTGATCGCCGAGGCGATGGAGCGGGTCGGCCGCGACGGTGTGATCACCGTCGAGGAGGGCTCCGCGCTCACCACCGAGCTGGAGGTGACCGAGGGTCTCCAGTTCGACAAGGGCTTCATCTCGCCGAACTTCGTCACCGACGTGGAGGGGCAGGAGTCGGTCCTGGAGGACCCGTACATCCTGATCACCACGCAGAAGATCTCGGCGATCGAGGAGCTGCTGCCGTTGCTGGAGAAGGTCCTCCAGAACAACAAGCCGCTGCTCATCATCGCCGAGGACGTCGAGGGCCAGGCCCTGTCCACGCTCGTGGTCAACGCCATCCGCAAGACCGTCAAGGTCTGCGCGGTGAAGGCCCCCGGTTTCGGCGACCGCCGCAAGGCGATGCTGCAGGACATGGCGGTCCTGACCGGCGCCGAGCTGGTCGCCCCGGAGCTGGGCTACAAGCTCGACCAGGTCGGCCTGGAGGTGCTCGGCACCGCCCGTCGCGTCGTGGTCGACAAGGAGAACACCACGGTCGTCGACGGTGGCGGCCAGTCCACCGAGGTCGCCGACCGGGTCGCCCAGATCCGCAAGGAGATCGAGGCCTCGGACTCCGAGTGGGACCGGGAGAAGCTGTCCGAGCGGCTGGCGAAGCTCTCCGGTGGCATCGCGGTGATCAAGGTCGGCGCGGCCACCGAGGTCGAGATGAAGGAGCGCAAGCACCGCATCGAGGACGCCATCGCCGCGACCAAGGCCGCGGTCGAGGAGGGCACGGTCCCGGGCGGCGGCGCCGCGCTGGCCCAGATCCTCCCGGTGCTCGACGACGACCTGGGCTTCACCGGCGAGGAGAAGGTCGGTGTCTCGATCGTGCGCAAGGCGCTGGTCGAGCCGCTGCGCTGGATCGCCCAGAACGCCGGCCACGACGGTTACGTGGTGGTGCAGAAGGTCGTCGGCAAGGAGTGGGGCACCGGCCTCGACGCCGCCACCGGCGAGTACGTCGACCTGGCCAAGGCCGGCATCCTCGACCCGGTGAAGGTGACCCGCAACGCGGTCTCCAACGCCGCCTCGATCGCCGGCCTGCTGCTCACCACCGAGAGCCTCGTGGTGGAGAAGCCGGCCGAGCCGGAGCCGGCCGCCGCCGGCGGGCACGGCCACTCGCACGGCCACGGCCACCAGCACGGCCCGGGCTTCTGACCCGAGGAGTACGGCCCGACGTCAGGGCACATCGCCGAGTCGGCGGTGTGCCCTGACGCGTATCCGCTTACGGAACGCTGACAAGATTGGCGGCCGGCCCGACCGGTCGACCACACTTGGCCGGGTGAGCACGATCTCCCGCCGCCACGCGGCACTGTCCGGTGTCGTCGCCGCCGTGGTGGCGCTCGGCGTCGCCGAACCGGTGGCCGTCCTGACCGGCCCCCGGTCCGCCCCGCTGATCGCCGTCGGCGGCCTCGTGGTCGACCTGGTGCCCGAGCCGCTCAAGCAGTTCGCCATCGACGTCTTCGGCAGGTACGACAAGATCGCCCTGCTGGTCGGCACGGCGCTGCTGCTGGCCGGTTTCGCGGCGCTGCTCGGCCTGGCCGCGGCCCGACGGCTGGCGCTCGGCCTGGCCGGCATCGCCGCGTTCGCCGCGCTCGGCGTGACCGCCGCGCTGACCCGGGCCGGCGCGGACGGGTTCGACGCGCTGCCCTCGCTGGTCGGCGCCGGCCTCGGCGGGCTGACGCTCTGGGCGTTCGTGGCCGGCCCGCTGCGCGCGGACCGCGACCCGGCCACCCCGTTCTCGGGCGGCACCGCCGGACCGGCCGCCGCGACGGAATCCCGGCCCGGGCCCACGCCGCCCCCGGCGGTCGCCGCGCTGGCGGGCGAGGAGGAGAACCCGGGTGGTTGGGAGCCGCCGGAGGGCGGTGACCAGGAGTCGCGGCGCCGGTTCCTGCGCGGCGCCGGCCTGCTGACCGGCGCGGCGGCGGTGGCCGGCCTCGGCGGGCACTGGCTGGCCGGGCGGCGCGGTGTCTCGGCGGCCCGGGAGGCGGTGACGTTGCCCGCCCCGGCGGCGTCCGCCCCGCCGGTGCCGGCCGGCGCGGACCTGTCCCTGCCCCGGCTCGCCCCCTACGTCACCCCGAACCGGGAGTTCTACCGGATCGACACCGCGCTTGTGGTGCCACAGGTGGACCCGGTCACCTGGACGCTGCGCATCCACGGCCGGGTCCGCAACCCGATCGAGCTGAGCTTCGACGACCTGCTGGCCCGGCCGTTGGTGGAGCGCTACGTGACGCTGGCCTGCGTCTCCAACGAGGTGGGCGGTGACCTGATCGGCAACGCCCGCTGGCTCGGCGTGCCGATCAAGGAACTGCTGGACGAGGCCGGCCCGGAGGAGGGCGCGGACCAGGTGGTCGGGCGCGCGGCCGACGGCTGGACCTGCGGCACCCCCACGTCGGTGCTGCGCGACGGGCGGGACGCGCTGCTCGCGGTGGGGATGAACGGCGAGCCGCTGCCGGTGGAGCACGGCTTCCCGGTGCGGATGGTGGTGCCCGGCCTCTACGGCTACGTCTCGGCGTGCAAGTGGCTGACCGAGCTGGAGCTGACCAGTTTCGCCGACTTCGACGCGTACTGGGTGCCGCGCGGCTGGTCCGCCCAGGGCCCGGTCAAGACGCAGTCCCGGATCGACACGCCTCGTGCCCGCAGCCGCCCGGCGGCCGGCCCGCTGACGGTCGCCGGTGTGGCGTGGGCGCAGCACCGCGGCGTCCGCCGCGTCGAGGTACGCGTCGACGACGGCCCCTGGCGGGAGGCGACGCTCGCCCCGGCCGTGTCGTCGGACACCTGGGTCCAGTGGTCCTGGCGCTGGGACGCCACCCCCGGCGAGCACACCCTCCAGGTACGCGCCACCGACGCGACAGGTGAGACGCAGCCGGAGCGGCGCAGCCCGGTGGCCCCGGACGGCGCGACCGGCTGGCACACCGTCAAGGTCACCGTGGCCTGACCCGCGCTGACCCGCCTGCCCGCCTGACGCCGGGGGCGGAAAGTGAGCTGGTCGAGCAGCTGGGCAAGCCTTCCGCGACTGCCTTCGATGACCGTGCCGGGAAGCGTGAATACACGACGCCGCGCCCCGGGGTTCGGGGCGCGGCGTCGGGAGGTGCGAAGGGTCAGGCGACCTTGCGCTGGTCCGGGACGGCGGTCTTGTGCGACCGGCCGAGGCGGGCCTCGAGCCGGGCGACGTCCACCCGGGACTGCCGGCGGTCGGCCGCGTCCTCCCAGCCGAGGGCGAGCAGCCGCAGCCGCTCGGACTCGCTGAACCCGCCCCAGACGCCGTACGGCTCGCGGACGGCGAGGGCGTGGGCGGCGCACTCGGCGCGCACCGGGCAGGCTCCGCAAACCGTCTTCGCGCCGGTCTCGCGGCGCAGCCGGGACGAGCCGCGCTCGCCGTCCGGGTGGAAGAACTGGGCGCTGTCGCGGCCCCGGCAAGCGCCGAGCCGCTGCCAGTCCCAGAGGTCGACGATGGGTCCAGGCAGCCTACGTACGTTCGACATCAGCACCCCTCCTCCCGCGCGGCACCGCGGAGAATGTTCGTGGCCAGCTACCGGGCGGCGGTCCGCGCGGGATGCCGGTTCCGGATGGACAACTCGGTACCCGAGCTGTCCCCGGCTCACACATCTGTGATCGAAAACCTTGGACAGCGAGCGGCATATGCCCCATCTGTCGGAAAAGTTCGGATGATTGCTCGGAACCCCCTCCCGAGCACACCCGCACGTGGTCTGCTCTGAGTCGGAGAGGAGACCACAGTGCGTAGCGTTCTTGTATGCGTACGGACACCATTGGCGGCCCAGCATCTGACCTCCGCGGCGGCGCGGCTCGGGCTGTCCGGCGTCGTCCGGACGGCCGTCTCCGATCCCGAGGTGATGCTGCGGCTCGCCGAGCGCCCGGTCGACGTGGTCCTTGCCGACACCGCCCTGACCCGACCGGACAGCGCCGGCTTCGTGCGGCGGGTGCTCGCCCGCGCGCCGCAGGCCGCGGTGCTGCTGCTCGGCGTCGAGGAGTCGGAGTCGGCGGCGGCCACCATCAGCGCCGGGGCCCGCGGTCTGATCCAGAACGCCGACCACGATCTGACCAGCGCGGTGGCGAAGGCGCTGCTGCTGCTCTCCGCCCCCGGGCGGGCCAACCGGCACCGGGTGGCCGACACCGCCCGGGACGCGGCGGCGGTCGGCGGGCCGACCCGGGCGACCGCGCCGGGGCGTACCCCGGGTGGGCCCGGCTGGCCGGCCGCGCCGGTGGATGCCGCGGGCCTGCCCACGGTGGTGCCGGTGCAGCGGGGCGAGGACGCCAACGACCCGGCGGCGGAGGGGGCGGAGACACCCCAACCGGGCCCCGGCCAGCGACCGGCGCGGACGCCGCGCAGCGCGATCGGCCTCACCGAGCGTGAGCTTCAGGTGCTGCTCGGCATGGCGGAGGGCAAGAGCAACGCGGAGATCGGGCGGGAGTTGTTCGTCTCCGAGGACACCGTCAAGACGCACGCCCGGCGGCTGTTCCGCAAGCTCGGCGCGCGCGACCGGGCGCACGCGGTGGCGGCCGGTTTCCGGGCCGGCCTGGTCGCCTGAGCGGCGGCCGGATCATTCCTGCGCGGCGTCGTCCGTGCCCTCGGTGAGCGTGTCGTGCACGCCGTCCGCGTAGCCGCGGGCGTAGTCCCAGCTCACGTAGTGGTCGGGATCGGGATCGTAGGCCGGCTCGTGCACCCGGGGACGCCCCGAGTTCAGCAGGTGGCGCAGGTTGCCCCGGAGCAGGTCCCAGTCGAAGTAGTGCGGCTCGCGGCAGTCCTCGCACTCGATGACCAGGCCGCGCACCCCGATCGGCTGGAGCAGGGCCTGGTAGATCTCGAGATCGGCGAGATCCTCCAGGACGTCCTGCCGCTCGACCTCGGTCAGCGGGTCGAGTGTCTCCTCCTCGCCGGAATCGTGCAGGCCGGCAGCCGGATCGGCCGGGTCGCCGTTGAACGGGTCGATGGGCTCGTCGTGCACCCTCTCACCGTAGACCCCGAGCCGCCGGAAAGCCCGCCCCCGGCCGCGCTGTGGCCCGGCCTACCCTGGGCCCGCCGCTGCCCGGGGCCGACCGGGTCAGTGGGTACGATGAGGCGACGCGCCGTCACCCCGGTGCGCGCCGGTGCCCGCGCGCGCCACCTCGCTGCAGCCCGTTCGACCAGCTCAGGGGAGCAATCGTGGAGAATTCGCCCAGCACCGAGACCTCGACCGGCTCCGACGGCGGCGAGCTGGGCGGCCATCTGCCCGAGCTGCCGGCCGGTTCCGCCCGGGTGGTGCCGCTCGGGCTGACCTTCGACGACGTGCTCCTGCAGCCGGGCGAGTCGGACGTCGTGCCCAGCCGGGTCAACACCCGCACCCGGCTCACCCGCAACATCGAGCTGACCGTGCCGCTGCTCTCCAGCGCGATGGACACCGTCACCGAGGGCCGGATGGCGATCGCCATGGCCCGCCAGGGCGGCATCGGCGTGCTGCACCGCAACCTCTCCGTGGAGGACCAGGCGCTCCAGGTCGACCTGGTGAAGCGCTCCGAGTCCGGCATGATCACCAACCCGGTGACCGCCAGCCCGGACGACACGCTCCGCGACGTCGACGCGCTCTGCGGCCGCTACCGCATCTCAGGCGTCCCGCTGGTCGACGGCCAGGGGCAGCTGGTCGGCATCGTCACCAACCGCGACATGCGCTTCGTCTCCGACCCGGCCACGCCGGTGCGCGACATCATGACCCGGACCCCGCTGATCACCGCGCCGGTCGGGGTGAGCAAGGACGACGCGCTCGCCCTGCTGCGCCGGCACAAGGTCGAGAAGCTGCCGATCGTCGACGAGTCCGGCAAGCTGCGCGGCCTGATCACGGTCAAGGACTTCACCAAGAGCGAGCAGTACCCGGACGCCACCAAGGACGAGGCGGGCCGGCTCCGGGTCGCCGCCGCGATCGGCGTGGGCGAGGACTCGTACAAGCGGGCGCGCACGCTCGTCGACGCCGGCGTCGACGTGCTGATCGTGGACACCGCGCACGGCCACCAGCGGGCCGTGCTGGAGATGGTCGCCCGGCTCAAGCGGGACGTGACCATCGACATCGTGGGCGGCAACATCGCCACGTACGCGGGCGCGAGGGCGCTGGTCGAGGCCGGCGCCGACGGCGTCAAGGTGGGCGTCGGCCCCGGTGCCATCTGCACCACCCGGATCGTGGCCGGGGTGGGCGTGCCGCAGATCACCGCGATCATGGAGGCGGCCCGGGCCGCCCGCCCGGCCGGCGTGCCGGTGATCGGTGACGGCGGCATCCAATACTCCGGCGACATCGCCAAGGCGCTGGTGGCCGGCGCCGACACGGTGATGCTCGGCAGCCTGCTGGCCGGTTGCGAGGAGAGCCCGGGCGAGCTGATCTTCATCAACGGCAAGCAGTACAAGGCGTACCGGGGGATGGGCTCGCTCGGCGCGATGCAGTCCCGCGGCCAGGTCAAGTCCTACTCCAAGGACCGCTACTTCCAGCAGGACGTGACCAACGACGAGAAGCTGGTCCCCGAGGGTGTCGAGGGCCAGGTGCCCTACCGGGGCCCGCTCGCCCAGGTCGCGCACCAGCTCATCGGCGGCCTGCGACTCGCCATGGGCTACGCGGGCGCGGAGAGCATCGCCGAGCTGCACGAGCGTGGGCAGCTCATCCGGATCACCGCGGCCGGGCTCAAGGAGAGCCACCCGCACGACATCCAGATGACCGTCGAGGCGCCCAACTACCACACCCGCTGACCTCTCCCTCCACCCCCGAACACACCTGGAGTCCCCATGCGTGACGTGGTCGAGATCGGGCTGGGCAAGACCGCGCAGCGCGGTTACCACCTGGACGACATCGCCATCGTGCCGAGCCGCCGCACCCGGGACGTCGAAGACGTCTCCACCGCGTGGCAGCTCGACGCGTACCCGTTCGGCATCCCCTGCGTCGCGCACCCCTCGGACGCGACCATGAGCCCCGCCTCCGCGGTGCGCCTCGGCGAGCTGGGCGGCCTCGGCGTGCTCAACGTCGAGGGCCTCTGGACCCGGTACGAGAACCCGGCCAAGATCCTGGAGGAGCTGGCCGGCCTCGGCGAGGACGCCCGGGCCACCAAGCGCCTCCAGGAGGTCTACGCCGAGCCGATCCGCCCCGAACTGATCGCCGAGCGGGTCCGCGAGCTGCGGGCCGGCGGCGGCACGGTGGCCGTCCGGGTCTCGCCGCAGCACACCCTGGCGCTGGCCCCGGTGATCCTCGACGCCGGCGTGGACATCCTGGTCATCCAGGGCACGCTCGTCTCCGCGGAGCACGTCTCCACCACCGACGAGCCGCTGAACCTCAAGGAGTTCATCGCCGACCTCGACCTGCCGGTCATCGTCGGCGGCTGCACCGACTACAAGACCGCGCTGCACCTGATGCGCACCGGCGCGGCCGGCGTGATCGTGGGCATCGGCGGCGACGACTGGTCGACCACCGAGTCGGTGCTCGGCATCCGGGTGCCGATGGCCACCGCCATCGCCGACGCCGCCGCGGCCCGCCGCGACTACCTCGACGAGACCGGTGGCCGGTACGTGCACCTGATCGCCGACGGCGACATGCAGACCTCCGGCGACATCGCCAAGGCGCTCGGCTGCGGCGCGGACGCCGTGATGCTCGGCGAGCCGCTCTCGCTCTGCGAGGAGGCGCCGGCCGGTGGCGCCTGGTGGCACTCGGCGGCCAGCCACCCGTCGCTGCCCCGGGGCGCGTTCGAGGTGGCCGGCGAGCCGATCGGCTCGATGGAGCGGCTGCTGTTCGGCCCCGCCGACGAGCCGGACGGCCAGCTCAACCTGTTCGGCGGCCTGCGCCGGGCGATGGCGAAGTGCGGCTACCGCGACCTCAAGGAGTTCCAGAAGGTCGGCCTGGTCCTGGACCGACCCTGACGCGCCGCCGCTTCGCGGCGACTCCGCCGACCCTGGGTGACCGGTCGCCTAGGGTCGGGGGATGGCGCACAGGCGGGTGTGGACGGCGGGCGTGCTGGCGCTGGCGCTCGCCGTCGGCGGGTGCACGGGCGGCGACGACAGCGGGTTCCGGCCCGGGGCCGCGGACGCCGGTGACCCGTACGTGCCGGGGGCCGGCAACGGCGGCTACGACGTCGGGCACTACGCGCTGGACGTCCGCTACGAGCCGGCGGACGACCGGCTCACCGGCACGGCCACGCTGACCGTCACCGCCACCCAGGCGCTGTCGCGGTTCCAGCTCGACCTGGCCGGCCTCACCGTCGACCGGGTCCGGGTCGACGGCGAGCCGGCGAAGCACCGCCACGACGACGCCGAGCTGGTCGTCACCCCGGCGCACGGGCTGCCGGCCGGGAAACGGTTCACCGTCGAGGTGGCGTACGGCGGGGTACCCCGGCCGCTGCCCGTCGCCGAGCTGGGTGACGGCGGGTTCCACCACACGCCGGACGGGGCGATCGCGCTCGGCCAGCCCGAGTCGGCAAGCACCTGGTACCCGGTCAACGACCACCCGTCGGACAAGGCCACCTACGACGTCGCGGTCACCGTGCCGGACGGGCTGGCCGCGCTCGCCAACGGTGTCCCGACGGGGCGGACGAGCGCGGGTGGACGGACCACCTGGCGCTGGTCGGAGCGCTCGCCGATGGCCAGCTACCTGACCACGCTGGTGATCGGCGACTACCGGGTCACCACCGGCACGCACGCCGGCAAGCCGCTGGTCACCGCCGTCGCCGCGGCGTTGCCCGGGGACGGGCCGGCCGCCGCGTCGGTGGCCCGCACCGGCGAGGTCGCCGACTTCCTGGCCGCGCGCTTCGGGCCGTACCCGTTCGACGCGTACGGCGGCGTGGCGGTCGCCGACGACCGGATCCGGTACGCGCTGGAGACCCAGACCCGCCCGGTCTACGGGCCGGGTTTCTTCGCCGGCGGCCGGCCGAACACCGAGGTGGTCGCGCACGAGCTGGCCCACCAGTGGTTCGGCGACAGCGTGTCGGTGGCCCGGTGGAGCGACATCTGGCTCAACGAGGGCTTCGCCACGTACGCCGAATGGCTCTGGGCCGAGCACGACGGCGGGCGGACCGTGGCGCGAACCGTCGCCGACCGCTACGCCGCCACCGACTGGTCGAGGCCGACGGTCGACCCGGGCCGGCCCGGGATGTTCGGCGACGCGGTCTACCAGCGGGGCGCGCTCGCGGTGCACGCGCTGCGCCGCGCGCTCGGCGACGAGACGTTCTTCCGCGTCCTGCGCGGGTGGCTGGCGCAGCGCCGCGGCGGCAACGCCACCACCGCGGACTTCATCGGGTACGCGGAGCGGGCCGCCGGCCGGCCGCTGCGCGCGCTGCTGGACGCCTGGCTGATCGGCGCGACGCCGCCGGGCCTGCCGTGACGCGGACGTGATCGACGCTCGGTAGGCTGCCGCGGGCGGAATGGCCCGTGGGCAGGGCCGCCGTTCGGGGCCCCGGGAGGGATCGAGGCGATGGCGCGGCGCGGCGGACGACGACGGCTCGGGCTGCTGGCCTGCGGGACGCTGCTGCTGGCCGGCTGCGGCGCGGCCGAGCCGGACCGGAGCGCGGCGGCGCCCACCGAGCCCGGCCCGACCACCACCCGCAGCTTCGCGCCCGGCGCGCCCGGCGCCGGCGACCCCTACTTCCCGAGCTACGGCAACGGCGGCTACGACGTCGCGAACTACACGATCAAGGTGCGCTACGACCCGGACACCGACAAGCTCACCGGCGTCACCACGGTGCGGGCCACCGCGACCGCCGACCTGTCCGCGTTCAACCTGGACCTGGCCGGGTTGACGGTCCGCTCGGTCACCGTGGACGGCGCCGCCGCCCGGCACGCCCGCACCGACGACGAGCTGGTCGTCACGCCCGCCACCGGCCTCACCTCCGGCAACGGCTTCGTCACCGAGGTCCGGTACGACGGCAGGCCGGCGGCCCTGCGCAACGAGGCGCTCGGCGAGGGCGGCTGGCTGCACACCACCGACGGGGCGATCGCGCTCGGCCAGCCGGAGTCGGCGAGCACCTGGTTCCCGGTCAACGACCACCCGTCGGACAAGGCCACCTACGACGTCGAGATCACCGTGCCGAAGGGGCTCACGGCGGTCGGCAACGGCGTGCCGAAGGGCCGGACGACGGCCGGCGGCTGGACCACCTGGCGCTGGTCGGAGTCCTCGCCGATGGCCAGCTACCTGACCATGGTGGCGATCGGGAAGTTCCGCGTCACCACCGCCGAGCACAAGGGGCGCCAGGTCTGGAGCGCGGTCACCACCCAGCTCCCCGAGGGCGCGCCGGACCGCTCGATCGCCCGCACCGTCGAGGTCGCCGACTACCTGGAGAGCATCTTCGGGCCGTACCCGTTCGACGCGTACGGCGGCGTGGTGGTCGCCGACGACCGGATCCGGTACGCGCTGGAGACGCAGAGCCGGCCGGTCTACGGCGCCAGCTTCTTCCGGCGCGGCGACAACACCGACGTGGTGGCGCACGAGCTGGCCCACCAGTGGTACGGCGACAGCGTCTCGATCCAACGCTGGCAGGACATCTGGCTCAACGAGGGGCTGGCCACGTACGCGGAGTGGCTCTGGGCCGAGCACAGCGGGTCCTCGACCGTGCAGCGCACGTTCGAGCAGAAGTACGCGGCCGCGTCCGGCCTGGTGTGGCGGACCCCGCCGGGCAAGCCGGGGGTGGAGAACCTGTTCGGCCGGTCCGTCTACGACCGGGGCGGGATGGCCGTGCACGCGTTGCGGGTGGCGGTGGGCGACACCGCGTTCTTCACCATCCTGAGGACCTGGGCGGCCGAGCGGAAGAACGGAAACGCCACCACCGCGGACTTCGTGGCGCTGGCGGAGCGGGTGTCCGGGAAGAAGCTGGACAAGCTCTTCGACGCCTGGCTGTTCGGCACCGAACGGCCCGCCGCACCGAAGGCGAAGTAAGGAGGGGCCCCGGTTAACGCATTCTGCACAACAGGGCCCCCCCTACCACCTCAGGTCTTCACGCGCAGGGACGGGTGCGCGGTCAGGAACGCGTCCGCCCGGCCGCCGCGCAGCGCGGTGAGGAAGTCGCGGCCCGGCTTCTGGAGCTGCTCGCCGCGGTAGGCCCCGCCGCTGCCCACCCCGGTGCCGGGGAGCCCGACCAGGGTGATGCGGTCCGCCGGCATCCCGCCCAGGGCGTACGCGAAGTCGACCAGCTTCCGCGCGCCGCCGACGTACACCAGGGTCTTGCCGAGCGCGGCGACGACCTGCTCGACCCGCTGCGGGTCGCGGGCCGTGCCCTGGTCGAGGAGCTTGCCGGCGAGCGCCCGGATCAGCTGTTGCTGGTGCCGCTGCCGGGTGTAGTCGCCGCCGGCGGTGTAGCGCTGCCGGGCGTAGTCGAGCGCCTGCCAGCCGACCAGGTGCCGGTCGCCCTTCTGGTAGACCATCTGCGGCCCGGTGTAGCCGCCGCCGCCCAGCGGCCGCATCTTCCCGTCCGGGCGGCGGTGCCGGGAGGCGACCTTCTGGTCGACGTAGAGGTCGACGCCGCCGAGCGTGTCCACCAGCTTGTCGAAGCCGCCGAAGGTGATCACCGCGCCGGCGTCGATGCGCAGCCCGGTGTAGCGGGAGACCGTGGCGCGCAGCAACTCGTACCCCTGGGCGGTGCTGGGGTGGGCCTTGTCGCCCGGCACCCGGCTGCCGTAGCTCATCGCGTGGGTCAGCTTGGTCTTCCCGCCCGGGTAGCGGGCCTTCGGGTAGGCGGGGATGTCGACCACCAGGTCGCGGGGGAGTGAGAACAGGTACGCGCGGTCCAGCCCGGCGGGCACGTGCAGCACCAGCACGGCGTCGGCGTGCGGCTCCCACCCGGGGATGCTGACCCGGGTGTCGACGCCGACGAGCATCAGGTTGAGCGGGCCGGTCAGGTCGGCGCCGGGCGGCGGGGTCGGGCTGGCGCTGGTCGGGGCCGGCGTGGGTGACCCGGGTGGCGAGGTGGCCGGCGCGGCGGCCCGGGTCGGCGAGTGGTGCCCGACCAGTCGGGTGGTCACCACCGTGCCGCCGGCGACCAGCAGTGCCGCCACCAGGGCGGCCAGGCCGAGCAGGCGTCGTCTCGTCACGCGTTCTTCCTCTCCCCGTGGGATTCGACGCGTCCGGAGGCGCCGAAGGTTGCACCGGCGGTCGGAGCGTTCTGCATGATCTGCGAAAAACCCGTGCTGGCGCCATAGCTACCCGTCGGTAATGATGCGTTCATGCGCTACGACGTGGTCGTCATCGGTTCGGGCTTCGGCGGCAGCGTCACCGCGCTCCGGCTGGCCGAGAAGGGCTACTCGGTCGGCGTTTTGGAGGCCGGCCGGCGTTTCGCCGACGACGAGTTCCCGCGTACGTCCTGGCAGGCGCGGCGCTTCCTCTGGGCGCCGAGGCTCGGCTGCTTCGGGCTGCAACGGATCACCCTGCTCCGCTCCGCCGACCGCAAGGCCGGCGGCGGCGTGCTGGTGCTCTCCGGCGCCGGGGTGGGCGGCGGGTCGCTGGTCTACGCGAACACGCTCTACGAGCCGCTGGACGCGTTCTACGCCGATCCGCAGTGGCGGGACATCACCGACTGGCGCGACGAGCTGGCCCGCCACTACGACCAGGCGCAGCGGATGCTCGGCGTCACCACGTACCCGATCGACACCGGCGCGGACCGGGCGATGCGGGCGGTGGCCGAGCGGATGGGGGTGGCGCACACCTTCCACCCGACCCCGGTCGGCGTGCACATCGGACGGCCGGGGCAGCGGGTGGCGGACCCGTACTTCGGCGGCGTCGGGCCCGACCGCACCGGGTGCAGCCACTGCGGCTCGTGCATGACCGGCTGCCGGCACGGCGCGAAGAACACGCTTGTCAAGAACTACCTCTGGCTGGCCGAGCGGCTCGGCGCCCAGGTGCACCCGCTGACCACGGTGACCGCGGTACGCCCCGATCCGGCCGGCGGCTACGCGGTGCACACCGAGCGCACCGGGGCCTGGCTGCGCAAGCGCCGCGCGGTGATCCACGCCGACCAGGTGGTCTTCGCGGCCGGCGCGCTGGGCACCCAGCGGCTGCTGCACAGGATGAAGGCGACCGGCGCGCTGCCGGCGCTCTCGCCCCGGCTGGGCGAGCTGACCCGGACCAACTCGGAGGCGATCCTCGGCGCCTCGGTGGGCCCCGGGGCGGCCCGGCGACGCGGCCTCGACTTCTCCGAGGGGGTGGCGATCACCAGCTCGTTCCACCCCGACCCGCAGACCCACATCGAGCCGGTCCGCTACGGCAAGGGCTCCAACGCGATGGGTCTGCTCCAGTCGCTGCTGGTCGACGGCGGGCCGCACCGGGTCCGGCGCTGGCTGGGCAGCATCGTCCGGCAGCCGGGGCTGGCCGCGCGGATGCTGTCCGTCCGCGGCTGGTCCGAGCGCACCGTCATCGCGCTGGTCATGCAATCGGTCGACAACTCGCTGACCACCCGCTGGCGGGGTGGCCGGCTGGTCTCCGGCCCCGGCCACGGCGCCGCGAACCCGACCTGGATCCCGGCCGGCAACGAGGCCGTCCGGCTGCTCGCCGAGGAGATCGACGGCACCCCGGGCGGCGCGGTGACCGAGCCGTTCAACATCCCGATGACCGCGCACATCCTCGGCGGGGCGGTGATCGGCGCCACCCCGGCCGACGGCGTCGTGGACCCCTGGCACCGGGTGTACGGCCACCCGGGGCTGCACGTGGTGGACGGCGCGGCGGTCTCGGCGAACCTGGGCGTCAACCCGTCGCTGACGATCACCGCGCAGGCCGAGCGGGCCATGTCGTTCTGGCCCAACAAGGGCGAGGCCGACCCCCGCCCGGAACCCGGCGCCGCGTACACCCGCCTGGCCCCGGTCCCCCCGCGCAACCCCGCCGTCCCCGCCCACGCCCCCGCCGCGCTGCGGTGAAAGGCGGGGCCCTCGCTCAACGCCTCCGGTAGAGGCGGGGGCCCTTCCTGGCACCTTGGGAGCGACGCGCCGCCGGGGCGCGTCCGCGCGGCTCGTGACTGTCGGTAGGCTTTGCGCACATGAGCACGCCTCGCCCCGTCCTCGTGGTGGACTTCGGAGCCCAGTACGCCCAGCTCATCGCGCGCCGCGTCCGCGAGGCGAAGGTCTACTCGGAGATCGTCCCGCACTCCATGCCGGTGTCCGAGATGCTGGCGAAGAACCCGGCCGCGATCATCCTGTCCGGCGGTCCCGCCAGTGTCTACGCGCCGGACGCGCCGCAGATCGACGCCGGTGTGTTCGACGCCGACGTGCCGGTCTTCGGCATCTGCTACGGCTTCCAGGCCATGGCCCAGGCGCTCGGCGGCACGGTGTCGCGCACCGGCAACCGCGAATACGGCGGCACTCCGCTGCGCCCGCGCCTGACCGAGCCCGGCGTGCTGCTGCGTGACCTGCCGGCCGACCTGCCGGTCTGGATGAGCCACGGCGACTGCGTGACCGAGGCGCCGGCCGGCTTCACGGTCACCGCCGAGTCGGCGGGCGCCCCGGTCGCCGCGTTCGAGGACCTGGCCGGCCGGCGTGCCGGCGTGCAGTTCCACCCCGAGGTGGGGCACACCGCGCACGGGCAGGAGATGCTGACCCGCTTCCTGTACGACATCGCCGGCGTCGCGCCGACGTGGACGCCCGAGAACATCATCGACGAGCAGGTCGCCCGGATCCGGGAGCAGGTCGGCGACAAGGAGGTCATCTGCGGCCTGTCCGGCGGCGTCGACTCGGCGGTCGCGGCGGCGCTGGTGCACCGGGCGGTGGGCGACCAGCTCACCTGTGTCTTCGTCGACCACGGGTTGCTGCGCGCCGGCGAGGCCGAGCAGGTGGAGAAGGACTACGTGGCGGCGACCGGCATCAAGCTCAAGGTGGTCGACGCCCGGGAGCGGTTCCTCGGCGCGCTGGCCGGGGTGACCGATCCGGAACAGAAGCGCAAGATCATCGGCCGCGAGTTCATCCGGGTCTTCGAGGCCGCCGCCCGGGAGATCGCCGCGCACGGCGACGTGGAGTTCCTGGTGCAGGGCACGCTCTACCCGGACGTGGTGGAGTCCGGCGGCGGCACCGGCGCCGCAAACATCAAGAGCCACCACAACGTCGGCGGCCTGCCCGAGGACCTGAAGTTCTCCCTGGTCGAGCCGCTGCGCACGCTGTTCAAGGACGAGGTCCGCACGATCGGCCTGGAGTTGGGGCTGCCCGAGGCGATGGTGTGGCGACACCCCTTCCCCGGCCCGGGCCTGGCCATTCGGATCATCGGTGCGGTCGACGAGGAGCGCCTCGCCCTGCTCCGCAAGGCCGACCTGATCGCCCGGCAGGAGCTCACCGCGGCCGGCCTGGACCGGGGGGTGTGGCAGTTCCCGGTGGTGCTGCTGGCCGACGTCCGTAGCGTCGGCGTGCAGGGCGACGGGCGCACCTACGGGCACCCCGTGGTGTTGCGCCCGGTCTCCAGCGAGGACGCGATGACCGCCGACTGGTCCCGGCTGCCCTACGAGGTGGTGGCCCGGATCTCGACCCGGATCACCAACGAGGTCGCCGAGGTCAACCGCGTGGTCCTGGACGTGACCAGCAAGCCGCCGGGCACCATCGAGTGGGAGTGACGCCGGTCACGCGGCGGGCGGCGGCCCGGCCTGCGTCCCCGGGCCGGGCGGCGGGACCGGCGGCCAGCCCGGCGCGGTGCCCGGCGGGTGCGGCCACGCGGGCGCGCCGGCCGGCTCCTCCGGCATCAGGAACCACATGATCGGGTACGCGAGCGCGGCCAGCCCGCCGGTGAGCACGGTGGCGGTCGCGAAGACCACCCGGACCAGCGTGGGGTCGAGGGCGAAGTAGCGGCCGAGCCCGCTGGCCACGCCGGCGATCATGCGGTCGCTGACCGGGCGGCGGAGCTGCTTGTACGGTGCCTGGGAGGGGTTCGTCGAGGTCATGTGTCCACGGTCCCGCGCCGTCCGGCGGACGACCTCGGTGACCGCCCGGACACCTACCCTGATCCATCCCTGAGGCGCCAGCGAAGAGTCAGGAATCCGACTCTTTTCGATGGAGGTAACCCGGCCCGGGGAGAATTTGCTCCCGTGACCACCTCGCTGGAGCCGCTGCGCAGGATCGCGGCATACGCAGTTTGTGCTGATTCAAACGGCCGAGTGTTGCTGGTCCGCGCATCGGAGCGCTCCGGCACCCCCGGCACCTGGTCCCTCCCCGGAGGGGCGGTCGACCACGGTGAGGACCCCAAGCACACCGTCGTCCGGGAGACCGCGGCCGAGACCGGTCTCTCGGTCGCCGTCGCCGGCCTGCAGGACGTGCTCGCCGACATGCGGGCGCTGCCCGAGCGGCGCATCACCATCCACACCGACCGCCTGCTCTACACCGTGTCGGTGCGCGGCGGGACGCTCACCGAGCGGATCGACCGCCCCACCGACCTGGCCCGCTGGTTCACCCTCGACGAGGCTCGGGAGCTGCCGTTGCGGTCGTTCACCGCGCGTGCCCTGGGCCTGCCCACCTCCACCGACGACGTGGTGCCGGAGGAGGTCCCCGAGTTCCCGTCGTTCTACGCGGTCCCCGGTCCGGACGGGCTGCACCGGGCGCAGCGCTTCGCCGCGTACGCGGTGGTGACCGACCCGGAGGAGCGCGTGCTGCTGACCCGCGTCTCCGACGGCTACCCGGGCGCCGGTTGCTGGCACCTGCCCGGCGGCGGCACGGACTACGGCGAGCAGCCCGCCGCGGCGCTGATCCGGGAGCTGGTCGAGGAGACCGGGCAGACCGGCCGCCTGGTCGAGCTGCTCGGGGTGGCCAGCCACCGCGACGCCGCCTCGCTCGGCCCGGAGGGCTACCCGATCGACTGGCACGGTGTCCGTGCCTTCTACCGGGTGGTGGTCGACCAGCCCGCGCCGCCCACCGTGGCGGACATCGGCGGTTCCACCTGTGAGGCCCGGTGGTTCCGCCGGGAGGAACTGGACGCCCTTCCCACCGACCGCCTCACCGAGGTGACCGCCGAAGCCGTCCAGGCCGCCCATCTCCTCTGATCGGCCCCCCGGCCCTGGTGATCATGAGGTCGACGGGACGAGATGTCCGCCCCGTGCCGTTAACCTCATGATCGACGCAGGAACGGGCGGGGAGGACGCGGGGTGGAGCAGCGGCGGCGGGTGGGGGCGTACGGGATTCTCCGGGACGGGCGCGGGCGGGTGCTGCTGGCGCGCGGTGGCCCCGGATGTCCGTACCCGGGGGTGTGGCAGCTGCCGGGCGGTGGGGTCCAGCACGCCGAGCACCCGTCCGACGCGGTGGTGCGCGAGTTCGCCGAGGAGACCGGGCTGACGGTGGCCGCCGCCAGGCTCTCCGACGCGGTCGCCGACGTGGCCGTCTTCCCGACCGACGGCGTGGCGATGCACACGGACCGGCTGATCTTCGAGGTCCGGGCCCGAGGCGGGCGGCTGCGGCCCGAACGGGCCGGCGGCAGCGACGAGGTGGGCTGGTTCAGCGCCGAGGAGGCCGCGCTCCGACCGCTGATGCCGTTCACCGCGGAGCTGCTCGGCCTCCCGGTGTCGCCGCTGCCGGCCGACCTGCCCCGGGCCCTGCCCGCCGCCCCGACCGGCCCGGCAGCCGACCGCCGGCAGCGCTTCGCCGCGTACGGTCTGGTCACCGACCCGGACGACCGGGTGCTGCTCACCATGATCGCCGACGGTTACCCGGGCGCCGGGCGGTGGCACCTGCCCGGCGGCGGCACCGACCACGGCGAGCAGCCGGCCGCCGGGCTGCTCCGCGAGCTGGTCGAGGAGGCCGGTCAGCTGGGCCGGGTGGTCGGCCTGCTGGCCGTGGACAACCTGCACACGCCGGCCGCGCTCGGGCCGGAGGGCCGCCCGCTGGACTGGCACGGCATCCGGGTGGTCTACCGGGTTCGGGTGGACACGCCGACCGCGGCGGTGGTGACCGAGCAGGCCGGTGGTTCTACGGCCCGGGCCGCCTGGTTCACCCGGGAGCAGGTGGCGGGTCTGTCGACGACCGAGGTGGCGGCCCGGGCCATCCGGCGGCGGGTGACCTGAACCGCTCGCCGAGCCGCCCTGGGCCACCTCCGGTACAGTCGGGAGTCGGGACAGGCCGATAAAATTGGGCGTTGCGGCCCGAGATGGGAATGATTGAGCGGTTCGCGCGGTTAAGAGAGTTGCAAGTACCGCCGGCAGCTATACCCAAGCCCTTGTCCCCTGTGCAATGGTGTACTCCCCAAATGGGCTGCCGGGCCCGAAAGGTCCGGCACGAGACAGCCGGACACCCGCCCCGACGTGGGCGGCCAGTCGATCCGGTGATGGAGGAAACGTGCCGAGAGCCCCATGGCGCCGGCGTCGTACGACTGACAGTCCGCGCCCCGCAGGGCGTCGCTGGGCGGGCCGGTTGCGCCGCAGCAGCACGTTCGCCCGCCAGGTGCTACTGGTCCGGGTGGGCCGCCGGGACGGCCGGGCCGGGTCCGGGACCGATCTGGTCACCCCCGACCACCGCTACGCCGACCGCCAGCGCATCCGCTACAGCCGGCTCGACGCCGACGTCGAAGCGGTACGCCCGATCAGCCCGGCGCTCCCCCCGACCGCGCCGGTCGACGAGTCCCCGGCGATGTCGATCCCGCTCCTGCCGGGTGAGCGCACCGCCGCCCGGCGCGCCAAGTTCGCGCTGGTCAACGCGTGCACCCTGAGCAGCGTCATGCTCGGCATGCTGGCCATCTTCCTGGCCATGCAGGGCGAGGTGCAGCTCGCCGCGGTCTGCCTGATCGCGTGCGTCGCGTTCGACGGCCTCGACGGCGCCCTGGCCCGCAAGCTCGGCGTGGCCAGTCCGTTCGGCGCGCAGATGGACTCGCTGGCGGACATGTGCTCGTTCGGCCTCGCCGCGCCGGTGGTGGTCTACGCCTCGCTGGCCGGTTCGGTGCCGCCGGCGGCCGCCGCGGTCGCCTGCGCCCTGGTCGCGGCGTGTGCGGCCGTCCGGCTCGCCCGGTTCAACGTCTCGCCGAAGGACGGCCGCTTCTTCTGCGGCGTGCCGACCACCATGGCGGCGATGGTGCTCGCCCTGACCGTGGCGATCGGCGTGCCGGTCCCCGGCCTGGTCATGGTCGCCGGCGTGGCGCTGCTCGCCTTCGCCATGGTGTCGAGCTTCCCCTACGCCAAGCTCGCCCGGCTGCTGAAGCTGCCGCCGTGGCTCTGGTTCGTCCCGGTGGTCGGCGCGCTCGTCGACATCCGGCTCACCTTCGCCCTCGTGGTGGTGGGCTACCTGGTCAGTGGCCCGCTGCTCTGGCTGCACCAGCGTCGCGCCGCCTGAGGCGACGACACGTACGCACGAGAAGGGGCGCCGCGCGCGAGCGGCGCCCCTTCTCGGATGTCGTGGGGGCGGTCAGCGCCAGCGGGCGATGACCGTGGACCCGCCGACCACCTTGTCGCCCGGGCCGACAAGCGGATCCGCGGTGTCGGCCGGCAGGTAGACGTCGGTACGCGAACCGAACCGGATCAGACCGAACCGCTCGCCCTTCGCCAGCAGCGAGCCGACCGGCGCGCGCTGCACGATCCGGCGGGCGATCAGCCCGGTGCGCTGTGCCACGACCACGGTGCCACGGTCGGTGTCCAGCACCGTGTACGCCGCCACGTTGTGCTCGGCGTCCGGCTTCATGGCGTTGACGAAGCCGCCGTCGGCGACGAAGTAGTCGACCACCTTGCCGGCTACCGGCGCACGGTTGACGTGCACGTCCAGCACCGACAGGAAGACCGCGATCCGCAGCCACTCGCCGTCGCCGAAGCGTTCGTCCTGCAGCCGCTGGACGGACAGCACCTGGCCGTCCGCCGAGGCGACCACGGCCGACGGGTCCTCCGGGACGTCCCGCTCCGGGTCCCGGAAGAACGCGGCCACCGGGCCGGCGGCCAGCGCCGGCAGCAGCCACAGCTTGGACTTCGGCCGGGTGGCCCGGGCCAGGGCGGCCAGGCCGAGCGTGATGCCGGCGGCGGCCACCCCGTTGGAGTCGATGTGCATCCGCCGGGTCACCGGCACGCTCGACGGCCGGTACGCCGGCGAGAGCGAGGCGGCCAGCGCGGCCGGCGCCGGGGTGAAGCGCAGGTGGTGCACGCGTACCGGCGGGGAGTTGCGCAGCACCACGTCGGTGCGGACGCCGTGCAGCACGCCCTGCCGGTCCAGCTCGGCGCCGGCGCCCTCGGTGCGGAACAACGGCGCGGCGACGCTCAGCACCGCACCCTCGGCGAGGTACTTGGACAGCCCGTCCACCGCGGCGCGGGCCTCCTCGGCGGTGCCGGTGAACGGCTCGGCGACGAGCACCACCGCGGCGGCGTCCGCCTCGGCGAGCGTGTCGATCACGCGCACCCGGTCGGCGACCCAGCGCCCCTGTGCGGTCACGTGCTCGCGCAGCGCCGCCGCGGCTCCCTCCGCCGGCACGACGATCAGCCGGTCGCCCGGGAGCAGCGCCTCGATCGCGGCGGCCAGCACCGCGGACTCCGGGGTCGCGCCGACCAGCAGGCCGGCCTTCGAGTCGTTACGCCGGGCGAACTCGGCGACGAGCGTACGGGCGGCGCGCTCGCCGAGGCGGACCGCGCCGGACGGACCGGTGACGCGCACGGCGGGGGACTGGGTCATCTCGGATGAGCTCCTGACGAGGTAGAGACGGACGGGGACCGCTCCGGCGTCGCGACCGGCCGGCGGGACCGGGAGCGCCGGGCGCGGTCGGGGGCACGGACCGGACGGCGGCGGCGAGGTCTCCCGCGACCAGCATAGGCCGCGCCGCCGGACCGCCGCACCGGCGCGGTCAGACCGGCGGTTCCCCGGAGGTACGCCGCCCGGCCGGCGGTTCGCCGGTCTCCGGGTCGATCGGCGGCAGCTCCCGGGTGACCGGGCCGGACCGGTCCTCGGGTTCCAGGATGGACAGCTCCTCGGTCGGCGACCGGCGCGGCTCCCCGTCGGCGGACGGGTCCTCCTGCGCCGGGACCGGCACGTCGCCCACGGCGTCGGCGGGCGGGTCCTGCCGCGCCGGGACCGGCACGTCGCCCACGGCGTCGGTGGGCCACTCGTCGGCCCCGGTGGGGACCGCATCGACGCCGGTCGGGGTGCCGTCGCGCCAGGGCGCTGCCACGGTCGCCTCCGGCTGGTCCGGCTCGACCGGCTGGTCCGGGCCGCGCACCGAGCGCAGCGCGCCGACCAGGCCGAGCAGCCCGATCACGACCAGCCCGCCGGCCAGGAACCAGCCGACCGGAGGCACGGCCAGCCCGAGGATCCGGGCCAGCAGCCACCAGAGCGCGAGCCCCAGGAAGACGAGACCGAAGGCGAACGACACGATGTCCGTCCGGTGTGCCTTCACCGGGTCACCTCCAGGTTTCCAGCGTTCAGATGGACATAGAGGCGCAGGGTGCCGCCGCCGGGGCCGTCCGCGCCGGCGTCGGTGCTCTCCCAGTGGCGACCGTTGAGCCCGCCGGTGCGCCGGCCGAAGACGGACGCCTCGCCGGCGTTGACGTCGGCCACCGTGGTCACGTCCACGTTCGGCGGTACGACCACGGTCGCGTTGCCGAGGTTCACAACGACGGTCACCTGGATGTCCTGCTTGTCGAAGTCGATCCTGCGCAGGTCGAGCACCGCGTCACCGAGGTTGTTCTCGTACCGGTCGGCCAGGTCGCGGCGGTCGGGCGGGGCCCAGGTGACGTTGCCGTCGATGCCCCGGACCCGGTCGTAGGACTCGGCGACGGTGGCGACGCCGAGCGCCGCCGCGGTCACCAGACCGAGAGCGATCAGCCAACGCGCCCGGCCGAACCAGGTGCCCACGAGCAGCCCGAGGCCGATGGTGGCCAGCGTCGCGGCGAAGTAGCCGGCCGCGCCGACCGGGAACACGTCCAGCAGGTCGAGCATCGCCACCAGGCCCAACGCCAGGAAGATCAGCGAGAAGGTGATCGGACCGAGCGGGGAGCGTTCCTTCGGCCGCTTCGGCGGCCGGGGCGGCCGGGCGGGCGCCGGGGCCGGGGGCGACCCGGCGTACGGGCCGTGCGGGGCGAACGGCGGACGGTAGCCGCCCGGCGGCAGCGGGGCACCGACCGGCACCGTCGGCGGCACGGCAGCCGGCTCGCCGACCGGGGCGCCGGTGGTCGGCGCGGTTGGCCAGGCGGAACCCGAGGTGGGCCACGCACCGGTGTCACCGGCCGGCGCGGCCACCCCGGGCATCGCGACGGTCGTCGGCTCGGACCGGACCGGCCGGGTGCCGGCCGCGGCGGGCCACCCGGCGGCGGGCAGCGGCGTGGCCGGGTAGCCGGGCTCGGACAGCGCGGGGGGCGGGGGCGGGTAGCCGGGCTCGGACAGCGCCGGCGGGTAGCCGGGCTCGGGACGGACGGGTGACGTGAGGTCGCCCGACTCGGCCCGGAGGCCGGGCGGCGCGCCGCTTCCGGGCGCTGCGGCGGGCCACGCCGGCGGCGTGACCTCGACCGGTTCGCCGGGGTGGGGGGAGGCGGCGGCTCCGGGCGGTGTCGCGTACCCGGCGGGCCCGCCGGACCAGGGCCTCCCGGTCGGGGCGGTCGGCCCGGCCCAGCGTGAGGTGGGCGCCGCGCCGGGCCGGGACGCGAAGCCACGCTGCTCACGGTTGAGCATCAGCGCGCCGCCGATCAGGATCACCGCGCCCAGCAGGATGGCCCGGAAACCGTCGGTGACGACGTACGCGAAGCCGACCGCGACCACGATGCCGAGCACGATGACGGTGATCGGCGACATGCTGGAGCGGCCCCGGCCGAGCATCGACTCCACCGGCGAGGCGGTGTCCCCCTCGCCCGGGATGATCAGCCACGCGGCGACGTAGACGAGCAGCCCGATGCCGCCGAAGAAGCCGAGCACGGCCAGGAGGACGCGCCAGAGCACCGGGTCGGTGTTCGTGGCCCGGCCGATGGCCGCGCACACCCCGGCCAGGTAGCGGCCCTCCCGGGGGCGGACCAGCCCGTAGCGGGTGGTGAAGCCGGCGGCGCCGGGCGGTGGGACGTACCCACCGGGTGGCGGACCCGCGAACGGCGCCCCGCCGGGCGGCGGGGGCGGAGCGTCGGCGGCGGATGCCGACCCCGGCGGGGTCGGCGGCGGGTCGCCCTGTGCTGCCGCCCAGGGGCGGGGCGGACGGGCAGCGTCCTCGGTCATGCCTCCGATACTGCTGCCCCGGCCGGCCGGACGGCCTCAGGAACCGACCCTGACCCCACCCTGAGATCGGGCGTCGGCGAATGTCCGGGGCGTCCCCGTGGTCCGGGGCGTTCCCGCCGTGTGACGATCGGAGCGTCGGCCGCCGCCGGCACCTCCGCGCCGACCCGGGAGCCTCCGATCAGCAGCACCGTCACGCCGCATCCCCCGCGTCTCTACCGGGCCACCGAGCACCGGTTGGGCGCCGGGGTGGCCGCCGGCATCGCCGAGCACCTGGGCATCCCGGTGCTCCGGGTACGGGTGGCGTTCATGGTGCTGCTCGGGCTGAGCGGTCTCGGCCTGTTGCTCTACGCCGCCTTCTGGGCGGTGGTCCCGCCCCGGCCCGGCGACACCGCCGCCCCGCCCCGCCGCGACCTCGCCCAGCTGTTGCCGTTCGTGGCGATCGGGCTGGGCGTGCTGCTGCTCCAGGTGGTCGCGTTCGACTCGGTCGGCGCGGCCGGCACCGCCGGGTGGCTGGTCGCGATCATCGCGGTCGGCGCCGGCGTCATCTGGCACCAGTCCGGGCCGGAGCGGCGCCGGCAGTGGGGCGACTCCGCGGTGCCCTGGCTGGGCGCGGTGGTGGAGGAGAGCGACCGCCGGGCGTTCGTGCTCCGCTTCATCGGCGGCGGGGTGCTCGTCGCGGTCGGCATCATCGGCGTGGCCGCGGTCTACTCACCGGCGCAGAACTTCGACGCGGTGCTCAACGGCATCATCTTCGCGCTGGTGGGCCTGGCCGGCGTGGGCGTGGTGACCGGCCCGGTGCTCTGGCGCACCTGGAACCAGCTCCGCTCGGAGCGGGAGGGGCGGATCCGCGAGCAGGAGCGGGCCGAGCTGGCCGCCATGGTGCACGACCAGGTGCTGCACACGCTCGCCCTGATCCAGCGCAACGCCAGCGACGTCAAGACGGTGCAGCGGCTGGCCCGGGGCCAGGAGCGCTCGCTGCGCAACTGGCTCTACAAGCCGACCGCCTCACCGACCGAACGCTTCGCGGCCGCCCTCGAACAGGCCGCCGCCGAGGTGGAGGACACGTTCGCGATCACCGTCGAGGCGGTGGTGGTCGGCGACCGGGAGACCGACGAGCGGGTCGGCGCGCTGGTCGCCGCCGCCCGTGAGGCGCTTGTCAACGCGGCCCGGCACGCCGGGGTGCAGACCGTGTCGCTCTACGCCGAGGTGGAGCCGGAGCAGGTAAGCGTCTTCGTCCGGGACCGGGGCAAGGGCTTCGATCCGGATACGGTGGAGGATCACCGGCACGGCGTCCGGGGCTCGATCATCGGGCGGATGAAGCGGCACGGCGGCCGGGCGGAGATCCGGTCCGAGCCGGGAGAGGGGACCGAGGTCCGGCTGATCCTGCCGATCAGCGGCTCCGGTTCCACGGCGGAAAGGGACAGATGACCATGTCCGAGCAGGAACCGGTCGAGGGTGCGGCGCCGCGAGGGCCGCTGCGGGTGTTCCTCGTCGACGACCACGCCATGTTCCGGGCCGGCGTGCGCGCCGAGCTGGGCACCCGGGTCGAGGTCGTGGGCGAGGCCAGCTCGGTGGCCGAGGCGGTGACCCGGATCGCGGCCACCCAGCCGGACGTGGTGCTGCTCGACGTGCACATGCCGGACGGTGGCGGCCGTGCCGTGCTGGAGGCGATGCGGCGGACCCACCCACAGGTGAAGTTCCTGGCGTTGAGCGTTTCCGACGCGGCCGAGGACGTGATCGGCCTGATCCGGGCGGGCGCCCGGGGTTACGTCACCAAGACCATCTCGCCGGAGGAGCTGACCGACGCGATCCGCCGGGTGGCCGACGGGGATGCCGTGTTCAGCCCGCGGCTGGCCGGGTTCGTGCTGGACGCGTTCGCGTCCCGGCCGGACGCGCCGGTCGCCGACCCCGAGCTGGACCAGCTCACCAACCGGGAGCGCGAGGTGCTCCGGCTGCTCGCGCGGGGGTACGCGTACAAGGAGATCGCCAAGGAGCTGTTCATCTCGATCAAGACGGTCGAGACGCACGTCTCCAACGTGCTGCGCAAGCTCCAGATGTCGAACCGGTACGAGCTGTCCCGCTGGGCCGCCGACCGCCGGCTGGTCTGAGCCCGCGACCCCGAGGTCCTCGCCCCCATCGTCCACCCGGGCGGCGACGGTGTCCGCACAGCCGACGGTGCCATCGGCCGGACGGGTAGAACTACGTGTGTCCGAGGCCCGCCCGGGAGGCGTCCTCGCCCGCCCGGGCACGCTCCCGACGCCGGAAGTGTCGGGTGGTGTCGATCGGTGTGGGCCTGTCTTACCTGTTCAGAGCCGTGCGATCCGCGCTGTTTGTGATCTTTTCTCAAGTATCGGCAACGTGGCAAGCAACTAACGTCTTGATAACGGCACCTTCACGGAAAGGGCCGGTGGGTGTCACAGTGGCAGCACCTCACCCCCCGGTGTGAGGCATCTCGTCGGGCCCGCCGACCACGTGACGCCGTTACCCGCGCCGCCCCGTGGTCGTCGACCCTGCGCGATGTCCTCGTCGAAGGGTGTGGCGCCCGGCGGATCGGTACCCCTGGGGTGTCCCGATTTCCTCTGCGGTAAACCGGCATCCTGCGGTTCGGGACGTCGGCGGTGTCACCCCCCACACGTGCGTGAAACCCACGACGGAACCAGGTTAAGAAAGAGGAGGCCCCTCGGAATGAGAGTCTCGAAGCGGGCGAGCGGCGCGCTCGCGGTGGGCGCGGCATTCGCGCTCATCGCATCCGGCTGCTCCAGCGGGAACAACGACGGTGGCGACGCCGGCGCCAGCTCGGACGGCGCGATCGTCATCGACGGAACCCAGCCGGAGAACCCCCTGGTTCCGGCGAACACCACCGAGACCGGTGGCGGCAAGATCATCGACTGGCTGTGGAGCGGCCTGGTCGAGTACCCCAACAACGGTGGGGCACCGCAGAACCTGCTCGCCGAGTCGATCGACACGAGCGACTCGAAGGTCTTCAAGATCAAGATCAAGCAGAACACCAAGTTCCACGACGGCACCACCGTCAAGGCCGAGAGCTTCGTCAAGGCCTGGAACTGGGCGGCGTACGGGCCGAACGGCGCGCAGAACGCCTCCTTCTTCTCCGACATCCAGGGCTTCGGCGACGTCTACACCGAGGACCCGGACGGCCCGGACGGCCCGAAGAAGGCCCCGGAGCCGAAGGCCAAGGAGATGTCCGGCCTCAAGGTCGTCGACGACTGGAACTTCGAGGTCACGCTCGCCGCGCCGACCGCCGTGTTCCCGACCAAGCTCGGCTACAGCGCCTTCATGCCGCTGCCGGACGCGTTCTTCTCCTCCACCCCGGCGGACTTCGGCAAGAAGCCGATCGGCAACGGCCCGGTCAAGCTGACCGCCTGGCAGGACGACGTCGAGATCAAGCTGACCCGCTTCGACGACTACAGCCTGCGCGACAAGATGAAGATCAAGGACGTCACCGTCAAGATCTACCAGGACGACGTGGCGGCTTACAACGACCTGCTCGCCAACAACCTGGACTTCCAGCAGCAGGTTCCGGTCTCGTCGCTGGCCGGTGACAAGTGGAAGACCGACCTGGGCGAGCGGGCGATCTCCACGACGATCCCGTCGACCGGCATCATCGCCTTCCCGATCTACGACAAGCGCTTCACCGACCCGAAGCTGCGCAAGGCGATCTCGCTGTCCATCGACCGGCAGGCCATCACCGACAAGATCTTCTTCGGTAACCGCAAGCCGGCCGACAGCTGGGCCAACCCGCTGACCCCGGGCGCCGCGCCGGGCAACTGCACCGCCTGCAAGTTCGACGTGGCGCAGGCCAAGCAGCTCCTCCAGGAGGCCGGTGGCTTCCAGGGCAAGCTGACCCTGTCGTACAACGCGGACGCCAGCCACAAGGAGTGGATGGAGGCCGTCGCCCAGCAGATCAAGACCAACCTGGGCATCGACGCGGTCGCCGTCGGCGTGCCGACCTTCGCGGTCTTCCGTGCCAACATCAACAACTACAAGATGTCCGGCATGTACCGCGCCGGTTGGCAGCAGGACTACCCGGACGTGGAGAACTGGATCAACCCGCTCTACGTGACCGGCGGTTCCTCGAACGACGGCAAGTACAGCAACCCGCAGGTGGACGCCCTCGCCAAGGAGGCCTCCGCGGCCCCCAGCATCGAGGAGGCCCACAAGAAGTTCGGCGAGGCCGTCAAGCTGATCGACGAGGACGTCCCGACGATCCCGATCTACTTCAGCGGCGAGCAGTCCGGCCACTCGGAGAAGATCAAGAAGCTGGAGCTGACCAACGTCGGCGAACTCGACATCACCTCGGTCGAGCTCTGATCCGAACGGTCTGACCCCGGGTCGGGCTCGCCTAACCGGTGAGCCCGACCCGGGGCCGTTCCGCGAGGGGGTGTACAACAAACCCCTCGCACGTTGTCGTCACCGCGTCGGGCGCCCGGCGCTCCCTGTCTGGAGGACCACCCCATGGGCCGTTATCTCTTGAGACGGCTGCTGCAACTCGTGCCGGTGTTCATCGGCACGACGTTCCTGATCTACTGGCTCGTCTGGTCGGTGCCCGGTGACCCCTTCGCCGGCAAGTGCGGCGACCGCGGCTGCCCGCCGAACTACCGGGCCATGATGACCGAGAAATATCATCTCGACGACTCGATCTGGGTGCAGTACGCCAGCTACATGAAGAACCTTTTCCAGGGTGACTTCGGTATCACGTTCGGCGGCCGCGAGATCAGCGACATCATCGCCACGTCGTACCCGAACACCCTGAAGCTGGCGGTGGTCGCCCTCGCCATTGAGGCCGTGATCGGTCTCGGCGCGGGCGTCCTGACCGGTCTTCGACGCAACGGCTTCCTGGACAACCTGGTCCTGGTCTCCACCCTCTTCCTGATCGCCCTGCCGGTCTTCGTCATCGGCTTCGTGCTCCAGTGGGTGCTCGGTGTCAAGTGGGGCATCATCAACCCGACCGTCTCCAACGAGATGCGGTTCAGCGAGCTGATCGTGCCCGGCTTCGTGCTCGGCAGCGCCTCGATGGCCTACATCGCCCGGGTTGCGCGCACGAGCATCGCCGAGAACCGGCGGGCCGACTACGTGCGCACCGCGATCGCCAAGGGCCTCCCGATGCGCCGGGTGGTCGGCGTGCACCTGCTGCGCAACTCGCTCATCCCGGTGGTCACGCTGCTCGGCACCGACCTGGGCGCGTTGATGGGCGGCGCGATCATCACCGAGGGCATCTTCGGCATCAACGGCATCGGCCGGCAGGTGCTCCGCTCGATCGTCACCAAGGAGAGCGCTACCGTTGTCGGCATCGTGGTGGTGCTGGTGGTCGTCTACCTCGTGATGAACCTGCTGGTGGACCTGCTCTACGCCGCCCTCGACCCGAGGATCCGCTATGAGTGACCGCCGCAGCGAACGAATCGTCCCAGCAGTCTGCGCGGGCAACCACGCCCGCGCCGAGCGCAGCGAGGTGCGGGCATGAGTGACCCGAGTATGGCGTCGATCGTGACGACGCCGCCTGCGACCATGCCGACCGAGGCCGGGTCCGGCGCGCCCACCGACGCCGGCGTGCCGGAGAGCGCCAAGCAGCAGAAGCCCCGCGGCCTGCTCAGTGACGCCTGGCTCGA
>NZ_JBICSL010000031.1:0-40681 GCF_043197045.1 Micromonospora sp. NPDC049282
AACGCATGGTCAACCGCCACGTCCTCACCGAAGACGAACCCGGAGTATTCACCCTCACCCAGAAACGGACCTAACACTCCGAACCGCCCTCTGAGGGCTGTCATGAGGCCAAGCCCTATACACGGCTTCGGGCTGGGCTACTGGTGAGGAATTGCCAAGACTTGTGGATGGCTGATCTGCTGTTGGCGGGGTTGGGTTTGGACGCGGCGCGTGCCGCCACCAGGCGCCGCGGGTTGCGGGCCACCCCGAGCACGCTTGACAACGTCGCGCTGCCCGCCCACACGCAGCCGACGCTTTTCCGTTCCTACCGCCACGTCGCTTAGGTCAGCGGGGCCGGCAGTGCGGATTCGATCACAAGGGCCGGTCGCATCGGGGCGATCCCGGAAGGTGTCCTCAATCCTGCGAGGAAAAGGACACCATCCGGGGATCATGTGTGTGGGTGTCAGCTGACGACTTGGGCGGCGATGGCCGTCGCGGCCGTCCGCAGTTCGGCCTTGGTCAGCAGCGGCGTCTCGCTGGTGACCCCGCTGCCGTCGCCCCCGAAGTAGTTCACCGCCAACAAGCGCAGGTAGTAACCCTGCGGAAGCTTGACCTGCACCTGATAGAAGCGGTACTGCTTGCCGTTCTTCGCCGGACTGGTCTCGGTCGTCTCCACCACCTCGAGGCCATCGGTCGTCGTCGACGCCTGGCAGGTGCCGGCTTTCATGCCGTGATCGCACTCGAGCACGAGCGAGCAAACGCGCGGGCCGGAGTCCGGATCAAGGCCGGCGCCGCCCTGCGAGCTGCAGGTGTCCGGCCGGACCCACATGTACAAGCCGGCTTTCTCGCCGTGGCGGGCCACACCAGAGCGGGCGGCCAACCCGACCGGATCCCGCTCGGCGTACATCGCCGGGTGACCGTCCGGGAGGCGCTTCTCACCTGGGACGTCGGGCATGTAGATCCATCGGACGTCGGACGCTGCCCCGGCGACTGCCGTCTCGAGTGCCACCCGCAACCGGTTGAGGGTCTGCTGGATCGCCTTCGGATGGCTGGTGTCGAGCCGTAGACCCGAGGTCGGCGCTGAGGGGGACGCCGACGGGACGGCGGATGCCGATACGGCGGGAGCCGCCACCGACGGCCCAGGCTGAGGCCGGGCGCCACCGCTCAGGGCGACGCCGACCGAGATCGCGAGGCCGGTCGCCGCCAAGGCGGAGCCGCCTCCCGCCATGCGGCGCAGCAGCCTTCCGCGCCGCTGGCGTTGAATGATCCGGTCGACGTCGACCGTCGACGGCGGTGCGGTGCCGATGTGCTCGTCGAAGATCTGCTGATTCATGAAATGCTCCCAGATGAGTACGCCAGGGTGCGCAGCGTCTCGAGCCCCCGCGCCGACTGACTTTTGACCGTTCCCGCGGAGATTCCCAGCAGTTCCGCGGTCTCCTCGACCGAGTGGTCGAGGTAAAAGCGCAGCACAACGCCTGCGCGCTGCCGTGGCGCCAGGTGCGCAAGCAACCCCGTCAGCTGATCCCGGTCGTCGACCCGGTCCGGGTGCGTCCAGCCGGTCTCCGGTGGATCCTCCACCGTTTTTTCCCGCCGCCAGGGCCGGCGGCGCTCGTCGAGCCAGGACCTCGTCAACACCCGCTGGGCGTACGCGTCCGGGTTGTCGGCCGAGGTCACCTTGCGCCAGTGCCGGTAGAGCTTGCCCACGACGATCGATACCAGGTCGTCCGCGGTGTGCCAGTCATGACACAGCAGGTACGCCGCGCGCCGCCAGCGGTTCATGCGAGCACCGACGAACGCCCGGAAATCGTCCTCCTCGGACTTTTTCACGCTGCTCCTTCCCATCGCTTCCACTCGCACGACGGAGCGCACTCCCGGCGGGGTTGCATCGCAGCCGAGCTTTAGAAAAGTCCAGGCAACTCTCGTGGATCACGAACGCGGTGTAAGCGAATGCCCACAGTGATGATCGCAAGGACACGCCGGGCAGGGCTGGCGTGAGCGACCGGGCTCATCTCAGCCGGACCGATGATGAGCGCTGAATGAACGCGCTCATCTCGGCTACTTGTTTCATTGACCTACGACCGTGGCCCGGCCAGGCTTCGGTCGAGGCGCCCGGGCTGTCGCTCTCATTGCGGCTGCCCACGCTGGTCGTGTGGCTCTCATTTGGCCTGCGCGATCCGGGCGTCGCCCCCAGGCGGGGAGAGGCTCAAGAGGGGTTTGCTCGGCTCGAAGTAGCGTTGCCCTCCCGGCTCGACAACCCAGGTGGATCGAGCATCGGAGGACGCGATGAGTGGCACGTCAGATCCTGTGGTCATCGGGATGGACCCGCACAAGCGCTCGGCCACGATCGAGGTCATGGCCAGCGACGAGGCCGTCATTGGCGGCGGCCGGTTCGACACCGGCCGGGACGGCTACGCGGCGATGAGGAAGTACGCCAAGCAGTGGCCGAACCGGGTCTGGGCGATCGAGGGCTGCCAGGGCATCGGCCGACACATCGCCAACCGGCTACTGGCCGACGGCGAACAAGTCGTCGACGTCCCACCGAAGTTGTCCGCCCGGGCGCGGGTGTTCGCCACCGGTCAGGGCCGCAAGACCGACGCCACCGACGCCCACTCCATCGCGCTAGTCGGCACCCGCATGGCAGGACTGCGCCCGGTCGTCAACGATGAACAACTCGCCCTGCTGCGGATCCTGGTCGACCGGCGCCGCTCCCTCGGCGAGGACCACACCCGGATGGTGTCCCAGCTGCACCAACTGCTCCTCGAACTGATCCCCGGTGGCGCGAAGAAGAGCCTGTCCGCCGCCCAGGCCAAGGCACTGCTGGCCGCGGTCCGGCCCCGTGACGCGGTCGGCAAGGCCCGACGCCGGGTCGCCGCGGAGCTGATCAGTGACCTCGAACGGGTCTACCGGCGCTCCAAGGGCGCCGACAAGGAACTGAAGGAACTGGTCGCCTCCACCGGCACCACGCTGATGGACCTGCACGGCATCGGACCCTCCGGCGCCGCCCGGCTCCTGGTCGAGGTCGGTGGCATCACCCGGTTCCCCAACCGGGCTCACTTCGCCTCCTGGAACGGCACCGCGCCCATCGACGCGTCCTCCGGCGAGCAAGTACGACACCGACTCTCCCGTGCAGGGAACCGGCAGATCAACCGGGTCCTGCACATCATGGCCACCGTCCAGCTGCGCAACCCCACCGTGGGACGCGCCTACTTCGACCGGAAAAAGACCAGCGGTAAGACATCGATGGAAGCGATGCTCGCCCTCAAACGACGCCTGTCCGACATCATCTACCGGTGCATGATCAGCGACGCGGTAGCTACGGCGGCGGGCCCGGGAGGACACCGGGGAACGACTACTGACTCCAGCGTGACCGACTCTCATCCCCAAGCCGGCTCTTCGGAGAAGCCACTTCCCGGACCCGCCGAGACCCAGGATAGAACTCTCCTCCCGGCGGTGTCTTGACACAGAGGGGAGCCATGTGAGTACGGCCGCTCGGGTGACCGTCGTCGAGTACGCCCGGCGCTGGGCTGCCGGCCGCGCTCACCGTCCCACCACCGCCCGGCGTGTCTCCAGCCTGATGGAGACGCACATTGCCGCGACTCCGCTCGGCTCCCGCCGCCTGGCGGCCGTCGTGCCCTCCGAGGTGCAGGCGTGGGCGGCCGACCGTGGCAAGGTGCTCTCGCCGTCGACCCTGCGCAACCTCCTGACCTGCGGAAACAGGCCGGATTCAGACGTTGAAGCGGAACTCCACCACGTCGCCGTCCTGCATGACGTACTCCTTGCCCTCGATCCGGACCTTGCCGGCGGCCTTCGCCGCCGCCATCGATCCGGCCGCGACCAGGTCTTCGTAGGAGACCACCTCGGCCTTGATGAAGCCGCGCTGGAAGTCGCTGTGGATCACCCCGGCGGCCTCCGGCGCGGTCGCCCCGACCGAGACGGTCCAGGCCCGCGCCTCCTTGGGCCCGGCGGTGAGGTACGTCTGGAGACCGAGCGTCCGGAAGCCCACCCGGACCAGCTGGTCCAGGCCCGGCTCGGACTGCCCGATCGACTCCAGCAGCTCGCGGGCCTCGTCCTCGGGCAGGTCCACCAGCTCCGACTCGATCTTGGCGTCCATGAACACCGCCTCGGCGGGCGCGACCAGGGCGCGCAGCTCGTCGAGGAACTCGGCGTTGCCCAGCTCGGCCTCGTCGACGTTGAAGACGTAGATGAACGGCTTGGTGGTGAGCAGGTGCAGCTCACGCAGGTGCTCCAGCTCGACCTTGGCGGCGGCGGCGCCCGCGTAGAGGGTGACGCCCTGGTCGAGAAGATCGGCGGCCTTCTTCGCGGCCTCGACGGCGGCGGCCCGGTCCTTGCGGAGCTTGGCCTCCTTCTCCAGCCGGGGCAGCGCCTTCTCCAGCGTCTGGAGGTCGGCCAGGATCAGCTCGGTGTTGATCGTCTCGATGTCGTCGGCCGGGGAGACCTTGCCGTCGACGTGCACCACGTTCGGGTCGGAGAAGGCGCGCACCACCTGGCAGATGGCCGAGGCGTCGCGGATGTTGGCCAGGAACGCGTTGCCCCGGCCCTGCCCCTTGGAGGCGCCCCGGACCAGGCCGGCGATGTCGACGAACGCGACCGGCGCCGGCAGCACCTTCTGCGAGGAGAAGATCTCGGCCAGCTTGCCCAGCCGGTCGTCGGGGAGCCCGACCACGCCGACGTTCGGCTCGATGGTGGCGAACGGGTAGTTCGCGGCGAGCACGTCGTTCTTGGTCAGCGCGTTGAACAGGGTGCTCTTGCCCACGTTGGGCAGGCCGACGATGCCGATGGTGAGACTCACGACGAGCCAGCTTACGCGGTCTACCGGCGGTCCGGCCCGGCGGGCAGGAGCCGGGGCTCGATCCGGCTCTCCCGCACCGTGCCGTCCTCGGCGCGCGCCAGCTCGTACGCGGCCACGTCCGGCCGGTCGGCCACCGCCTCGGCCAGCCGGGTGCCCCGGTAGATCAGCCCGACGCCGTCGTCGGTGCAGTGGCTGGTCGGCAGCGTGCCGTCGGCGACCAGCCGATGCATCAGCGGTCGGCGCTGCTCCTCGCTGTCGTAGTGCACCCCGTTGCCGTACGGGAGCCAGCCCAGCCCGTCGGTGAAGGCCCGCAGGTCCGGGCCGTAGCTGTCGGTGGCGCCGCCGGTGTGCCAGCAGATCGATCCGGCGGAGACGCCGCCGAGCACCACGCCCGCCTGCCAGCACTCGTGCAGGATCTCCGGCAGGCCGTGCACCCGCCACACCGCGCACAGGTTGGCCACGCTGCCGCCGCCCACCCAGACGATGTCCTGGGCGAGCAGGTGGGCGCGGATGTCGTCGACGTTGGGCATCGGGTAGAGCGCCAGGTGGGACGGGCGGAACCGGGTGTTCGCGAACGCGCCGTAGAACACGGTGAGGCCGGTGGGCTGGTCGCCGACGGCCTGGCCGAGGTAGCAGACCCGGGGCGCGTCGCCGGCCTGCGCCAACTCGGCCATGTGGTCGAAGAGCTGGCTGGGCCGGGCGTCCCAGGGGCCGCGGCGCCGGCTGAAGTAGCCCATGCTGGTGGCGACGATGGTCGGTTCAGAGGCGGGCATGGAGGTCCTTCCGGCCGGTGGCGATGGAGATCATTGTGCCCCGTCCGGCGCGCCGGCCGAGGCCTCGTCCGGCGCCTCGGCCGCGGCGAGCAGCGCGCGCAGCAGGTCGGCCAGCCGGTCCCGGTCGGCGGGCGGCAGCGTGTCGAGGATCCGCCGCTGCACCTCCAGCCCGGCCTCCGCCGACTCCTCGACCACCCGGCGGCCGGCGTCGGTGAGGCTGACCCGCAGGGCCCGCCGGTCGGCCGGGTCGGGCGCGCGGCGCACCAGCCCGGCCCGCTCCAGCCGGTCCAGCCGGCCGGTCATCCCGCCCGAGGTGAGCATCAGCGCGGCGGTGAGCGCCTTCGGCGCCAGGGTGTACGGGGGGCCGGCGCGGCGCAGCGCGGCGAGCACGTCGAACTCGCCGCGCCCGATGCCCCAGCCGGCGTACACCTTCTCCTGACGGTCGCCGACCAGCCGGGCCAGCCGGTAGATGCGACCGAAGACCGCCATCGGCTCTAGCCGCATGCCGGCCCGCTCCCGACGCCACTGCTCGACGATCACGTCGACCTCGTCCGCTGCCACGGCTGTCGATTGTGCCGCACCGCGCACTTCCGCTTTCACTCGACACCAAGTAGCTTATTGCTAAGATACTTAGCGACGTGAAAAGAGGCCCTGATGACCCGTCGGACCGACGTCGCGCTCACCGCGCTCGCGCCCGCCACCTGGGGCACCACCTACCTGGTCACCGCCGAACTCCTGCCCGCCGACCGGCCGCTCTGGGCCGGGGCGATCCGCGCCCTGCCGGCCGGCCTGCTGCTGCTGGCCCTGACCCGCCGGCGGCCGCACGGCGTCTGGTGGGGGCGGGCCGCCCTGCTCGGCACGCTCAACATCGGGGCGTTCTTCCCGCTGCTCTTCGTTGCCGCCTACCGGCTGCCCGGCGGCACCGCGGCCGTGCTCGGCGCCGCCCAGCCGCTGCTCGTCGCCGTGCTCACCGTCGCCCTGCTCCGGGACCGGCCCGGCCGACCGGCCCTGCTCGCCGCCGTGGCCGCCCCGGCCGGCGTCGCGCTGGTCGTGCTGCGGCCGGGCGCCGGGCTCGACCCGCTCGGCGTCGCCGCCGGTCTCGCCGGCACCGCGGCCATGGCCGCCGGTCTGGTGCTCACCCGCCGCTGGGGACGGCCGCCCGGGGTGGGTACGCTCGCGGCCACCAGCTGGCAGCTCGTCGCCGGCGGTCTGCTGATCGTGCCGGTCGCCACCGTGGTCGAGGGCGCGCCGCCCGCACCGGACGGCCCGGCCCTGCTCGGGTACGCGTGGCTCGGGCTGGTCGGCACCGCGCTGGCCTACGTGCTGTGGTTCCGGGGCGCGGCCCGGTTGCCGGTGTCCCAGGTGTCGATGCTCGGCGCGCTCAGCCCGTTGACCGCTGCGGCGCTCGGCTGGCTGGTGCTCGGTCAGGCGCTCGGCCCGGTCCAGCTCGCCGGCTTCGCGGTGGCCGTCGCCGCCATGGTGCTCGGCCAACTCCCGGACCGGGCCGCGACCGACGGGTGGCAGGAGCGGCCGGTGCCGGCCGTCGGCGGCGCACGGGCCGGCCTGCCCGGCCGGGCCGCGGTGGGCGCCCGGCCTGGTCAGCCGGCCCGGAGCCGGCGCCAGTCGGCCGGCAGGGCGTCGCCCGGGACACCCTCGGGCAACGCATCGGCCGGCAGCTCCGCCGCCGCGGCCAGCGGCAGGGTGAACCGGTGCGCGGCGGCCGGCCCGGCCTCGTAGGACCGGTCGAGCAGCCAGCGCACCTCGTCGGCGGTCCAGCCGAGGCCGGCCCGGGCGGCGATCTCCCGGACCAGCCGCACACCGACCCGGGTGTCGTCGTCGTAGAAGCGCATGCACCAGTGGTGCGCCCACATGCCGAGCGCCCGCAGCCCGGCCGGGTCGAGCGAACCGACCAGCCGGCCGCAGGCGGTGTCGGCGAAGGGCCGCCCCGGGTCACCGGCCCGGTCCCGCTCGATCGCGCCGTAGGCGGCCGGCGCCACCGCCCGCATCCGGTCGTAGAAGCCCTGCACCACCGCGGTGTCGATTCGTGCCCGCCCCGGTCGCATCAGCGGACACCCCGCCCGGCCACGCTCGCCATGCCCCGCACCTTTTCTTGAGTTGGTGGCGGGACGGTACCGACCACTTACGACAGTTTCTCCCGGCGGGTCGACAAGATCCACGCCACCTCGCCGAGGAGGCGGCATCCCGGGGCCGGGGACACCGCCACTTCCCCGAGCTTGCGGGACTGCCGCACATCACGTCCGAATCCCGCCAGCCGAGCGTCCGACCTGCGAGGCAGGATCGGTGTCATGGAACTGGACTTCGAGCGGTGCTACCGGGCCGTCGACAGCCGCGACCCGCGGTTCGACGGCTGGTTCTACACCGGTGTCACCTCGACCGGGATCTACTGCCGGCCCTCCTGCCCGGCGATGACACCGAAGCGGCAGAATGTCCGGTTCTTCCCCTCGGCCGCCGCCGCGCAGGGCGCCGGGCTGCGCGCCTGCCGCCGGTGCCGGCCGGACGCCGCGCCGGGCTCCCCCCAGTGGGACGTCCGGGCCGACCTGGTCGGCCGCGCGATGCGGCTGATCGCCGACGGCGTGGTCGACCGGGACGGCGTGCCCGGGCTGGCCACCCGGCTGGGCTACACCGAGCGGCACCTGCACCGGATGCTCCGGGCCGAGCTGGGCGCCGGCCCGCTCGCGCTGGCCCGGGCGCAACGCGCGCAGACCGCCCGGATCCTGGTCGAGACCACCGGGCTCGGCCTCGCCGAGGTGGCCTTCGCCGCCGGGTTCGGCAGCGTGCGGCAGTTCAACGACACGGTCCGCGAGGTCTACGGCGCCACCCCGTCCGAGCTGCGGGCCGGCCGGAGCAGCCGACGGGCGGCCGGCGGGGCGGGCACCATCACGCTGCGCCTGGCCCACCGGCCGCCGCTGCACGCGGGCGCGCTGCTGGATTTCCTCGCGCTGCGCGCGCTGCCCGGCGTCGAGGAGGTCCGCGACGGGACGTACCACCGGGGCCTGCGGCTGCCGCACGGGCCCGGCGCGGTGGCGCTGACCCCGGCCGACGGGCACGTGGTCGCCACGCTGCGGCTGGCCGACATGCGCGACCTGGCCCCCGCGGTGGCCCGTTGCCGCCGCCTGCTCGACCTCGACGCGGACCCGGTCGCGGTGGATTCCACCCTGGCCGGCGATCCGGCCCTGACCCCGGCGGTCATCGCCGAGCCCGGGGTCCGGCTTCCGCACGCGGTGGACGGCTTCGAGATGGCCGTCCGCGCCGTCACCACCCAGCAGGTCTCGCTCCGCTCGGCCCGGACCACGCTCACCCACCTGCTCACCGCCGTCCGGCGCGACCAGGCGGTCGCCGACGGCGCGCCGGGCGCGCTCCGGGCGTTCCCCAGCCCGGCCGAGGTGCTCGCGGCGCCGGACCCGGCGTTCCGGATGCCGGGGGCCCGGCGGGAGACGATCCGGGCGCTGGCCCGGGCGGTCGCCGGCGGGGAGCTGGACCTGGAGCCCGGAGGCGACCGGGAGGAGGCGGTCGGGCAACTGACCGCGCTGCCCGGCATCGGGCCGTGGACCGCCGGCTACCTGGCCATGCGCGCGCTCGGCGACCCCGACGTCATCCTCGCCACCGACCTGGGCGTACGCCGCGGCGCAGCCGCGCTCGGCCTGCCCGACGACCCGAAGACCCTGCACGCCTGTGCCGACCGCTGGCGCCCCTGGCGGTCGTACGCGACGATCCGACTCTGGAGAGCGGCATGACCACTGTGGACAGCACTGTCATCGACACCCCCGCCGGCCCGCTGAGCGTGCTCGCCGGTCCCGGCGGGGCGGTACGCGCAGCCGGCTTCACCGCCGACCCGGCGACGCTGGTGCCGCTGACGCACCTCAGCCTGCGCGGCGACCTGCGGGAGCGGGCCGATCTCGGTCCGGTGACCGCCGCGGTCCGGGCCTACCTCGACGGTGACCTGGCCGCGATCGACGCGGTGGAGGTGGAGCAGCACACCGACGGGCTCTTCCTGGCGCACGCGTGGCGGGTGCTGCGCGACGTCAAAGCGGGCGATCCGGTGACGTACACCGGTTTCGCCGCGCTGGCCGGGCGACCGGCCGCGGTCCGCGCCGCGGCGGCCGCCTGCGCGCGCAACGCCGCCGCCCTCTTCGTCCCCTGCCACCGGGTGCTGCGCACCGACGGCGCGCTCGGCGGCTACCGGTGGGGGCTGGACGTGAAGAAGTGGCTTCTCGGGCATGAGGGACGGGTGACAGCTAGCTGACCCCGCACCGTCGCACCAGGCCGCTACCGTCGGCTGGTGCCCGCGCCCAGCGACGGCAATCCCGCGGCGCATCCCGACGCCCGGTCCCAGCCGCTGCACAACCTCTGGCGGCTGCGGCCCTACCTGCGCCCGTATGCGGCGGAGTTCGCCTGGCTGCTGGTCGCGGCGCTGGCCGCGACCGCAGCGAGCCTGGCCGTTCCGCTGGTGGTGCAACGGGTGGTGGACGGGCCGGTGGCCCGGCACGACGAGGCCGGGCTGCTCCGGCTCGGCGCGCTCGCGCTGCTGCTCGGGTTCGCCGAGGCCGTGCTGATCTTCATCCGGCGGTGGACGCAGTCGTCCTCCTCGGTCGGCATGGAGGCGGCCATCCGGGCCGACATCTACGCGCACCTGCAACGGCTCCCGGCCAGCTTCCACGACCGCTGGCAGTCCGGCCAACTGCTCTCCCGGATCACCAGCGACCTCTCGGTGATCCGCCGGTTCCTCTCCTTCGGCCTGCTCTTCCTGGTGCTCAACCTGATCACCTACGCCGCCGTGGTGGTGCTGCTGATCCGGCTGCACCCGTGGCTGGGGCTGCTGGTCGCGGCCAGCGCCGTGCCGCTGTTCCTGATCAGCCGCCGCTTCGCCCGGCACTACCACTCGGCCTCCCGCCGGATGCAGGACCAGCAGGGCGACGTCGCCACGCTGGTCGAGGAGACGGCGCAGGGGCTGCGCACCATGCGGGCGTACGGACGAGGTCCGGAGCTGGCCGCCCGATTCGCCGCCGGCGCCCACCGGCTGCACGACACCGGGGTCGACAAGGCCCGCTTGTTGGCCCGCACGTCCGCGCTGTTCGACCTGGTGCCCAACCTGACGCTCGGCGCGGTCCTGGTGACCGGCGCCGCCGCCGTGGCCGGGGGCGCGCTCACCATCGGGCAGTTGGTCGCCTTCGTCAGCCTCCAGCTCATGTTGATCTGGCCGGTGCAGTCGCTCGGCTGGATCATCGCGAATGCGCAGGAGGCCGCCACCGCCGCCGATCGGATCCAGGAGGTGTTCGACACCCCACCGACCATCGTGGACGCACCGCACGCCCGGTCGTTGCGCCGCGCCGAGGTCCGTGGCCGGCTCCGGTTCGAGCGGGTGAGCTTCCGCTACCCCGGCGCGCCCACCCCGGTGCTGCACGAGTTGGACCTCACCGTCGAGCCGGGCCAGACGCTCGCGCTGGTCGGCGCCACCGGGTGCGGCAAGAGCACGCTTCTCTCGCTGGTCCCCCGGTTGCACGAGGTGACCGGCGGCCGGCTCACGCTCGACGGGCACGACCTGCGCGACCTGCGTCTCGGCTCGCTGCGCCGGCTGGTCGGGGTGGCCTTCGAGGAGCCGACCCTGTTCTCCATGTCGGTCCGGGAGAACCTCACGCTGGGCCGGCCGGAGGCCGGCGACGAGGAGGTCCGGGCCGCGCTGGCGCTGGCACAGGCGGACTTCGCGTACGACCTGCCGTGGGGGCTGGCCACCCGGATCGGCGAGCAGGGGCTGTCGCTCTCCGGCGGCCAGCGGCAGCGGTTGGCGCTGGCCCGGGCGGTGCTCGGCCGGCCCGCGCTGCTGGTGCTCGACGACCCGCTCTCCGCGCTGGACGTGCACACCGAGGCGCTGGTCGAGGCGGCGCTGCGACGGGTGCTGCGGAACACCACGGCACTGCTGGTGGTGCACCGACCCTCCACGGTGGCGCTGGCCGATCGGGTGGCGCTGATGGAGGGCGGCCGGATCGTCGCCGCCGGCACCCACTCCGAGATGCTGGCCGGGGTGCCGGCCTACCGGGCGGTGCTCTCCGCCGAGCCGGAACGCCGGCCCGGCGGCGTCGGCCTGGTGCGCTCGTGACCTGGCGCGCCGCCCGGGTCCCGTCACCCGGTCGCGCGCCCGACCCGGACGCCGGCCTGTCCCGGTGGCGAGGGCGGGCCACCGACCCGGACGCCGACCGCAGCCGCGCCGAGGACTCGTCACCGGCGGCGGTGACCCGGCTCCGGGCCCGCAGCCGGCTCCTGCTGCGGCAGTTGCTCCGCCCGCACCGGCGCCCGCTCGGCCTGGCCGTCACGTTGCTGCTGGCCCAGAACGCCGCCGCGATGGCCGGCCCGTACCTGGTAATGCTCGGCATCGACCGGGGCATCGGGCCGCTGCGGACCGGCGACGCGGGACCGTTGATCGCGGTGGCCGCCGCGTTCGTCGTGGCCACCGCCACCGAGTACGCGGCCCGGCGCGCGTTCCTCGCCCTCGCCGCCCGGATCGGCCAGGCCGTCCTGCTCGACCTGCGGCGCCGGGTGTACGCGCACTTCCTCCACCTCGACGTCGGCTTCCACGAGCGCTACACGTCCGGCCGGATGGTGTCCCGGCTGACCAGCGACCTGGAGTCGATCGGCGAACTCGTCGACGGCGGGATCGACCGGCTGGTCATGGCCGTGCTGTCCGTGCTGTCGGTGGCGGGCATCCTGCTCTGGCTGGACCTGCCGCTGGCCGCGGTCACCCTGCTCGCCTTCCCGTTCCTGTGCTGGCTCTCCCGCTGGTTCGCCCGGGCCTCGGCCGGGGCGTACCGGCGCACCCGGGAGGCGGTGGCGCTGGTCATCGTGCACTTCGTCGAGTCGCTGCGCGGGATCCGGGCGGTGCAGGCGTTCCGCCGGGAAGCCCGCAACCAGCGCATCTTCGACGCGGTCAACGACGACTACCGGCGGGCCAGCCTGCGCGCGTTCCGGCTGATCGCGATCTACTCCCCCGGCATCCGACTGATCGGCAACCTCACCGCCGCGACGGTGCTCGCGTACGGGGGCTGGCGGGTGCTGGACGGCCACACCGAGGTCGGCGTGCTCGCCGCGTTCCTGCTCTACCTGCGGCGGTTCTTCGAACCGATGGAGGACCTGAGCCAGTTCTACAACTCGCTCCAGTCGGCGACCGCGGCGCTGGAGAAGCTGGCCGGGGTGCTGGACGAGCGACCGGCGGTGGCCGAGCCGACCCGGCCGGCGCCGCTGCCGGCCGGGCCACCGCGCGGCGCGGTGTCCTTCCGCTCGGTCTCCTTCGGCTACCGGCCGGAGACGCCGATCCTGTCCGGCCTGGAGCTGACCGTGCCGGCGGGGCAGACGGTGGCGCTGATCGGGCCGACCGGCGCGGGCAAGTCCACGGTGGCCAAGCTGCTGGCCCGGTTCCACGACCCGGACGCCGGCTCGGTCCGCCTGGACGGGGTCGACCTGCGCGACCTGGCCGACGTCGAGCTGCGCCGGGCGGTGGTGCTGGTCACCCAGGAGACCCACCTGTTCAGCGGGTCCGTCGCGGAGAACATCCGGTTCGGCCGCCCGGACGCCGACGACGCCGCCGTGGTCGCCGCCGCGCGGGCCATCGGCGCGCACGAGTTCATCGCCGCGCTGCCCGACGGGTACGCCACCGACGTGCACCGGCGCGGCGGCCGGCTCTCGGCCGGGCAGCGGCAACTGGTCGCGTTCGCCCGGGCGTTCCTGGCCGACCCCCGGGTCCTGATCCTCGACGAGGCCACCTCGTCGCTGGACGTGCCCACGGAACGCCTGGTGCAGCGGGCGTTGCGAAGCGTGCTGCGCGACCGCACCGCGCTGGTGATCGCGCACCGGCTCTCCACCGTGGAGACCGCCGACCGGGTGCTGGTGCTGGACGCCGGTGGGATCGTCGAGGACGGCCCGCCGGCCGAGCTGGCCGCCGCCGGCGGACGCTACGCCGCGCTGCACCGCCAGTGGCGCGACTCGCTGCTCTGAGGCGCGAGGCGCGAGGCGCGAGGCGCGAGGCGCGAGTAGATCTTGGTACGAAATGGCCCCCATAGGGGCACTTTCCTACCAAGATTCCTACGGATCCCAAGATGTGGATGGCAGTTTCTGCCCTGCCCCTGAGATGCCGGGGCTGCGCTTGGCGTCAGTTCAGCCAACGGGGCCGATCTTCTTGGCCAGGTCGACGAAACCCTGCCAGGGCGCCGGCCCGAAGGTCAGCGTTCCGCCGTCACGGTCCTTCGCGTCCCGGACCAGGACCACGCCCGGAAGGTTGTCGGCGACCTCGACACACGAGCCGCCGTTGTTGCCGCTCTTCGTGCTCTTACGCCACTGCGCACCGGTCATGTCCATGATCCTGCCGCTTCTCTGATCAGGTCGAGGGACTGGTTGCGGGAGAACGCCTCACCCCTGATGCGCTCCCACCTACGACTGAGCGTAGCAACGGGCGCAGCCTGATTGACGATCTGCGCGGGCCCCTGGCTGTCGACGTGTGCGACGTGCTCGCCGCTGGGTAGCTCGGCGATGATGAAGCCTCCGCCGAGCCCCGGATACATGCCGACGTCCCTCGGCACGATGTGCACCTGCATCGCAGAGAGAGCCGCGCAGCGGGCAAGGTGCTCGACCTGCTCGCGCATCAGATCACGGTCGCCGTAGGCCGACTGGTACAGCACTCCGCCGAAGATGACGGCGACGAACAGGGGTGGGCGCTCCCGGCGCAGGATGGCTTGCCGTTCGATGCGTGAGGCGACCAGGTCGTCCACCTCCACCGGGGTGAGCGCCTCACCGGCAAGCGTCGCCCGCGCGTACGCCTCGGTCTGAAGCAGGCCAGGTATCCAACAGTGCTCGAACCACCGGACCGCTACCGCTTCCCGCTCCCAGTCGACCCACTCGCGCAGCCACTGGGGCTCACGCCTCTTCAGGACATCGGGCCATAGATCCTCGACGTCCCGGCCAAGGAGTCTGGCCACCTGCACGCGTCGGCGTGGTTGCGGCACACGTCCCGGGGAGATCCAACGCGCTGCCGTCTTCGGGTCTACACCGGTCTGAGCTGCAAGACTCTCGGCCGTCTCCCCAGCCTGCACCATCGCCGCGTGGAGTACGTGATTCATCCAGCCTCCCCTATGGACGTCCTGGACATCATCGCACCATACATCAACGCTGTGTACTGGTCCCATAGCTCTCGGCAAGGTGACGGAGGAGCGGCGCTACCCGGTGGAGGCCCGATGCCCGGCGGGAGCGCTGCCCGGGGTCGCCCCTTGGGGCATGCAACCAGGGGCGGCCCCTTCCCAGCAACGGAGGGGGAAGCGTGCCGGCAAGCACTGGCCTGATCAAGGGTGGAGATGTCCTGCAGCTGACCCGCTCGGCAAGCGTGCAGTTCGTTCGCCCGATCATCGTCCACGTCATCCGCGAGATCATCGACCGGCACTGCTACGACGGCTGGACCTGGATCGAGGCTTACGAGCTGAACGCCAAGGGCGAGGCAGCAGCCAAGCGGGAGCTGTTCGTTCAGCCGGACGGACTGCGCTGGCTCCCTGCCCCCACTCCGGCAGCGCCTGCCAACCGGCGCCCGTCCCGTGCGAGGGCGTCGGTGCCGGCATGAGCAGCGCCAGCCGCCCGCATCTACCCGTACGCCCGATCTGGCTCTGTCGGTGCTGCGCCCAGCCATGGCCATGCGGGGTCGCCCGCCTGGCCCTGGCAGCCGAATACGCGGATGATCGAGTTGGCCTGTCGGTCTACCTGTGCGGGCAGCTCTACGACGCCGCGACCGATCTGCACCGCCTCAACCCGAACGACGCACCGTCACCGCAGGCGCTGTTCGCCCGCTTCATCGCCTGGGCACGGCCGTGGCGCTGCCCGTGACCGGCCAAAGGCGTGGAGCGGCCCGGCGGGCCTGCCTACCATCGGCGGATGACCGACACGACGAGGACGGCCCGCACCGGGGTTCCCGAGCGCCCCAGCCTGGAAGGGCTCGAGGAGACCTGGGCCGACCGCTGGCAGTCCGACGGCACGTACGCGTTCGACCGTTCGAAGGAACGCTCGGACGTCTACTCGATCGACACCCCGCCGCCGACCGTGTCGGGCGAGCTGCACATGGGGCACGTCTTCTCCTACACGCACACCGACACGGTGGCCCGGTTCCAGCGGATGCGCGGGCGGACCGTGTTCTATCCGATGGGCTGGGACGACAACGGGCTGCCCACCGAACGCCGGGTGCAGAACGTCTACGGGGTGCGCCCCGACCCGGCGCTGCCGTACGACCCGGACTGGCGACCGCCGGCCGCGCCGGTGGGCGACGACGCCCGAAAGAACCCGACGGCGATCTCCCGGCGCAACTTCATCGAGCTGTGCGAGACGCTGACCGTCGAGGACGAGAAGGTCTTCGAGACGCTGTGGCGCCGGCTCGGCCTGTCGGTGGACTGGTCCCTGACCTACACCACGATCGGGCGGGCAGCCCGCGCGGCCAGCCAGCGCGCGTTCCTGCGCAACCTGGCCCGGGGCGAGGCCTACCAGGCGGAGGCGCCGACGCTCTGGGACGTGGGCTTCGGCACCGCGGTGGCGCAGGCGGAGCTGGAGGACCGGGACCGGCCGGGCGCCTACCACCGGCTGCGGTTCACCGGTCCGGACGGTCGCGAGGTGCTGATCGACACCACCCGGCCGGAGCTGCTGCCGGCCTGCGTGGCGCTGGTCTGCCACCCCGACGACGACCGGTACGCCGACCTGGTCGGCGCGTCCGTGCGTACCCCCGTCTTCGGGGTGGAGGTGCCGGTGCGCGCGCACCCGCTGGCGGACCCGGCCAAGGGCACGGGCATCGCGATGGTGTGCACGTTCGGCGACCTGGCGGACGTGACCTGGTGGCGGGAGCTGCGGCTGGACACCCGGGTGGTGATCGGCCGGGACGGCCGGCTGCTGCCGGAGCCGCCGGCCGGCGTGCCGGCGGAGCCCTACGCGGCGCTGGCCGGGCAGACCGTCAACGGCGCCCGGCGGACGCTTGTGGAGTTGCTGGGCGACGCGGGTGACCTGGTCGGCGAGCCGCGCCCGATCACCCACCCGGTGAAGTTCTACGAGCGGGGAGACCGCCCGCTGGAGATCGTCTCGACCCGGCAGTGGTATCTGCGCAACGGCGGCCGGGACGCCGACCTGCGCGAGGAACTGCTGGCCCGGGGGCGGGAGCTGCGCTGGGTGCCGGAGCACATGCGGCACCGCTACGAGCACTGGGTGGGTGGTCTCACCGGTGACTGGCTGGTCAGCCGGCAGCGGTTCTTCGGCGTGCCGGTGCCGGTGTGGTACCGGCTCGACGACGCTGGCGAACCGGACTGGACCCACCCTCTCATACCGGACGAGGCGACGCTGCCGATCGATCCGACAAGCGATTCGCCGCCCGGCTACCAGGAGTCGCAGCGCGGCGAGCCGGGCGGTTTCACCGGGGACCCGGACGTGCTGGACACCTGGGCCACCTCGTCGCTGACCCCGCAGATCGTCGGCGGCTGGGAGACCGACCCGGACCTGTACCGCCGGGTCTTCCCGATGGACCTGCGCCCGCAGGGGCACGACATCATCCGCACCTGGCTGTTCGCCACCGTGGTCCGGTCCCATCTGGAGCACGGCGTGCTGCCCTGGCGGACGGCGGTGCTCTCCGGCTGGATCCTCGACCCGGACCGGAAGAAGATGTCCAAGTCCAAGGGGAACGTGGTCACGCCGATGGGCCTGCTGGAGCAGCACGGCTCCGACGCGGTGCGCTACTGGGCCGCGAACGGCAAGCCGGGCATGGACCTGGCCTTCGACCCGGCCCAGGTCAAGGTGGGTCGGCGGCTGGCCACCAAGCTGCTCAACGCGTCCCGGTTCGCGCTCGGGCTGGGTGCCGCCGACGCGCTGCGGGCCCCGGTCGACCAGCCCTTGGACACCGCGATGCTCGCCGAGTTGTCCGGCGTGGTCGCCACCGCGACCGCCGCCTTCGACGGGTACGACCACACGGCCGCCCTGATGGCCACGGAGGCGTTCTTCTGGCGGTTCTGCGACGACTACATCGAGCTGGTGAAGGAGCGCGCCTACGGCTCCGGTCCGGCGGCCGACTCCGCCCGGGCGGCGCTGGCGACCGCGCTGTCGGTGCAGTTGCGGCTGTTCGCCCCGGTGCTGCCGTTCGTCACCGAGGAGGTCTGGTCCTGGTGGCGGTACGGCTCGGTGCACCGGTCGACGTGGCCGACGACCTACGAGGTGGGCCGCGCGATGCGGGCACCCGGTGACCCGGAGCTGCTGCGGCTGGCCGCCGACGCGCTGGGGCAGGTCCGCCGGGCCAAGTCGGAACGGAAGCTGTCGATGAAGGCGGACGTGCCGCTGGCCGAGGCGCTCGGGCCGGCTGCCCTGCTCGACCAGCTCACCACCGTGGCCGGCGACCTGCGGGCGGCGGGGCGGATCGCGAAGCTCGACCTGCTGCCCGACCGCACCCCCGAGCTGGTCATCGCCTGCGCGTTCTAGGGACGCACGGAAGGGGGCGGCCGGCACGAGGCCGGCCGCCCCCTTCGGCGGTGCGACGCCTAGCCGGCCGCGCAGGCCGTCCTGAGCTTCTCCTGGGCGGCGGTGAGGTCGGCCTTGCTGGGCACCTTCTTCGGCGCCTTGGCCCAGGTGTCGGCGAGGTCGCCCATCTCGGTCGCGACCGCCTTCACCGCGCCGTTGACCTCGTCGCTGCTGGTGAACGCGTGGGTGTAGAGCGTCGCCGCGCCGGCGGAGTATTGCGCGCTCACCGCGGAGTGGCCGGCCGGCGGACCGATCTTCTCCGCCTTGGCGACCTCCTTGAGCGCGCTCTTGATGTCCTTCTCGGCGGCGGTGCAGGTGGTCCTGGTGGCGTCGTCGAGGCCCGCCGGGGCGGGTGACGCCGACGCCGCCGCCGGCGTGGACACGGCCGGCGCGGACGACCCGGCGGGTTCGGCCGCCGACGTGTCGTCATCGGCGGGGGTGCAGCCGGACATGATGATCAGCGCCACCACGGCCGGAGCCAGCAGGGCGGGTCGGGCGGAACGCAATGTGTCTCCCCGTGTCTGGTGTTGTCGCCGCCGCAACCTAGCAGAACGGGGAGGGGCCGGTGGGACCCCTTCTCGCCGCCGGCAGGCGGCGGGTGCGGGGTCCCACCGGTTTCTCAGCTGGTCTCGCCGGCCACGCTGAACGACCGGAGACGGTCGATCGCCAGCACCGTGAAGCCGACCGCCACCAGGACGGTCAGCACGGCCGCGACCGGCACCGAGACGGTGGTGCCGAGCAGCGGGGTGGGCGCCATCCGGTCGGCCAGCGCGATCACCCACTGCTGGATCGAGAGCACCTTGGTGCCGTTGACGAACCGGCCGAGCAGACCCTCCCAGATCAGCACGTAGACCAGGCCGAGCAGCACCGGCCGCCGGCTCACCAGGCTGAGCGCCAGGAACAGCGCCGAGTAGGCGAGCGCGCCCGCGGCCGACGCGGCGACCAGGGCCAGCCCGAGGCGTACCGAGTCGGCGAGCACGCCCGCGACGTAGAGCGGGACGCCGGCGGTGACCGCGCTGACCAAGGCCGCCACCGCCAGCTTCGGCAGCACGATCTGCCAGCGGGGCAGCGGCTTGGTGAGGATGTGCACCACGGTGCCGTCGTCGATCTCGGCGCCGAGCACGCCGGTGCCGACGATCAGGGCGACCACCGGCAGCACCACGGCCAGGCCGAGGCCGACCAGCACCGGCGGGCCCCACTGGCCCGGGTCCACCCCGAGCGCCCGGCAGAGCACCGCCAGGCCGATCAGGATCAGCGGCAACGGCAGCAGCATGAGGAACCGGCTCCGGCCGAACAGGCCGCGGGCGGTGATCCAGGTAACGGTCGACATCAGGCCTCCACCAGATACGAGAAGACGCTCTCCAGCGACTCGTCCTCCGGCAGCAGCTGCCGGACCCGGATGCCGTGGCGGAGTGCGATCCTGGGCAACGCCCGGGTGAAGGCGCCGTAGTCGCCGGCCTTCACGGTCAGGCCGGTGCGGCCCAGCTCGACGCCGGAGACCGAGGGCTCGGCCATCAGCGCCACCGCCAGGGCCCGGTCGTCGGTGGAGCGCACCGCGAAGACGTGCGGCCGGTTGGTCATCAGCCGGCGGATGGTGCGGTAGTCGCCGGAGGCGGCCAGCCGGCCGGCGACCATCACCTGGACCGTGCCGGAGACCTGTTCGACCTCCTCCAGGATGTGCGAGCTGAACAGGATGGTCCGGCCGGCGTCGCCGAGCCGGTGCAGCAGCCCCATCATGTGCAGCCGCTGCCGGGGGTCCATGCCGTTGAACGGCTCGTCGAGCAGCAGCACCTGCGGGTCGTGCACCAGCGCGGCGGCCACCCGGGTGCGCTGCCGCATGCCCTTGGAGTAGGTGCCGATCCGGCGGCCCTGCGCGCTCTCCATCTCGACCAGCTCGATCGCCCGCCGGGCCGCCGCCTCCGGGTCGGGCAGCCGGTGCAGCTTCGCGCTGGCCAGCACGAACTCGTACGCGCTGAGGAAGGTGTGCACCGCCTCCCGCTCGCTGACCAGGCCGAGCCGCCGGTAGACGCCCGGGTTGCGCCAGGTCGGCTCGCCGTCCAGCGTCACCGTGCCCCGGGACGGGGCGAGGAACCCGGCCATCATGTGCAGCAGCGTGGTCTTGCCGGCCCCGTTCGGGCCGAGCAGGCCGGTCACCCCGGGGCCCAGCCGCATGGTGACGTCGTTGACCGCCACCACGTTGCCGTACCAGCGGGAGACGCCGGCCAGGTCGAGGGTGCTGGTCGTGGCGGCGGGCACGTCGGCCGCCGGTTGCGTGCTGAGCGCCGTCATCGGGCGGCCACCTTCCGGTATCGCAGGAGCAGCAGGCTGACGCAGGCGGCGACCAGCAGCACGGCGACCACGGCGTAGACCGGCCCGAAGCCGCCGATCGGCATCCCCCCGCCCTGTCCCTGGGTCAGCAGGTCGCCGAGCGCCCAGGTGCCCACGCCGCCGACCAGCGTCGACGGGGAGGCGAGGAAGGCCAGTTCGTTGACCGTCCGGGAGGGCAGGATGGACAGCACGCCGACCACCGGCGTGGTCATCAGGAAGATCGCGACGATGCCGCCGGCGGCGAACGCGCGCTTGCCGGTGAGCGAGGCGACAAGCAGGGCGATCGAGGCGAAGACCACCGCCCACAGCCCGGCGTAGAGCAGCCCGGGCAGCAGGTCGAGCAGCTCGTCCCACACCCCGCGCACGCCCCGGGAGGTGGTGAACGCGGCGCCCAGGAACATCACCAGCTGCGGGCCGCCGAGCAGCAGCCAGAGCGCGGTGACCAGCGCCGCCAGCTTGGCCAGGGCGTAGTCGCCGCGCGGCAGCGGCCGGGAGAAGTAGAGCGGCAGCACGCCGCTGCGCAGGTCCCGGGAGACCAGCTCGGGGGCGGCCACCGCGGCGAAGAAGATGACCAGCCAGCTCATCGCGTCGGCGAACTGGGCGTACGTCATCACCACCTGGCCGGTCTGGCTGCGCACCGCGGTCAGCCCGGCGGCGACCACGGTGACCACGGCCACCACCAGCCACGGGAAGATCTTCGACTTGGCGCTGCGGCCCAGCCCGAAGACGGTACGCACACCGTGGCCGTAGAGCGCGCCGAAGACCTGCCGGCGACCGAGACGCGGGCCGGTGTAGCGCTGGTAGCCGATGTCGTGGATGACGCCGGTGGCTTCAGGCATGGCTGGGCTCCCTCGGGGCGAAGAGCTCGGCCACCCGGTGCCGCCGCTGGTCCAGCCGGTGCAGTGGCAGGTCCAGCTCGGCGACCGCGCCGAGGATCAGGTCGTAGGTGTGGTCGTCGGCGAGCGGGACGAGCAGCAGCCGCCCGTCCCGGGACACCGGCAGGTCGAGCGCGGCCAGGCGGGCGGCGAGTTCCTCCGTACCCTCGCTCACCTCGACGGCGAGCACGTCGGTGGCGGTGGTCATCGCGGCGACCCGGTCGGCGCGCAGCAGCCGACCGCCGTCGATCGCGATGAGCGTGTCGCAGATCCGTTCCACCTCGCCGAGCAGGTGCGAGCAGACCACCACGGAGATGCCGAACTCGGTGCCGATCCGGTGGATCAGGGCGAGCATCGCGTCCCGGCCGGCCGGGTCGAGGCCGTTGGTGGGCTCGTCGAGCAGCAGCAGGTCCGGGTCGTGCACCAACGCCTGAGCGAGCTTGACCCGCTGCTTCATGCCGGTGGAGTAGCCGCCGACGGCGCGGTGCCGCTCCTCGTGCAGGCCGACGTGGCGCAGCGCCTCGGAGGCCCGCTCCCGGGCGACCGTGCGCGGCAGCCCGCTCATCCGGCCCAGGTGGGTGACCAGCTCGGCGGCGGAGAGGTCCGGCGGGAGGGCGTCGTGCTCGGGCATGTAGCCGACCCGGGCGCGGACCGCGGCCGGGTCGGTGGTGGGGTCGAGGCCGAGCACCTGCACCCGGCCGGTGGTCGGCGGGAGCAGACCCAGCAGGATCTTGATCAGGGTGGACTTGCCGGCGCCGTTGGCACCGACCAGCCCGATGATCCCCGGCTCGACCGACACGGTGAGGTCGGCCAACGCGGTGACCCGGCCTCCGTACGTCTTGGTCAGCGACTCGGTCGCGAGCAGTGTCACGCTGCCAGCCTAGGAAGCGCGGGCCAGTCGGTGCACCGGGAAACGCTCGGGGATGTCCCTGATTCCGCCCGGACGCGCGGCGCCGCCAGGATCGTCCGGACCGCCGACGGGCGGCACCGGCTGGAGCTGGTCGGGCTGGACACCTCCAACGGTCCGGATCTTCAGGTCTGGCTGACCGACCAGCCGGTTCACACCGGTCCGTCCGGGTGGCATGTCTTCGACGACGGCCGGCACGTGGCGCTCGGCCCGCTCAAGGGCAACCGGGGCGACCAGGCGTACGCGATTCCCGCCGGGACCGATCTCACCGGGCTGACCAGCGTCTCGATCTGGTGCGAACGGTTCGCCGTCTCGTTCGGCGCGGCGGCGCTGGCCCGCACCGGCTGAGCGGTCGCCGACGCCCGACCGACCGCGGGGTGGCCGGGAGGTGGAGTGGCGCTCTCGACCGATCGCCGGTGGGCTGCGAAACTGTGTGCCGGCCGGCGAGTTGGGGGTTCGATGAGCAACGGGTGGATCCTGCCCGAGGATGTTCTGCGGGATGCGCCGTCGTACGCGCCCAGGCCTGCTGAGCTGGCCGATCTCGAGTTGTTGCTGACCGGAGCGTACGCGCCGTTGACCGGCTTCATGACCCGGGCGGACCTGGCTTCGCTGGGCCGGCGCGGGCGGCTCGCCGACGGCACGCCGTGGCCGGTGCCGGTGACGCTGCAGGTGCCGGCGTCGCTCGCCGACGGCCTGGAGCTGGCCGACCCGGCCCGCCGGGCGCTGGTGCTCACCGACGGCGAGGGCGCCCCGGTGGCGGCCATGGACGTGACCGACGTGTGGCCGGCCCGCGAGGGCACGGTGGGCGTCGGCGGCGCGGTACGCCGGCTGGGCGACGGCGGCCACGGGCCGTTCCAGCGCCTGCGGCGCGGCCCGGACGAGGTACGGGGGCTGCTGCCGCCGGGCCGGGTGCTCGGCGTCTTCGCCGACCGCCCGCTGCACCGCCCGCAACTGGCCCAGATCGCGCACGCGGCCCGGACGCTCGGCGCGCACCTGCTGGTGCTGATCCCGGTGGGCGAGGAGTCGACCGGCGGCCTGCCGGCCGAGGCGCTGGTGCGCAGCGTGTTCGCGGCCCGCGACCGGATGCCGCCGGCGACGCTGGTGCCGGTGCCGCTGGCCCGCCGGCCCGACGAGATCAGCGACGCGTTGCTGCGGGCGCGGGTCGCCGCCGCCTACGGCGTGACCCACCTGCTCTCCACCGAGGGCATGCTCTCCGGCGCCGGCCTGCGGGTGCTGGTGCCCCGGGAGTTGGCGTACGACAACCGGGACGGGCAGTGGCGCTGGCGGGAGGACATCCCGCCGCGCAACCGCCGGCTGGCGCTCCGCCAGGAGGAGATCGAGGACCTGCTCGACCGCGGCTTCCCGCTGCCCGAGTGGCACACCCCGCCCGCGGTGGCCCGGGAACTGGCCCGGGCCCGCCCGCCCCGGCGGCACCGCGGTCTGGTGATCTTCCTGACCGGTCTCTCCGGCTCGGGCAAGTCGACCATCGCCCGGGGCCTCGCGGACGTGCTGCGCGAGCAGGGCGACCGGAGCATCACGCTGCTCGACGGCGACGTGGTGCGGCGGGAGTTGTCCGCCGGGTTGGGCTTCAGCAAGGCCGACCGCGATCTCAACGTGCGCCGGATCGGCTGGGTGGCCGCCGAGATCGCCAAGCACCGGGGCGTCGGCATCTGCTGCCCGATCGCGCCGTACGCGGCCGCCCGGGCGACCGCCCGGGAGATGGCCCAGGCGGCCGGGGCGGGTTTCCTGCTGGTGCACGTGGCGACGCCGCTGGCGGTCTGCGAGCAGCGCGACCGCAAGGGTCTCTACGCCCGCGCCCGGGCCGGCCTGATCACCGGGATGACCGGCATCGACGACCCGTACGAGGAGCCCACCGACGCCGACCTGGTGGTGGACACCTCGGACCTGACCGTCGACGAGGCGGTCCAGCGGGTGATGGAGCACCTCGCCGAGACCGGCTGGGTGGAGCCCCGCCTCCAACCGGCCTGACCGGCACGGATCCCTTGACCGCCGTCGTCCCACCCGTGGGACGGCGGCGGTGTCGCGTTCGTCCACGCCGAGCGGTAGTGTTCGGCTTTGTTGGAACACGTTCGACCGCGTTCGCACGGTCGGTGAGGCTCGGGAGGCGAGGCACGGATGCTGGCGCGACAGCGGCAGACGGCCATCCTGGAACGGGTCCGCGCCGCCGGCGGGGTCCGGGTCACCGAGCTGGCCGCCGAGTTCGGCGTGTCCGACATGACCATCCGGCGGGACCTGGAGACGCTGCACGAGCAGGGCCTGCTCGCCAAGGTGCACGGCGGGGCGACGCTGGCCGGGCCCGGCTCGACCGACGAGCCCGGCTTCCGGGCCAAGTCCGTCCGCCAGTCCGCCGAGAAGTCGGCCATCGCCGAGCACGCCGCCCGGCTGGTCCGCCCCGGCGCCGCGATCGCCCTCTCCGCCGGCACCACCACCGCCGAGCTGGCCCGCCGCCTGGTGGACGTGCCCGGCCTGACGGTGGTCACCAACTCGCTGCCGGTGGCCGAGATCCTGCACGTCGGCGGCCGGCCCGACCAGACCGTGGTGCTCACCGGCGGGGTCCGCACCCCGTCGGACGCGCTGGTCGGCCCGCTGGCCGTGGCCGCGATCGCCGCGCTCCACCTGGACCTGCTCTTTCTCGGCGTGCACGGGATCAGCGAGCGGGCCGGGTTCACCACGCCCAACCTGATGGAGGCGGACACGAACCGGGCGCTGGTGGCGGCGGCGGACGCGCTGGTGGTGCTCGCCGACCACACCAAGTGGGGCACGGTCGGCATCTCCTCCATCGTCGGCCTGGATTCGGCGGACGTGCTGGTCACCGACGACCGGTTGACACCCGACGCACGGCGGGTACTCGAGGACAGGGTGGGTGAGCTGGTGACGGTGCCGGCGACGAAGGGGGCGGAGTGAAGCGTACGCAGATCGAGCTGGCCGACGGCCGCGAGTTGATCTACTTCGACGAGCGGGACGACGCGGTGCGCGACCAGCCGGACCGGCGGGACCTGCCCCCGCCGCCACCGGCCTCGCAACTGCGGTACGACCCGCTGACCGACGAGTGGGTGGCGGTGGCGGTGCACCGGCAGACCCGCACCTTCCTGCCCCCGGCCGACCAGTGCCCGCTCTGCCCGTCCCGGGGCGACCGGCACAGCGAGATCCCGGCACCGGACTACGACGTGGTGGTCTTCGAGAACCGGTTCCCGTCGCTGAGCCAGCGGGTGGCCGAGGAACCGGCCGAGATCACGCCGTTCACCCCGGTACGCCCCGGGCTCGGCCGGTGCGAGGTGGTCTGCTTCACCGACGACCACAACGCCTCGTTCGCCCGCCTCTCCCCGCTGCGGGTGCGGACCGTGCTGGACGCGCTGGCCGACCGCACCGCCGCGCTGAACGAGCTGCCCGGCGTGGAGCAGGTGTTCCCGTTCGAGAACCGCGGGGTGGAGATCGGGGTGACGTTGCACCACCCGCACGGCCAGATCTACGCGTACCCGTTCGTCACGCCGCGGACCCGGAGCCTGCTGGCCGCCGCCCGGCGGCACGCCGAGCGCACCGGGGGGAACCTCTACGCCGACGTGCTGGCCGCCGAGCGGGCCACCGGCGACCGGGTGGTGGCGAGCAACGAGCACTGGACCGCGTACGTGCCGGCGGCGGCCCGCTGGCCGTTCGAGGTGCACGTGGCCCCGCACCGCCCGGTGCCGGACATCCCGGCGCTCGACGACGCCGAGCGGGACGCCTTCGGTCCGCTCTACCTCGACCTGCTGCGCCGCTTCGACGGGCTCTTCGACCTGCCGATGCCCTACATCGCGGCCTGGCACCAGGCGCCGGTGCACGTGGACCGGGAGCTGGGCCACCTGCACCTGCAGTTGTTCAGCGTCCGGCGCGCGAAGGACAAGTTGAAGTATCTGGCCGGTTCGGAGTCCGGCATGGGCGTGTTCATCAACGACATCGCCCCGGAGCGCGCCGCCGAACTCCTACGCGCCACGTGAAAGGCGGGGCCCCTTCTTAACGCCTCCGGTAGAGGCGGGGCCCCTTCTTGACCGGTATCCCCGCCCGGAACAGGGCGCGGGGGCCCGGCCGGGACACCACGGAGCCCGCCGGCGGGTGCCGGCGGGCTCCGTGGTGGTCGGCGAGGTGATCAGGCCGCGAGCTTGCGGGCCAGGTTCTCGTCGAGCGCGTTCATGAACTCGTCGGTGGTCAGCCACGGGGCGTCCCGCGAGATGAGCAGCGCGAGGTCCTTGGTCATCTGGCCGCCCTCGACGGTCTCCACGATGACCTGCTCCAGCGTGTTGGCGAACTCGGTGACCGCCGGGGTGCCGTCCAGCTTGCCCCGGTGGGCCAGGCCCCGGGTCCAGGCGTAGATCGAGGCGATCGGGTTGGTCGAGGTCTTCTCGCCCTTCTGGTACTGCCGGTAGTGCCGGGTCACCGTGCCGTGCGCGGCCTCGGCCTCGACGGTGCGGCCGTCCGGGGAGAGCAGCACCGAGGTCATCAGGCCGAGCGAGCCGAAGCCCTGCGCGACGGTGTCGGACTGCACGTCACCGTCGTAGTTCTTGCAGGCCCAGACGTACCCGCCCTCCCACTTGAGCGCGGCGGCGACCATGTCGTCGATCAGCCGGTGCTCGTAGGTGAGGCCGGCGGCGTCGAACTCGGCCTTGAACTCGGCCTCGAACACCTCGGCGAAGATGTCCTTGAACCGGCCGTCGTACGCCTTGAGGATGGTGTTCTTGGTCGACATGTAGACCGGGTAGTTGCGGTCCAGGCCGTACCGGAACGAGGCGCGGGCGAAGTCCCGGATCGACTCGTCGAAGTTGTACATGCCCATGGCGATGCCGCCGCCCGGGAAGTTGGCGACCTCCATCTCCATCGGCGCGGAACCGTCGGTCGGGGTGTAGGTGATGGTGACCTTGCCCGGGCCGGGGACGACGAAGTCGGTGGCCTTGTACTGGTCGCCGTGCGCGTGCCGGCCGATGATGATCGGCTTGGTCCAGCCCGGGACGAGCCGCGGCACGTTCGACATGATGATCGGCTCGCGGAAGACCACGCCGCCGAGGATGTTGCGGATGGTGCCGTTCGGCGACCGCCACATCTTCTTCAGGCCGAACTCCTCCACCCGGGCCTCGTCCGGGGTGATGGTGGCGCACTTGACGCCGACGCCGTGCTCCTTGATGGCGTTGGCGGCGTCGACGGTGACCTGGTCGTCGGTCTCGTCGCGGTACTGGATCGACAGGTCGTAGTAGTGCAGGTCGACGTCGAGGTAGGGCAGGATCAGCTGCTCCCGGATCTGCTTCCAGATGATCCGGGTCATCTCGTCGCCGTCGATTTCCACGACCGGGTTGTTTACCTTGATCTTCGCCATCGGCCGGCGCTCCTCTCGGGGGACACGTGCTCAAGCAGTACGAGCGTACTGGAAACCGCCCGGGGCGCCCCAGCCGGCCTCGTGGTGGCATCCTTCCCGGATGCCGCTGACGCACACGCTCGGGTCCGTCACGATCACCGCGCTGCTCGACGGCACGGGCCCCTTCTTCCAGCCCCGGGCGGAGGCGTTCCCCGACGCCGTCGAGGCCCAGTGGCGCGAGGCGGACCGCCGGGACCCGGAAGCCGTCGGGCCGGACGGCGGCTGGCTGCTGCCGTTCCGCGCGTTCGCGCTGCGTACCGGGGACGGACCGGTCACCCTGGTCGACGCCGGCATCGGCGGCGCGGACGCGCTCGCCGCGAGCTGGGCGCCGGTGCCGGGACGGCTGCCCGACGAGTTGGCCGCCGCCGGCATCGACCGGGCGGACGTCCGCACGGTCGTCCTCACCCACCTGCACACCGACCACGTCGGCTGGGCCGGGGCGCTCTTCCCGAACGCCGACCACCTCATCCAGCGCGCGGAGCTGGCCGCGCTGGAGCTGTTCCACCCGGAGCTGCCGGCCCGGCTGCTGGGGCCGTTGCGCGCCGCCGGCCGGCTGCGGGTGGTCGACGGCGACACGGACCTGACCCCCGGGGTACGCGTGCTGAGCACGCCCGGCCACACCCCCGGCCACCAGTCCGTGCTCGTCGAGCAGGGCGACGACCGCCTCCTTGTCACAGGCGACCTCCTGGTGCACGCGATCCAGTTGGTCGACCCGTCGCTTACCTACGCCCACGAGGAGAACCCGTCCGAAGCCCGCCGAACCCGCGAGCACGTCCTGTCGACCCTCTCCCCCCTCCTCCTGGCCACCCCCCACCTCTCCCACCCCTTCACCCCCCACCCCACCCCACCCAGGAGTTGATCAAGGAGTTTGTGTCTGGATCGGGCTCGGCGCGGACCCAAACTCCTTGATCACCGGGGGTGGGGGTGGGATGCCGAAGGGCGGCCGGCGTCCCGCCGGCCGCCCTTCGGCGGGTGGTGCTGGGGTCAGAGGGAGGAGATGTCGGCCTGCTTGGCGCGGACGGCCTCGGCGGCCTCGTTCAGGGCGGCTCGCTCGTCGGCGTCCAGCTCGGTCTCGACGACCCGCTTCACGCCCTGGGCGCCGATCTCGGCCTCCACGCCCAGGTAGACGCCGGAGATGCCGTACTCGCCGTCGACCCAGGCGCAGACCGGCATGACGTCGCCGGAGTCCTCGGCCACGGCCTTCGCCATCCGCGCCGCGGCGGCGGACGGGGCGTAGTACGCGGAGCCCGTCTTCAGCAGCGCCACGACCTCGGCGCCACCGTTGCGGGTCTTGACGACCAGCTCCTCGATCTGCTCGGCCGGCATGACGTCGCGCAGCGGCTTGCCGTTGACGGTGCTCCTGGACGGGACCGGGACCATGGTGTCGCCGTGCGAGCCGAGGGTCAGGGTCCGCACCGACTTCACCGGTACGCTCAGCGCCTCGGCGACGAAGTTGGTGAACCGGGCGGTGTCGAGCATGCCGGCCTGGCCGAGCACCCGGTTCTTCGGGAACTGCGTGGCCAGCTGGGCCAGCGCGGTCATCTCGTCGAGCGGGTTCGACACCACGATGACGACGGCGTTCGGGGCGTACTTGGCGACGTTCTCGGCGACCTGACGGACGATCTTGGCGTTCGTCTCCAGCAGGTCCATCCGGCTCATGCCCGGCTTACGCGGCAGGCCGGCGGTGATGACGACCACGTCGGAGCCCTCGATGGCCTCGTAACCCTCGCCGTTCGGGCCGGTGGTGACGCCGACGACAGTGGTCTCGAAGCCCTCGACCGCGCGCGACTGGTTGAGGTCCAGCGCGAGGCCCGCCGGCTTGCCCTCCACGATGTCGGTGATCACGACGGTGTCGAAGATGTCGTACTCGGCCAGACGCTGCGCGGTGGTGGAGCCGTAGAAGCCGGCCCCGACGACAGTGACCTTCTTACCCATGGTCGTCCCACTCCCTGCTACCAGTCGGTTTCCCGGACCGTATCAGCCATCCTGGCACCGATCGGGCGAGGGGCGGACGGTTATGACCTGTCTGGGTGGTCAGGCGTCCCGCTCGGCCCGCTCCACCACGTTTGTCAGCAGCATGGCCCGGGTCATCGGGCCGACGCCACCCGGCATCGGCACCACCTTGCCGGCCACTCCGACCACCTCCGGGTCGACGTCGCCGGTGTAGCGCCCCTTGCCGTCGTCGCCGATCACCCGGGTGATGCCGACGTCCACCACGGTCGCCCCGGGGGTGACCATGTCGGCGGTGAGCAGCCCCGGCACCCCGGCGGCGACGATGACGATCTCGGCGGCGCGGGTGTGCGCGGCGAGGTCGAGCGTGCCGGTGTGGCAGAGCGTGACGGTGGCGTTCTCGCTGCGCCGGGTGAGCAGCAGGCCGAGCGGGCGGCCGACGGTGTTGCCCCGGCCGACCACCGCGACGTTCGCGCCGCGCAGCGGCACGTCGTGCCGGCGCAGCAGCTCGACGATGCCGCGCGGGGTGCAGGGCAGCGGGGCGTCGTAGCCGAGCACGAGCCGGCCCAGGTTGACCGGGTGCAGGCCGTCGGCGTCCTTGTCCGGGTCGATGGACTCCAGTGCCCGCTGCGTGTCCAGGTGGGCCGGGAGCGGGAGCTGGACGATGTAGCCGTGGCAGGCCGGGTCGGCGTTCAGCTCGGCGAGCGCCGCGTCGAGCTGCTCCTGGCTCGCGTCGGCCGGCAGCGTCACCCGCAGTGAGGCGATGCCGACCTCGGCGCAGTCGCGGTGCTTGCCGTTGACGTACGCCTGGGAGCCGGGGTCCTCCCCGACCAGGACCGTGCCGAGGCCGGGGGTGACGCCGCGTTCCGCGAGCGCCTTGACCCGCGCCCGCAGCTCGTCCTTGATCTCCGCCGCCGTGGCCTTGCCGTCCAGGATGGTCGCCGTCACCCCGTGATCGTCTCACGTCCGCGACCCCGGGCCGCGACGCCCGGGGATGATGCGTCGGCGCGTGGCCTTCGTCACCGAGAGTCATCAGCGATGGGCCGAAACGATACATCCGGGCACGTTCCGTCACTTCTCCGTTACCCATCCGTTGTCGATCCTCCGCACCGCGACCTACCGTTACGGCTCGTTGCGCAGCGTCACCCAGCGTCGGGCCGACCGCGCAGCGTGAGGAGATGAGGAGACTCCATGCGTGTTCGTAGGCTCGCGGCCTGGACCGCGCTCCCGCTCGCGGTGACCCTGGGCCTGACGGCCTGTGGCGCGGGCGGCGGCAGCGGCGGCGGCGCAAGCGACCCCGATGCGGCCGTGCGGATCGAGATCGCCGAGCCGCAGCACCTGGTGCCGACCAACACGAACGAGACCAGTGGCTCGCAGGTGCTGTCGGCCCTGTTCAGCCCGCTCGTCGACTTCGACGGGGCGAACAAGCCGCACGAGGTGGCCGCCGACTCGGTGACGTCGTCGGACAACAAGGTCTGGACGATCAAGCTGAAGCCCGGCTACACGTTCCACAACGGCGAGCAGGTCACCGCCGACAACTACCTCGACGCCTGGAACTACGGCGCGTACGCGCCGAACGGCCAGAACTCGAGCTACTTCTTCGAGAAGATCGCCGGCTACGAGGACCTGCAGGGCGAGAAGCCGAAGGCGGAGACGCTGAGCGGCCTGAAGAAGGTCGACGACCTGACCTTCACCGTGACGCTCACCGCGCCGTACGTGGACTTCAAGACCATGCTCGGCTACACCGCCTTCTACCCGCTGCCCAAGGCGGCCTTCTCCGCGCCGGGCGTGCTCGCCGAGGGCTACGAGCAGGCGCCGATCGGCCAGGGCCCGTTCCGGATGAAGGGCAACTGGCAGCACGACGCCAAGGTCGAGGTGGAGAGGTACGACGCGTTCCCGGGCCAGCAGCCCAAGGTCGGCGGCGTCGAGTTCCGGATCTACCAGCAGCCGACCGCCGCGTACGCGGACGTGCTGTCGGACAACCTCGACGTGATCAAGACGATCCCGACCGAGAACCTGTCGACCGCCGCCACCGACCTCGGCGACCGGTTCCAGCAGAGCCCGGCCTCGTCGCTCCAGGTGCTGGCGTTCCCGACGTTCCAGAAGGAGTTCAGCAAGCCCGAGGTGCGCAAGGCCATCTCGATGGCGATCGACCGGGACGAGATCACCAAGTCGATCTTCAAGGACTCCCAGCAGCCGGCCCGCTCGTTCGTCTCGCCGGTGGTCGCGGGCTACCGGGAGAACACCATCGGCACCGCCGGCGCGTTCGACCCGGCCAAGGCCAAGGCCATGTACGAGGCCGCGGGCGGCCCGAAGAAGATCGAGCTGTCCTACAACGGCGACGGCGGCCACAAGGACTGGATCGACGCCACCTGCAACCAGCTCAAGGCCAACCTGGGCGTGGATTGCGTCGGCACCGCCGAGCCGAAGTTCGCGGACCTGCTGACCAAGGTCAAGCAAAAGCAGCCGGTCGGCCTGTTCCGGATGGGCTGGGTGATGGACTACCCGTCCATGGAGAACTACCTGGGCCCGCTGTACAGCACCAACGGCTCGTCGAACTACTACGGCTACAGCAACCCGCAGTTCGACAAGCTGCTCGCCGAGGGCGCCCGCGCGGCAACCGAGGACGAGGCGGTCAAGAAGTACCAGGCGGCGGAGGACCTGCTCGCGCAGGACATGCCGGTGATCCCGCTGCGGTACGGGCAGAACAACTTCGGCCACTCGACCAAGGTCAAGAACGTCCACGTGGACCTCTTCGACCGGGTGGACCTGCTGAAGATCGAAGTCGCCTGACCTGACCGACCACGGGCCGGGCCACCCCCACCGGGTGGCCCGGCCCTGGCATTGGCACGCATTTCGCCCTCTTTCGGCAGACTTGCCAGCATGCTCCGCTTCATCCTGCGGCGACTGCTCCAGATGGTCCTCGCCTTCTTCGGGACCACGCTGATCGTCTACGCGTTGATGTTCGCCGGGCAGGGCGACCCGATCCAGGCGCTCGCCGGGGAACGACCGGTCACCGCGGCCCAACGCGCCTACCTGACCGAGAAGTACCACCTGGACGCGACCGGGATCGGCGGGTTCTTCTACCGCTACCTCAACTACCTGGGCGGCCTGCTCCGGGGTGACCTCGGCCAGTCGCTCACCGGCCGGCAGATCGGCGACATCCTCGCCGCCGCCTGGCCGGTCACCGTGAAGCTGGCAGTGATCGCGATGGCCGTGACCATCCTCGTCGGGGTCACCGCCGGGGTGATCGCCGGCATCCGGCGAGCCGGCGTCTTCGACCACGCGACGCTCGTGCTCACGCTGCTGGTGCTCGGCATCCCGACCATCGTGCTGGCCCCGCTGGCGCAGTACTTCCTCGGCGTACGCTGGCCGATCTTCCCACCCACGGCCGGCGCGCAGCCCTCCCTCTGGGCGCTGCTGCTGCCCGGCCTCGTGCTCGGCTCGTTGTCACTGGCCACCGCGCTGCGGCTGACCCGGACGTCGGTGTCGGAGAACCTGCGCGCCGACTACGTGCGGACCGCCCGCGCGAAGGGCCTGGTGCGGCGCCGCATCGTCGGCGTGCACGTGCTGCGCAACTCGCTCATCCCGGTGGTCACCTTCCTCGGCGTCGAACTCGGCAACCTGATGAGCGGCGCGATCATCACCGAGGGCGTGTTCAACATCCCCGGCGTCGGCTTCAACCTGTTCCGCGGCATCCGCACCGAGGACGGCCCGCTGGTGGTGGGCATCGTCAGCGTGCTCGTCGTGGTCTACCTGCTGTCCAACCTGGTGGTGGACGTGCTCTACGCCGTACTCGACCCGAGGATCAGATATGAGTGACTTCGAGACGGTGGCGGCGACCGAGGACCAGTCGGCGCGGCGGGGGGTCTCCGGCGAGCCCGGCACCCCGGACCGGGCCGGCGAGCCACGCCGGCCGCGCAGCCTGGCCGGCGACGCCTGGCGGGACCTACGCCGCAACCCGGTCTTCTGGCTCAGCCTGCTGCTGGTCGTGCTGGTCGCCGCGATGGCCGTCGCCCCGGGGCTGTTCACCGCCGACGACCCGCGCGACTGCGTGCTCTCCCGGCAGCACGCCGGGCCGTCCGGCGGGGCGATCTTCGGGTACGACTTCCAGGGCTGCGACACGTTCGCCCGCGCGGTCTACGGCGCCCGCGCCTCGCTGCTGGTCGGCGCGCTCTCGGCGCTGATCACCGGCGTGATCGCGCTGGTCGTCGGGATGCTCGCCGGCTACTTCGGCGGCTGGGTCGACGCGGTGCTCTCCCGGGTGATCGACATCGTGCTCGGCATCCCGCTGCTGCTGGCCGCGATCGTGCTGCTCAAGCGGGTGAGCACGAGCGGCGAGACGGTACGCCTGTTCGCGGTCATCCTGGTGCTGGCGCTGCTCGGCTGGACCACCGCGGCCCGGGTGGTGCGCTCCTCGGTCATCACCGCCCGGGAGCAGGACTACGTCGCCGCCGCCCGGATGCTCGGCGCCGGCAACGGCCGGATCATGTGGCGGCACATCCTGCCGAACGCGCTGGCGCCGGCCATCGTGGTGCTCACCATCGCGCTCGGCTCGTTCATCGCGGCCGAGGCCACGCTGAGCTTCCTCGGCATCGGCCTGAAGGCGCCGACCATCTCCTGGGGCATCGACATCGACGCGGGTCGGGTGCACATGCGCGAGTCGGCGACACCGCTGATCGTGCCGTCGACCTTCCTCGCGCTGACCGTGCTCGCCTTCATCATGCTCGGCGACGCGATCCGCGACGCCTTCGACCCGAAGCTGCGGTGAGACCGATGCCGACGCCAGCCACCCCCACGCCGCCCGGCGGGCACCTGCTGGAGGTGCGGGACCTGCACGTCGAGTTCCGCACCGGCGAGGGCGTGGCCCGGGTGATCAACGGGGTGAGCTACCACCTGGACGCCGGCGAGACGCTTGCCGTGCTCGGCGAGTCGGGCTCCGGCAAGTCCGTCACCGCCCAGGCGATCATGGGCATCCTGGACACCCCGCCCGCGTACGTCCGCTCCGGCCAGATCCGCTACCAGGGGCGGGACCTGCTCACCCGGCCGGAGGAGGAGCGCCGGCGGATACGCGGCGCGGAGATCGCGATGATCTTCCAGGACGCGCTGTCGGCGTTGAACCCGGTCTTCCCGGTCGGGTGGCAGATCGGCGAGTCGCTGCGGCAGCGGGCCGGGCTGTCCCGGGCCGACGCGCGCCGGCGCACCGTCGAGCTGATGGACGTGGTCCGGATCCCGGCCGCGGCGAAGCGGCTCGGCGACTATCCGCACCAGTTCTCCGGCGGGATGCGGCAACGCGTCATGATCGCCATGGCGCTGGCGCTGGACCCGAAGGTGCTGATCGCCGACGAACCCACCACCGCGCTCGACGTGACCGTGCAGGCCCAGATCATGGACCTCCTGGCCGACCTGCGCCGGGACCTCGGCATGGCACTGGTCCTGATCACCCACGACCTCGGTGTGGTGGCCGGCGTGGCGGACCGGATCGCGGTCATGTACGCCGGCCGGATCGTCGAGCACGCCGACGTGCGCGCGCTCTACCGGGCGCCCGCCCACCCGTACACCAAGGGGTTGCTGGAGTCGATCCCCCGGCTCGACGTGCGCGGCCAGGCGCTGTCGACCATCCGAGGGCTGCCGCCGAACCTGATGCGGATCCCACCCGGCTGCCCGTTCCACCCCCGCTGCCCGTACGCGCGGCAGGTCTGCGTGGACGAGGTGCCGCACGACCTGGTCCTCGGCGACGGCCGGACCAGCGCGTGCCACTTCGCGCAGGAGGTCCACGATGACCGTGCCCGCTAGCCCCGCCAAGGTCCGGGGCGAGACCATCCTCGGGGTCGACGAACTGGTCAAGCACTTTCCGATCACCCAGGGCGTCCTGTTCAAGCGGCAGATCGGCGCGGTGCGGGCGGTCGACGGGGTGAGCTTCGAGCTGCGCCGCGGCGAGACGCTCGGTGTGGTCGGCGAGTCCGGCTGCGGCAAGTCCACGCTGGCCCGGCTGCTCATGCGGCTGGAGACGCCGACCTCCGGCCGGGCCACGCTGGAGGGGCGGGACCTGTTCCAGGCATCCGGCGGGGAGCTGCGGCGGCTGCGGCGGAACATGCAGATGGTGATGCAGGACCCGTACACCTCGCTCAACCCGCGGATGACGGTGGGCGACATCGTCGGCGAGCCGTTCGCGATCCACCCGGACGCCGCCCCCAAGGGCAGCCGGCGGCAGCGGGTGCGGGAGCTGCTGGACGTGGTCGGGCTCAACCCGGAGCACATCAACCGCTATCCGCACCAGTTCTCCGGCGGCCAGCGGCAACGCATCGGCATCGCCCGGGCGCTCGCGCTGCGGCCCGAGATCATCGTCTGCGACGAGCCGGTGTCGGCCCTGGACGTCTCCATCCAGGCCCAGGTGATCAACCTGTTGGAGCAGCTCCAGGACGAGTTCGGGCTCTCCTACGTCTTCATCGCGCACGACCTGTCGGTGGTCCGGCACATCTGCGACCGGGTGGCGGTGATGTACCTGGGCCGGATCGTGGAGATCGGCACCGAGGAGCAGATCTACCAGCGCGCCACCCACCCGTACACCCAGGCGTTGCTCTCCGCGGTGCCGGTGCCCGACCCGGAGGCCCGCGACCGGCGGACCGTCATCCGGCTCACCGGCGACGTGCCCAGCCCGGCCGACCCGCCGTCGGGCTGCCGGTTCCGCACCCGGTGCTGGAAGGCGGAGGAGGTCTGCGCCGTCCAGGACCCGCAGACGGTGCCCCGCGCGGCCGACCCGCACCCGTCGGCCTGCCACTTCGCCGAGGTGCGGGACGTCTGAGGCCCCGTCCCCCGGAGGAAGTGGGGACGAGGCCTCAGATTCGGGCGTTCGGGCAGCGCGGCGCGCCTTCGCGGGTGACGGCGACGCGCCACGGAACCGCCGGGTCGACGCGGCGGATTCCGGTGCGGCTCAGGCGGCGGGCGGAGCACGAGCGGCCAGCACGCCGCGCGGCGGCAACGGCCGGACCGCCGGCCGGTGACCGGGCGCCAGCCGCGCCGGCACGACCGGACCGGCCGTCCGCGGGGGCGCGACCGGGACCAGGTCGTCCGGCCCGTCGCCGTTGGGGAGGCCGCCGCGCTGGTCACCCCACGGCCCGCCGGAGAGTTCAACCGGTCGGGGGTACGCCGGGTCGGCCGCGTGCCTGGCCGGCGCGGGCGCCGTGGCGGGCGCTGGCGCGACCGGCGCAGGTGTCGCTGCCGGCGCAGGTGTCCCTGCCGGCGCAGGTGTCGCTGCCGGCGCAGGTGTCCCTGCCGGCGCAGGTGTGGCACGGGCGGGCACGGAGTCGGCCGAAACCGGTCCGGCGGCGAGCGGTGTCGCGCTGGCCGGCACGACCGGGCCGGCCAGGAGGAAGGCCAGCGTGACGACGGCGACGGTCAGCGCGCGCACGCTCCGCCTTGATCGACTCCGTTTCGGCGAGGTGGTGGGATCGGGGTCCTCCCGTTGGCACCACCTCGCCGAAGTGGAGTGGATCAAGCCCGAGCGGGAGGTGGTGGCGCCGCGCCGCTCGCGTGAGCGCATCGGCACACCTCCCCGAGGGAAGCCGCGTCGGCCGGGTTCGCAGACAACGGAGGACGTCGATCGGCTGCTGCCGGGCACACGCTAGCAACCGCCTCCGACGGCGGGCAACGGTCCGTGAACGCCGAGCGCGGCCGGCGGCCGCGCTCGGCGTTCACGGACGCGTCAGTGGAAGAAGTGCCGGGTGCCGGTGAGGTACATGGTCACGCCGGCCTCCTTGCAGGCCGCGATGGTCTCCTCGTCGCGGATCGAGCCGCCGGGCTGCACGATCGCCCGGACGCCGGCGTCGATGAGGATCTGCGGGCCGTCGGCGAACGGGAAGAACGCGTCCGAGGCGCAGACCGAGCCACGGGCCCGCTCGTCCCCGGCCCGGCTGACCGCGAGTCGCGCCGAGTCGACCCGGTTGACCTGGCCCATCCCGACGCCGACCGTGGCGCCGTCGCGGGCCAGCAGGATCGCGTTGCTCTTCACCGCGCGTACCGCCCGCCAGGCGAACGCGAGGTCGCGCAGCATCGACTCGTCCGCCGGGTCGCCGGTGGCCAGGGTCCAGCCGGACGGGTCGTCGCCGGGGGCGTCCACCGCGTCCCGCGCCTGCACCAGCACGCCGCCGGTGACCTGCCGCCACTCCGCCGGCCGCGGCGCGAACGCGGGCGCCCGCAGCAGCCGGATGTTCTTCTTGGCCCGCAGCAGCTCCAGCGCGCCCTCGTCGAAGCCGGGCGCCACCAGCACCTCGGTGAAGATCTCCGCCACCTGCCCGGCCAGCTCCACGCTGACCGGCCGGTTCACCGCGATCACGCCGCCGAACGCGGAGACCGGGTCGCAGGCGTGCGCCCTGCGGTGCGCCTCGGCCACGTCCGCGCCGACCGCGATGCCGCACGGGTTGGCGTGCTTGATGATCGCCACCGCCGGCTGGTCGGGGAAGTCGTGCGCGGCCCGCCAGGCGGCGTCCGCGTCGACGTAGTTGTTGTAGGACATCTCCTTGCCGTGCAGCTGCTCGGCCTGGGCCAGACCGGCCGGTGCGCCCGGATCGGTGTAGAGCGCCGCCGCCTGGTGCGGGTTCTCGCCGTAGCGCAGCACAGCCTGGCGGCGCAGCGCCAGCCCGCCGAACTCCGGCCAGCCGTCCTCGGCCGGGGCCACCGTCGAGGCGAACCAGTCGGCCACCGCCACGTCGTAGTCGGCGATGTCGGCGAACGCCCGGGCCGCGAGCGCACGCCGCTGGGCCAGGGTGAAGCCGCCGCCGTCGAGCGCGGACACCACCGCCGGATACGCGGCCGGGTCGGTCACCACCGCCACCGAGGCGTGGTTCTTCGCGGCCGCCCGCACCATCGCCGGCCCGCCGATGTCGATCTGCTCGACGCACTCGTCGAGGTCGGCGCCGGAGGCGACGGTGGCCTGGAACGGGTAGAGGTTGGAGACCAGCAGGTCGATCCCGGCGATGCCGTGCTCGTCGAGCTGGGTGGCGTGCGCGTCCTTGCGCAGGTCGGCCAGGAGACCACCGTGGATCTTCGGGTGCAGGGTCTTCACCCGGCCGTCGAGGATCTCCGGGAAGCCGGTGACCTGCTCGACCGAGGTGACCGGAACCCCGGCCCCGGAGATCGTCGAGGCGGTGCTGCCGGTCGAGACGATCTCCACGCCGGCCTCGTGCAGGGCCCGGGCAAGCTCGGCCAGGCCGGTCTTGTCGTAGACGCTGACCAGCGCGCGCCGGATCGGGCGGCGACCTTCCTCAGTGGTGCTCACGGAATGCTGACCTTTCTGCCGGTGATCGTCCAACCTTGACGGACCAGGCGGCCGACCTGCTCGACGAGCTGGCGCCGCTCGGCGGACTTGATGCGCTCGGTGAGCGTCTCCACGTCGTCGTCGTCGAGCACCGGAACGGCGACCTGGGCGACGATCGGGCCGGTGTCCATCCCGGCGTCGACGAAGAACAGCGTGGCCCCGGTGACCTTCACGCCGTAGGCCAGCGCGTCGCGGGGGCCGTGGATGCCGGGGAACGCCGGCAGCAGCGTGTTGTGCGTGTTGAGGTAGCGGTCGCCGAACGCGGTCAGGAACTCCGGCCCGACCAGCTTGAGGAACCCCGCGCTGACGACCAGATCGGGCCGGTGCTCGGCCACCCGGGCGGTGAGCGCCTTGTCCCAGTCGGTCCGGGTCGGGTGGTCCTTGACCCGCTCGACGAAGGACGGCACGCCGGCGGCGGCGGCCCGGTCCAGGCCGGCGATCCCGTCCCGGTCGGCGCCCACGGCCACCACCCGCGCCCCGTAACCGGGGTCGGCGGCGGCGTCCAGCAGCGCCTGGAGGTTGCTGCCGGAGCCGGAGACGAGGACGACGAGGCGGGCGACGGACGCGGGCTCGGTCACGCGGCAACCCTATCGGGCAGGCCGGCCGGTCCGGCCGTCGGGCGGCGGCCTGTCGGGTGATCTCCCCGGTGGCGCCGTCGCGGTACGCTGCCGGTCGCCCGGTGTCCGGCGTACGCCCGACCCGCGTCCCCCAGAGAACCCGGCACCTCGCCGTGCCGCCGGACCTAGGAGCCACCCCCCATGCAGCCCGGTTACCCCCAGCAGCAGCCGCCGCAGCAGCAGCAGCAGCAGATCGACAACAACATGACGATGTCGATCGTCGCGATCTTCCTGTTCTGGCCGCTCGCGATCCCGGCGATCATCAACGCGTCCAAGGTCAACCCGCTGATTTAGCAGGGCGACTACGCCGGCGCCCAGGCCGCCGCCGCCGAGTCCAAGAAGTGGTCCAAGTGGGCCCTGATCGTCGGCCTGGTCTGGATCGGCATCATTGTGGTGTGTTGCCTGTTCGGTGGCCTGGCGGGTCTCGTCGGCGGCAGCACCGGCACGAACTGACCGACAGCCGACTCAATCTGAGGAGTTCCCTGACATGCAGCCCGGTTACCCCGGCCAGGACCCGTACGGCCAGCAGCCGAACCAGGACCCGACCGCCCAGCCGCACGACCCGTACGGCCAGCCGCCGCAGCCCCCGCAGTACGGGCAGCAGCCGACCTCCGGTCAGCCCTACGGCGAGCCGACCTCGGGCCAGCCCTACGGGCAGCCCACCTCCGGCCAGCCCTACGGCCAGGACCCGTACGCGCAGCAGCAGCCGTACGGCGGCGCGCCGCAGTACCCGGCCGCCGGCTACCCGGCCGGCCCGGAAGCGGGTCGGGGCCAGAACAACACGCTGGGCCTGATCGGCATGATCGTCGGCATCGTGTCGATCGTGCTCGGCCTCTGCTGCCCGCTGCTGGGCGTCCCGGCCGGCATCGCCGGCGTGGTGCTCGGCGTGCTCGGCCAGAAGAAGGTCCAGGCCGGCGAGGCCAGCAACGCCGGCCAGGCCAAGGCCGCCCTGATCTGCGGTGCGGTCGGCGTGGTCGTCGGCATCATCAGCGCCATCGCCGGCACCCTGATCAACACGGGCAACTTCGGTTCCTGACCGCCTGACCGCCTGACCGCCTGACAGGGGCGCCTCTTACACGGAAAGAGTGGCCATCCCGCCTGGGACGGCCACTCTTTCCGTGGAGTAGTTCCATCTTGTTTGGGCTGGTGGGGTGGGGTTGACGGTGGGGTGTCTGGTAGTTGGTGGGCTGGTCGGGGGGT
>NZ_JBICSL010000032.1:0-38176 GCF_043197045.1 Micromonospora sp. NPDC049282
CGAAGATCACCCGAGCGCTGACCTGCCCCCACACCTACCCCACCCCGCCCGTCAACACCCCCTGACCAGCCAACTCAGGATGGAACTACTCCACGAAAAGAGTGGCCATGCGGGCCGCGATGGCCACTCTTTCCCGTGAAAGAGCGGGCATCCGGGTGGGGGTTAGGGGGTGAGTTCCTTGGCGAGGAGTTCGGCGATCTGGGCGGTGTTCAGGGCGGCGCCCTTGCGAAGGTTGTCGCCGGTGACGAAGAGGTCGAGGGCTCGCGGATCGTCGACCGCGCGGCGGATCCGGCCCACCCAGGACGGGTCGGTGCCGACCGCGTCGATCGGCATCGGGAACTCGCCGGCCGCCGGGTCGTCCACCAGGATCACGCCCGGCGCGTTGCGCAGCACCTCGCGGGCGCCCTCGGCGTCCACCTCGGTGGCGAAGACCGCGTGCACGGCGACCGAGTGACCGGTCACCACCGGCACCCGTACGCAGGTGGCGGAGACCTTCAGGTCGGGCAGCCCGAGGATCTTGCGCGACTCGTTGCGCAGCTTCAGCTCCTCGGAGGACCAGCCGCCGTCGGCCAGCGAGCCCGTCCAGGGCACCACGTTGAGCGCCAGCGGCGCCGGGAACGGGCCCAGCTCGTCGCCGACCGCCTGGCGTACGTCGCCGGCGCGGGAGCCGAGCACCCGGTCCCCGGCGATCTTGCCGAGCTGGAGGTGCAGCGCGTCCACCCCGGCCTGCCCCGCCCCGGAGACCGCCTGGTAGGAGGCGAGGACCAGTTCACGCAGGCCGTATTCGCGGTGCAGCGGGGCGACCGCCACGATCATCGCCAGGGTGGTGCAGTTGGCGTTGGCGATGATCCCCCTGGCCCGGTTGCGTACCTGTTCGGGGTTGATCTCGGGGACCACCAGCGGCACGTCCCGGTCCATCCGGAACGCGCCCGAGTTGTCCACCACCACCGCGCCGCGGGCCACCGCGATCGGCGCCCACTCGGCCGAGACGTCGTCCGGCACGTCGAACATCGCCACGTCGACGCCGTCGAACGCCTCCGGGGTGACGGCCTGGACGGTCAACTCCTCGCCCCGGCACCGCACCCGACGGCCGGCCGAGCGCGCGGAGGCGAGCAACCGGATCTCGCCCCACACGTTGCGGCGGGAGGAGAGGATCTGGCACATCACCGTGCCGACGGCGCCGGTCGCCCCGACCACGGCGAGGGTGGGCAGCGGTGGCATCCGCGCTACCGCCCGGTGCCGGCGTAGACGACGGCTTCGGTGTCACCACCCAGTTCGAAGGCGTCGTGGATGGCCCGGACCGCCTTGTCGAGGTCGGTGTCGCGGCAGACCACGGACACCCGGATCTCCGAGGTGGAGATCATTTCGATGTTCACGCCGGCGGTGCCGAGCGCGGCGAAGAAGCCGGCGGCGACACCCGGATGCGAGCGCATGCCGGCGCCGATCAGCGAGACCTTGCCGACGTGGTCGTCGTAGAGCAGGCCCTTGAACTTGACCGACTGCTGGATCTTGCTGAGCGCGGCCATCGCGGTCGGGCCGTCGGCCTTGGGCAGCGTGAACGAGATGTCGGTGCGACCGGTGCCCTCGGTGGACACGTTCTGCACGATCATGTCGATGTTGATCTCGGCGCCGGCGACGGTGTCGAAGATCCGCGCGGCGGCGCCCGGCTCGTCGGGCACCCCGACGATGGTGATCTTCGCCTCGCTGCGGTCGTGGGCTACCCCGGTGATCAGTGCCTGTTCCACAGGAAGGTCCTCCATCGATCCGGTGACCATCGTGCCGGTGTTGGTCGAGTATGACGAACGGACGTGGATCGGCAACCCCGCGCGCCGGGCGTACTCGACGCTGCGCAGGTGCAGCACCTTCGCGCCGCAGGCGGCCAGCTCCAGCGTCTCCTCGTAGGTGATCTGCCCGATGTGCCGGGCGTTCGGCACGATCCGCGGGTCGGCGGTGAAGATGCCGTCCACGTCGGTGTAGATCTCGCAGACGTCCGCGTGGAGCGCGGCGGCCAACGCCACCGCGGTGGTGTCCGAGCCGCCCCGGCCGAGCGTGGTGACGTCCTTGGTGTCCTGCGAGACACCCTGGAAGCCGGCGACGATGACCACCGCGCCCTCGTCCAGCGCGCCCTTGAGCCGCCCCGGCGTCACGTCGATGATCCGGGCCCGGCCGTGCACCGAGGTGGTGATCACACCGGCCTGGGAGCCGGTGAACGAGCGCGCCTCGTAGCCCAGGTTGTGGATGGCCATGGCCAGCAGCGCCATCGAGATCCGCTCGCCGGCGGTGAGCAGCATGTCCAGCTCGCGGCCGGGTGGCAGCGGGCTCACCTGGTTGGCCAGGTCGAGCAGCTCGTCGGTGGTGTCACCCATGGCGGAGACCACCACGACCACGTCGTCGCCCGCCTTGCGGGCCGCCACGATGCGCTCGGCCACCCGCTTGATCCGCTCCGCGTTGGCGACGGAGGACCCGCCGTACTTCTGCACCACGAGTGCCACGACGGTGCGCTCCCCTCCCAGTGACGGCCCTGAGCGTGCCGACGCCGCCGGGCTTCTCGGTCCGGCGGCGCGTGTCAGACCTCCTCAGGGTATCGGGCGGCCGGCACGGCCGGGTCGGGTGATCCCACCATCCGGCCCGGGCGCGCCAACCGGTACAGCCGTACGGTGGGCTGACCCGGGCCACCGCCACGTCGCAGAATGACCAGGTGCACGCTCACCGACGCGCGGCCCGGCGGCTGACCGGCGTACTCGCGCTCACCCTGCCGGCGCTGCTGGCCGCCTGCGTCGCCGACCGCCCGGGGTCGTCTCCGGCCGACGGCGCCGATCCGGTGCCGGTGCAGGTCGACGCCGCCCGCGACGAACTGGCCGGGCTGGCCGCCGCGGCGCAGGACCGGCACCTCACCGCCAGCTACGCCTGGGCGCCGCCCGGCGGGCCGCCCCGCACCGTCACATGGACCAGCGCGAACGACGACAGCTGGCGGGTCGACGTGCCCGGCTGGGGGCGGGGCGGCACGGTGGACGTCTCCCTCGCCGGCACCTCGGACGGGCTGTTCCAGTGCGCCCTGCCCTCGACCGGCCGGACGCAACCGGCCGGCTGTGTGCGGCTCGGCGACGCCGACGACGCGGTGCCCCGCCGGTTGGATCCCCGGGTGCAGCACCCGTTCACCGACTGGCTGGAGGTGCTCACCGACCGGCGGGCGCCGCTCGCGGTCTCCCCCGCCACGCCGCCGCCCGGCGTGACCGGCCGGTGCTACGCGGTCGACTCCACCGCGGCCTCGATGAACGCGCCGCTGGACGTGGGCGTCTACTGCTTCGGCGAGGACGGCACCCCGGTGGCGGTCCGCGCCACCTTCGGCAGCCTCACGCTGACCGGAAAGCCCGGCCCCGCGCCGGCGGCGGTCGAGCTGGCCGGCGCGGTGACCGAGGGCGAGCCGGTCAGCCAGGACACACCCCAGCCCGAAACGTCTTAGCGTTTTGTCCGTTACGGGTGTCCTTGCCCACACCTGCCCACCCCCGACCAGTACGACAAAAAGGGCATCGGGGACGCTGGGCCGATGGCCGACCTGACCCCCCTGCTCGCCTTCCGGTGGAGCCCTCGCGCGTTCGACCCCGACACCGAGCTGACCGCCGACGAGGTGGCCGCCCTGCTGGAGGCGGCCCGGTGGGCCCCCTCGGCCGGCAACGCCCAGCCGTGGCGGTTCGCGCTCGGGCACCGACAGGACGAGACGTGGAAGCGGATCCTGGTCGGCCTGCCCGACGCCGACCAGGGCTGGGCCCGGCACGCCGCCGCCCTGCTGCTCGCCGCGCACGCCGGAGGCGAGCCGGAACGGACCGCCTACGACCTCGGCCAGGCGGTCGCCCACCTCACCGTCCAGGCCACCGCGCTCGGCCTGCACGTACGCCAGCTCACCCGCCTTGACCGCGCCCGTCTCACCACCGAGCTGGACCTGCCCGACGACATCCGGCCGCTGGCGGTGGCCGCGATCGGCCGCCTCGGTGACCCGGCCACGCTCCCGCCCGACCTGTACGACCGGGAGACCGCGCTCCGCCGCCGCCGGCCGCTCCCCGCCCTGCTGCTCCGCTGAGCCTCCACGGGGGCCGGGCGCTCCCGGCACCCGCAACCGGCGGTCGGCGGAGCCGGGTCAGGCGCCGCGCGCGGCCCGGAGCAGGGCGGTGCCGACGTCGGTGTTGCGGTAGTCCTGCCGATCTCCGGGCAGACCCGGGGGCTGCTCACCGTGGTGGCGCTGGTGGCCGCCGCGATGCTGCTCATCGTGGCCGAGCTGGTCGAGTCGGCGGGCACCTGGGGGCTCACCGCCACGCTGCCGCCCGCCGCCCAGCGCGGCGCGTACGTGGGCGCGTTCGGGCTCGGCTCGCAGTTGCAGTTCCTGGTCGCGCCGGCGGGGCTGACCGCGCTCGGCGTGAGCACCGGCGGTTGGGGCTGGTACCCGGCGGCGGCGATCTTCGTGCTGGTCGGGCTGGCGATCGTGCCTGTGGTGGCCCGGGCGGAGCGGACGCCCCGGCTGGGCGGGGCGCCGGAGTCCACCCGAGCGGTGACTCCGGTCCCATAGTCCGGACCGGCCTTCCCAGCGCCCGTCCCACCACGTAGGGTGACTCTGTCATGTGGCAGGCGTCTCTTCTCCTTAACTGCCGCGACGAGGCCTGACCGGCCGGCACCTCGTCGCGGAGTGGAAACACGCCGTCCAGCACATCCGAACTTCCCCTCGGCACCGCCGCGCACCGTCGCCCGGCACCTCGCCGACACCTTCCGATCTGCTGACGCCACATGTTCCCAGGGAGCACTCCGAGATGGCTCAACCTGTCACCGAGACCGATCCGTTCGCCCGGCAGCGCCCGAGCCGGATGCCGGTCCACCGTTACCTCCCGTACGACGAGCAGTTCCGCGTCGAACTGCCGGACCGCGCCTGGCCCACCCGCCGCGTCGAGGCCGCGCCCCGCTGGTGCGCCGTCGACCTCCGCGACGGCAACCAGGCGCTGATCGACCCGATGTCGCCCGAGCGCAAGCGCCGCATGTTCCAGCTGCTGGTGCAGATGGGCTACAAGGAGATCGAGGTCGGTTTCCCGTCGGCCAGCCAGACCGACTACGACTTCGTCCGCCAGCTGATCGAGCAGGACCTGATCCCGGAGGACGTCACCATCCAGGTGCTGACCCAGTGCCGGGAGCACCTGATCGAGCGGACCTTCGAGTCGCTGCGCGGCGCCCGCCGGGCCATCGTGCACTTCTACAACTCGACCTCGACGCTGCAACGCCGGGTGGTCTTCGGCCTGGACCGCGACGGCATCACCGACATCGCCACCCAGGGCGCCCGGCTCTGCAAGAAGTACGCGGAGATCCACACCCCGGACACCGACATCCACTACGAGTACTCGCCGGAGTCCTACACCGGCACCGAGCTGGACTACGCGCTGGAGGTCTGCGCGGCGGTGATCGAGGTGATCGACCCCACGCCGGACCGGAAGCTGATCGTCAACCTGCCGGCGACGGTCGAGATGGCAACCCCGAACGTCTACGCCGACTCGATCGAGTGGATGCACCGGCACCTGCCCCGGCGGGACAGCCTGGTGCTGAGCCTGCACCCGCACAACGACCGGGGCACCGGCGTGGCCGCCGCCGAGCTGGGCCTGCTGGCCGGCGCCGACCGGATCGAGGGCTGCCTCTTCGGCAACGGTGAGCGCACCGGCAACGTCGACCTGGTCACGCTGGGCCTCAACCTGTTCTCCCAGGGCATCGACCCGATGATCGACTTCTCGAACATCGACGAGGTCCGGCGCGCGGTCGAATACTGCAACCAACTGCCGGTGCACGAACGCCACCCGTACGCGGGCGACCTGGTCTACACCGCGTTCTCCGGCTCCCACCAGGACGCCATCAACAAGGGCTTCGCCGCGCTGCACACCGACGCGGCGGCGGCCGGGGTGCCGGTCGACGACTTCACCTGGGCGGTGCCCTACCTGCCGATCGACCCGAAGGACCTGGGCCGCACCTACGAGGCGGTCATCCGGGTCAATTCGCAGTCCGGCAAGGGCGGCGTCGCGTACATCATGAAGTCCGAGCACCAGCTCGACCTGCCGCGCCGCCTCCAGATCGAGTTCTCCGGCGTGGTGCAGGCCGTCACCGACCACGACGGCGGCGAGGTCGAGCCGGGCACCATGTGGGAGATCTTCGCCCGCAACTATCTGGTCGACCACCAGGTCGACCCGGTGGTCACGCTGGCCGGCTACACCATCGGCACCGTCGACGGCAAGGTCGAGATCGACGCCCGGGTCGGCTTCGACGGCGAGACCAGGGCGCTCACCGCGGTTGGCAACGGCCCGATCGACGCGTACGTCAACGCGTTGCAGTCGCTGGGCGTGGCGGTACGGGTGCTCGACTACCACGAGCACGCGCTCTCCTCCGGCGGTGACGCGCAGGCGGCCGCGTACGTGGAGTGCGAGGTGGACGGCCGGACCGTGTGGGGTGTCGGGGTCGACGCCAACATCGTCACCGCCTCGGTCAAGGCGGTCACCAGCGCCGTCAACCGCACCCGCCCCTGAGATGCAAGGCGGGGCCCCTTCTTAAGAAGGGGCCCCGCCTTTCACCCTCGGGCGGTGGATGAGCACGGCGGCGAGCAGGGCACCGGCGAGGAGCAACCCCGCGCACCACGCCAACGCCCCCCGGTAGGCGTCGGCCAACGCGCCCTTCTGCTCGTACCCGGTGCCGGAGAGCCCGACCAGCAGCGGCAACGCGGCCACCGCGAGTAGGCCGCCGGCCCGGGAGGCGGCGTTGTTGAAGCCGCTCGCCACCCCGGCGAAGCGGTCCGACACGGCGCCGAGCACCGATGTGGTCAGCGGCGCGACCACAAGCGTGAGCCCGGCCCCGAACAGCACCACGCCGGGCAGCACGTCCGTCCAGTACGAGGCGCCCGGCCCGACCCGGCGCAGCAGCAACAGGCCGGCCGCGGCGATCACCGGGCCGACGGTCAGCGGCAGCCGGGGTCCGATCCGGGCGGAGAGCGCGCCGGCCCGGGGCGAGCCGACCAGCAGCAGCACCGTCATCGGCACCGTGGCCAGGCCGGTGAGCAGCGCCGACCAGCCGACCACGTTCTGCAGGTAGACGGCGAGGAAGAAGGTGAACCCGCCGAGCGCCGCGTACACCACCACGGTGAAGATGTTGAGCACCGAGAAGAGCCGGCTGCCGAACAGCCCGGTGGGCAGCATCGCGGTGTCACCGCGCCGCCGCTCGACCAGCACGAAGACCACCACGGCGGCCAACCCGACCACCGCCGCGGCGAGCACCGCCGGGGAGGCGCCGTGCGCCGGGGCGTCGATCAGCGCGTACGTGACGCCGCCGAGCGCCAGCGCGCCGAGCAACGCGCCGGCCACGTCGAACCCGCGCCCCCCTCCGGTACGCGAGACCGCCTCGTCCCGGCTCTCCGGCACCCAGCGCATCGCGGCGAGCACCACGCCGACGGCCAGCGGCAGGTTGACGAAGAAGATCCACCGCCAGGAAAGGGTGTCGATCAGCCAGCCGCCGACCAGCGGCCCGAGCGCGGTGGACACGCCGGAGAGGCCGGACCAGGTGCCGATCGCCTTACCCCGGTCGTCCGGGTGGAAGCTGGCCTGGAGCACGGAGAGCGAGCCGGGGGTGAGCAGCGCCCCGCCCGCGCCCTGGAGGAACCGGGCGGCGATGAGCCAGCCGGTGCCCTGGGCCAGCCCGCAGAGCACCGACGCCACCGCGAACCAGACCACCCCGAGCAGGAAGATCCGCCGCCGGCCGAACCGGTCGCCCAGCGCGCCACCGAGCAGCACGAACGCGGCGAGCATCAGCAGGTAGCCGTTCACCGTCCACTGAAGACCGGCCACCGTGGCGTCCAGTTCGGCGCCGAGGCGGGGCAGCGCGACGTTGACCACGGTGCTGTCCAGGAACACCATGCCGGAGGCGAGGACCGCGGCGAGCAGCGTGCCGCGCCCGGCGGCGGTTCCGGTGCGCAACCGGGGGGCGGGAGCGGATGTGGTCACGTCCATCCACTCTGCCCGTCATCCCCCGTCGACGCCACGAATCAGAGAAACCGCCGCCGGGTACTGTGCGGACTCGCCCGGAGCCCGCAAGCTGGAGAGGTGTCGTCTGTGCATACGAGATCAAGAGTCCGAGCCGGGCTGACCGCCGCGCTCACCGCGGTGCTCGCCCTCGGCGCGGCCGGCTGTGACCCCGCCGTCACCGAGCCGGACGCGCCGCCGAGCGCCGCCGGGAACATCAACCAGCAGCTCGGCCAGCTGACCGTGGCCACCGCCGGGTCGATGAAGGGCTACAGCCGCTCGCGGTTCCCGCACTGGCGGAACACCGGCAAGAACTGCGACGTGCGGGACAGCGTCCTCCAGCAGGACGGTGAGGGCATCAAGCTCTCCGGCTGCAACGTGGTCGGTGGGCGGTGGGAGAGCGTGTACGACGGGGTGGCGCTGACCAACCCGTCGGACGTGGACATCGACCACACGGTGCCGCTCGCGAACGCCTGGCGCTCCGGCGCGGACGAGTGGGACGACTCGAAGCGCGGTGACTTCGCCAACGACCTGACCCGGCCGCAGCTCATCGCGGTTTCCGCGCGCTCCAACCGGGCAAAGGGTGACCAGGACCCGTCGCAGTGGAAGCCGGCGAACCGGTCGTACTGGTGCCAGTACGCGGCCGACTGGGTGACGGTCAAGCACTACTGGCGGCTGACGGTGACAAGTGCCGAGAAGGCCGCCCTCACCGACATGCTGGAGGGCTGCACATGGGCGAGCAAGCCGTGACCGGGGCGGGTGGCTCACCGGCCCCGGAGAAGACACCGGACGCCACCGGCGACGACGCCGCGGCGGCCGGCGCCGACCCGACCCCGACCGGTCCGGCGTCGGCCGGGATGACCGCGGACGGCCAACAGGCGGCGCCCGCCGACGTCTCCGGCGCCGGCATGTCCGCCGACGCGGCCCCGGGCGCGCCGGCCGGGGGTGCGCCGGCCGGACCGGCGACGCGTACCGCCGACATCACGGCCGGCCCGGGCGGGGTGATGACCGACGAGGTCGGCGTGGTCACCGGCGAGCTGACGTTGCGGACCGAGCACGCCGACGGCAAGGTGACGCTGCGGGTGCAGTACAAGGACGCCGACGAGTGGTACGCGGTCACCGGTGGCAGCGCGCCGCTGGCCGACCCGGCCGGGCTGGACGCGGTGCACACCGTCGCGGTGGGGCTGCTCAACCGCCCCGAGGGCTGATCCAACGGGCGCGTCGGCCCCGGCCGGGACCGACGCGCCCTCGTGTCACGGGGTGGGGATGAGTTCGCCCGTCTCGCCCGGCGCCGCGCCGTCGTCCGGCCGGACCAGCTCCGGCTCCACCTCGTGCGGCCGGATCCTGCCGGCCGCGATGTCCTCGGCGTAGTGGCAGGCGACCCGGTGCCCGTCGAGCACCTCGCGCAGCGCCGGCCGCTCGTCGGCGCAGCGGGTGGGCTGGGCCCACGGGCAGCGGGTGTGGAACCGGCAGCCGGCCGGCGGGTTCGCCGGTGACGGCAGGTCGCCGGCGAGCAGGATCCGCTCCCGCCGGTCCTCGACCAGCGGGTCGGGCACCGGCACCGCCGACATGAGCGCCCTGGTGTACGGGTGCATCGGCTCCCGGTAGAGGTCGTCGCTGGACGCCTCCTCCACCAGGCCGCCGAGGTACATCACCCCGACCGTGTCGGCGATGTGCCGGACCACCGCCAGGTCGTGCGCGATGATCAGGTACGTGAGGCCGCGCTCCTCCTGGAGCTCGTTCAGCAGGTTGAGCACCTGGGCCTGGATCGACACGTCCAACGCGGAGACCGGCTCGTCCGCGACGATCAGGTCCGGTTCGAGCACCAGCGCCCGGGCGATGCCGATGCGCTGGCGTTGGCCGCCGGAGAACTCGTGCGGATACTTGCTCAGCGCCGAGGCGGGCAGGCCGACCGCGGCGAGCGCCTCGCGGAGCTGCTTGCCGACGGCCGCCTTGTCCTTCGCCAGGTCGTGCGCCTTGAGGCCCTCGACCAGCAGCGACTCCACCGACTGCCGGGGGTCGAGGCTGGACAGCGGATCCTGGAAGATCATCTGAATCCGGCGGCGGATCCGGCGCATCGGCTCGTCCTTGAGCGCGCGCAGGTCGGTGCCGTCGAAGACGATCTCGCCGTCGGTCGGCTCGACCAGCCGCAGCAGGCCCCGACCCAGCGTGGACTTGCCGCAGCCCGACTCGCCCACGAGCCCGTACGTCTCGCCCCGGTTGATGGAGAGCGATACCCCGTCGACGGCGTAGACGTGCCCGATCGTCCGGTCGACGAGCACGCCGCTCTTGATCGGGAAGTGGACCTTGAGGTCACGCAGTTCGACCAGGGGTCCGGTCGACTCGGTCGACTCGGTCACGGGACCGCCACCTCCTCGGAAACGGGGTTGTTGCAGCGCAGGTCGCCGCCGTTCGCGGTGGGCTCCAGCGGTGGCGTCCCGTCGAGGCAGGCGTCCACCACGTTGTCGCACCGGGGCGCGAACGCGCAGCCCTCGGCCCACGGGATGTTGTCGGCCACCGAGCCACGGATGGCGTGCAGCGGCTCGCCGCGGGGCGAGTCGAGCCTCGGCACGGAGTTGAGCAGCCCGTGCGTGTACGGGTGCCGGGGCCGGGCGAACAGCTCGTGCCGGTCCGCCCGTTCCACGATCTTGCCGCCGTAGAGAACGTTCACCGTGTCGCAGAGCCCGGCCACCACGCCGAGGTCGTGCGTGATCATGATCAACGCGGTGCCGGTCTCGTCGACCAGCTGCTTGAGCAGCGTGAGGATCTGCGCCTGGATGGTCACGTCCAGGGCGGTGGTCGGCTCGTCGGCGATCAGCAGCCGCGGCTTGCACGCAAGCGCGATGGCGATCAGGGCGCGCTGCCGCATGCCGCCGGAGATCTGGTGCGGGTATTCCTTCAGCCGTCGGGTCGGGTCCGGGATGCCGACCGCGTCGAGCAGCTCCCGGGCCTCCTTCAGCGCCACCTTGCGGTCCATGCCGCGGTGCCGTTCGAGCACCTCGGCCACCTGGGTGCCGATCGGGATGACCGGGTTCAGCGAGGAGAGCGGATCCTGGAAGATCATGCCGATGTCCCGGCCGCGCCGGTCCCGCAGGTCGTCCGGGCGCAGCTTCAGCAGGTCCGCCCCGTCGAAGCTCACCTCGCCGGTGACCTTGTTGCCGCGCGGCGGCAGCAGGCCCATGATCGCCAGGCTGGTGACGCTCTTGCCGCAGCCGGACTCGCCGACCAGGCCCACCGTCTGCCCCGGCTCCACACTGAAGCTGACCTCGTCGACGGCGGTGAACGGTCGCTCACCGCGGCGCTGGAACACGACGCTCAGGTCGCGTACGTCGAGCAGGCTCATCGGGTCACTTCCTCACCGTGCTGGTCGTTGGTCCGCACCGCCGTCACCGCCGGCTCTTCGGGTCGATCGCCTCGCGCATGCCCTCGCCCAGCAGGGTGAAGCCGAGCGCGACCACGATGATCGCGACGGCCGGGAAGTAGGCCAGTTCCGGCCGCACCTCGAAGTAGCGCTGACCGTCCACACCGAGCATCAGGCCCCACTCCGCGCGGTTGATGTCGGGGTCACCGAGGCCGAGGAAGGACAGCGACGCGGCCTCCAGGATGGCGGTGGAGAGGGTCAGGGTCGCCTGCACGATCACCGCGGTCATCGCGTTGGGCAGCATGTGCCGTAGCACGATCGCCCCTCGCTTGACGCCGAGCGCGCGGGCCGCCAGCACGTGGTCGCTCTCCCGCTGGGCGAGCATCGAGCCGCGCAGCAGCCGGGCGAAGATCGGCACGTTGACGATGGCCACCGCGAGGATGACCGTCCACTGGCTGGACCGGCTGGCCATGGCCACCAGGCTGATCGCCAGCAGCAGCGCCGGCAGGGCCAGCATCACGTCGGTGAAGCGCATCAGGATGTTGTCGACCCAACCGCCGAACGCGCCGGCGAGCGCGCCCACCAGCACGCCGAGGCCCAGCCCGATCATCGTGGCGAGCACACCGACGAACAGGGTCTGCTGGCTGCCGTGGATCATCCGGGACAGGAAGTCCCGGCCGAGCGGGTCGGAGCCGAGCGGAAACTCGCTGCTGGCGCCGGGGATGCTGTCGACGGTCAGGTTCTTCGTCAACTCGTCGAAGCGCTGCGCGGGGTCGTGCGGCGCGAGCAGCGGCGCGAAGATCGCGACCAGGACGAAGAGCGCCACGATGGACGCGCCGACCATCGCGGTCGGGTTGCGGCGCAGCCGGCGGAACGCGTCCCGGACCAGGCTGACGCCACCCTTGTCCGCGGTGGCCTGGGCCAGCTGCTCCAGCCGGGCGCGCTTGCGCTCGCCCAGCCGGTCGAGGCCGCGGGGCAGGGTACCCTCGGGCTTCTCCGTGACGGCCGAAGGGTCCACGCTCTCGCGCTGGGCGCCCACCATGGGCTGGATGATCGGATCGCTCATCGCACACGCACCCTCGGGTCGATGAAGGCGTAGGAGAGGTCGACCAAGAGGTTGACCAGCACGAAGACCAGCGCGGCCAGCAGGATCAGCGCCTGGAGCACCGGGTAGTCACGGCCGCCGCTGATCGAGTTGTAGATCAGCGTGCCGAGGCCGCCCCAGTTGTAGACCCGCTCGGTGAGCACCGCGCCGGAGAGCAGCGCGCCGGTCTGCAGGCCGATGGTGGTGACCACCGGCAGCAGGGCGTTGCGCAGGATGTGCCGGCCCCGGATGGTCTTGTGCCGCAGGCCCTTCGCCTCGGCGGTGCGGACGAAGTCCTCGTTGAGCACGTCGAGCACGCTGGCCCGGGTGATCCGGACGATCACCGCCAGCGGGATGGTGGCCAGGGTGAGCGCCGGCAGGATCAGGTGCCACAGCGCGTCGCCGGCGGCGTCGAACTCCCGCGTGAGCAGACCGTCGAGGACGAAGAAGCCGGTGATGTCGGTGTTGTCCAGGCCGGTGCTCATCCGGCCCGAGGGCGGGAACCAGTGGATGTTCTGGGTGAAGACGTCCTTGAGCAGGTAGCCCAGGAAGAAGATCGGGATCGAGATGCCGAGCAGGGTGCCGGCGATGCTCATGTTGTCGAGCAGCCGGCCGCGGTGCCGGGCGGCGAGGTAGCCGAGCGGCACGCCGAGCCCGATCGCGATGATCATCGCGGCGGCGGCCAGCTCCACGGTGGCCGGGAAGGCGCGGCCGATCACCTCGGTGACCGGGTCGCCGCTCCGGATCGAGTTGCCGAAGTCGCCGGTCAACAGCCGCTGCATGAATTTCGCGTACTGCACCAGGATCGGCTGGTCGTAGCCGAGGGCCTTGACCAGCAGGGCGCGCCGCTCCGGCGTGGCCCGCTCACCGAGCAGCGCCTCGATCGGGCCGCCGGGCAGGTTCCGCAGCCAGACGAAGACCAGGGCGGACAGCCCTATCAGGGTCACCACCAGCTGCAGCAGGCGGCGAACTATGACTCGCAACATCTCTCACACACCAGATTTCTCGTTTAACAGCGGGTCGGCCCGGGCCGGGAGAGAGAGCCCGGCCCGGGCCGATTCCGCGTACGGCGTCAGCGGTCAGTAGCGCTTCAGCCGACGCTGACGGTGTTGAACCGCTCGTCGGTCAGAGGGCTGGCGACCAGACCCTTGACGTCCTTGGTGACCACGATGGCCGGCGGGGCGTGCCAGACCGGCACGGCCGGCAGCCACTTGGCGGCGATGTCGCGGTTGACCTGCTCCCACGCGGCCTTCTTGCCGGCCTCGTCGACCGTGCCGTCGGCCTTGGTGATGGCCTCGAACATCTCGGTCATCGCCTGGTCGCCGAACTCGACCTTGCCGCGGCCGAAGAAGGTGCCGACGAAGTTGCCCGGGTCGTTGTAGTCACCGGTCCAGCCGAGGATGTGCAGGTCGTGCTTGCCGAACTGCTGCACGTCGTCCTTGTAACCACCGTTCCACGGGCGGGCCACACCGTTGACCTTGATGCCGACGGCCTGCAGGTCGTTGGCCAGGACGGTGAAGATCTCCTGCGGGTTCGGCATGTACGGCCGGGAGACGTCGGTCGGGTAGTAGAAGTTGAGCGTCAGGTTCTCGGCGCCCGCCTCCTTGAGCAGCTGCTTGGCCTTGTCGACGTTGTAGTCGTACTTCTGCACGTCCTGCGCGTAGCCGAGCACGGTGTCCGGCATGAACTCGTCGGCGACCTTGGTGCCACCCGGGCCCTTGGTCTGGACCAGCTGCTGGCGGTTGAGGGCGTGGGCGATGGCCTGGCGCACCCGCAGGTCCTTCAGCTTCGGGTTCTTCTGGTTGAAGCCGAGGTAGAGGATGTTGAAGGCCGGGCGGTCGAGGACCTGGTAGCCCTCGCCCGACAGCGCCTTGCGGTCGGCCGGGGCCGGGAAGTCGATGCCCTGGACGGTGCCCGCCCGCAGCTCCTGCTTGCGGGTGTTCTCGTCCTCAATGATCTTGATGACGAGCTTGTCGACCTTGGCCTTCTCGCCCCAGTAGTCGGGGTTCCGGTCCAGGGTGATCTCACCCTTGGCCTTGTCCCAGCCCGCGAACTTGAACGGGCCGGTGCCGACCGGGTGCTCGTTGGCGAACGCGCTGTACTCGAACGAGTCGCCGTTCTGCTTGACCGCGTCGGCGTCGTACTTCTTCAGCGCCTCGGGGCTGGCGATCGAGAGCGCGGTCAGCGCGAAGGCGCCCGGGAAGGCGCCCTTGTACTGGTTCATCGCGATGACGGCGGTGCCGTCGTCCTTCGCCTCGCACTTGTTGTAGACCGGGTCGCCGACCCCCTCGGCCTCGTTCTTCGCGAAGCCGCCGAAGACGTCCGAGTAGTAGATCATCTGCGACTGGGCGGCGGCGCCCTTCATGTTGAACCAGCGGTCGAAGTTGAAGCAGACGGCCGCGGCGTTGAAGTCGGTGCCGTCGTGGAACTTCACGCCCTTGCGGAGCTTGAAGGTCCAGACCTTGCCCTCCGGGTCGTGCTCCCAGCTCTCCGCCAGAGCACCCTGCAGATCAGCCGTGCCGGGCTTGTTCTGCACGAGGGTGTCGTACATCTGGCGGATCGGCCGGAACGACTCACCGTCGTCGTTGAAGATCGGGTCGAAGTTCTTCGGGTTCCCGGCACCGGCGAAGACGAAGGTGCCGCCGGTCTTGGCGTCCCCACCGCCCTCTTCCCGGTCGCTCTTGGCGCAGCCGGACGCACCGACCGCCAGGGCGGCCGCGGCCGCGAGGGCAACAGCCGTTTTCAGCCTGCTCGCCTGCATCTCTCACCTCTGTCATGCGCATGTGTCCACGCCGAGCTGTGACTCAGTCCGTGAGCGGGAGGTTATGGCATGTCACACAGAAGTGGAAAGAGCCGAGGGCAATCGCTACCAAGCCGACACCTTCCGAGGCTTCCTCACACCGCGCGGGCACGGCATCGGAAAAAGTGGTCGTCTCGGCGCAGGCCGCGGCGGCCCGGTGGTGGGCACGCGGTACACCACCGGGCCGGGGCTCAGACCGCCCGACGCCCCTCAAAGGCGCGGCCCAGCGTGATCTCGTCGGCGTACTCCAGGTCGCCGCCGACCGGCAGGCCGCTGGCCAGCCGGGTCACCGCGATCCCCATCGGCTTGACCATCAGCGCCAGGTAGGTCGCGGTCGCCTCGCCCTCGGTGTTCGGGTCGGTGGCGAGGATCAGCTCGCGGATCTCGCCACCGCCCAACCGGGTCATCAGCTCACGGATCCGCAGGTTGTCCGGGCCGATGCCCTCCAGCGGATTGATCGCGCCGCCGAGCACGTGGTAGCGCCCCCGGAACTCGCCGGTCCGCTCGATCGCCACCACGTCCTTCGGCTCCTCGACCACGCAGAGCACCTCGTCGGTGCGCCGGGGGTCGCGGCAGATCCGGCACTGCTCGGACTCGGCCACGTTGTAACAGGTCGTGCAGAACCGGACCAGGTCCTTGACCTTGCGCAGCGCGCCGGCCAGCCGGTTGACGTCGGCCGGGTCCGCCGACAGGACGTGGAACGCGATCCGCTGGGCGCTCTTCGGGCCGACGCCCGGCAGCCGACCCAACTCGTCGATCAGGTCCTGGATGGCACCTTCGTACATCTGCCGGCTCAGAAACCGGGCAGGCCGAGGCCGCCCATCCCGCCCGCGACCGGGCCCATCTTCTTCTCGGTCAGCTCCCGGGCCGCCTCGGCGGCGTTGTGCACGGCCGCGACGACCAGGTCCTCCAGGGTCTCCACGTCCTCCGGGTCGACCGCCTTCGGGTCGATCTTGATCGCCTTCAGCTCACCGGTGCCGGCGACGGTGGCCGTCACCAGGCCACCGCCCGCGGTGCCGGTCAGCTCCGCCTCGGCCAGCTCGGCCTGGGCGTTGGCGATCTGCTGCTGCATCTTCTGCGCCTGCTTCAGCATCTGCTGCATGTTGGGCTGTCCACCTGGGCGCACGGGCCGCTCCTTCTTCGCACTCGTCTGCTCGGCCGCGCCCAGCCTAGTCGGGCCACGGCACCGCTGTTCCGGGTCGACCCGCGCTCAGCGCGCGTCGACCTCGTTGATCCTCTCGGCCCCGAACGCCTCGCGCAGCAGCGCCACCGCCTGCTCCTCGCTGGACTGCCGGGCGGTCCGCTCGTCGATCACCTCGTCCAGCGGCTCGTCGCCCGGGTCGAACCCCTCGTAGGCGGGGGTCGCCGGGGCCGCGGCCCGCTGGCCGGGCCGGATCGGCCCGTCGAAGTCCGGGTCGTAGGGCGGTTCGCCGGCCCACTCGGCATCCGCGGCCGGGCGGCCCGACTGCCCGGCTCGGGGGCCCTTGCCCGGCCCACCACCCGCCGCGGCCGCGGCAGCGGCCGCCCGGGCCGCCGCGATCGCGCTGTTCCGCTGCCCGCCGGCGGCACCCTTCGCGGGCGGCGGTGGCGTGGCCGCCGGTCCGGCCGGCTTCGGTACGGCGGGAGCCGCTGTCGCGGTGGCCGTGGCCCCGCCCGGGCGCGCCGCCTCGGGCCAGTCCTCGCCACCGGCGGCACGCACCGCCGCGCCGGCGCCACCCGAGCGGGCCGGCTCCGACCGGTCCGCCGCGTTCGCCTCGCCGCCGGGACGGGCCGCCTCCGGCCAGTCCTCCTCGTCGTCGGCGGCGGGCGCGGTCGGATTCGCCGGCGTGTCGCCGGACCGTCGCGCGGAACCGTTCGGGCTCCCGCCCGCAGCGGTCCCACCAGGGCCGGCGGCACCAGCCGGACCTGCGCCACCAGCCCCGGGGCCGATCGAACCCGAACCACCGCGCGCCGCACCCGCGCCTCCCGCACCGCCGGACGCGGCACCGGCCGAGCCCAGCCCGGCGTGCGCAGCACCCGCCGGGCCTGGACCACCGGGCCCGACGCCCACCGAGCCCGGAGCACCGTGCCCACCGGTCGAACCCGGCCCACCGGCACCGTCCGATCCCCCGGGACGGGAATCCGGGCCATCGGGACGGGCCGCCGGGCCGCCGTGTCGAGGGGCCGGGCCATCGGGCTCGGCGGCCGGGCCGGATGCCGGGCGGGCCGGGGCGGACGGGCGCGCCGGGCCGCCCAGCGAGGCGCCGCCCCGCTCGCCGGCGACCTCGCAGCGAATCTGCCAGCGCCCGCCGAACTCCTCGTAGAGCGCTTCGGCCAGGACCGAGGTCTGCGCGGCCATCATCTGGGCGAGCACCGGCGACTTGACGGTCAGCACGAGGGTCTCGCCGTCCACGTCGCGGACCACCGCGTCCCGCATCAGCGCGGCGGCCGGCTTCTTGATCCGGTTGACCTTCGCCACGATGTCCGGCCACACCCGCCGCACCGCGACCGCGTCCAGCGCGCCGGGGCCGGTGGAGCCGGGTCGGGGGGGCTCGGGGGTCGCCGGGTCGGGCATCACCGCCGAGGCCGGCACGGGCCGTCTGGCCGGCGCTCCGGAGGTGGGTCGGTCACCCGCCGGACCACCGGCTGCCGCGCCGGAGTCCGCCGGGCCGGCGGAACCGGCAACCGCGCCGGAGTGCCCCGGGCCGGCGGAGGCGGTCGGGCCGTCCACCGGGTCCGCTCCGCTCGGGGCCGGGCGGGTGGCAGCCGCGTCGTCGGCGGCGCGGGGGCCGGGTGAGGCGGCACGGGAGCCGGCCGCCATGGCGGCGGCGCGGGCGGCGGCGGCACCGGTCGGGGCGCCGGCAGCCGCCGGCGTGCCGGCGGTCTCCGGGTGGATCGCGGCGGCAGCCGCGCCCGGGGCGGGAGCCGCCGGGCGTACCTCCTGGTCGTGGCCGGCGTGCGCGACCGGCGGCGGCTCGACGCCGCCGAGGGTGAGCCGGCGCTCCATCCGCTCCAGGCGCTGGAGCAGGCCGCCGGACGAGTCGTCGACGCCGGGCAGCAGCATCCGGGCGCAGATCAGCTCCAGCAGCAGTCGGGGCGCGGTGGTGCCGCGCATCTCCACCAGGCCGTTGTGCACGATGTCGGCGCAGCGCGACAGCGTGGCCGGGCCGAGCCGCTGGGCCTGGGCGGCCATCCGCTCGATCTGGTCGGCCGGGCCGTCGATGAGGCCCTTGGTGGCGGCGTCCGGCACCTGCTGGAGCACGATCAGGTCGCGCAGCCGCTCCAGCAGGTCGGAGGCGAACCGGCGCGGGTCGTGGCCGGCCTCGGCCACCCGGTCGACGGTCGCGTACGCGGCCGCGCCGTCCCCGGCGGCCAGCGCGTCGCACATCTCGTCGATCAACGCGGAGTCGGTGACGCCGAGCAGCGCGGCGGCCCGGGCGTAGCCGACCCCCTCCGGGCCGGCGCCTGCGATGAGCTGGTCGAGCACGGAGAGGCTGTCCCGCGCGCTGCCCCCGCCGGCGCGGACCACCAGCGGGAAGACCGCCGGCTCGACCTTGACGCCCTCGGCCTCGCAGAGCTGCTCCAGATAGGGGCGGAGCACCTTCGGCGGGAACAGCCGGAACGGGTAGTGGTGGGTCCGCGACCTGATCGTGCCGAGGACCTTCTCCGGCTCGGTGGTGGCGAAGATGAACTTGACGTACTCCGGGGGCTCCTCGACCAGCTTCAGCAGGGCGTTGAAGCCCTGCGTCGAGACCATGTGGGCCTCGTCGATGATATAGATCTTGAAGCGGCTGCGGGCCGGCGCGAAGAACGCCTTCTCGCGCAGCTCGCGGGCGTCGTCGACGCCGCCGTGGCTGGCCGCGTCGATCTCGATGACGTCGATCGACCCGCCGCCGTCGGGGGCCAGCCCGCGGCACGACTCGCACTGCCCGCACGGCTCGGGCGTCGGCCCCTGCTCGCAGTTGAGCGATCGGGCCAGGATCCGGGCGCTTGAGGTCTTGCCGCAGCCGCGGGGGCCGGAGAAGAGGTACGCGTGGTTCAGCCGGCCGCTGCGCAGCGCCTGCGACAACGGCTCGGTGACGTGCTCCTGGCCGATGACCTCGGCGAACGTACGGGGCCGGTACTTGCGGTAAAGGGCCAGTGCCACCCGTCCCGCCTCCTCTCGACCGAGCCATTCTGCGCCGGTCGGCCGCCGGTGACCACCCACCACCCCGTGACCTGACCCGCGGCGACGTTACCGGGCCCCGGAGACAGAAAGGCCCCCCGTGCACCCGTCAGAGCCCGCTTATCCTTGCTGCCTTCCGGCCCTGGGGAGGTTCACGAGATGCACGCCGCACGGGGGGTGCCGCCAAGCCTACCCGACGCCGTGTGGATCTTCTGGGAGGGTGGGGTGGCCCGCCGTCACGGGACCTGTATCCTGGCTCGCGGAGGATTCGCCTAGAGGCCTAGGGCGCACGCTTGGAAAGCGTGTTGGGTTTACACCCTCACGAGTTCGAATCTCGTATCCTCCGCCCCGAGGACGAAGGGCCGGCACCCAACGTGCCGGCCCTTCGTTGCGTCCGCACTCGGGTCGGCGTCCTGGTACCCGGGTGACGGCTACGTCGACCTGGTCACCTCCGACTACTTACACGGCAGCAGCGACTTCGCCACCAACAAGGCGGTCAGCGGCGCGAAGACCACGGGCGTGGCGGAGACGTTCAGTCCACTCAACCCCAATTCCGACCCGGCCGTACTACGTGGTCTGGGCATCGCGGGACTGGAACGGCAGCGGCAAGGACGTGGCCGGGCTGTGGCGCACCGCGATGGCCGACCCGAGGACCATCTCGATCGACCAACTCCCCGACATGTCCGCGTGGTGACCCACCTGACCGGCAGGGGGCCGGCCCGTCGAAGGTCCGGCCCCTTCCGCGTACACCGAGAGGATTGGATGAGTTACCAGCTCAGCGCCGTGGTGGCCGACATCGAGCTGCTGCGCGAGCAGACCGTCGACCTGGATCACGCGGTGCTGGCGGCGCTCCGGCAGGACTTCGCGCTGCTGCCGGTCACCCCGCAGCTCGTGGCGGAGCTGACCGGCGGGCTGCCGGACTTCGCCACCGACGAGCCGTGCGCCGTCCGCCCGTTCCGGCTGGTCCTCTCGCCGCCGTTGGCGGAGCTGCTGGCCCGCTGGTCGCGGCGCGGGCCGGTGGCGTACCTGGAGGCGGAGTTCGCGGGCGGGCTCGGCCACCAGTCCGCGGTGGTGTGGCTGGGCGGTGAGGTGAGCTGGGGGCCGCGCCACGACGGCACGCTGGACCGGCCGCGCGCGCAGTGGCCGATCAACGCGGCGCTGACCCGGCTGGGTGCCGAGCCGGGCGCGTGGATCGACCCGTTCGCCGAGCTGGGCCTGCACCTGGAGCGGGACACGGCCGGCTGGCTGGCGCACGGCCGGCGCGGGCTGTCCGCCGACTACTGGGACGAGCTGGCCGACGAATGGGAACTGCGCCAATCCGGCCCGCACCAGCAACCTCTTCGCCCCGGACCCGTTGGGGACTGGGGGATTGCATGAAATTGCGACAATTCGGCTTTATAGCCGCACTGCTGGTTGCCGCTTCCGCCGCCGGGAGCGGCATTCGTCCACAAGGGCCGACCGTGGCGGCCCGGCCGGTCGGCGCCGCCGAGGTGGTCAGCCTGGACGGCCTGCGCAACGCGGAGTTCGGCGCCACCGAGGAGGACCTCACCCGGCGCGGCCTGCTGCGCGCCGACGAGGCGGCCTGCGGGCCCACGCTGGCCGGGCACGGCTCGGTCAGCCCGATCTTCGTCGACGACCGGCTCGTCCTGCTCTGGCTCGACGACCCGATGACCACACCGGAGGGCATCGGCGCCGGCACGCCGATCGGCGAGGTGCGCGCCGCGTACCCCGGCGCCGTCGCGCTGCCGGCGCCGCCCGGCAGCCACCGCTTCGCCGGGCTGCTCGCCCGCGACGGCGACCGCGCATACCTGTTCCTGCACGACGGCGTCACCGTCCGAAAGATCATCGCCGGGTACGCGGACTGGGCCCGCCGCCTCTTCGACGAGGGCTACGGCCCCTGCTGACCGGCTGGTCACCTCCGGTCCGACAGGGCGATTGTCCGCCATCGACCATCGTGGAATCATCTCCTCGTTCGCGCAGATCGCGCAGTTCTAACGGGGGAGTACACCGTGCGTACAACCATGTCCGTTCCGTGGTGGAGACCACTGGCGAGGTGGGCGGCCGTCACCGCCCTGAGCACCACCGCTGCGGGCCTGCTGGCCGGGCCCGCCGCCGCCGCCCCGGCGCCCGGGCCGTCACCGCGACCGACAACGACGACCGAACAGCCCCGCGCCGCCGCCACGCCGTCGACGGCAGCCCCGGCCACCACCGCGACGCCCCCGGCCCCGGCCCCGACTCCCAAGCAGCCGGCGAAGCTGGGCAGCGCGGCCGCCACCTGCGGCGGGCAACTTCCGCTGGGCAAGGTCACGAACTGCACGTCGATCACCGGTGCCGCGCAGCACACCTGGACGGTCACCTCGACGGTCGACCAGGACACCCTGCTCGTCCGGCTCCGGCAGGTCTCGGGGGACGGTGTCGGCGCACAGGTCACCGGCCCCGACGGCAGCAACACCTGCTACGTCAGCTCATATCTGAGCGACTGCCGGCTCGACGCGGCAGGCACCTACCGGATCACGGTGACGCTCAACTACGGCACCGGCAAGGGCGCCTACTCGCTGTCGGCGGAGTCGATGCACGCGCCCTCCACCTGCGCCACCCTGCCCGAGAGCTTCTTCTCCTTCGCCTCGACCGGTCGCAGCGGCACGCTGCCCGCCGGCCTGGCCGCCCGCTGCTTCACGTTCACGCAGCCCACCGGCACCGTTCTGCACCTGGCCGGCCCGGGCGGCGCCGGGGACGTCCAGGGCAACATCCTGGACGGGCAGTTCCAGCCGATCTGCTCGGTGCGATACGCCACCGAGTGCACGCTCGGCTCGCCCGGGCCGTACCGGCTCTTCCTGGAAGAGACCTACGGCAACAAGGCCGCCTACACCCTCAAGATGCCACGGATCTCGCGGTCGGTCGGCTGTCCGGCCCTGCCCCTGGCCGCCTTCGGTGATCCCGGCGCGGCGGTCGGCACCGGCGACGTGCTGCCCTACCAGGCGGTCAGCTGCAAGAAGCTGCGGCTCACCACCCCGGGCGCGCTGGCCGTCCGGATCGACCAGTACGCGAACCAGCACCTCGGCTGGCGGGTGTACGACGACGCCGGCCAGGTCGTCTGCACGAAGTACGATGCCTGGCGTTCCTGCGCCCTCCCGGCGGCCGGCGCCTACACGCTGCTGTTGCAGAACTCGAACTGGGAAACGGTCAACTACCGGGTGGCGGTGGCCCGGCTCGACCGCGCCGACGGCTGTGCCCCGAGCGTCGGGCTCGCGTGGGGCCAGCCGACCCTGACCGTGCACCAGACCTCCGCGGTGCAGACCAACTGCCAGCCGTTCCAGGGCGAGACCGGTGAGCGGGTCATGATCTACCGCACCCCGGACCGGTACAACGACGTCTTCTCCTGGCTCGTCGACGAGCGGGGCGCCGTGCTGTGCACCGAACCGTCGGAGGAGGACGGCTGTGTCCTGCCGTCGACCGGCACCTTCCGGGTCGTTTCCTACCTTTCGCGCTGGGAGTCGACGGACACCGACCTGACCTACCGGATGCAGGTTCGCGCCCTGACCGACGCGACCGGCTGCCCGACGGTCGCCCCCGGCGCGTACAACGCCGCTCCGACGGGCGCGCTCGGTGCCGTCCGCTGCCGCGTCCTGGACCTGCCCGCCGCGGGCGTCTACCGGGTGAAGGCGGTCGGGGAGGACAACTACCGGCAGTACGGGAGCGTCTACGACAGCAACGGCCACCGGCTGTGCACGGACGTGTGGTGTCGGGTCCCGGCCGCCGGGCGGTACACGCTGGTCCTCGGCGGCGGCGCACCCGATGCCGTGGTCGACGAGAGCCTGCGGTACCACCTCGCCGTACTGCCGTTTGTGCCGTCGGACTGCCGACCGGTCTCGGACACCGGCTGGCGGGACGCGCCGGTGTCGGGGCGGCTGGCCAACCCCGCCCAGTTCGACTGCCTCCAGCTGAGCAGCCCGGCCGGCGCGCTGGTCACCGAGCTGCTGCCCGGCGACGCCACCGGAGCCGGCTCGCCCGACGTGACGGTGATCGACTCCACAGGCGCCTTCATCTGCGACTCGTCCTGGGCGCTACGCCAGTACCACTGCGAGCTGACCGGTGAGGCACCGTTCCTCGCGGTGCTCACCTCCCGCGACGGCGCGCCGGACGGGCCGTACTCCCTGGGGTTCGTGCGCACCGACGGCCCGCCCGCCTGCCCGGCGCTACCCGCGGGTGCGACGGGCGCCACGGTGACCACGGGCGCGGACCGGTTCGGGGTCTGCCTCTCGATCCCGGCCGACGCACGCGGGGCCACGGAGTCGATCACCTGGAAGCGGACCAGCGGGACCGGTGACGCCCGCCTGTCGGTGTTCGACTCGGCCGGCCGTCGCTACTGCGGCCCGACCGGCTACGCCGTCGAGCGGACGATCTCCTGCACCCTGCCCGCCGGCCCGGTCACGGTGATCCTGGAGGCGGACGGTGTCGACGCCACCTACCAGCTCACCCACCGCGACGCGAGCCTGCCGGCGAGCTGATCGGCGACCCGAAACCGGGAACGCCCGGTGTGATCCTCACGGATCACACCGGGCGTTCTCGCTTGTCACGAGCGGTGGCGGAGGGATTTGAACCCTCGGAGGGCGTAAACCCTCACACGCTTTCGAGGCGTGCTCCTTAGGCCACTCGGACACGCCACCGCCGACGAGGGTACAGGACCACCGGTACGGACGCCGAACCGGTATCCGGCCGGCCGGCCTGGCAGGATCTTTGTCATGAGTACGCACATCGGCGCTGAGCCGGGAGAGATCGCCGAGCGGGTCCTGATGCCGGGCGACCCACTGCGGGCCAAGTGGATCGCGGAGACCTACCTCGAGGAGGCCCGCTGCTACACGACGGTTCGCGGGATGCTGGGCTTCACCGGGCGGTGGAACGGCGTCGACGTCTCCGTCCAGGGCTCCGGCATGGGCATGCCGTCCGCCTCCATCTACGCCCACGAGCTGATCAACGACTACGGCGTGAAGACGCTGATCCGGGTGGGCTCCTGCGGCGCCCTGACCGAGGACCTGCAACTGCGGGACGTGGTGGCCGCGATCGGCTCGTCCACCGACTCGAACATGAACCGGATGCGCTTCGACGGGCTGATCGACTACGCCCCGGTGGCCGACTTCGGCCTGCTGCGTACCTCGGTGGAGGTGGCCGAGCGGCGCGGCATCACCATGCGGGTCGGCCCGATCCTGGCCGCGGACGCCTTCTACACCGACCGACCGGACCTGTACGACAGGCTCGCCGACTACGGGGTGCTGGCGGTGGAGATGGAGTCGGCGGCGCTGTACACCATCGCGGCCCGGTTCAAGGCCCGCGCGCTGACCGTCCTGACCGTCAGCGACCACATCAAGACCGGCGAGAAGACCACGTCGCAGGAGCGTGAGCAGACCTTCGGCCAGATGGTCGAGATCGCCCTCGACACCATCATCGCCTGACCCGCCGTCCGTCCTCCGCCGCCCCCGTCACCGCCCGGTGCCGGGGGCGGCGGCTTGTTGAGAAGGGGCCCCTTCTATACCGGAGGCGTCAACACGGGGCCCCTCCTTATCTGAAGAACGCCCGCAACACCGCCGCGCTCTCCGCTTCCAGGACGCCGCCGTACACCTCGGGGCGGTGCGGGAGGCGGCGGTCGCGCAGCACGTCCCACAGCGAGCCCACCGCGCCCGTCTTCGGCTCCCACGCCCCGAACACCACGGTCGGCACGCGGGCCAGCGCGATCGCACCGGCGCACATGGTGCACGGCTCCAGCGTCACCACCAGCGTGCAGCCGTCCAGCCGCCACCGGCCCAGCCGCCGCGCGGCGCGGCGCAGCGCCAGCACCTCGGCGTGCGCGGTGGGGTCGCCGGTCAGCTCCCGCTCGTTGCGCCCGATCGCCAGTTCGGCGCCGTCGGGGCCGTAGAGCACCGCGCCGACCGGAACGTCGTCGGCGCCCTCGTCGGGCGGCCCGCCGTCCGGCCCGGTCACCGCGACCTGCAGGGCCCGGCGCATCCACAGTTCGTGCCGTTGCCGGCGGCCCAGCGCGCCCGGGTCGGCCAGCCCTTCGTCGGCGCCGGGGCCGACGGGCGACGATCCGACGGTCTCCAACGCCGGGTCGGTGGCGTCGGCCGGCTCGGCGGCGCCGGGCGCCACCGATTCGCCGGGCTCAAACCTCACGCAGTTCCTCGACCTCGTCCACGCAGCCGAGCACCTGGCAGATCTCGGCCGTCACGTCGGCCGGCATGTTGCCCTCGTGCGCGCAGAGGGCGAGCAGCTTCTGCGCCGAAATGCCCAGGTCGGCGAGGAGGTCGGCGTCGCCCACCGGATCGGCTTCCGGGTCCACGGCCGGCTGCTCGGTCTCGTCGTCGCCGCCGGACGGCCGCGGCTCGTCGACCTCCTCCAGCCCGGTGACCGACGTCTTCAGGTCACCCACCAGCAGCGAGCCCAGCCGGGACTCCTCCGCGTACGCCGAGTCGGAGCCGAAGACCCGCAGGTCCGCCCCCTCGTCCAGGCGCAGCACCACCAGGTAGGTGTCGTCGGCCTCGACGAACAGCAGGGAGAGGTCCGCGTCCGGCTCGACGTCCCGCAGCCGGTCGGCCACCTCCTCGATGTCGGTGACACCCCGCAGGCTCACCTCGCCGGCGGTCCAGCCGCCGTCGACGCGCGCCACGGCAGCAGCGAAGTACGACACGGTCCCCCCAATTCGGCCTCGGCAGCACGCCGACACGTCACGCGATGCACGTTAACCGGTCGGGTCGGCAGGCGACCGGTCAACGCCCCGTAAGGGGCCGGCCGTTCCTGGAGAAAGTCGGTCAGCCGGTGACGCGCCGGCGGGTGGCGATCAGTTGGCGCAGACGCTCGCTGCGCGCCCGCTGCGGCCGTTCGCGCTGCTGTACCGCTCGGGCGCCGGCCAACTCGGCGAGGAGTTGCAGGCGGCGGCGGCTCCGATCGGGGTCGAGCCGCGGCGGTGTGGTCCAGGCCATACGGGGAGCGTGAACCGTCACCGCCCGTACGTCAAGATGGCCTTCGCTACGCAGCGAAACCGGCACCCAAGGTCACCAGAGCGGCCAGTCCCCGGTCTGCGCCCACCGCACCGCGACGATCGCCGCGGCGATGCTCCAACCGCCCGCGGTGACGATCGCCACCCCGGTCGCCACCCCCCGGTCGCCGTGGCGGACCAGCACCGCGGCGACCGCCCAGGCGAGCCCGCCGGCGAGCAGCGTCCACCACGCGTAGCCGGGCACGTCGCGGCCGACCAGCCCGAACAGCAGCAGCCAGGCGAAGGTGATCACGGCGCCGATGGCAACGCCGGCGCCGGTGACCGGGTACGGCTCGCGGTAGCTGGGCCGCATCGGCCCGCCGGACGGGAAGAGCCCCGACGGGGTACGCGGCGGCGGCTGGAACGCCCTCGCACCGGGCCCGTCGGGTCCGCCGTGCCACCCGTTCGCCACCGCTGCTCCCTTCCCCCGGATCACCCGCTCCGACATCACGCACAGTGACCGGACGGTGCGGGGGGTCTCGGCTTTCGTCCCTACGGTAGTGGTCTGTCAGGATGACCGGATGCGCTCGCCATCGATCGGACGCCGCGCGCGTCCGGCGTACCCGGTCCTGCTGCTCGTCGCGGCGCTGGCGGCCGGGTGCGACCGTCCCGCCGCGCCGGCCGACGCGTGGCAGGACCCGAGCCCGATGGTGACCGCCGCGCAGCCCGCCGACCCGACGGCGAGCCCGGCCCCGCCTGTCGTCTCCGCCGCCACGCCGACCCCGTCGCCGACGCGCGCGGCCGCGCGGCGGGTCTTCCCGGTGCGGGCCGGCAACGTCGACTACCACCCCACCCACGGCGGCTACCCGGGCACCGACCTGTTCGCCGACTGCGGTGAGCCGGTCGTGGCGGTCACCGACGGGGTGGTCCTGGAGGTGAGCCGGGTGGACCGGTTCGACAAGCGCGGGCCGCTCGGGCCGTACAACGGCGGGCTGTCGGTCTCGCTGCTCGGCGACGACGGGGTGCGCTACTACGGCTCCCACCTGAGCGCGATCACGGCCGGCGTCGACGCCGGTGTACGCGTCCGGGCCGGGCAGCAACTCGGCAAGGTGGGCCACACCGGCAACGCCAACAATGTGTGCCACGTGCACTTCGGGCTCTCCCCGAAGTGCACCGGCCACGACGACTGGTGGATCCGCCGGGGCGTCGTCTGGCCGGCGCCCTACCTCAACTCCTGGCGCAAGGGCGGCAACCGCTCCCCGGTCGCCGAGGTCACCGCGTGGCAGCGCAGGCACGGCTGCCCGAAGTCGCCGGGCCGGTCCGCCGCGGGCGGCTGACCCGACGCGCGCCCACCGGCTCCCGACCGGCGGCCGGAACGCGTAGGTTCCAGGGCATGACTGCCCGGGATCCCATCGCCGACCTGCGCCGGATCGCGTTCCTGCTGGAACGGGCGAACGAGGCCACCTACCGGGTCCGGGCGTTCCGGTCGGCGGCGAACGCGCTGGGCGCGCTGCCGGCCGGCGAGGTGGCCGAGCGGGCCCGCACCGGGAAGCTGACCGAGCTGGCCGGCGTCGGTGACGTCACCGCCCGCTGCGTGGCCGAGTCGTTGGCCGGCGAGGAGCCGGTCTACCTGCGCCGGCTGCTGGCCACCGAGGGCGCCGACCTGGACGAGGAGGCGGCGAGGCTGCGCGACGCGCTGCGCGGGGACTGCCACAGTCACTCCGACTGGTCCGACGGCGGCTCGCCGATCGAGGAGATGGCGCTGGCCGCGGTCGAGCTGGGCCACGAATACCTGGTGCTCACCGACCACTCGCCGCGGCTGAAGGTGGCCCGAGGGCTCACCGCGGACCGGCTTCGCCGCCAACTCGACCACGTGGCCGCGGTGAACGAGGCGCTGCCGACGGGCTTCCGCATCCTCACCGGCATCGAGGTCGACATCCTCGCCGACGGCTCGCTGGACCAGACCGACGAGCTGCTGGCCCGGCTGGACGTGGTGGTCGGCTCGGTGCACAGCGGCCTGAGCGACGACCGGGCGAAGATGACCCGCCGGATGCTGGCCGCGGTCGCCAACCCGCACCTGGACATCCTCGGCCACTGCACCGGCCGGATGGTGTCGTCCCGGCCGGCCGGAGTGACCGGGCCCGGCGACCGGGGGCACCGGGCGCGCACCCGCAAGGAGAGCGACTTCGACGCGGACGCCGTCTTCGCGGCCTGCGCGGAGCACGACGTGGCCGTCGAGATCAACTCGCGGCCGGAGCGGCAGGATCCGCCGAAGCGGTTGATCCGCCGCGCCCTGGAGGCCGGCTGCCGGTTCGCCATCGACACCGACGCGCACGCCCCCGGCCAGCTCGACTGGCAGCGCTTCGGCTGTGAGCGGGCGGCCCGCTGCGGCGTGCCGGCCGACCGGGTGGTCAACACCTGGGCGGCCGACCGCCTGCTGAAGTGGACGGCCGCTCGCGGCTGAGGGTCAGCCCCGGGTAGCCGGCTCGACCGTACGGGCGGCGGGCGCCACCGGCGCCGGGCCGGTGCGGCGCCGGGCGAACAGGCCCTGCGCGACCGCCACGCCGACGAGCACCACCAGCGCGCCCACCGGCTGGTGCCAGTTCATCCGTTCGCCGAGGACCACGGCGCCGACCAGCACCGCGAAGACCGGGATCAGGTACGTCACGGTGGACGCCGTGCTCGCGCCGGCCAACCGGATGTTCCGCATGTTGATCACGAAGGCGAGTCCGGTGCCGAGCGCGCCGAGCGCGAGCACGCTGGCCACCACCCGCAACGAGAGGCCGGTCGGGACCGGCGGCGCGCCGGCCACCAGCGGCGCGACCAGCGCGAGCTGCGCGGTCGCCACGAGCAGCTGCGCCGCCGACAGCGACAGTCCCGAGTACGCGCTGCCCGCGATGAACTTCTTCTGGTACGGGATGGCCAGCCCGTAGCAGGCCGCCGCGCCGAAGCACATGAGCTGGCCGGTGAAGTGCGCCCCGCCGACGCCCTCCCAGACGCCGAGGACCACCAGCACGCCGGCGAAGCCCAGGGCCAGCCCGATCCCCCGCCGGGCGGTCAGTCGTTCGGTGCGGAACACCAGCACCGCCAGCGGCAGCACGATCAGCGGCGTGGTGGCGTTCCAGATGCCGGCGAGCATGGACTCGACCCGTTGCTCGCCGAAGCCGAACAGGGTGAACGGCAGCGCGACGCCGAACGCGGCCACCACCAGCATGTGCGCCCAGACCCGGGGGTCGCGGGGCAGCCGGTCGCGCAGCAGGGCCAGCACCACCAGCAGCGTGGCCGTGCCGGTGGCCACCCGGTAGAGGGTGAGGTGCACCGGGTGCAGCTCGGTCACCCCCACCTTGATGAAGAGGAAGCTGGAACCCCAGATCGCGGCCAGTGCGACGAAGCCCGGCAGCCAGGTCCGCAACGGCGCCCGGTCAGGAGTGATATCGGCGTTCACCCCTGACACTCTGCCCCTCGGGTATGACGATGTCGCGCGGATTTCGGTCATCGTGTCGACCACCACAGCAACCCGTCCTTCTGCCGCCCTGAACACGGCAAACACGATCGACACCGGGGTGCCCCGGTCACGTAGTCTCGCCCGGTGGGACGAATCGATGACCTCGCCAACCGGTACGTGGCGGAGTGGGCTCCGCTGAGCCCGACCGGCGCCACCTACGTCGGCATCGCCGGCTACGACGACCAGCTCGACGACCTCTCGCCCGACGGCTACGCGGCCCGCGCCGACCTGGTCCGGCGCACGCTTACCGAACTCGACGTGACCGAGCCGGAGACCGAGGCGGAGCGGACCGCCCAGGAGGCGATGCAGGAACGCCTCGGACTGGAGCTGGCCCGGTACGAAACCGGCGAGACCGCCAGCGAGGTCAGCGTGATCGAGAGCGGGCTGCACGAGCTGCGGATGGTCTTCGACCTGATGCCGACCGACGGCGAGGAGGCGAAGGCCAACGTGGCCTCCCGGCTCAACCGCTTCGCGTCGGCGCTGGACTCCTACAAGCGCACCCTGCGCGAGGCCGCCGCCGGTGGCCGGGTCAGCTCGCAGGTGCAGCTCGTCGAGGTCGCCAAGCAGTGCGACATCTGGGTCGACCCGGACGGCGACAACTTCTTCCACGGCCTGGTCGAGCGCCTCGACGCGGACGGCACGCTCGGCGCCGAGTTGCGCAGGGGCGCCGCCGCCGCGACCGCGGCCACCGCCGAGTTCGGGCACTTCCTCCGCACCGAGCTGGCCCCGGTGGGCCGTCAGAAGCAGGCCGCCGGCCGGGAACGCTACGAACTGGCCTCGCAGTACTTCCTCGGCGCGAAGGTCGACCTGGACGAGACGTACGCCTGGGGGTTCGCGGAACTGGCCCGCCTGGAGGCCGACATGCGGACGGTGGCCGGCCGGATCGTCGGTCCCGGCGCCACGATCGACGACGCGGTACGCGCGCTCGACGCCGACCCGGCGCGCACGATCCGGGGCAAGGAGGCGTTCCGCGACTGGATGCAGGCGCTCGCCGACAACGCGATCAGCGAGCTGGACGGCATCCACTTCGACATCCCGGAGCAGGTCCGCCGGATCGAGTGCTGCCTCGCGCCGACCAGCGACGGCGCCATCTACTACACCGGCCCGAGCGAGGACTTCTCCCGGCCGGGGCGGATGTGGTGGGCGGTGCCGCAGGGCATCACCGAATTCTCCACCTGGCGCGAGGTGACCACGGTCTACCACGAGGGCGTGCCGGGTCATCACCTCCAGGTCGCCCAGACCGCCGTCCGGGCCGACCTGCTCAACCGCTGGCAGCGGCTGCTTTGCTGGGTGTCCGGGCACGGTGAGGGCTGGGCGCTCTACTCCGAGCGGCTGATGGACGAGCTGGGCTACCTGGAGGACCCGGGTGACCGGCTCGGCATGCTCGACGGGCAGGCGTTGCGGGCCGCCCGGGTGATCGTCGACATCGGCATGCACCTGGAGCTGGAGATCCCGGCCGACAATCCGTTCGGCTTCCACCCGGGCGAGCGCTGGACGCCGGAGCTGGGCTGGGAGTTCATGCGGGCGCACTGCCGGGTGCCGGACGAGAACCTGCGCTTCGAGCTGAACCGCTATCTCGGCTGGCCGGGCCAGGCCCCCTCGTACAAGGTGGGCGAGCGGATCTGGTTGCAGGCCCGCGAGGAGGCGAAGGCCCGCAAGGGCGCCGACTTCGACCTGAAGGAGTTCCACCGCCAGGCGCTCGACCTGGGTGCGCTGGGGCTGGACCCGCTGCGCCGGGCGCTGGCCCGCCTCTGAGTCTCCGGAACGGCGACGGCCGGGAGCCGGAGGATTGTTCCTCCGACTCCCGGCCGTTTCGTCGTGCGGGTCAGGCCAGGTCGACCCGGAGCGCTCCCGGGTGCGAGGTGAGCGTCTTCGAGCGCTCGTAGGCGAGGTCGATCACCGGGTCGTCGAAGCTGATCGGGATCGGCGAGGTGACCGGGATGCCGTCCGGGAAGGGCAGGTCCGGCGTCAGGGTGATCTTGATGCCGAGCAGGTGCCCGACGAACCGGGTGGCGTAGAACGCGACGTCGCCCTCGACCGTGAGCCGGTCGGTGACGTACCGCTGCTTCTTGCCCGCCGGGCCGCTGGCCAGCAGCGTGAAGTCGTCCGTGACCGCCTTGTCCATGGTGAACTTCAGGCACTTGAGCTTGCCGTCGTGGGTGGGCAGCTCGACGATGCCCTCGAAGCGCAGCCCGGTCATGGTCACCTTGGAGCCGGTGAGCCGCGACGGCGGGTCGGCGACAAGCGGCTGGTCGGGGTCGGCGGCGAGCTTGGGCAGCGGCTTGCCCTCCTCGACCGGCTTCGGCTTGGTCGGGGCCGGTTCGGCGCAGTCGTCGCCCGGCTTCGCCGGGGCGGACGGCTTCACGCTGCCGCTGGGCTCCGGGTTGGCGCTGCCGCTGGGTGCGGCAGCGGCGACCACCGACGCCGAGGGCGACGGTGACGACGGCGCCTCGGCCTTGTCCTCGCCGCCGGTGAACAGCCCGGTGATGCCGTCGACGAGGTCGGTCAGCAGGTTGCCGTCCGCCTCCTCGGCCGGCTCGGCCGGCGCGGTGGTGCTCGGACTGGCCGACGGGGCGGCCGAGGCGGTCTTCGAGGCGGACGGCTTCGGCGCGGGCGCCGACGTGGTGGGGCAGGCCGCCGGCGCGGCGACCGCCGGCCGCGCGTCGCGGACCGCGACCAGGCCGGCCACGGAGACCGCGAGGACCAGCAGGATCGCGTACGCCCTGGGCGGGTGCCCCGGCCCGCCCGGCGGGTACGCGGGCGGCGCGTCGACGGCCGGTTCCGCGGGCGCCGCCTCACGCAGCGGGTTGCGCGGCTCCGGCAGCGTGTCGGTGAGGACTCCGGTGGTGTCGTCCTCCCGCTGCCGCGGCAACAGCTCGTCCACCAGGGCCGGCTCCGGCTCGTCCGCCGGCTGGTCCTCGACCGGCTCGTCGGCCGGCTCCACCGGCGTCACGCCGGCGTCCTTGCGCGGCACCCAGGCGAAGCCGAGCGCGCTGCCGACCATGCCGAGCAGCAGCCCGATGAAGAAGCCGCCGAGGTTGACCCCGATCAGCGAGTAGAGCGCGGTGACCGCCGCGACCACCGCGTAGAACATCCGCTGGGCCGGGCTGAACCAGAGCAGCATGCCGCAGGTCACGAGGATGGTCGGGACGAGCCAGGACAGGAAGCCGGTGGGCCCCATCTGGAAGGTGAGGCCGTTGAGGCTCATCTGGGTGGTGGCGAAGATCTCCAGGCCGGCCAGGGCGGTGAAGAGACCGCCCCAGAACGGCCGCGCCCGGCGCCACCGGCGGAAGCCACGCCACGCCTGGCCGAGCCGACCGGGCCGGCCCTGCTGCGTTTCGGCGGTTGTCACGTACTCCTCCTGGCGGTGCTGACGGGGTGCGACATGGTTGAGGCCCGCGGAGGGCGCCCTCCGCGGGCCTCGCCATCAGATCAGAAGCATTCCTTGGCGTCCTTGCCCACGTTGACCTTCAGCTTCAGGCCGTTGAGGGTGAAGACGCCGGCGCTGGTGGAGCGGGCGACCTGCTCCAGCTTCGTGATGGTCACCGAGTCGGCGCTCTGCCCGAACGCGCCGGGCTGACCCTTCGTCTTGTTCAGGTCGTTGGCGTCGCGCCCGATCTGGATGTTCTCGAACGTGGCGTCGCCCTCGAGCGACTCCATGTCGATCAGCAGGTTGGTGGCGGTGGCCGGCTTGCCACCACCACCGGCGTTGATGGTCAGCACGATCGGCACGCCCGGGATGCTGGCGTTGACCGACTGGCAGAGGTCGTAGAGCTTGGCGTCGGCGATCTCGGAGACGGCGACCGGGTGCTGGGTGCCGTTCTTCTCCTGGACCAGGCCGCCGTACTGCTTGAAGCCGTTGCCCTCGAGCTTCGAGGCGCCGACCTTGAAGGTCTGGCCCGACACCGCGAACGAGGCCGCGATGGCGCCGTTGGCCATGCCGAGCACGATGCCGCCGGCCACGACCGTCGCCGGCACCATCATCGCGGCGAAGCGCCGCCAGCGGGTGCCACCACTCATCTGGTCACTCACAAAGTCCTCCTCGACGGGGGTGCGTCTCCGGACGCGGGACGCGACGCGGGACGGGAAAGCTGCGGGGCGGCGCGGAGGCCGTTGTGCCGAACGGGCCGCGCGGTCGCGGATTGGATGCTCTCGCGAAGCGACAGACCTCACAAGTCCCTTGCTACTGGCGGGTAACACAGTTGTGGTATCAAGATCGCCTACGGTTACCAACGGTTAACGTCCCGGCGACAAGGAGGCCCGGACAAACCCGCGCTATTACGACAGGATGGCGGAGAGGTTTCACCTGTGGTAGCCGTCACGGAGAAACATCACAGTTCGATAACGGCGAGCTGGCAAGCCGCTGAGGGTGAGGGGGCACTCACCCGTCCGGTCAGGCGCCGCCGCCGACCGGAGCCGGCTCAACCCCGCCCGTCCAACCACGACCCCAGCAGGTGGCGGTCGATCGAGTCGATCCGGCCGAGGGCACGCCCGGCGGCGACGCGGTCGCGCAGCTCCGCCCGGGTGAACCAGCGCGCCTCCACCACTTCCTCGCCGTCCACCCGCACCCGCGTCGACGCCGCGGTCGCCCGGAAGCCGACCATCAGCCCGGCGGGGAACGGCCACGCCTGCGAGCCCTGGTAGGTCACCTCGCGCACGGCCACCCCGGCCTCCTCGGCCAGTTCCCGCCGGACCGCGTCCTCCAGGCTCTCGCCGATCTCCACGAACCCGGCCAGCGTCGACCAGGAATCCTCCGCCGCCCCCTGGTGCCGGGCCAGCAGGCAGCGCTCCGGCGCACCGGGCGCCTCGACGAGCATGATGACCGCCGGCTCGATCCGCGGGAACAGCAACCGGCCGCAGCCCACACCGGCGCAGGAGCGCGTGTGGCCGCCCGCGCCGGCCACCGTCGCCGCCCCGCAGCTGCCGCAGAACCGCTGGCCGCGGTGCCAGTGCAGCAGACCCTTCGCGTACGCCTGAACGGCCGCCTCAGCCGCCCCCAGGGCGCCCACCAGCGCCCGGACGTCCACCGCCTCGGCCGCACCGGCCAGCTCGCAGGCCTCGTGGCCGTCCCGGCCGGAGAGGTCGGCGGCGAACACCGCACGCCCGGCGTCCAGCCCGAGGAAGACCGTCTCGTCGGCGCCGGCGAGCAGCTCGACCGCGTCCACCGCCGCCCGGCGCACCGGCGCCCGCTCGGAGTCGACGAGGCACCGGTCCCGCCACAGCGGCAGCACCAGGCTCGCCGGGTCGGTCAGCCGCTCGACGAGCCACCCCGGGTCGCCGCGCAGCGCCGCCGCCCGGTCCAGCCATCCACCGCCGTACGCCAACACCCGGTCGTCCGTCCGCACCCGCCCACCGTGTCACGACCAGGGCCGGAACGGTGACCCGAAACGGGTGATCGGTGCGACACCTCCGCCCGCCCGACACGGCCGCCCGGCCGGAGACTCCCGACCGGCCCGAGCGTTGGTTACCGTAGGTGTCTCCCGCGGGGGAAGCAGTCCCCGCACGCGTATTTCCGATCGAGGTTGCAGTGACGATGAGCGGCGAGAAGATGCCGGCTGCCGACGACCGGCCCACCGTCAAGGTAGCGGCGGTGAGCTGGCCCGGAGTCGAGCTGGAGCCGGTCGCCACACCGCCCGCCGCCGACGGGGGGAAGCCGCCGCGCTCCAGGCGCGCCCGGCTGCTGCTGGCCGGCGGGCTCACCGCCGCCCTGCTCGCCGGCGGCATCGGCGTCGGCGCCTACGCGTACGCCGGTGACGTGCCCCGCGGCACCACGGTGCTCGGCACCGAGCTGGGCGGGCGGAGCCGGGCGGACGCCGCCCGGGCGCTCCGCGCCGAGCTGGAGCGCCGGGCCGACGCGCTGAGCGCCCCGATCACCCTGACCGTGGGCGAGAAGAAGGCCGAGTTGAAGCCGGCCGACGTCGGGCTCGCCATCGACGTCGACGCGACCGTGGCGGCGGCCGCCGCCGCCGACGCGCACGCGGTGAGCCGGCTGGTCGGCTCCCGCACGGTCGAGCCGGTGGTGACCGTCGACGCCGAGCGGTTGGGCGCCGCCCTGCGCAAGGCGGTCGGCGACCAGGGGCGCGCGATGACCATGCCGACCGTCATCTGGACCGACACCACGCCGAAGCCGGTCTACCCGAAGCCGGCGCTGACCGTGGACACGGCCGGCGCGAGCGAGGCGGTCACCGCGGCGTGGCTGGCCGCCCGGCCGGTCACCGTGCCGCTGGTGGAGAAGTGGCCGGCGACCACCCGGGAGGAGGTCGACCGGCTGGTCACCGAGCTGGCCCGGCCGGCCGTCGCCGCGCCCGTCACGCTCACCACCGAGGGCGGCTCGGTCACCATCCCGCCCGCCGCCATCGCCCGGTCGCTGCGCTTCTCGACCGACGACGACGGCAAGGTCACCCCCCGGGTGGACGTCAAGCGGCTGCGTGCCGCGCTCGGCGGCAAGCTGGCGACGCTCGAGGTGGAGCCGCGCGACGCCGGGCTGACCATCACCGGGGGCAAGCCGAAGGTGGTGGCCAGCCGCGCCGGCCGCCAGGTCGACGCCACCGCGCTGGGCCCCGCGCTCCTCGCGGTGTTGCCGAAGTCGACCGACCGCACGGTGACCGCCGAACTCAAGCCGGCCGCGCCGGAGCTGACCGAGGCGAAGCTGGGCGAGCTGGGCATCAAGGAACGGGTCTCCACCTTCACCACCCGGTTCACCGGCGGCCTCGCCTCCCCGCGCAGCCAGAACATCGTCCAGGCGGCCAAGGACGTGGACGGCACCATCGTCAAGCCGGGCGAGACGTTCTCGCTCAACGCCCACACCGGGGAGCGCGGCTACGACCAGGGCTACCAGGACGCGCCGACGATCGTGAACGGCAAGCTCGTGCCGGGGGTGGGCGGCGGCGTCTCACAGTTCACCACCACGCTCTTCAACGCCACCTACTACGCCGGGATGGAGGACGTCGAGCACAAGCCGCACTCGTTCTACTTCAGCCGCTACCCGGCCGTGATCGAGTCGACCATCTACTGGCCGCAGCTCGACTTCAAGTTCCGCAACAACACTCCGCACGGCGTGCTGATCGACACCTCGTACACGGGCAGCTCGATCACCGTGTCGATCTGGAGCACCAAGATCTACGACAGCGTGCAGACGGAGTACGGGCCGCGTCGGAACGTCACCCAGCCGAAGACCGTCTACCTCGAGCCCGGCCCGAAGTGCATCTCGGCCGCCGGTGGCATCGGATTCGCCCAGGACGCGTTCCGGGTCATCAAGAAGGACGGCAAGGTGCTCAAGCGGGAGAAGTTCAGCTGGCGCTACGACGCCGAGCCGCGCTTCATCTGCGCCCCGGATCCCGGCGCCTGACCGCGGACACGAGGAAGGCCCCGCCGGAGCGGGGCCTTCCTCGTATGTCCGGCACCGTCAGGGCCGGGCCGCCGCCAGCCCTTCCCGTACGCCGTCCGCGTCGCGGTCGGTTCCGTAGACCGGGGTGTCCGGCTGCTGCCGCCAGCTCTCGTCCAGCGTCCCGGCGTCGACCGGGTCGAAACCCAGCTCGTCCACGAGCCCCATGACGGTCTTCTTGGCGTCCGCGTCGTCGCCGGCCACCGGCAGGGCGATCCGGCCCGCCGTGCCCGCCGGCTTGCCCTGGTCCATCAGTTGCGCCGCCTGGATGTTGTTGAAGGTCTTCACGACCCGGGCGCCCTTGAGGTGGTCGGCGGTCCACCGGCTGGAGCTGAGACTGCGATCCAACAGCTCGGCGACGTCGCCGTCACGCTGTGGGTAGTAGTTGTTCGCGTCGACGACGAGCTTGCCGTCGAAGAGCGCGGCCGGCAGCGCCGGCACGGCCTTCAGTGGGATCGCGACCACCACCAGCTCCGCGCCCTGGACCACCTCCTCCAGGGTGGCCGCCCGCGCGCCGGTCTCGGCGGCGAGGTCGGTCAGGCTCTCCGGGCCGCGGGAGTTGGTCACCGCGACGTCGTGGCCGAGTGAACTCAGACGACGGGTGAGGGTGCCCCCGATGTGCCCCGACCCGATGATTCCGATCTCCATGACCACTCCTGTACCCCGGCCGGTCCGTCCCGATCACGAACCGGCCGTACGCCATGTCACGTTTCTGGATCCGCCAGGCCGGCGGGGGACGCGCGGGGCGGTCCCGGCTCGACGGTACGAGATGCGGCGGCCGGTCGTGGTGATTCCCGCGGCAAACTGCGGAAAAGCAGTCAGGGCCACCCCGGTTGGGGGTGGCCCTGACTGAAAGATTGTCCGGCGGTGTCCTACTCTCCCACACCCTCCCGAGTGCAGTACC
>NZ_JBICSL010000033.1:0-15995 GCF_043197045.1 Micromonospora sp. NPDC049282
CGGTTGTCCTCACAAACCATCGATGATCAACGCGGTGGCCGTCTTCATGCCCACGCCACGCTCAACGCCGAAGCCAAGTGACGTTGGAGTACTAGTTGCCCTGTTCCGCCTTCCTCCGGTTGGGCAACTCCTCAAGGAAGAATGTCACGTCTTCCAGAGCGGAGAAGACCCGGCCGTCGAGGTCCGTCCGCTCGGCAAGCCGTCGGACGAGCACGACTGACGCGGGCTCCAAATACCCGAAGCGTCGGGCGAGGTGACCCAGGCAAAGCGACGCCGTGGCGACGAGCCCTAGGTCAGCGCAGTCCTGCGCGATCCGGTGGCACCATCGCTCGACGAAAAGGCGGTCGTCGTCGTAGAGCGCCAGCCCCACCAACACCGAATTCGGCGAAAGCGCTTGGTCCCTGCCCTCAAGAGCAGCAGTAAGCACCTCATCCGCCATACCGTGTGACACCAGCGGCGGATCCTCGTAAATGTCCACCCCGGGAGGCTACGACAGCATGGCTGCCAGCCCGGATGGGAGGACTTTCTGTACATCTATCAAGGCGGCCCGTAACGGGCCGCACGCGCCGCCGCCTGGGCGCGCGCCGGCCGCTGCCGCTGTCGCTCTGCGGCCGTCACGCCTGATGCCCGGCGGCTGGCGCGGAGGGCGGGGAAGCCCGGTGGGCCGCCGCAGAACGACAGAAGGTTGACCGGTGGGTGGTGGGCCGGCAGCCGGCCGGGCCGCGCGGCTACGAGCCCGCGCGGCGTAGGGGAGCGCACGCCGGCCGCGTCGGCGAGCTGGCGGTGGCCGGGTCGCGGTTACTGCGCCTCCGGCGGGGGCGCTCCGGCTCCAGGATGGCCGGGACTGCGTCGGCGGGCCGCGGTCCGTGGGTGGTTGCGGTAGACCATCCCGCCTGCCCTCGACCCGGGCAAGCCGAGCAGACCACCGCCCGACCCGCCAGCGTCTGTACGAGCCATCAAGGTCCGCTTGACGTGGCGGGCCGGGCGGCGGCCCGCTCCCCAGGAGGGCGGGTCGACGGCAGACGGGATGGCAGCAGGAACAGGCTCTTGCGGAATGCTCCGATAATGTCCCCATGACTGCCAACTGGCCCGTAATGGTTGTTGCCCTGGTCGGCGTAGTGGGGACGCTTGGTGCTGCGCTCTCTACGCAGGTCCTTACTACACGGAGGGAAGAGCGCCGGTGGATTCGGGAGCGTGAGGCGGAGCAGGAGCGGTGGCAGCGCGAGAGACAGGACCGGATAGGCCAATGGCAGAGAGAAGACGATCTGCGTCATCAAGAGGCCCGGTTTGAGATCTATGCGGAGTACATGAAGACCATATGGATCTGGGGGAGGCGCGCGAATAAAGCTAGGCTAATACTTGAATCCGACACGCAAATCATGCCGAACGAGTGGCGAAATAAGCTAGTCGACATCGGCGGGGATGCCACAAACGTCCTGGCTCTATTGGAGCTCGTGGCATCAACAGCTGTGCGAGATTCTGCAAGAAAATGCTGCGATATCATGAGCCTGTTTGGAACGGAGATTCTCAAAGAATCGTTGGACGCGCCCTCGCTGCTCTCTCTCCACGACGAGTACAGGGCTTCAGCTAGAAGGACCGTCGAACTAATGCGTGCCGAACGCGGTCTCAACGCCACTTAAGGACTACCCATTACTTACTCCGCTGCTTCGATGGCCCGGCGATTCCGCCGTTCGATTCCCTCTCGTGCCTGCTCGGGCAGCATCTCGAAGAGCTTGTCGATGTGCTTGGGGCGAGAAATCATCTCCTCGACAACCAGATTAAGAAGGCCGAACAATGAGTGAACAATCTCGGGAGATTCTTCAAGGCTGATCTGACCGGGATGCACCGCGTTGTTACCTACTACCCGCAAGACGTCCATGGCCTTCTGAATTCGAGGGTCGAGCCCTGAGGAAACAAGAGTGCCGATTTTGCTGTCAAGCGTGCCGCTTCTCGGGACGAGTTCATCGATGAGCATCTGCAGCGCGAGCCGTAGTAGACCGGCCGCACTTCGAGGCGAGCGTTGAGCTACCTCCCGCGCCTCCTCGTAGATCACGGCGACTGCTGGCGGCATGTCTAGATGTGCTGGAGCCCCAGGAACGTTAACAGGGTGGACCAAAAGCCAATTGCCGTCTTGCTCTACCTGCACCCACATCGCTGCCTGTAGGCAACGCTGGCACACTGTCGTGACGTAGCTAGGGAGCGTCAGGATACGGGTTTGGATCAAGGCTGGGACGGTTTCCTGGTGTGCGAACGCCCGGCAGGAGGGATGCGGGCATACAAAGCGATCCTGATACGGGTGAGGGCTTGGAATCGAGTCTTGCTCGAAGATGTCAGCGGTCACCAGGAACCCCCTGCATGATGTCGAGTGCCAGATGAGCATAGCCAAGCCGTAACCAAGCTGACCGTCAGCTGCGGCACCCGGACGAGGACGAGCAGACGGTCGCTGCCGGACAGCTACGGTGACAGCAGCCGGGTCGGACGTCGAAGGCCGGGTACGACGGGCAGAGGACTACCGCCTGACGTCCGAGACGTACGCGGACTGCCTCCGACGAGGCGCCCAGAAACTTACAAGCGAGGGGTCAGCGGCGTTGACGGCGATCCAGGGGGTTTGGCTTGGTTGCCGTTCCGTTAGCACTGCCTACGTGCGAGCAAGCGGAGCGGAACGGTCGGGCATCCAACATCGCGTCATGCAGCGTTGCGCGCAGTATCCAGAGCATCCGTTCTTCTGGTCTCCGGCTGTTGGCCGTTGCCCGTATTGCACCCTCAGCGTTGAGGAGCGGTCTCGGGGGCCACGGCCCTCGGGCGATTCCTGCCCTCCGGACTGTTGCCCGGTCTCCCGAGTGGTGCGAGGGTCGGACCGTGCTGGCATCGGGCGGAGGTTCAGGCCGTCGCCAGGCCGTAGGACGTTGACCAAAGGTGCCTAACGGTGACGGTCGATGGCCGGCGTTTGAGCAGCTCAGGCGAAGGATAGACAGCCTTTGCCCGATTCGCCTGTCAGCCAGCGACAGTTCAACGCCAAGTGGCGGCCTGCGGGCTGCGAGTCGGTTGCCGGACAGATGGTAGTTACCTTCGGCGTGCAGTCCGCTACTTTCGATCACCATGAAGGATCTGGGGCGATACTGGGGCTATCTAGCGTTTATCATCCTCCTTACGGCGTGGTGGACTCGCTCCGTGGGGCCCGTGGCGCTGCTTGTGCTGTCGCTACTGGTGACCGGCTTCTTCCTGTTCCAAGCTCCGGTGTGGTGCTGCGCCGTCAACCGGGACGGGACCCTGTGCCGGAACAACTCAGCCGGCCTCCTGCTCGGGTGTAGCAAGCGGCAGCACAAGTGGCAGAAGCTCAAGATGACCGTCGTTCCGCACGCCTGGCGTCAGATGAACCGTGGGCTTTGGGCATCACCCAGGGAAGGGCTGACGACCCTGGGAGCGATTGTGGGGATGCTTTCGGCGATCGCGGCCACGACGATCAGTGTTGTTGGGCAGTTTGCTGGCAAGGCCTGACCAACTACGCGACGGGCAAGTGCTGGTTAGGCCCCTAGTGTTTCAAAACGAATGCGCTCAGGGTGTACAGCTCTCTGCCCGCCGCATCTCGGGCCCGCAGCGCGTGGTGAGGTTCGGTGCGGATACTGGCAGGGTGGTGGAGGAGCAGGCGATAGAGCTGACCCGGTGGACCATTCACGGCGAGCGGGTCGTGGACGACACCAGGCGGGCGCGGCTGAGCATCGCGGAGGTCGAGCTGCCGGACGGGGCTCGGTTCGAGCAGTACGTAATCCGGGCTCCGAGGTCGGCCATGGTCGCCGTGCTCGACGACCAGGAGCGCCTGCTGTTGATGCGGCGGCACCGGTTCGTGTTCGACCGGTGGGTGTGGGAGTTGCCCGGCGGCTATGTCGACGGCGAGGAGCAGCCGGCGGCGTGTGCGGTGCGGGAGGTTGAGGAGGAGACCGGCTGGCGCCCTCAAGGCGTCGAGCCGCTGCTGTCCTTCCAACCGTGGGTCGGTACGGCCGACGCCGAGAATCTGCTGTTCCTTGCCCGGCAGGCCGAGCACATCGGCACGCCCGTGGACGTGAACGAGGCTGAGCAGGTCGCGTGGATCCCGCTGGACGAGGCGTACGGGCTGGTGGTTCGGGGGGAGATCGTCGGTGCCGGCACTGTAATCGCGGTGCTGGAACTGGTCGCGCGCAAGGCCAGGGAAGAGCTGTGACGGTCAGCGTCGTGGGCCGAGGGTGGCGTCGATGCGGCCGGTGAAGTGCCGGACGGTGGGTAGCCGCCGGTGTGGGGCGAGATGGGTTTGCAGGTCGCGGAGGTAGCGGACGGCTCTAGCGGAGCGTAGCTGTTTGGTCAGGGTCAGAGCCTCTGCGCCTATGGCGCAGGCGCGGTCAGTTTCGCCCTGTTGGGCGTGGATGCTGGCGAGCAGAGCGAGGTTGAAGGCTCTGCCGCGTACGTAGCGGTTGTCCATGCGCAGGGATCGGACCGCGAAGCGTTCGGCGTGGGTGTCGCGGCCGAGGGCGTGGAAGCAGTGGCCGAACTTGGCCGACAGGTACGCCTCGTCGAAGTAGCTGAGCCATTGCGGTTCGGTGCTGCGGTCGGCCCGGTCGAGGGCTTGTTCCGCCTGGTGCAGGGCAGCGGCACAGGCTCGTTCGTCACGGGCCTTGGCCAGGGCGTGAGCTTCCATGACGTGGGCTTCGGCGGCCAGCACGGGGACTCCGACGCGGCGGGCGGCCTGGCCGGCGGCGCGGGCGAGATCGAGGCCGGTGGCGGTGTGGCCCAGGTAGGTGGCCTGGTGGCTCATCGCCGCGAGAATCTCCGCGCCGAGCCCGTCGTCTCCGGCGGCATGGGCGAAGTCCAGGGCGAGGGTGAGGTATCGCTGGGCGATGCCGTGTTCGGCCGTGTCGTAAGCCTGCCATCCGGCGAGTTGGGCCAGTTCGGCAGCGGCGCTGAGCAACCGTCGGCCTGTGGGGTGGTCGTAGCGGCCATCGGTCAGCAGTGGGGTCACCTCCTGGTGGAGGTAGCGGGCCACGGTGTCGCGGGCGTGCCCACCGCCGTACTGGTTGTCCAGCCTGCGGTAGGTCGCGGTCATCGCGCGAATGGTGTCAATCTGCGGTTGACCGACGGCGTTGCGGCCGGGCTGGGTCACCGGGGCCGGATCGGGAGCCGTGAACCAGCGCAACGCCGGCAGGGTGTAGCCGGCGGAACTAAAAGCCACCTGCCGGAGCACGTCTCGACGGTTCACGTCACCTCGCCAAAGCTCTGCGGCACTGCGTACGTTGTCCTGCCAGGTCCGGGTGGTCGGGGATTCGCTGGGCCGACCTGGGGTGAGCCGGGCCGAAGCGGACGGCAGGGTGGCCTGTTGGGGTGCCAGGCCCATCGCGATTCGCGCCTGGTCGGGCATCCGGCATCCATCGGCGATCCGCTCCAGGACGTCGATCGAGGTGACCTTGCGGCCGGCCATGATCCGGCTGACATAGCCCTGCTCCAGTCCGACGGCGGCCCCGATCCGGCTCTGACTCGCGCCAGTGAGGCTGGTGATCCAGCGGAACAGCCCGCCGATGTCGCGGGCGGCCAAGGTGGCCAGCACCTCGCCGTGTGACCATGCGTCCTCTGATATTCGAAGCGGATCGAGCAGCACGGCGGCTCCCAGCGTCACATTCCGACTACCCCTGGTGTTCAAGCCAAGAGCGTATGGCGACCATTCGCGCTGGTCGAGTAGCCCCATGTCACGGTGACATGTCCGCTGGCCATGGAGCCTGTCCGTAGCCTTTCGTAGCTTCTCCGTCACCCCGGGTGGCAGGAGGCGAGCGATGGCGGGTAAGGGCGACGAGTCGGCGGTGAGCCGGGGTGAGCGGATTCAGGCGGCCGAGCGGGAGGCGGCGAAGCGGCGGCTTCTCGCCCAAGCGGAGGCGGATCGGATTCCGGTCGAGGAGACTACGCGGGCCAAACCGGATCGGCGGTGGCGTCGTGGGCAGCGTTGAGCTGTTGCCGGTCGGTCGGCGGGTGGCGTACTGGCGGGGTCGGCGGAAGCTGTCGCAGCAGGTGTTCGCCGACCGGCTCGGCAAGTCGAAGAGCTGGGTCGACAAGGTCGAGCGCGGCGTTCGGCGGCTGGACAAGCTGTCGACACTCCAGGAGATCGCCCGCGTGCTCCGCATCGACGCCGCCGCTCTGGTCGGCCAGGACGCCGCACCGGTCAAGCCAACGAATCGCGGCGATGGCGTCGATCGGATCAGAGCAGCGTTGTCCCGCTACGAGATCCCGTTGGGCAAGCGAGAAGGCGGCCCGGTAGTGCCGGTGGATCGGATGCTGCGGGATGTGGGGTACGCGTGGACGACGTTTCAGTACGCCCGGTACTCGCAGGTGATCGACCTGGCGTCCACATTGCTTGTCAACGCGCAGCGCACTCACGCCGAGGCCTCGGAATCGGGCCGGGCATCGTTGGTGGAGGCGTATCGGATCACCGCCGCGCTGTTGGTCAAGCTCGGTGACGCCGCCTTGGCGTGGCTGGCCGTGGATAGGGCGATGCTCGCCGCCACCGGCGATCGGGAACTGGTGGCCGCCGCGGCCGTCCAGCTCGGTCAGGTGTTGCGCGCGCTCGGCCGCGCTCGGGAAGCGAAGTCGGTCATGCTCACTGCCGCGTATCGGATCGCTCCACCCGTGATTGAGTACGGCGCACCGGTGGAGTTGTCCCTGTGCGGGACCCTGCTCATCCAGGCCAGCCTGGCGGCGGCGCAGGACGGCAACGAGTCCGCCGCCGGCGAACTTCTCAACGAGGCCGCCGGCATGGCGGCGCAGGTCGGCGACGGGTGCGACCATTACCGCACCGCTTTCGGGCCGACCGCCATCGACGTGGCTCGCGCCGCCGTGTTCGTGGAGAACGGCGACACCGACGAGGCGATTGCCTGGCACGAGAAGGCCACCGCGAGGGCCGGCTGGCGGTGGCTACCCGCCGAACACCGCGCCGCGCACCTGCTCGACATGGCCCGCGCCTATCTGCACTCCGGGGACGTGGGCAACGCGGCTCGCATGCTGACCGAGGCCGAACGCACCGCGCCGAGCGAGATCACGCACCGGCCAGCCGCCCGCGACATCCTCGCCGAGGTTGCCCGCGACCCGCGCGCCCCGACCACGATCGCCAAGCTCGCCGGCACGCTCGGGGTCGGCTGAGCAGCGCTACACGCGGATGAGAAGTACAGCAGCGAAGTACAGCAACCGTGCCAGCCGAACCGAGCCGAGAGGCGCATCAGCAGGCCGTCTGACCTCGTGTCGAGCCTGATCCGACCGGCTCGCCGAGAGTTCGGGACGAAGAGGTCGCCGGTTCGAATCCGGCCACCCCGACAGAGGTCAAGGGCCACTCTCCATCGATGAGAGTGGCCCTTGGTGCATTGGCTGCCTTCCGAACTGAGTCGGGGCCCCTCCGTGGAAGGGCCCCGACTCGTCCTGACGCTCAGGTCACGAGGCGTAGACGACCAGGGAGCAGCGGCTGGTGTAGTCCTCCGGCCGCGCGTAACCCAGGCAGACCCAGAGTTCGGTCCAGAGATACCGGGTGCCGCCGCCGGACTCCCAGGACAGCTTGGCGGGACCACTGGTGCTGGTGTCGTCGAAGGCGATCGCGCCGGTGTAGCGCTGGTTCCAGTAGATGTATGCGCGAGCGCCGTACCCGTCGGCCTTCAGGTCCTTGATGTAGTTGTTGGTGTTCGTGTCGAGCCAGGCGTTGCCGTACTCGTTGACGCAGAGGCGCCCGGCGGCGGTCGCGCCCCTCCCGCCCTCCGGGCTCGTGACGTCGGCGGTGCCGTAGTAGCAGCCGTACGCCTGGGCCGGCGACGCGCCGGCGAGGGCCGCGCCGCCCCCGAGGACGATCGCGGCGCCCAGCGCGGCGGCACGACGGATCAATCGGTTGGTCATCTCTTGACACCCCGTCTTCTCCTGTGCGACCGGGCCCGGCCAAATGATCGAATATGGTCTATTTTAAGTGAGTCACGGATGGCCCCGTTGTCCCGCCCGGCCGATCCCCCGCATGGTGTCCGTGATCCGACTCCGAGCGGTGGGGACAAGACGCAGGCGCTGGTGCTGCTCGCCGCGTTCGTCTGCCTGGCCGCCGGCCCGCAACTCCGACCCCGCGCGGCAGACGACCGGCCGAAAGGTCGTTGCCGGCGCCCCGGCGGGACGCTTTGATGCCGGTAACTGTCCGGGCGAGCGCCCGGACGGTAACGGGAGGAAATCCACTGTGTTCAGTGTCAGGCCACGTCGTGGCCTCATCGGCGGCACCGGTCTGCCGCTCGGCACTTGGGTGGACGACGCTGGGGGTCAACGTCTGCGAGTGGAGCGGTGACCTCGGCCAACTGGTCTGCCCGGACCCGCTGAGCGGGCCCGGCACGGTGCGGGCCGACTCGCCCGGCGGCACGGCCACGGCGACCGTCAATCCGCCGGGCGGTGTCGGGGTGCCCGGCACCTTCACGTTCTCGCCGCCGGCGGGCTGGTTGGACGTGGCGGCCTACCGTTACTCGTTCGGCGACGACGAGCTGACCGAGGTCGCCGCCGACGGCGACGGTCGGGCCAGCGTCACGTGGACGCCGGCCGCCGGCGGTTACGTCACGCTGACCGTCTACGCGGTGAAGGGTGACGGCACGGTGAGCGACTACGCCAACTGGTACTCGTTCGAGGTCGCCGGCACGGCCTGAGCGCACCGGCGGGGTGGGCGGTCGTCCACCCCGCCGGTCAGTCGTGCAGCTCGGTGCGGGCGACCTCGGTGAACGCCGTGGTCAGGTAATCGGCGAACGGGCGGCCGGTGACCGCCAGCAGGTCGGCGACGAGCAGCGGGGCGTGCCGGGCCACGGCCGCCGGGTCCGGCGGGTTGTCGTCGTCGCCCGGGTCGTAGACGCCGAGCGCGCCGGCCAGCAGCACCAGCAGGACGTGCGGGTCGACCTCGGGCCACCACGTCGCGGTGGCCCGGACGCAACGCTCCAGCACCTGGCGGACGTCGTCGCCGTCGAGCCCGTCCGGATGCCCCTCCTCGAGCAGCAGCCGGACCACGCCGCCGAGCACCAGCCCGGCCCGGTCCGCGGCGGCGAGCCGTTCGACGGCCGGCCGGTACGCGTCGGCGTCTTGCGCCCGGGCCGCGTCGACCGCGTCCGTGGCGGTCACGGCGATCTCGCGGGCCGGGGCGGGCAGATGACGCCAGGTCGTGGTCACCGGGCCAGCATGGCAGACCTGGTGTGCTTGCTCACGTTCCGGCTCCGCGCCCGCCACGCGCGGCGGTAAACGGATCGCGGTCGTCGTACCCGCCGCACAGAATCCAGCCATGCTGCGTCGCGCCCTGCCCGCTCGTCCCGAAGCCCGCCGGATCCTCCTCGGCACCCTGCTCTCCGCCGTCGGGCGCGGTCTCACGCTGCCGTTCCTCTTCATCTACCTCACCGACGTGCGTGGCCTCACCGACGCCCGCGCCGGGCTGGTGATCGGCTGGTTCGGCGCGGTGACGCTGGCGCTGTCCCCGCTGGCCGGCACGCTCATCGACCGCTTCGGGGCGCGGCGGGTGGTGCTGCCCTGTCTGGTCGTCGAAGCGGTCGGCACCGGCTCGCTGGCCCTGGTCGACTCGACCGCCTCGGCGTTCGGCGTGATGACCCTGGTCGCGGTGGGCAGCTCGGCGATCTGGGCCGGGCAGAACACCATCCTCGCCTCGCTCACCGGCGACGGTGAGCGGCAGCGGGTCTTCGGGCTCAACTTCGCGCTGCTCAACCTGGGCATCGGCATCGGCGGCCTGATCTCCGGCGCGGTGGTCGACGTGGCCCGCCCGGTCACCTTCCAGGCGATCTACCTGCTGGACGCGGTGAGCTACCTGACTCCGGCCCTGATCCTGCTCACGCTGCCGCACGTGGGGCACCGGCTGGCCACGGGCGTGGGCGGGGCCGGGGCCGCGTCGTCGGCCGGGGGCTACCTGACGGTGCTGCGGGACCGGCCGTTCCGCCGGCTCGTCCTCTTCGGCCTGGTGCTCACCACCTGCGGTTACGCGCAGATCGAGGTGGGCTTCGCGGCGTACTCGGTGCGGGTGGTGGAGGTGACGCCGCGGGTGGTGGCCTGGGCGCTCGCCGCGAACACCGTGATGATCGTGCTCTCCCAGCTGCTGGTGATCCGCCGGATGGAGGGGCGCAGCCGGACCGGCGCGCTGGCGGCGGTCGGCGCGGTGTTCGCGGGCGCCTGGCTGGTGCTCGGCGCGGCCGGCGTGGTCGGCGGCGGCAACGCGCTGCTCGCGGCGCTCGGCGTGGTGGCCTGCTCGGCGATCTTCGGGTTCGGCGAGACGATGCTGTCACCGGTCATGCCCGCCCTGACCAACGCGCTGGCCACGGACGAGCTGCGGGGGCGCTACAACGCGATGAGCTCAATGATCTTCGGGATCAGCGGGGTGGTCGGCCCGGTCACCGCCGGGCCGCTGATCGGCGCGGCGCACGGGCGGGTCTGGGTGGCGGTCGTGGTGGGCGGCTGCCTGGCCGCCTCACTGCTCGCGCTGTCGCTGCGCCCGCTGCTCAGCGCGGTGCAGGACGGCCGCCCGGCACCCACCCCGACCCGCACCCCCCAGCCCACCCCGGCGACGTAACCGCACACCCCGGTTCGTCGATCAAGGAGTTTGCGTCACCCCGACGCACCCTCCCCGACGCGAACTCCTTGATCGCCGCGCGGACGGCGGGGGCGGACGGTGGGACGGTGACGGGCCCCGGAGCGGTGCTCCGGGGCCCGTTGGCGGTGCGGTCGCCGTCAGGCGGCGGGAACCTCCGCGGTGGTCCGGATCCGGTCCAGCGCCGGCGCGGACACCGGCGACTTCTCGGTCAGGTACGCGGTGAAGGCGTCCAGGTCGATCTGGCCGGTCACCGCGTTGGTGCCGCCGGTCAGGACGCTGAAGCCGTCGCCACCGCCGGCGAGGAAGTTGTTCACCGTGACCCGGTAGGTCGCGGTGTCGGTCACCGGGGCGCCGTTGAGGGTGAGGCTGCCCCGGACCACCCGGGAGCCGGCGCACGGCGTGCCGGCCGGCGCGGTGACGCCGTTGACGTCGACGACGTAGTGCACGGTCGAGGACGCGTAGAGCACCCGCGCCACGGTGAACTGCTGCTCCAGCATGCAGTAGAGCTGCGCCCCGGTCAGGTCCAGCGTGACCAGGTTGTTGGCGAACGGCTGGACGGTGAACGCCTCGGCGTAGGTGACCGGGCCGGCGTCGACGTCGGCGCGTACACCGCCGGGGTTCATGAACGCGGCGACCGCGTTCTGCTCGTTGTCGGTCGCGGCGAGCTGCGCGTCGGCGATCAGGTTGCCCAGCGGCGACTCACCGGTCTGGTAGGTCGGCTTGCCGTTGGCGTCGACCCCGGTCTGGTAGAGGTTCTCCTGGGTCTTCGTGATCGCCTCGGTGGTCTCGCCGACCACCCGGTCGGCCACCGGGCCGAGGGCGGTCTTGTACCGGTTGATCAGCTCGGTCGAGGCCGGGTCCTTGGCGACGTCCCGGGTGACCACCACGTTGTTCGCCGACGCGCTGACCACGTCCCGGGTACGCGGGTCGATCTTCAGGTTGATGTCGGTGACCAGGCGGCCGAAGGAGCTGGCGCTGGTGACCAGCTTGCCGTTGATGTTGCAGTTGTACGCGGCGTGGGTGTGCCCGCTGACGATGACGTCGATGGCCGGGTCCATCCGGTTGGCGATGTCGACGATCGGGCCGCTGAACCCGGTGCAGTCGTTGATGCCGCCGCCGTTCTGCACGCCACCCTCGTGCAGCAGCACGACGATGCTCTTGACGCCGAGCAGTCGCAGGATCTTGGCGTACTTGTTGGCGGTGTCGGCCTCGTCGGTGAAGCGCAGCCCGGCGACGCCCTGCTGGCTGACGATGTTCGGGGTGCCCTCCAGGGTCATCCCGATGAAGCCGATCGGCACGCCCTTGACGATCTTGATGCCGAAGGGCTGCATCAGCGGCAGGCCGGTGGAGGTCTTGAACGCGTTCGCGGAGAGGTACTTGAACTTGGCGCCGCCGAACGGGGTGCCGTCGGCGCAGCCGTCCACCGGGTGGCAGCCGCCGCGCTGCATCCGCAGCAGCTCGGTGGCGCCCTCGTCGAACTCGTGGTTGCCGACGCTGGCGAACTCGAGCCCGGCGAGGTTCATCTCCTCGATGGTGGGCTCGTCGTGGAACGCGGCGGAGAGCAGCGGCGAGGCGCCGATCAGGTCGCCCGCGGCGACCGTGACCGTGCCCTTGCCCTGCTGCTGGGCCGCCGCCCGCATCGCCTTCAGGTGGCTGGCCAGGTATTCCGCGCCGCCGGCGGTCTGGCCGTCGATGGTGCCGCTGGACCCGCTCGGCGGCTCCAGGTTGCCGTGGAAGTCGTTGATCGCGAGCAGCTGGACGTCGACCGGCTTCGAGTGGGCCTCGGCCTGGTCGGGGGTGACGGCGACCGCGGTGAACGCGGTCGCGGCGAGTGCGGCCAGGCCTACGGTGGCCCGGCGGCGCATCCCGGAGACGGACATGGAACTCCTCGTGAGATACCGGCGCGTGGTGTCCGGACGATGGTTCGCCCGGTGGCCCTGATCCGTGCCGTGACAGGGGTCGATCGCGGAGGGCGGCACTCGGGGGGGAACGCCGCCCGCGGGGTAGCTTCTCATCCACCGGGCCGCAGGTCGAGCCCACGGCGTCGGCTCCCAGGGACCAGGGAGCCGACGCCGACGCTCATGTCACGCCGAAAACTTTGCTCTGGCAACCTTCCTGAGCCGAAAAACTCCCGGCGGGCCACCCGCTGCCAGCCGAACGGTCGCTCATGCTCGACGGTCCGGCACCCGGAGCCGACTGTCCGAACTCGACCGTACCGCCGGAGGGTCGGATCCGGTGGCGCCGACAAGCGTGCGCAGCGCGCGCCGGGTCCACCGCCCGGCCACCCCCGGCCGGCCCGCCAGGTAGTCGACGGTCCGCGCGACGTCCCAGCCGTGCGCCTCCCGCAACCCGCGCGCCAGCATGCCGAGGTAGACCGCGGCCGGACGGGTCCATGGCACCTCCACCGCCCGGTGCGGGGCGGTGAAGGTGAGCATCGGCAGGCCGTCGCGCTCGCCGACCCGCAGCAGCGTCTCGTAGCGGCCCGGACCGAGCGTGGCCCGGCCGGTCCCGGCGGCCGTGCGGATCCCGGCCAGGTCGGCGCCGGGCGGCCGGTACATCTCCTGGGCCGCGATGTCGGCGAACTGCTCGATCGTCACCAGGTAGCCGCGGACCGCCGCCCGGCCGGGCAGGTCCGGGTCGTAGAACGCCATGCCGCCGGTCCAGGCCCGGGACTCGCCGGCGAAGTAGATCCCGCCGGGGATCAGCGTCGGGACCGTCCGGTGCGGCGGCCGGCAGTCCCGACAACCGGGGTACGTGCGCAGCCCGCCGGGTGGGCGCCCGCCGCGCAGGTACCAGTCGAGCCGGGCCGCGTGCAGGTTGGACCCGTAGGCGACGTACCAGAGGAGCGGCACCTGGGTTCAGAACCAGCAGGTCCGCCCGGCCGCGTGACTGACCTGGACGGTGTGCGTGACGCAGCCGCCGTCGGCCACCCGGTGCAGCAGGAACGCGGTCGGCTCGGCGACCAGGCCGATCTCGTCCTCCTCGGCCATGGTCAGGCTCGCCTGCACCCAGGTGCTCGGCGCGGTGGTCAGCACCGTGCCGGCGAACGCGCTGGTCACCGGGCGGTGCAGGTGACCCGCGGCGACGCGTACGACATGGGGGTGCCGCCCGATCACGGCGGCGAGCGCGTCGGCGTCGGCGAGCCGGATGGCGTCGGCGGCCGGGACCCCCACCGCGACCGGCGGATGGTGCAGGCACACGACGGCGGGCGTCTCCGGCCGGCCGGCGAGCACGCCGTCGAGCCAGTCGAGCTGCTCGTCGCCGAGTCGCCCGCCGGAACTGCCCGCCGTGAGCGAGTCGAGCACCACGAGCGTGGCGTCCGGATGGTCGACGTGGTAGTGCGCGGAGAACCCGCCGGCCAGGTGCGGGGTGCCGCCGAACGTGTCGAGCAGCGACTCCCGGTCGTCGTGGTTGCCGGTGGCCAGGTGGACCGGCAGCGGGAACCGCCCGACGATCTCCCGCAGGGCGAGGTATTCGTCCGGTCGGCCGTTGCCGGTGAGGTCGCCGGTGATGACCACGCATTCCGGTCGCGGACGCAGGGTGAGCACCGTGCCCAGCGCCCGGTGCAGCCCGGCCGCCGGCTCGGCGGCGAGCGGACCGGTGGTCACGTGCGGGTCGCTGAGCTGGGCGATGAACATCGGCGCCTCCTCGGGCCCGGGGCCCTCACGCTATCGCCGTCAGCCGGTGCCGCGCAGCCCACAGGCCGTGTCCACAGCCTGTGGATAGCACATGTGTACGAAGGTCGACGGCACCCGGAGATGAGTACGCTTGATCGCGTCCCCACCCCCTCCCAACAGGAACGACGTGGATCACGAGCGAGTCCTCCGCGATGTCACGGTGCGCCTTCCCACGGCGTCGACCGTGCCGGAGGCGTGCCAGTGGACCGTCGCCGCGCTCGCCCGGCACACCCCGGCGACCGCCACCGTCCTGCTCCGGGTCCACGACCGCCTGAGGTGCGTCGCGGCCACCGGCGCCTGGCAGGTCTTCTCGCACGTGCCGGCCACGGCCGACGGCGCCGGGCCGGCCCGGCACCGGCCCGAGCCGTCGGTGGTGCGGCGGGTCTACGCGTCCGGCGAGACCGCCGCCGTTCCCGACGTCACCGCCGACCCCGACTACCTGCCGGTCCGACCGGACGTCACCGCCGAACTCTGCGTGCCGGTACGCGATCCGGCCGGCCGGCCGATCGGCGTGCTCGACCTGCAGTGGAGCGAGCCGGTCACGCTCGCGCCGTGGCGGGAGACCGCCGAACGGCTGGCCGACCGGCTCGGCGCCCGGATCGCGGCGCTCGGCGGCCCGCCGGCCGAGAGCCGCAGCGAGAAGCTGCTCCGGCACGCCGCCGCGTTCACCGCCGCCCCGACGGACTGGGACCTGATGACCGCCGCCATCACCGCGGCCCGGGACGTGTCCGCGCTCTCCGCCGCCGTGCTGGTGCTCACCGGCCGGCGTGGACCCCGGCTGGGCGCGCCCACCGACACCCCGGGCGAGCTGGAGGCCCGGATCCGGGACGAGCTGACCGGGGCCGGCCCGGCCGCGCTCGACCGGATGATCGACCGGGCCCACCGGTACGGCTCGGCGTACACGCTGGGCGAGGCGGGGCACCCGCCGACCGGCGAATATCTGCCGCTGACCCGGGCCGGGGCGCGCACGCTGGTGGCGGTGCCGGTCGGCGCGCCGACCGCCGGTGGCGTGCTGCTGGTGGCCGACGAGCGGTCGCTGCGGCCGGACCCGACCACGGTCAACCTGATCGAGTTGCTGGCCGGGCAGGCGTGGACCTGCCTCGACCGGCTGCGCACCCTGGCGCGGCTGCGCGAGCAGGCCAGTTCGGATCCGCTCACCGGGCTGCGGCACACCGGGCCGTTCGGGCAGCGGATCGCCAGCGCCACGCCGGGGCGTACCGCCCTGCTGGCGATCGACGTGGACGGGTTCAAGGACGTCAACGACACGTACGGCCACCAGGCCGGCGACCGGCTGCTGGTGGGGCTGGCCCGGGCGCTGGAGGGCGCGTTGCGCCAGGGTGACGAGCTCTACCGGACCGGCGGTGACGAGTTCGTCGCGGTGATCGAGGTGAGCCACCCGCAGGAGGCGGTCGGGATCGCCGAGCGGCTCACCGAGGCCGCCCGCCGCACCGGCCAGACGATCAGCATCGGCATCGCGCTTCCCCGCCCCGGCGAAACCCCCGAGCGCACCCTGCACCGAGCCGACCAGGCCCTGTACGCGGTCAAACGCCAGGGCCGAGACGGCGTCCACCTCTCCGCCGCCTAACCACGCCACCCCCACCCCCACCCCTCCTCCGCGGGCCCTCTTTCACGGGAGTAGTTCCATCTTGTTTGGGCTGGTGGGGTGGGGTTGACGGTGGGGTGTCTGGTAGTTGGTGGGCTGGTCGGGGGGTGGTTGATCT
>NZ_JBICSL010000034.1:0-15346 GCF_043197045.1 Micromonospora sp. NPDC049282
CAGCCACCAAGACCAACGACTAAAGATCAACCAAACCGAGGTGGTCCAGTTTCAGCCGGACCACGGTGGTCCCGTTTGAGGCGGCGTTGACACCGAGTACAGCCATCCGTACAGCCAAGCCGTTCACGCCGTCCCCTTCTCGCCGAGAAGCCGGTCGATGGCGGAGGTAGCTTGGCGGGCACGCGCCGGCAGGACGTGGCCATAGGTGTCGGCCGTCATCCGGATCGTGGAGTGCCCGAGCAGCTCCATCACCGTGCGCAACTCCTCGCCCTGGTCGAGAAGGAACGTGGCGAAGGCGTGCCGAAGGTCGTGCAGGTGCAACCAGTCCAGTCCGGCCGCCGCGCGGAGCTGCTCGAAGCGCCGGTTGACGTTCCGCGGCTCCATCAGGGCATTGACACCGGGGAGCAGGCCCGTTCCACGATGTGCGGACTCACGGCGGACATCACGGCCGGTTGAGCACGCTCTTCCAAACTGACGGTGTGGGACCAGGAAGGGCGCGCGGTGCACGCACTATGCGCGCGGGTCGCCAAGCCACCACACGTCACGGGCATCAAGCCGAGGGAGCTGTCCTGAAAATCTCGTCGGCTCCGGGATAGCCGCACGGTCTTCAGACGTCTGTAACGGGTGAGAACGAGGAAACGAGAGTGGTGGGGTGGAAGACGACGAACGGGCACTGCTGGCCGATTTCGTGGCTAGCCGTGCGCCGGTGCTGATACGGGTCGCCTACCTGCTCACCGGTGACCGGAGCAGCGCCGAGGACTTGTTCCAGTCGGCGCTGGCAAAGACGATCCCGAGGTGGCGGAGTATTCGCCATTCCGATCCGGAGGGGTACCTGCGGGCGGTCATGTACCGAGAGCAGGTCAGTTGGTGGCGGCGGTTGCGTCGCCGCCGGGAGGTATCAATCGGTACGGACGCTTCCGTGGTGGCCGATCCGAGTACGGGAACGGATCTCCGGTTGGCACTACAGGCCGCACTGTGGCAGTTGCCGCCAGCACAGCGAGCAGTGGTGGTCCTCCGTTATTACGAGGATCTGCCGGAGGCCGAGGTCGCCGAGCTGCTGGGCTGCTCGGTTGGGACGGTTCGCAGCCGAACCCACCGCGCGGTCACCCGGCTGCGCCAACTTCTCCCGAACACGGAACTGCTGGAGCTGCAGCGATGACTGAGTCGTTCGAACACCTACTCCGCTCCACCCTCTCCGAGATGGCCGAGGAGGCACCAACTATGCAGGATTCATTGAGCAGGGCGGAGCGGCGGGCGCGTAACCGTCGCCGGAACACCGTGGCGGCGAGTGCGGCCGGCGTGCTGGCCGCCCTCGTGATCGCCACGCCGTTTGCATTTGCCGCCAGCGGCAGCAACGATGGCCGGCCGTCACAGCCGGCGAACCCCGTCCCAACCGCCAGCCCGAGTGAGCCCGGCCTCAGCCCTAGCCCCAAGCCGAGCGGGCCGGGCCTCAGCCCTAGCCCCAAGCCGAGCGGGCCGGGCCTCAGCCCTAGCCCCAAGCCGAGCGGGCCCGGTCTCAGCCCTAGCCCCAAGCCGAGCGGGCCGGGCCTCAGCCCTAGCCCCAAGCCGAGCGGGCCGGGCCTCAGCCCTAGCCCCAAGCCGAGTAAGCCCGGCCTCAGCCCTAGCCCCAGCCTCAGCCCGCGCTGATCCCGGCGCTCGCCCAAACCCTTGGAGCAGCGCCTCTGCGCGCGCTGGGCCTGCCACTTGCGGTGGCGGGCTCAGCCGGGTCTGACCTTGAGTGCCTGCCACTTGCGCCAGCCGAGGCCGAACAACGCCGGCCGACAAGGCTGGAGCGTCAGCAGAAGCGGTGACATCCGGTGGTAAGCCCCGACAGCGGACGACGGGCGCTGAGTGAAAGACGACGTTGCCGCTTGTCGGTCACGCTCAGCGCCCGCCATCCGCCTTTGCAAGGCAGGGGTTAGGGTTCGAGTCCCTGGGCTCCACCACACCATCCGGCCAGGTCACGGCCCGTTTCCTTCCTCTGTTGGCTCTCCCTTGGATTGCGGGTGGAGGCCCGTGCCCGATCCGTGCCCGATGCAGCGGTCAACATCGGTCAGTAGGGGCGGGTCGTAGAGCGTGGCCAGGTCGCCCGTGGCCCCACGGCCAGCGGGCACCACGCCCGGCGGCCGTGACTCAACCCGATTCCCAATCTGACCGTGCGACATGCCAGCGATGACCGGTCCTGGGGCCGTCGCTGGGCCGTCTGGGCCGGCCAGTTGAGGGCCGTGCTCAGGAACGAGTACTCGGATGCCGACAATCGTCCTTCGCGCGGCGGCATTCCGGCATTGAATGGCTCGCATGGAGGGTGCTGGTGCGGCCATTGGTTCGGGGGTGAAGCTCCTCCGGGGGGAGCGGAGCAAGCAGGAAGCGAGCTTCGTCGAACTCTTCTTCGATCTTGTGCTGGTCTTCGCTCTCAACCGACTGGTGGCTAGCACGGCGCAACTGGCGTCTGCCTCTGGTGCAGTGCGATGGGCGAGTCTGCTGCAGGCACTGCTGCTGATCCTGCCGCTGATTTGGGTCTGGTCAATGACGGCCTACAGCACGGCGCGCTTCGAGCCCCGCCGCCTGGCGGTGCAGGTCATGGTGCTGGTGACGGCCTTCGGTGTGCTGCTCCTGGGCGTCGCCACCCCGAGGGCGTTCGACGGCAGTGCGTGGATGTTCGCCAGCGTCTACGTCGCGCTCCAGGCCGGCCGGGCACTGGTGGTCGCTCTGGCACTGCGGTCACATTGGTTACAGCGCCTCTATTGGGGAATCCTGGTTTGGTTCTGCGTGTCCGCCGTGGCGTGGCTGCTCGGTGCCCTCGCCCACGGTTCGGCCAGGACCCTGCTTTGGTCGCTCGCGATCGCCATCGAGTACGGATCGGCCCGGCTGGGCTGGTGGGTGCCGTGGCAGGGGCCAGAGCGCATCTTGGCTTGGGAATCCGCTGCCGGGCATCTCGCCGATCGGTACCAACAGTTGCTGCTGATTGCGCTCGGGGAGACGATCCTCGCGGTCGGGATCGCCTACACCGAGGCGTCCGGGAACCCGCGCCTCCCGCAGACGCTTGGCCTGGTCATCGCGTTCATCACTGCTGTGCTGCTTTGGCGTATCTACTTCTACAAAGCAGGCGAGCTGTTCGGGTCGGCGGTCAGGTTGGCGGCCAATCCCGCCAGCCTGGGCCGAGTAGCCGGCACCGCCCATCTCTTCATGATCATCGGGGTTGCCGCCACCGCCATCGGCAATGAACTGGTGCAAAGGCACCCCACCGGCCATACGTTCAAGTCCTGGCTTGCGTTGATGCTCGGCGGCCCAGCCCTGTACGTGGCGGGCCGCACGCTGCTGGAGTGGGTTGTCTTCTCGCGCGTCTCCAGGCACCGACTGCTCGGCATTGCTGCTCTGCTGTTGCTCGCCGTGCCGCTAGCCTTCGCCCCGCCGCTGGCGGTGGTCGCCGCAGTGCCCGTGGTGCTGATCGCGATCGCAGTCGCCGACGCTCGCCGGGCAGCTGGAAGGCCCGCTGAGGCACCCACGCCGCCGAGCTGACCATGGGCGGCAGACTGAGGACCGCCATGCTTTGACGCTCAACGCCCGTCACCCTCCACCAACCGATGGTCGAAACGGGTTGAGGTCTGCCACCGCCGCTGCGCCGTCGGCCGGGCGGTCCCGATCAGATGACGGACACCGGGACGCATATTCCTGTGAACCGCGGTATGTTCATGCCGCTCGTGGTCGATCAGGGAGAGTCATCACGTGGACACCATCGCCCCCCGGGGTTTCCGTGCGCTCGTCGGCAACGCGGGGCTCAAGGACGAGGGCGACGACTTCGCCGCGCTGGTCTCGGAAGTGCCCGCGGCCAGCGCGGCGGTCTTCACCCGGTCCCGGTTCGCCGGTCCCAGTGTGACGCTCAGCCGCTCGGCGCGTACGTCGTCGGCCCGTGGCGTGGTGGTGCTCGCCCGCAACGCCAACGTCGCCACCGGCGAGGAGGGCATGGCGAACGCCCGTGAGGTCCGGGCGATGACCGCCCAGGCGCTGGGGTTGGATCCGGACGACCTGCTGATCGCCTCGACCGGGGTGATCGGACGGCAGTACCCGATGCCCCGGTTGCGTGAGCGCCTCGCCGGGCTGCGCGGGCCGTTCCCGCCGGCGGACTTCGACCGGATCGCCGCGGCCATGATGACGACCGACACCCATCCGAAGGTGTCGCGTTCGCGGTGCGGTGCGGCCGCCGTCGTGGGAGTCGCCAAGGGCGTCGGCATGATCGAACCCAACATGGCCACGCTGTTGACCTTCTTCTGCACCGATGCCGCTATCGCCGCCGCAGACCTGGACCGGGTGTTCCGCGCGGTGATCGGTCGGACCTTCAACGCGGTGAGCATCGACACCGACACCTCGACGAGCGACACCGCGGCCATCTTCGCCAACGGGCTCGCCGGGCCGGTCAACCTCGACGAGTTCGCGGAGTCGCTGCACGCCTGCGCCCTCGACCTGGTGCGGATGGTGGCTCGCGACGGCGAGGGCGCCAGCAAGCTGATCGAGGTCCGGGTGACCGGCGCCCGCGACGACGACCAGGCCAAGCGGGTCGGCAAGGCGGTGGTGAACTCACCGCTGGTGAAGACCGCTGTACACGGCGCCGACCCGAACTGGGGGCGGGTGGCGATGGCCGTGGGCAAATGCGAGGAGGACGACGACATCCGGCCGGATCGGGTGCGTATCGGCTTCGGCGGCCTGGAGGTCTTTCCCGCGCCGGCGACGGACGAGACGTTGCGGCGGTTGCAGGATCACCTGCGCGGCGACGACGTGGTGATCGAGGTGGACCTGGGCATCGCCGCCGGTGCCTTCACCGTTTACGGCTGTGACCTGACCGAGGGATACATCCGGATAAACGCCGACTACACCACCTGACGCCCGCGGGGTGGTGCCCGCCATGGGAACCACCCCGGCGCCGGACAAGCCCTTAGTCCGGCGGCGTTTCGGTCAGGGGCCGGCCCGGACGGGGATTGTATGCAAGTCCGGGCTTGCCTATCGTGGTGGACGTGGGCGATCTCTACCAGGCGCTGGCCGACCACACCCGCCGCCTGATCCTCGACGAGCTGACCGAACGCGACGGTCAGACCCTGTTCGAGATCTGCGGCCGGTTGGCCACCAGGCACCAGGTCGGCTCGTCCCGGCAGGCGATCTCCCAGCACCTCGACGTCCTGGAGGCCGCCGGCCTGATCATCACGCGACGGCAGGGACGCTACAAGTTCCACCATCTCGACACCCGGCCGCTGCGATCCATCACCGAGCGATGGCTCAGGTCCGAAACCACCGAGGAGACGCCATGAGAATCAACCTGACGAGCGTGTACGTCGACGACCAGGACAAGGCGCTGCGCTTCTACACCGAGGTGCTGGGCTTCGTGCGGAAGACGGACGTGCCGACCGGCGAGCACCGCTGGCTGACCGTCGTCTCGCCGGACGCGCCGGACGGCATCGAGCTGCTGTTGGAGCCCGACGCGCACCCGGCCGCCAAGGCGTTCAAGGAGGCGCTCGCGGGCGACGGCATCCCGCTGACGCAGTTCGCGGTGGACGACGTCGCGGCCGAGCACGAGCGGTTGCGGCAGCTCGGTGTGCTGTTCACCCAGGAGCCGGTCGACATGGGCCCGGTCGCGACGGCGGTGTTCGACGACACCTGCGGCAACCTGATCCAGATCGCGCAGTACAGGTAGCGGCAACCGGACGCCGGCCGACCGGTCAGCCCAGCCGGTCGAGCAGGTCGCGGCTGCGGCTCACCACCAGCGCGGTGGCCTCCGCGTCGTACGACGGGAGCGAGCGGTCGGTGAACAGGTGCCGGTCACCCGGGTAGACGAACAGCTCGCCGCGCTCCGGGCCGACGATCGAGACCAGTTCGCGAGCGGCGTCGACGTCGCCCTCCAGTCCGAAGAACGGGTCCCGCTCCATGCCGTGGACCTGCACCGCCACGCCGTCGGGCCAGGGGCCGACCGCCCATTCGCCGGTGACCGGCAGGCAGGCCTCGTAGAGCAGGGCGGCGCGGGCGCCGGGTCGGGTCTGGGCGAGCCGCTGGGCGATGGCCGCGCCCCAGGAGACGCCGGCGTAGACCAGGTCGGGACGCAGGTCGGCGGCGATCCGGTCGGCGTGCCGGTCGAGGACGTCGGCGCCGATCCGCTTGGTCAGCGCCGAGCCCTCCTCGACACTGGCCGGCAACTCGCCGTCGAAGAGGTCGGGGACGTGCACGGTGTGCCCGCCGGCGCCGAGCGCGTCGGCGAGGGCGCGGACGCCGTCGGTGCGCCCCCGCAGGTGGTGGAAGAGGAGGATCTCGGCCATCTCTAGACTCCTGACTGTCGGACCAGAATCATCGAACGAACCAGAATATTAGAACGGTCGAGAAATGTCGGTCAATCAGCGGATCCCGGACTACGACCTCGACGACCTGCTCGTGGTCACCGCGCCCGAGCAGTTGCGCGCGCTCGCCGACCCGCTCCGGGGCACCCTGCTGGAGCTGCTGCTGGAACGCGCCGCCACGGTCAACGAGCTGGCCCGCGCCGTGGACCGGCCGAAGAGCAGCGTGGCCTACCACGTGAACCAGTTGGTCGACGCCGGCCTGCTGCGGGTGGTACGCACCCGTCGGGTCCGGGCCATCGAGGAACGCTTCTACGGCCGGGTGGCCCGCACCTTCTACGTCGGCGCGCTCCACCGTCCGGAGGACAAGCAGGTCGTCGCACGCATCAACGGGCTCGCCGAGGCCGCGGCCGAGGCAGCCGCCGCGCACGCCGCCGACGAGCTGCGATGCACGCTTGTGCACGCGCGTATCCCGGTCGAGGACGTACGGGAGTTCTGGGCGGAGGTGCAGACGCTGGCCCGGCGCTTCGCGCAGATCCCGCGCGCCGGCGACCAGGTGTACGGCTTTGCCGCCGGGCTCTACCCCACCGACGCGCCCACCCTGCCCGACGCCGACCCCGCGGCCGACCCGCCGGCCTGACCACGCGAAGCGGCTGCGAACCGCCGCCTGCCGGTGACCGGCGATGCCGGCAGGGCCGCGCGGGGCCGGCGACCGGGGCAGGCTAGCGTCGGAGCGTGAGCACCGGAACCCCCCGCGTCCTACCGGCCGACAGCGGCATCGACGAGGCCGCCGCCGTCCTGCGCGCCGGTGGGCTCGTCGCCTTCCCCACCGAGACGGTCTACGGGTTGGGCGCGAACGCGCTGGACGCCCGCGCCGCGGCACGGATCTTCGAGGCGAAGGCCCGGCCCAGCTTCGACCCGCTGATCAGCCACCTGGCCGACGCCGCCGACCTGCCCGCGCTCGTCGGCGCCGTGCCACCGGCCGTGGCCGCGCTGGTGGAGCGGTTCTGGCCCGGCCCGCTCACGCTGATCGTGGACCGGCCCGCGGCGATCCCGCCGATCGTCACCTCCGGGCTGGAGACGATGGCGGTGCGGGTGCCGGACGAGCCGGCCGCCCGGGCCTTGATCGCCGCCGCCGGCGTGCCGGTGGCCGCGCCGAGCGCCAACCGGTTCGGCCAGCTCAGCCCGACCCGGGCCGAGCACGTGGTGGCCGGGCTGGGTGCCGCGGTGGACGTGGTGCTCGACGGTGGGCCCACCCGGTGCGGGATCGAGTCCACCATCGTGGACGCCCGAGGTGAGCGGCCGGTGGTGCTCCGGCTCGGCGCGCTGCCGGTCGAGGCGCTGGTCGAGGCGATCGGACCGGTCGACGTACGCCAGGGCAGCTCCGGCCAGCCGGTCGCGCCCGGGACGCTGGCCGCGCACTACGCCCCGCGTACCCCGTTGCGGGTGGGCACGGCGGCCGAGCGCGACGGCGGCCGGCAAGGGTTCCTGGCCTTCCGGGAAGCACCGGCGGACGGCGACTGGGCGGCGGTGGAGGTGCTCTCGCCCGACGGTGACCTGACCGCGGCGGCCGCACGGCTCTTCGACGCGTTGCACCGGCTCGACGCGGCCGGGGTGACCGGGATCGTGGCCGAGCCGGTGCCCGACGAGGGGGTCGGCCGGGCGATCAACGACCGGTTGCGCCGGGCCGCCGCCACCTGGCGCTGACCGGCGCTCAGGGGGTCAGCGGCACCGTCTCGCCGCGGTGGACGGTGCGGACCTGGCCGGCGAAGCCGCGCCGCCGGGCCTCCGCCACGAAGTGCCGCAGCGGGGAGCGGAACACCGGGTAGTCGTCGTAGTGGATCGGCACGGTCAGCCGCGGCCGGATCAGCTCGACCACGTCGGCGCCCTGCCGGGCGTCCATGGTGAGCAGGATGCCGGCGATCCGGGTGCCGCCGAGGTGGATCAGCATCGCGTCGATGCCCGGAAAGCGCCGCGGGATCTCGGCGAGCCGCGGTCGGCGCAGCGTGTCCCCGGTGACGTAGAGGCGGAACCGCCGCTCGCCGCCCTGCTCCAGGTCGATCAGGCTGCCCATCACGTCCGGCAGCGCGCGGTCCAGCAGGCCGGGCCCGTGCTGGCCGGGCAGCGCGGTCAGCCGCAGGGTCTCGTCGCCCCGGTGCAGCTCGTGCGAGCGCCAGGTGGGCAGGCCCGCCGCCGCCTCGAACCCCCAACGGCGCAGCTTGCGTCCCGCCTCGGGCGTGGTGAGGATCGGCAGGGAGTGGTCCAGCCCGCGCCGGGCCACCCGGTCGAAGTGGTCGCCGTGCAGGTGGGACAGGACGACCGCGTCCAGCGGGGGCAGCTCACCGATGGTCAGCGCCGGATCGGTGCTCCGCTTCGACCACAGCCCCCGACCCAGATAGGCCCGCTGCCCCCGGTGCAGGAAGTTCGGGTCGGTGAGCAGGGTGAAGCCGCCGATCCGGAGCACCGTGGTAGCCGTACCGACGAAGGTCACCTCAGGCGTCATGCGCTTCGCCGTACCCCTGATCGGTGCGCCCATGCGAACCGGGCTGCGGCAGGCGGTCCACCAGCCGGGTCAACGCGCCGTTGGCGAACGTCGCGCCGAGTGCCGAGCCGGTGGCGATGGTCCAGCCCACTGGGCCGAGCGGGGTGCAGCCGAAGAACTGGCTGACCCCCGGCGTCTGGACCACCACGACCAGCACGCCGACCGACGCGGCGGTGGCGACCAGCACGGTGGGGCTGGTGCCGCCGGCCAGCACCGTCTGGCCGAGCTGGGTGCCGATCAGCGAGGCCAGCGCCACCGTGCCGGCGCGGCGTCGGGTGCCGGTCCACCGGGCCAGCGTCCAGCCCGCGGTCGCGCCCAGCGTGGTCGCCGCCGCGCGCAGCCCGATCTCCCGGGTCATGGTGGCGCCGAGCGACGTGTCCGGGCCCTCCCCCAGCAGGCGGTCGGTGCGGTCCTCGGCGGGCGGGCGGACCGCGATGGCCAGCGCCGGAGCCAGGTCGGTGAGCAGGTTGACCAGCAGCAACTGCCGGCCGGTCAGGGCGGACCGGCCGGTCGAGGCGGCGGTCAGCACGCTGAACGCGATCTCGCCGAGGTTGCCGCCGACCAGGATGCTCAGCGCGTGCCGGACCGACGACCACATGGCCCGCCCCTCGACCAGGGTGGCGATGATCGTCTCCAGCCGGTCGTCGGTGACCACCAGGTCAGCGGCGGCGCGGGCGGCCGGGGTACCGCGCTGGCCGAGCGCGATGCCGACGTCGGCCAGGCGGATCGCCGGGGCGTCGTTGGCGCCGTCGCCGGTCATCGCCACGGTCCGACCGTGACGCTGCAACGCCTGGATGATCCGTACCTTGTGCGCGGGCGTGCAGCGGGCCACCACGTCGGTGGCCATCAGCCGCTCGGCGAGCGCGGTGTCGTCGAGCCGGTCCAGGTCGGTGGCGGTCACCACCCGCTGCTGCCCGTGGTCGGGGCTGATGGTGGCGGCGATGGCCTCGGCGGTGGCCGGATGGTCCCCGGTGATCATGACGGTGTGCACGCCCGCCTTCCGGATCCGCTCCACCGCCGGCCGGGCGCTCTCCCGCACCCCGTCCGCGAGCGTCAGGAAACCCACGAAGACCAGCCCGTCCACCTGCTCGTCGGTGACCGCGTCGGTGGAGACGGGACACTCGGCCAGCGCGAGGATGCGGTGCCCGGCGCCGGCCCGGGCGGCCAGCATCGCCTGCACCTCGTCCCGGCCGGCGGCGTCCAACGGGCGGTCACCCCCGGCGGTACGCCGGGACGTGCAGCGCGGCAGCACCGACTCGGGCGCGCCCTTCACGCTGAGCAGCGACCCCTCCGCGGTGCGCCCGACGGTGGCGCTGTAACCCCGGGACGGCTCGAACGGCAGTCCACCCGTCGCGGTCCAGTCCGCCGCCCCGGTGCGCTCGGTCACCCCGGCCGCGTTCGCGCCCCGGCGTACCGCCCGGTCGGTCTGCTGCGGCAACTCGTCCGGGTCGGCCGCGGCCGGAGTGGCCCGCAGCCCCGCCGCCAGCGTCGACCGGAGCGGGTCGTCCAGACGGTCTGCCGGGGCGTACCGGTCGTCGCCGGTGCCCACGCCGGCCAGCAGCAACTTCCCCTCGGTCAGCGTGCCCGTCTTGTCGAAGCAGAGCACGTCCACCCGGCCCAGCGCCTCGATGGTGCGGGGGTTGCGGACCAGCGCGCCGTGCTCGGCCAGCCGCCGCGCCGCCGCCAACTGCGCGGCACTGACCAGGAACGGCAGCCCCTCCGGCACCGACGCCACGGCCAGGTTCGCGGCGGTCGCCGCCGTCTCGGCCAGGGGTACGCCCCGCAGCAGCCCCGCCCCGGCCACCGCGATCGCCGAGCCGGCCGCCAGCGGTACGGCGGTGCTGGTCAGCCTGCCGAGCCGCGCCTCCACCCCGCTGGTCGGCGGGGCCTGCCGGGCCAGGGCCATGCTCCGCCCCGACTCGGTCTCCGCGCCGGTGGCCACCACCACGGCGGTGCCGTGTCCGGCGGCCACGGTGGTGCCCTCGAAGAGCATCGAGTGGCGCTCGGCGAGCGCCGCGGCGACCACCGGTTCGGGGCTCTTCGCCACCGGCAGCGACTCGCCGGTCAGGGACGACTCGTCGGCCTCCAGGCCGTCGCTGGTCAGCACCCGGCAGTCCGCCGGCACGGCGTCACCGGAGCCGACACTGATCACGTCGCCGGGCACCAGGTCCTCGGCGGGCACCACCCGTTCCGCGCCGTCGCGCCGCACCCGGCTGGTGATCGCCGACCGGGACAGCAGCTCGGCCAGGGAACGTTCGGTGTTGCGCTGGTGCACCGCGCCGACCAGCGCGGAGCCGCCGACCAGGCCGCCCACCAGCGCCGCGTCGACGAGCGAGCCGAACGCGGCGGACAGCACCGCCCCGGCGGCCAGCACCGGGGTGAGTGGATTGGACAACTCGTCGACGAACGCGCGGAGCAGCCCGACCGGCCCGTACCCGTGTCCGTCGCCGGCCGCCGCGCCCCGGCGGCGGCCGGCCTCCTCGTCGGTCAGCCCGCTCGGGTGGCTGCCGAGCTGCTCCAGGACGGTCTCCACCGGCATCAGATGCCAGGCGGTGATCGCCGGCATCGGGCTGCCGGTGCGGTCCGGCAGCCGGTGGGCCCGGAAGACGCCGTGCGCGAACGCGACCGCGGCGGCGCCGTTCACCGCCGCCAGGGTCCGGCGCGGCAGGTGCCGCCGGTCGGCGGTGAACGCGCCGAGCGCGCCGAGCCCGCTGCCGGCCATGGCGATCCGGATGTTCTGCCCGGTCATCCGGCGGGCCACCCCGGCGGCGTCGATGATCAGGGCAGGGATCCGCAGGTCGTCGCCGACCAGCAGGTGCGCGCCCCACGGCGGCAGGTCGTCCGGCGCGGACACGCCGAGGCCACAGTCGGCGGCGGCGAGCGCCGAGCGCTCCCCGGAGACCACCAGCACCACCGCGCCCTCGCGTTGCAGGTCGCGGACCGCGCCGCCGAGCCCGGTCCCGCCCGGCACCCGCCGGTCGCCGAAGTCGTACCGGCCGTCCTCGGCGCCGCCGATCACGAGCCGGAATCCGGCCTGGCGGGCGGCGGACACCAGCGCGTCCACCCCGGGCGCGGGTTCCGGCTCCACCCGCAGCAGGGCGGCGAGGCGGCCACCCTGGGCCAGGCCGAGCAGCCGTTCCCCGTCGGCGCGCAGCCGCTCGCTGTCCGGGGTGTCCCCGGGGTCCTCGGCGTCGAGGTGGTCCAACGGCCCGATCCGCCACCCGTCGTCGGCCCGTACGGCGTCCGGGTCGGCGGGGTCGAACAGCGCGAACGCGCGGGCGGCCACCTGCTGGGTGTCGGCACCGGGCAGCGGCGCCAGGTCGGACAGCACACCCCGGTCGGAGCCGAGCACCGCGGCGTCCAGCAGCACGGTGTCGATCCGGTCCAGCTCGCGCAGCACGCTACGGTCCATGGCGATCACGCCGCGCCGGGCCAGCATCCGGCCGAGCTGCGCCGCGTAGCCCTCGCGACCGCTGCCCGGCGCCTTGGGCAGCGAGGAGAGCGCCAGCGCGGCGGCCCGCTTGCCGCCGGCCACCGGAACCGCGGCCGCGCCGGCCACCGCGCCGGTGGCGAGCATCCGCCGGACGTAGCGCTCGGCCGGCCCGTCCGGGACCGGGCCGGGCCGCTCACTGTCCGGGACCCGCGCGACCGCCCGGTCGGGGTCCCCGGTCAGCCTCGGTTCGGCCCGGCTCCAGGCGGCGAGATGGGCCCGCGCCTCACCCCACTGCACCACCCGCTGCGCGCCGTCGAGCACGATGCCGGCCCAACCGCCGGTGAGGCCCTGCACCACCGCCTCGGCGAGCGGGAAGAGCACCTCGGCGCGGGGGTCGGCACGCAGGCCACGGTCGGCCAGCGCGTGCAGCTTCGGGTGCAGGTCGACCGCGTTCAGCAGACCCGCCACCTCACCGGGGACCGGTGTGAACGGCAGGACCCGGGTGGCCGCGGAGATGGTCAGGCCGAGCGCGTCGGAGACGAGCGCGCCGAGCGTACGGGGGGTGCGCGGGCCGTCCTCGGGCGGATGCGGCGGCGGGATCTCCGGGTCCGGCTCGTACGGGCAGGCCCGCTCGGCGCGCGTCACGGTGTCGATCAGGTCGCGCAGCTTCGGCGCCGGCTCCCCGGTCGCCACCACCACGCGGCCGGACGGCGCGTTCACCCGGGCCCAGCTCACCCCCGGCACGGCCTCCAGCGCCGCCTCGACCTGCCGGGCCAGCCGGTCTCCGCCGTCCTGGCAGACGCCGTGCACCTCGATGTGGTGCCGCCCGTCCCGCGACCACACCCGACGGCGGCTCAGGCCGGTCAGCCGGGCCAGGCGGGTGGCGACGGCCCCCACGCTCCCCGCCGCCTCGGTGACACCGGGCGGCACGGTGGCGCCGGGCAGGGCCGACCCGACGGTACGCGCCACCCGCGCCATGGCGTCCGGCACGGCGGCCGGCGACAGCAGGAGACCGGCGAAGCCGTACGCCATCTCGCCTCCCGGAATCGTCCCGGCGGCCCGACTTCCCGGCGCGGCGTCCGTTATGCCCCGGGGCCGGGGGAAGTTTCCCGCTGCCCGGGGCATGGACGCCGAGGGCGGTGGAATGCCGGTGGGGTCGATGCCGTCGTCGCAACCGGGGAGGCAGGATGAGCACGCTGACGCGACACCTGAGCGGATCGCGGGAGATGATCCACGCGTACAGCCGACGGGTGGACGTCCCGCTGCTGGGTGAGGTGGCCGTGCCCCCGCCGGACAAGCTGGCCTACTACGCCGGCATCGGGGTGCTCGCCGCGTTGCAGGTGATCGAGTGGCCGCTCGCCCTGGTCATCACCGCCGGGCACGTCCTCGCCGACCAGCACGTGTCCGGCCTGGCGAAGGGCGTCGGCGAGGCGTTGGAGACCGCCTGACGAGACCGGGCCCACAGTTGACTTCAACCGCGGTCGAAGTAGCAGGCTGTGGCCCATGACGACCGCCACCGCCGCCGCACCCGAGACTTCCACGGTCGGGCTGTGGTCGCCGGGCCTGCGGGCGATGACCGTGGGCAGCGTCGCCCTGGTGTCGCTGCTCGCGTTCGAGGCCCTCGCGGTGGGCACCGCCATGCCGACGGTCGCGCGCAGCCTGGACGGGCTCGGCCTGTACGCGCTGGCGTTCGGTGGACCGTTCGCCTCCGGGGTGGTGGCGATGGTGGCCTCCGGTATCTGGTGCGACGCGCGCGGTCCGCGCGGGGCCATGTGGCACGGCGTGGCCTGGTTCGTCGCCGGTCTGGCCCTGGCGGGCGCCGCCACCAGCATGGGTGCGCTGGTCGCCGGGCGGGTGGTGCAGGGCTTCGGCTCGGGTCTGCTCTCGGTGGCGCTCTACGTGATCGTCGGGCACGCGTACCCGGAGCGGTTGCGGCGGCGGATGTTCGCCGCCTTCGCGGCGGCCTGGGTGGTGCCGTCGCTGGTCGGGCCGGCGTTGGCCGGCCTGATCGTGGAGCACCTGGGCTGGCGGTGGGTGTTCCTGGCGGTGCCGGCGGTCGCGGTGCCGGCGGTGCTGCTGGTCCAGCCGGGACTGCGGTCGCTGGCCGGCACCGTGCCGACCCGCCCGCCGGTCGGGGCGCTGGCCCGGGTGGGCTGGGCCTGCGGGGCGGGGGCGAGCGCCGCACTGCTGCACCACGGGGGGCAGCAGCGCGGCGTGCTCGCCGCCGGCCTCATCGCGGTGGCGCTGGCCGGGTTGCTCACCTGCGTACCTCGGCTGTTGCCACCCGGGTTCCTGCGGGCGGCGCGCGGGCTGCCGACGGTGATCGGCCTGCGCGGCCTGGCCTCGGCGGCGTTCGTCGGCGCGGAGGTGGTGATCCCGCTGATGCTCTCCCGGGAGCGTGGCTTCTCGCCCACCGGCGCCGGGCTGGTGCTGACCGTCGGGGCGCTCTCCTGGTCGGTGGGCTCGTGGGTCCAGGGCCGGATCGCCACGCCCCGCTCCACCGCCGGCCTGCCCCGGGCCGGGCTGGCCTGCATCGCCGTCGGCACGGCCGGCGTGGCGTCGGCGCTGCTGCCGGGCATCCCGGTGGCACCGGCGGTGCTCGCCTGGGCGGTCGCCGGTCTGGGCATGGGGCTGCTCTATCCCTCGCTGTCGGTGCTCACCCTGGAGTTGTCCGCCCCGGCCGAGCAGGGCCGGAACTCCTCGGCGTTGCAACTGGGCGACTCGCTGGCGGCCGCCACCGTGCTGGCGCTGACCGGGGCGGTGCTGGCCAGCGGCTCGTCGCCCGGTCCGGCGAGCTACGCGGCCACGCTGGGCGTGGCGGCCGGCTGCGGCCTGCTCGGTCTGCTGCTCGCCGGTCGCGTGGCACCCCGACCGGCCGTTTGAGGCCGCGGCGCCGGCCCGCCGCCACGGGCGTGTCTTACGCAGCGTGATGCCGCAGGAAAAGGGCATCACTTTTTCGGGCTATACCTCTCGGTCATAAATATGGGTCTTGTGATGGATGTGTGGGTCATCGGTTGGGGAGTTGGGGGCGGTGACCGCCGAGGTTGAGCATGGCCA
>NZ_JBICSL010000035.1:0-12911 GCF_043197045.1 Micromonospora sp. NPDC049282
TCGCCGTTCCTGCTGTTCTTCCCCTCCGCGTTCCTCGTCGCCGCCGTGCTGAGCTTCGTCATGCTCGGCGAGGCGGTCCGCGAGGCCCTCGACCCGAAGCTCCGATAGGGGAACTGAGATGTCCGACATTCTCGTGTCCGAGCAGTCCGCGGCGGGCGCCGACGGATCCGGCCGCCCCTCGGGCCGCCTGCTCGAGGTCGACGACCTGCGGGTGGAGTTCCGCACCCGGGACGGCGTCGCCAAGGTCATCAACGGTGTGACGTACCACGTCGACGCGGGGGAGACCCTCGCCGTGCTCGGCGAGTCCGGCTCCGGCAAGAGCGTCACCGCGCAGACCGTGATGGGCATCCTGGACACCCCGCCCGGGTTCGTCACCGGCGGCCAGGTGCGCTTCCACGGCAAGGACATGCTCAAGATGTCCGCCGAGCAGCGGCGAAGGATCCGTGGCGAGGGCATCGCCATGATCTTCCAGGACTCGCTCTCGGCCCTCAACCCGGTTTTCACCGTCGGCTTCCAGATCGCCGAGCAGTTCCGCATCCGGCGCGGCCTCAGCCGCGCGGACGCCAAGAAGCGCGCGATCGAGATGCTCGACCAGGTGAAGATCCCCAACGCCAAGGGTCGGTTCAGCAACTACCCGCACCAGTTCTCCGGCGGCATGCGGCAGCGCGCGATGATCGCCATGTCGCTGGCGCTGGACCCCGAGGTGCTGATCGCGGACGAGCCGACCACCGCGCTGGACGTGACCGTGCAGGCCCAGATCATGGACCTGCTCGGCGAGCTCCAGCGGGAGCGGCAGATGGGCATGATCCTGATCACCCACGACCTCGGCGTGGTCGCCGACGTCGCGGACCGGATCGCGGTCATGTACGCCGGCCGGATCGTCGAGGAAGCCGACGTCTACAACCTGTACGCCAAGCCGGCACACCCGTACACGCTCGGCCTGCTCGACTCGATCCCGCGGATGGACGAGAAGGGCCTGGAGCTCCGGACCATCAAGGGACTTCCGCCGAACCTGATGAACATCCCGCCGGGCTGCGCCTTCAACCCGCGCTGCCCGATGGCGCAGCCGGTGTGCCGGGAGAAGGTCCCGCCGCTGCTGCAGCTGGGCAACGGCCGGGCCAGCGCCTGCCACTTCGCCGAGGAGCTCGTGAACCGTGTCTGAGAACATCATCGAGGTTCGTGACCTGGTCAAGCACTACCCGGTGACCCAGGGCATCGTGTTCAAGAAGACCATCGGCCAGGTCAAGGCGGTCGACGGCGTCTCCTTCGAACTCAAGGCCGGCGAGACGCTGGGCGTGGTCGGCGAGTCCGGCTGCGGCAAGTCGACCCTCGCCCGGGTGCTGATGAACCTGGAGAAGCCGACCGCGGGCCAGGTGCTCTACAAGGGTCAGGACATCTCCAAGCTCTCCGGTGGCGCGCTGCGGCGGCTGCGTCGGCAGATCCAGCTGGTGATGCAGGACCCGTACACCTCGCTCAACCCGCGGATGACGGTCGGTGACCTGATCGGCGAGCCGTTCGAGATCCACTCCGAGGTGGCTCCGCGCGGCAGTCGGCGGGGCAAGGTCAAGGAGCTGCTCGACCTGGTCGGCCTCAACCCGGAGCACATCAACCGGTACCCGCACCAGTTCTCCGGCGGCCAGCGGCAGCGCATCGGCATCGCCCGGGCGCTGGCGCTGCGGCCCGAGGTGATCGTCTGCGACGAGCCGGTGTCGGCGCTGGACGTGTCCATCCAGGCCCAGGTGATGAACCTGCTGGAGAAGCTTCAGGGCGAGTTCGGCCTGTCGTACGTCTTCATCGCCCACGACCTGTCGGTCGTGCGCCACCTGTCCGACCGGGTCGCCGTGATGTACCTGGGCAAGATGGTGGAGATCGGCACCGAGGAGGAGATCTACGAGCGGCCGACCCATCCGTACACCCAGGCGCTGCTGTCGGCGGTGCCGGTGCCGGACCCGACCGTGCGGGACAGCAAGGCGATCATCCGGCTCCAGGGCGACGTGCCGTCGCCGGTCAGCCCGCCCTCGGGCTGCCGGTTCCGCACCCGGTGCTGGAAGGCGCAGGACGTCTGCGCCCAGGAGGTGCCGCTGCTGGAGATCCGGCGGGGCTCGGACCACCCGAGCGCCTGCCACTTCGCGGAGAAGCGGGAGATCGTCGTCACCCACGAGGTGGCCTGAACCGGACCGGACCGCCCGCCGGCGTCACCACGACGCCGGCGGGCGGTCCGGCGTCCACGCCGGCCGGCTCACAGCGGGCCGCGGCCGGCGCGCAGCAGCAGCAGCGCGAGCTGGGTGCCGTCGGCGCCGAGCTCCGTGCGGAACCGCTCCAGGATCTCGCGCTCCCGGGAGAGCACCAGCCGGGTCCCGCCGGAGGCCATCCGGGTCGCGCCGACCTCCTGGGACAGCGCGGCCCGTTCCTGCCAGAGCGTGATGAGCGTGCGGTCGATCTCGTCGATCCGCCGCCGGATCTCACCGATCCGCTCGGCCGCCGCCGAGTCGTCGGTGCCGGTCCGCGCCGCCGCGGCGCCGGTCGGATCGCTGCCGGTCGGCCGGTCGTGCCGCGCCAGGCTGCCGCTGGACTCCACCACGTCAGTCATCATCGTCGTCCCTTTCAGGGCTCGGGCCCGGTACCCGGATCCCGGGACGGAAAAGCCCCGGGCTCTGGGAGCCCGGGGCTTTTTCGTAGGTCTGACGATCAGACGCGACCCACGGCTGCCGGACTCCCGGAGCCGTAGTAAAAGAAGCGCTGATCGAACACGCCGTCGAGTATGCCGACACCCGGGGCGGGCGCGCAAGGAATCCGGTCAACAGGTGGGACGCGACGCCGTCCGCAGACCGGCGGCGCGGGCGGGGAAGTGTCCGGCCGGCGGCATAGACTCGGAGTGCGATGCATCCTCTCTTCGACATTCCCGCGTCCCCGCCCACGCCGGAGTCCCGGCCGACCCCGCCGCGCCGTTCCGGGGGCGCGCGGTCGGATCCGCAGGCCCTCCTCGACGGCCTGAACGGCCCCCAACGGGACGCGGTGACCCACGCCCGCTCGCCGCTGCTGATCGTGGCCGGCGCCGGCTCGGGCAAGACCCGGGTGCTGACCAACCGGATCGCCTACCTGCTCGGCGCCCGGGACGTGCACCCCGGCGAGATCATCGCGATCACCTTCACCAACAAGGCCGCCGGCGAGATGAAGGAGCGGGTGGCCGCGCTGGTCGGCCCGCGCGCCCGGATGATGTGGGTGTCGACGTTCCACTCGGCCTGCGTCCGCATCCTGCGCGCCGAGCACGAGCACGCCGGCCTCAAGTCGACCTTCTCGATCTACGACGCCGACGACTCCCGCCGGCTGATGCAGCTGGTGGCCCGGGAGCTGGACCTGGACCCGAAGCGCTACCCGGCCCGGGGTCTCGCCGCCCAGGTCTCCAACCTGAAGAACGAGCTGGTCGACCCGGAGGAGTTCGCCGGTCGGGCCAAGGGCCCCAACGAGCGCGCCCTGGCGGAGGCGTACGCGCTCTACCAGCGGCGGCTGCGCGAGGCGCACGCACTGGACTTCGACGACCTGATCATGACCACGGTGCACCTGCTCCAGTCGCACCCGCACGTGGCGGAGAGCTACCGGCGCCGGTTCCGGCACGTGCTGGTGGACGAATACCAGGACACCAACCACGCCCAGTACGTGCTGATCAAGGAGCTGGTCTCCGGCACCGAGGGGATCCCGCCGGCCGAGCTGTGCGTGGTGGGCGACGCCGACCAGTCCATCTACGCCTTCCGGGGCGCGACCATCCGCAACATCCTGGAGTTCGAGCGGGACTTCACCGACGCCCGCACCATCCTGCTGGAGCAGAACTACCGCTCGACCCAGACGATCCTCAACGCGGCCAACGCGGTCATCGACCGGAACACCTCGCGCAAGCCCAAGCGGCTGTGGAGCGACGCCGGCGCCGGTGAGCAGATCGTCGGCTACGTGGCCGACACCGAGCACGCCGAGGCGGACTGGGTGGCCCGGGAGATCGACCGCCTGGTCGACGCCGGTGACACCCGCCCGGGCGACGTGGCCGTCTTCTACCGCACGAACGCCATGTCCCGGGTGTTCGAAGAGGTGTTCATCCGGGTCGGCCTGCCCTACAAGGTGGTCGGTGGGGTGCGCTTCTACGAGCGCAAGGAGGTCCGCGACGCGCTTGCCTACCTGCGTGCCGTGGTGAACGACGACGACACAGTCAGCCTGCGCCGGGTCCTCAACACCCCGCGCCGGGGCATCGGCGAACGGGCCGAGGCCTGCGTCGAGGCGCTGTCCGCGCGGGACCGCGTCTCCTTCGGCGCCGCGCTGCGCCGGGCCCGGGAGGCGCCGGGCATCTCCACCCGGGCGGCCAACGGCATCGCCGAGTTCGTCGCACTGCTCGACTCGGCGCGTGAGCTGGCCGCCACCGGCACCCCGGAGGAGGTGCTGGAGGCGTTGCTGACCCGCTCGGGCTACCTGGCCGAGCTGGAGGAGAGCCTCGACCCGCAGGACGCCGGCCGGGTGGACAACCTCCAGGAACTGGTGAGCGTCGCCCGGGAGTACACCGAGCGGATCGAGGCGCTGGGCGCCGACGACGAGCGAGCCACCCTGGCCGGCTTCCTGGAGCAGGTGGCGCTGGTCGCCGACGCCGACCAGATCCCGTCCGACGACCCTGACCACCAGGGCGTGGTCACCCTCATGACGCTGCACACCGCCAAGGGGCTGGAGTTCCCGGTCGTCTTCCTGAGCGGCCTGGAGGACGGCGTCTTCCCGCACCTGCGCTCGCTCGGCGACACCCGCGAGCTGGAGGAGGAACGGCGCCTTGCCTACGTGGGCATCACCCGCGCCCGGCAGCGGCTCTACCTGTCCCGGGCGGTCACCCGCTCGGCCTGGGGCGCGCCGGCCTACAACCCGCCGTCGCGGTTCCTGGAGGAGTTGCCGCCGGAGCTGGTGCGGTGGGAGCGCACCGAGGGGTCGTACACCTCGTGGGGTGGCGGCGGGGGCGGCGTCGGCGGCCGGGCGGACCGGTTGTCGGGCGGCTTCACCGGCGGGACGCCCAAGGCGACCCAGCTCGCCAAGCGGCTCGGTGTGGACGCCAGCCGGCTGGCCACCGCGAGCGAGCTGAAGCAGGCGCCCAAGGTCTCGGCGGGTGACCGGGTCAACCACCAGCGCTACGGCCTGGGCCGGGTGCTGGCGGTCGAGGGCGCCGGGCCGGGCGCCCGGGCCCAGATCGACTTCGGTGACCAGACGATGTGGCTGGTGCTGCGGCACGCCCCGATCGAGAAGCTCTGATCGTCGAGGTGGCCCGGTCCGGCGTCGCGCCGGACCGGGCCGCTGCTCGTGCGACCGCCGTCAGCAGGCCACGGCGAGGCCGCGGGTGCGCAGGAACGGCGCCGGGTCGATCTGGTTCCACATGGTGCCCTTGTGCACCTCGAAGTGCAGGTGCGGGCCGGTGGCGTCGCCGGTGGCGCCCTCGTAGCCGATGACCTGGCCGGCCTTCACCCGGTCGCCGACGTCGACGAGGAGCCGGCTCTGGTGGGCGTAGTGGGTCAGGTAGCCGTTGTGGTGGTCGACGAAGACGGAGTTGCCGTATCCGTCGCCCACGTCGCCGGCCTTGACCACGGTGCCGGCCGCGGCGGCCCGGATCGGGGTGCCGGCGGGCATGGCGAAGTCGATGCCGGCGTGCAGGGTGCCCCACCGCTGCCCGTAGCAGGAGGTGATGTCGGCACCCTTCATCGGGATGACCCAGCTCGGCTGCGGCGCGGCCTTCTTTTTCGGCTTCGGCTTCGGCTTGGGCTTCGCTGTCTTCCTGGGCTTCGGGCCGGCCGCGCTGGGGCTCGGCTTCGGGCTGGCCGGGGTGGCGGACGGGGTGACCGGGCTGACCGGCTCGCGGGCCGACCGGTCGGCCCGGTCGGCGGCCTCGGCGCGTGCCCGGACGTCGACCGCGACCGGGGCTGGGGCCGGGTCGTCGCCGGTGGCGACCACGACGCCGCCGATGCCGAGGCCGAGCAGGGCCACCGCGCCGGTGACCAGGTATGCGGTACGGCGGCCGGTGCGGCGGTGCCGGGCGGGGGCGTGGTCCGGGGTGTTGTCGTTCGGGGTGGGACTGCTGTGTTGCACGAGAACCTTCACCGGTCGAGGGGCACACGGACCTGGAAATACTGGTGTCGGTCCGGGTTTCGGCCGGTGCCGGGTTCGCGGCCCGGTCGGACGGGCCGGCGGAGCGTGCCCGGCTTCGGGTCGACTGGGTGGTTCACCCACGAAGTCGATCACCGACCGGTGTGCGCCCGCTCACATCGCCAGGTGTGACGCGCCAGACTTGCGCGTACGCGAAACCGCCCGGATCACGGGATCCGGGCGGTCATCGGGCGGTGCGAAGAGTCAGGAGGCGGCTACGTCGCCGTAAAGTGCCTCGGTTTCGAGCTTGATGTCCACTCCGCGGTCCTGGAGCCACGGCACCGGGTCGAGCGGCTGGCCGTTGACATGAACCTCGAGGTGCAGGTGGGAGCCGTAGGAGTGGCCGGTGTTGCCGACCAGGCCGAGCTGGTCGCCGGCCTTCACCTCCTGGCCCTCCTTGACGGTCACCGCGGAGGAGTGGCCGTAGATGGCCTCGCTGCCGTCGGCGTGCTTGACGATCACCGCGTAGCCGTAGCCGCCGAACCAGCCGGCCTTGGTGACCGTGCCGGAGTGGATCGCCTGGTAGGGCGTGCCTTCGGGGGCGACCAGGTCGACGCCGGTGTGCAGCTTGCCGAAGCGCACGCCGTAGGGCGACTTGAAGTCGTAGCCGTGCAGGGGGAGGAGCCAGGTGTCCTGCCCCGTGGCGTCCGCGCCGCCGCCCGCGCGCTCGTCACGGTCGGCGCGGTCGGCGGTGTTCGCCCGGTCGGCGGCGTCCTGGCTGGCGACCGAGGCCTGCCGGAGCTCGTCGAGGACCGAGGGGCTGACGCTCTTGGCGTCGGGCAGGGCGTTCGCGCCGAGGGCGACGATGCCGGCGCCGACGAAGGCGGTGGTGACGACCGCCGCGTAGCGGCTCCGCGGGGGGGTGGGTACGCGGCGACGGCCGCGATATCTATCGGGCTCAGACGACAGGCGCTGGCGCACGCACACCCTCCGTTGTCGGGGATCCGATGCGACCTCGGACCGTTCGGTGAAGCTCGGTCGAACTTCCGGTGTCGCGTCGTCACCCGTCCGTGGACTCGATGACAACCGTGGACACGTTAGCCAACCGCCACTCCTGTCACAAGCCGAAGCGCCGAACTGGTGATTCTTTATGTCCGTTTCCGTCCGAGCTTGTCATAGCTCGTGCCCCCGGATGGATGGCCCCTGGACTGTCCATTCGTTGCGGACGGTGACCATTCGGCGGAGGTGTCCGGCTTTCGACGAACGCGATCGGGCGGTAGGGGTCGGCCCGGCTTCCGGCCCGCCGTCCGGCCGGGTTACCGTTCGTTCAGGTCAGGAGTCCGGTGCCGGTGAAAGGTGTACGCGAATGAGCTCTCGTATTCGGGTCGTCGTCGCGAAGCCCGGCCTGGACGGCCACGACCGGGGCGCGAAGGTCGTCGCCCGGGCCCTGCGTGACGCGGGCATGGAGGTCATCTACACCGGTCTGCACCAGACCCCCGAGCAGATCGTCGAGACGGCGATCCAGGAGGACGCGGACGCGGTCGGCCTCTCCGTGCTCTCCGGCGCGCACATGACCCTCTTCAAGCGGGTCCTCGAACTGCTCGCCGAGCGCGAGGCCTCCGACATCGTGGTCTTCGGCGGCGGCATCATCCCGGAGGGCGACATCCCGGAGCTCCAGCGGCTCGGCGTCGCGAAGATCTTCACCCCGGGCGCCACCACCGGCTCGATCGTCGACTGGGTGCGGCAGAACGTGGCCCAGCCGGTCGGCTGAGCGCCGCCGGAGGCGATCGCGGGCAGGGGGAGGGGCCGGACGCACCCCTCACACGCCCGGCCCCTCTATGCACGATGCCCCGCCGCCACCCCTCGACCGACAGGGCATCGGCCGCTCCCGTCATCGCGCTTGACCAGCGCTCCGACATCAGACTCAACGACGCCCCTGACCGGGGGTTACGCCCCGGTCCGGACATCCCCCGGACGGCTGACGCCGCACCTCGCGTCGGGCGTGCCGACGCCGCGCGTCGCGTTGACGGCTGTGCATTACCGCACACCACGCACCCGCTCGGTTGCCGCCGGTTCCCATCTCGTTAGGCTGCGGCAAATGGCCTGTCTGTTCTGATGACAGGCGTCAAACTGATTTTCCAACGCTGGTGGCGGCGCGACGGCGCGCCGCGGAGACGGGACGGGACGCGCAATCGTGGACCTGTACGAGTACCAGGGGCGGGACCTGTTCGAGCGGCACGGCTTGCCCGTGCTCGCCGGCGGCGTCGCCACTACCCCGGAGGAGGCCCGCGCGATCGCCGAACGCCTCGGCGGCCGGGTGGTCGTCAAGGCGCAGGTGAAGGTCGGCGGCCGCGGCAAGGCCGGCGGCGTGAAGCTGGCCGAGGGCGCGGAGGAGACGGTGGCCCGGGCCACCGACATCCTCGGCATGGACATCAAGGGTCACACGGTCCACAAGGTCATGATCACGGTGACCGCGGACGTGGCCGAGGAGTACTACTTCTCGTACCTGCTCGACCGGGCGAACCGCACCTTCCTCTGCATCGCCAGCGTCGCCGGCGGCATGGACATCGAGGCGGTCGCCGCCGAGACCCCCGAGAAGGTCGTCAAGGCCCCGATCGACGCCAACACCGGCGTGGACGAGGCCAAGGCGCGCGAGATCGTCGGCGCGGCCGGCTTCCCGGCCGAGGTCGCCGACCAGATCGTCGACGTCGCGGTCGGGCTGTGGCAGGCGTTCGTCGCCGAGGACGCCACCCTGGTCGAGGTGAACCCGCTGGCCACCACCAAGGACGGCAAGCTGCTGCTCCTGGACGCCAAGGTCACCCTGGACGAGAACGCCGGGTTCCGGCACCCGGACCACGAGGCCCTGGTCGACCAGGCGTCGGTGGACCCGCTGGAGCAGGCCGCCAAGGAGAAGGACCTCAACTACGTCAAGCTCGACGGCGAGGTCGGCATCATCGGCAACGGCGCCGGCCTGGTCATGTCCACGCTCGACGTGGTCGCGTACGCGGGCGAGCGGCACGGCGGCGTCAAGCCGGCCAACTTCCTCGACATCGGCGGCGGCGCGAGCGCCGAGGTGATGGCGAACGGCCTGGAGATCGTCCTGTCCGACCCGTCGGTGAAGAGCGTCTTCGTCAACGTCTTCGGCGGCATCACCTCCTGCGACGCGGTCGCCAACGGCATCGTGCAGGCGCTGGCGCTGCTGGAGCAGCGCGGCGAGAAGGCCACCAAGCCGCTCGTGGTCCGCCTCGACGGCAACAACGCCGAGGCCGGTCGGGCCATCCTCGACGGCGCGGCCAACCCGCTCATCCAGCGGGTCGACACCATGGACGGCGCGGCCGAGCGGGCCGCCGAGCTGGCAGCTGCGGGGGTCTGACAATGGCTATCTGGCTGACCAAGGACTCCAAGGTCATCGTGCAGGGCATGACCGGTTCCGAGGGTTCCAAGCACACCCGGCGGATGCTCGCCGCCGGCACCACCGTGGTCGGCGGCGTGAACCCGCGCAAGGCCGGCACCACCGTCGACTTCGACGGCACCGAGCTGCCCGTCTTCGCCTCCGTGGCGGACGCGATGAAGGAAACCGGCGCCGACGTCACGGTCATCTTCGTGCCGCCGCAGTTCACCAAGGCCGCGGTGGTCGAGGCGATCGACGCCGGGATCGACCTGGCCGTGGTGATCACCGAGGGCGTGCCGGTGCACGACACCGCCGCGTTCTGGGCGTACAACGTGGCCAAGGGCGAGCGCACCCGGATCATCGGCCCGAACTGCCCGGGCATCGCCTCGCCGGGCGCGTCGAACGCCGGCATCATCCCGGCCGACATCACCGGCGCCGGCCGGATCGGCCTGGTCAGCAAGAGCGGCACGCTGACCTACCAGATGATGTACGAGCTGCGCGACATCGGGTTCTCCACCTGCGTCGGCATCGGCGGTGACCCGATCATCGGCACCACCCACATCGACGCGCTGGCCGCGTTCGAGGCGGACCCGGAGACCGAGGCGATCGTCATGATCGGTGAGATCGGCGGCGACGCCGAGGAGCGGGCGGCCGAGTTCATCAAGGCCAACGTCACCAAGCCGGTCGTCGGCTACATCGCCGGCTTCACCGCCCCGCCCGGCAAGACCATGGGGCACGCCGGCGCGATCATCTCCGGCTCGGCGGGCACCGCCGACGCCAAGAAGGCGGCGCTGGAGGCGGTCGGCGTCAAGGTCGGCAAGACCCCGACCGAGACCGCCGAGCTGATGCGGGAACTCATGTCCGGCCGCTGAGCGGTCGTGTGACGTACCGAGGGGGTCGACCGGTTCGCCGTCGGCCCCCTCGTCGCTCAGCGGTACCAGTACGGGTAGTAGTAGCTGCCCCGGGCCCGCACGACGGCGCTGGCGACGAGGTTTACCACGCCGAACGCGATGGCCAGCCAGCCGAGCAGCGGCGACTTGCCGTTGCGCCGCGCGTCCCGGATCGACAACCAACCGAAGACGATGCCCAGGATGCCGCAGCAGAGCAGGCCGAGCACGATGCCGAGGACGCCCCAGAGCGTGGTCCGGTCCCGGCCGGCGGCCGGCGGCGGCGGGGGCGGCGGATACGGAGCGTTCACGGCTTCCTCCGAGCGGTCGGTGCCGCGACAGGAATGGTCGCGCCTCAAGCCGAGGCTAGACCGGATGAGCGGGGCTGATCCTCGGGTTCGGCGAACTCGCCACCGTCGCGACCCGGTATCGGACTGCCGTCCTCAGCGCGGCGTGCCAGAGTAGACGGCGATGTCACGTGTCACCCCTGACCAGCCCCGCCGCGCGCCCGCCGGCGCCCGGCCGCGCGACCGTGCCCGCCCCGCCGCACGCGTGCCCGCGCCGCGGCCGGGTGAGCCGTCCCGCAACCGGGCTCCGCTGCCCGTCGCCGCCGGGGTGGCCGCGCTCTGGGCCGCGGTGACCTCCTGGCTGCCGGTCACCGTGGTGCTCGGCCTCGCCCAGCTCACCGAGGACGCCGGCTCGCTCACCGGCGCGCTACGCGCCGGGCTCGCCGGCTGGCTGCTCGGGCACGGGGTGCCGCTGCAGACCGCCGCCGGGCCGATCGGCCTGGCGCCGCTCGCCCTGAGCGTGCTCGTCGTCTGGCGGCTCACCCGCGCCGGAGTGCACGTCAGCCGGGCCGTGGGCGCCCGCGGCGGCGGCTCACCCCGGCAGGCGCTCACCGTCGCGGTCGCGGTCGGCGTCGCGTACGCGCTGCTCGGCGCGCTCGCCGCGCTGACCGTCAGCGCCGGCGGGCTCCGGGTCTCCCCGGTCACCGCAGCGCTCACGTTCGCCGCGTTCGGCGCCCCGGCCGCCCTGGTCGGCGCGCTGCGCACCACAGGCGTCTGGGCGCTGCTGGCGAGGCGCTGCCCGCCGCCGGTCCGCGACGGGCTGCGCGCCGGACTGGTCGCGGCGCTGCTGCTGTTCGGGGCGAGCGCCGGCGCGGCCGGGCTGGCGGTGGCCACCGGCGGCGGGGACGCGGCCGACATGATCGGGGCGTACCGCACCGGGGTGGCCGGTCAGGCGGGCATCACCCTGGTCAGCCTCGCCTACGCGCCGAACGCCGCCGCCTGGTCCGCCAGCTACCTGCTCGGTCCCGGGTTCGCCGTCGGCATCGACACGGCGGTACGCACCAGCGAGGTGTCGGTCGGCGCGCTGCCGGCCGTACCCCTGTTGGCCGGCCTGCCGCGCGGCCCGGTGGACGGGCTCGGCGCCGGGCTGCTCGCGGTGCCGGTGCTGGCCGCGATGGCGGCCGGCTGGCTGCTGGCCCGGCGGTTGCTGCGCGCGGCGGCCGAGGAACGCGCCGAGGTCGGCTGGCGGGCGCTCCTGGTCCCGGCCGCCCTCGCCGGGCCGGTCGCCGGCGCGCTGCTGGGGCTGGCCGCGGCGGCCTCCGGCGGGCCGCTCGGCGGTGGCCGGCTGGCCGAGGTCGGTCCGCCGCCCTGGCCGGTGTTCGGCGTGGCCACGCTGGTGGTCGGGGTCGGCGCGGTGCTCGGCGCCGCCGCCACCCGCACCCTCACCCGCCCGACCCCCACCCCCCCAAACTCCACGCGCTGATACACGGGAGTAGTTCCATCCTGAGTTGGCTGGTCAGGGGGTGTTGACGGGCGGGGTGGGGTAGGTGTGGGGGCAGGTCAGCGCTCGGGTGATCTTCGGGTTGATCGTTTGCCCGAGCGGACATGGCGTGCGGGACAACAGGTGAGCCCTCGGCCAGGGTGTTCGGTCGTGACACACAAAAACCCGGTGGCCGAGGGCTCGCCGCTTGTCTACCAGTCCCGTCTGCCGCTGTCCACGAAGACACTGACCACGGTCACCACCGCGATCCGCCGTCACCGACGCCAGGTGCGGTCCCGATGGCGGAAACTCCCCGATCACCGGGCGGCGGTGATCGTGCTGGCCGTCCTACGCCACGGCCAGCGCCCGGCGGACCTGGCCGCCGCCAACAACATCTCCGCCAACACGGTGCGCCGCTGGGTCAACCAGGTCATCACCACCTTGGCCGCGCAGATGCCGCGGCTTTCCCGGGTGCTGGCCCACGCCCGCCGCCACCACGACATGGTGCTGCTCGACGGCACCCTCATCCCGGTCCAACGCCCCACCGACCGACAGCGCCGCCGCGCCCACTACAGCGGCAAACACAAAACCTACGGCCTCACCGTGCTCGCCATCACCGACCCGCACGGCAACCTCCTGTGGACCTCCACCGCCCTACCCGCACGCACCGCCGAGATCACCGCCGCCCGCCGAAACCGCATCCCCCACCACCTGCGCACCGCCGACCTCGGCGCCATCTGCGACCTCGGCTTCACCCGCCTCGACGACCA
>NZ_JBICSL010000036.1:0-9455 GCF_043197045.1 Micromonospora sp. NPDC049282
CACCGTCGACAACCTCGCCGACTGGATCGCCACCCGCGGCTACAGCACCAGCTGACGCAAACCAACGGGCCCGACCCCACCACGGGGTCGGGCCCTTTCTCAGCGCTCGGCGAGGACGGCGAGGATCGCCTCGCCGTACTTGGCGAGCTTGTTCTCGCCCACGCCGCTGAACCGGGACAGCTCGGCCAGCGAGGCCGGCGGCTCGGCGGCGATCTGACGCAGGGTCGCGTCGTGGAAGATCACGTACGCGGGGACGCCCTGTTCCTTGGCGGTGGCCGCCCGCCAGGCGCGTAGCCGCTCGAAGACGCCCGCGGCGGCGGGGGAGAGGTCGGCCACGACGGTGGCCGAGCCGCGCGGCTTCGCGGCCCGGCCGGACAGCGGCCGTTCCGGCTCCTTGCGCAGGGTGACCGTGCGCCGCCGGCCGAGCACGTCGGCGCTGGCCTCGGTCAGCGCCAGCGTGCCGTAGTCGCCCTCCACGGCGAGCAGACCCTCGGCGAGCAGTTGCCGCACCACCCCTCGCCACTCGACGTCGCGCAGCTCGGCGCCGATCCCGAACGTGCTCAACGCGTCGTGGCCGTGCTGGTCGATCTTGTCGGTGTGCTTGCCGAGCAGGATGTCGATGCTGTGCCCGGCGCCGAACCGCTGGTTGCGTTCCCGGTCGAGCCGGTAGACGGTGGAGAGCAGCTTCTGCGCGGCGACCGTGCCGTCCCAGGACTCCGGCGGGTCGAGGCAGGTGTCGCAGTTGCCGCAGTTGGCCGCCCCGGTCTCACCGAAGTAGTCGAGCAGTTGGGCGCGACGGCAGCGGACCGTCTCGCAGAGCGCCAGCATCGCGTCGAGGTGGGCGGCGAGGTTGCGCCGGTGCGCCAGGCCGCCCTCCGACGTCTCGATCATCTTGCGTTGCTGCACCACGTCCTGGAGCCCGTACGCCAGCCAGGCCGTGGACGGCAGGCCGTCCCGCCCGGCGCGGCCGGTCTCCTGGTAGTAGCCCTCGACGGACTTGGGCAGGTCGAGGTGGGCGACGAAGCGTACGTCGGGCTTGTCGATGCCCATGCCGAACGCGATGGTGGCCACCATGACCAGCCCGTCCTCCCGCAGGAAGCGCTGCTGGTTGGTGGCGCGGGTGCGCGCGTCCAGACCGGCGTGGTAGGGCAGCGCGGGGATGCCGTTGGCGACCAGGAACTCGGCGGTCTTCTCCACCGAGGCCCGGGAGAGGCAGTAGACGATGCCGGCGTCGCCCGGGTGCTCGTCGCGCAGCAGGCTCAGCAGCTGCCGGCGTGGCTCCCGCTTGGGCACGATCCGGTACTGGATGTTGGGCCGGTCGAAGCTGGCCACGAAGTGCCGGGCCTCGGTGAGCTGGAGGCGGGTGGCGATCTCGGTGCGGGTGGCCCGGGTCGCGGTGGCGGTCAGCGCGATCCGCGGCACCTGCGGCCAGCGCTCGTGCAGCATCGACAGGTTGAGGTAGTCGGGGCGGAAGTCGTGCCCCCACTGGGAGACGCAGTGCGCCTCGTCGATCGCGAACAGGGCGATCCGGCCGCGCTCCAGCAGGCCGAGGGTCGACCGCACCGCCAGCCCCTCCGGCGCCAGGTAGAGCAGGTCGAGATCGCCGGCGAGGTAGGCCGCCTCGACCCGGCGCCGCTCGCTCGCGTCCTGGGTCGAGTTGAGGAACCCGGCCCGCACGCCGACCGCGGTGAGCGCGTCGACCTGGTCCTGCATGAGCGCGATCAGCGGCGAGACGACCACCGCCACGCCGTCGCGGACCAGCGCCGGGATCTGGTAGCAGAGTGACTTGCCGCCTCCGGTGGGCATGAGCACCAGCGCGTCGCCGCCGGCCACCACGTGCTCGATGATGTCCTGCTGGACGCCGCGGAAGGCGTCGTAGCCGAAGACCCGGCGCAGCACGCCCAGCGCGTCCTCGGTCCGCTGCTCGGTGGGGGAGACCATCCGCGCAGTCTACGAGCGCTCGCCGACAGCGTTACGCAAGAAGCCCCGCCGCCGCCCCCACCGGGCCCTGTTTCCCGGAAACAGCGGAACCAGGCCTGGTCGTCCTTCGTCGCCGGCCTGCGCAGCTGACCCGGCCCGGGTCGGACGAGGAGCGGGAAACCGGACGACCCGCTGTTCCGGTGGTCACCCCGTGGAATCCCGGGCGGGGTCGCAGCCGTTAGAGTCGGCGACTGACCATTCGCGGCCGACCGGCCGCGGCGCCACGGCTGGGGGTAGCGGGTGAGCGAGGCGCGGACGGCGGAGAACCTGGTGCCGACCAACGCGGAGACGGCGGTGGGGCGCCCGGCGCCGGTGGAGGCGGAGACCTCCCTGGTGGTGGTGACCGGCCTCTCCGGCGGTGGCCGCAGCACGGTGGCCCGGGCGCTGGAGAACGTCGGCTACTACGTGGTCGACAACCTGCCCCAGGCGCTCCTGCTGGACATGGCCGAGCTGGCGTCCAAGGCCGGCGGGGCGGCCCGGCGTACGGCGATGGTGCTGGACGTGCGCTCGCGGGCGTTCTCCACCGACCTCGCCGGCGCGATCCGGGAGCTGCACGAACGTGGCTTCCAGCCCCGGGTGGTCTTCGTCGACGCCGACGACGAGGTGCTGATCCGCCGGTTCGAGAGCGTGCGTCGCTCGCACCCGTTGCAGGGCGACGGGCGGCTGGCCGACGGCATCGCGGTCGAGCGGGCGCTGCTGGAGGAGGCCCGGGACCAGGCCGACGTGATCATCGACACCAGCCACCTGAACGTCAACCAGTTGCGCCGCCGGGTGGAGGAGCTGTTCGGCGGGGAGGACGCCCGGCGGCTGCGGATCACCGTCCTGTCGTTCGGCTTCAAGTACGGCCTCCCGCCGGACGCCGACTTCGTGATGGACGCCCGGTTCCTGCCCAACCCGTACTGGGTGCCGGAGCTGCGGGAGCACACCGGCCGGGAGGAGGCGGTCAGCGCGTACGTGCTGGGCCAGGAGGGCGCCGACGCGTTCGTCGCCGGCTACGCCGACCTGGTCAACGCCACCACCGCCGGCTTCGAGCGGGAGGGCAAGCGCTACCTGACCGTGGCGGTCGGCTGCACCGGGGGCAAGCACCGCAGCGTGGCGATCGCCGAGGAGTTGGCCGTCCGGCTGCGCGCCTCCGGCATCGCCGCCAACCCGCAGCATCGGGACCTGGGGCGGGAGTGACCGCGACCAGGGTGGTCGCGTTCGGCGGCGGGCACGGGCTCTCGGCGTCCCTGCGGGCGCTGCGGCACTGCGTACCCGGACTGGACCTGGACATCACCGCGGTGGTCACGGTCGGCGACGACGGCGGTTCCAGCGGCCGGCTGCGCGCCGAGCGTGGCGGCCTGCCCCCGGGTGACCTGCGGCAGGCGCTCGTCGCGCTCTCCGGCGACCATCCGGCGACCCGGCGCAGCGCGGCGCTGTTCCAGCACCGCTTCGCCGCCGCCGCGCCCGCGCCGACGCTCGGCGCGCCGGCGCCGGCCGGCGGGGTGGGCGACCCGCTCGTCGGTCACGCGGTGGGCAACCTGCTGCTGCACGGGCTGACCGAGCTGCTCGGCGACCCGGTGGCCGCGCTCGACCACGCCGGGGCGATGCTCGGCGCGGTCGGCCGGGTGCTGCCGATGTCCCGCCAGCCGGTCGGGATCGAGGCCCGGGTCCGCGGCGCTGACCCGGGCCGCCCGGACGAGGTACGCACGCTTCGCGGCCAGCACCAGGTGGCGATCACCTCGGGCACGGTGGAGTCGCTGCGGCTCACCCCGGCCGCGCCGGCCGCGTGCGCCGAGGCGGTGACCGCGGTACGCGCGGCCGACTGGTTGATCTTCGGGCCGGGCAGCTGGTACACCAGCGTGTTGCCGCACCTGCTGGTGCCCGGCCTGGCCGACGCGATCGTCTCCAGCCCGGCGCGCCGGCTGGTGACGCTGAACCTGGTGGCCGAGAAGGAGACGTCCGGGCTGTCCCTGCCCGACCATCTGGACACCCTGCGGCGCTATCTGCCCGAGCTGAAGGTGGACATGGTGCTGGCCGACTCCACGGCGGTGGGTGATCCCGCGGCGGTCGAACGTGCGGCAGAATCGCTGGGTGCCCGGCTGGTCCTCGCCCCCGTCGCCGTCACCGACGGCACGCCCCGTCATGATCCGGCCGCCCTGGGCGCCGCACTGGTGCCTGTCCTGGGCGCCGATCGTTAGACACGTACGTAATCACCGGCGACACGCCGGAACCGGTCCGTGAGGGGGCGCTGGAATGGCGATGACGGCTGCGGTCAAGGACGAGCTGAGTCGGGTCGACGTGCCCAAGCCCTGCTGCCGCCGGGCGGAAATGGCCGCCCTGCTCCGCTTCGCCGGCGGGCTGCACATCGTGTCGGGTCGCGTCGTGGTCGAGGCGGAGCTGGACACCGGCGCGGTGGCCCGCCGCCTGCGGCGGGAGATCGCCGAGGTCTACGGCTACCCGAGCGAGATCCACGTGCTCGCCTCGGGCGGCCTGCGCAAGGGCAGCCACTTCATCGTGCGGGTGGTCAAGGACGGCGAGGCGCTCGCCCGGCAGACCGGCCTGCTCGACGTGCGGGGTCGCCCGGTGCGGGGCCTGCCGCCGCACGTGGTCGCCGCCAACGTCTGCTGCGCGGTCTCCGCCTGGCGCGGCGCGTTCATGGCGCACGGCTCGCTGACCGAGCCGGGCCGCTCCAGCGCGCTGGAGATCACCTGCCCGGGTCCGGAGTCGGCGCTGGCGCTGGTCGGCGCCGCCCGGCGGATCGGCATCACCGCCAAGAACCGTGAGGTGCGCGGCGTGGACCGGGTGGTGGTCAAGGACGGCGACGCGATCGCCGCGCTGCTCACCCGCGTCGGCGCGCACTCCAGCGTGCTGGCCTGGGAGGAGCGCCGGGTACGCCGCGAGGTGCGCGCCACCGCCAACCGGCTGGCCAACTTCGACGACGCCAACCTGCGCCGCTCGGCGCGCGCGGCGGTGGCCGCCGCCGCCCGGGTGACCCGGGCGCTGGAGATCCTCGCCGACGACGCGCCCAACCACCTGACCTCGGCCGGCCGGCTGCGGCTGGAGCACCGCCAGGCCTCGCTGGAGGAGTTGGGCGCGCTCGCCGAGCCGCCGCTGACCAAGGACGCGATCGCCGGCCGGATCCGCCGGTTGCTGGCGCTGGCCGACAAGCGGGCCCGCGACCTCGGCATCCCGGATACGGAAGCGGCCGTCACGCCGGACATGCTCGTGGTCTGATAGGACGGAGGGGCGACGTCGCGCGACCGGGATCACCACCCGCCGCAGCGCGCCGCCGCGCGCTCGGATAGGGTCGCTGCGTACGGCAAGGGGGCCGGCACAGGCACTCCTCGCCGTACTCACCGCCTCGGGCGGTCAGGTCTGGAACAGACCGCGGCGGGGTGGCCGAGATGACATCGTCAACGGCCGGCTCCAACGGTCGGCGCACACACCTCCGCCGGCCGTGGTCTGACGCCGGCGGACCAGAACGCGAGGAGATGGGACCTGTGACCATCCGGGTTGGCATCAACGGCTTCGGCCGGATCGGCCGTAACTTCTTCCGGGCAGTGCTGGCGTCCGGCGCCGACATCGAGATCGTGGCGGTCAACGACCTGACCGACAACGCGACGCTCGCCCACCTTGTCAAGTACGACAGCATCCTGGGGCGCCTCCCGCACGAGGTCAAGGCCAGCGCCGACGAGATCACCGTGGGCGGCAAGGCCATCAAGGTGTTCGAGGAGAAGGACCCCGGCAAGCTGCCGTGGGGCGACCTCGGCGTCGACGTCGTCATCGAGTCCACCGGGTTCTTCACCGACGGCACCAAGGCGAAGGCGCACATCGACGGCGGGGCCAAGAAGGTCATCATCTCCGCGCCGGCGAAGAACGAGGACGTCACCGTGGTCATGGGCGTCAACCAGGACCAGTACGACCCGGCCAAGCACAACATCATCTCGAACGCGTCCTGCACCACCAACTGCCTCGCCCCGATGGCGAAGGTCCTCCAGGACACGTTCGGCATCACCAAGGGTCTGATGACCACCATCCACGCGTACACGCAGGACCAGAACCTGCAGGACGCGCCGCACAAGGACCTGCGCCGGGCCCGGGCCGCCGCGCTCAACATCGTGCCGACCTCGACCGGCGCCGCGAAGGCCATCGGCCTGGTCCTGCCGGAGCTGAAGGGCAAGCTCGACGGCTACGCGCTGCGGGTGCCGATCCCCACCGGCTCGGCCACCGACCTGACCGTCGAGGTCGGTCGGGAGACCACCGTGGACGAGGTCAACGCCGCGCTGAAGGCCGCCGCCGAGGGCCCGCTCAAGGGCATCCTGGTCTACAACGAGGACCCGATCGTCTCCGCCGACATCGTCACCGACCCGGCGTCGTGCATCTTCGACGCGCCGCTGACCAAGGTGATCGGCAACCAGGTCAAGGTCGTCGGCTGGTACGACAACGAGTGGGGCTACTCCAACCGCCTCGTCGACCTGGTCAAGCTGGTCGGTAGCTCGCTGTGAGCATCCGTAACCTCGACGACCTGCTCGGCGAGGGGGTGTCGGGTCGGCGCGTGCTGGTGCGCGCCGACCTGAACGTCCCGCTCGACAAGCAGACCGGTGACATCACCGACGACGGCCGCATCCGCGCGGTGCTGCCGACGTTGAGCGCGCTGGTGCAGGCCGGCGCCAAGGTGGTCGTCTGTTCGCACCTGGGCCGCCCGAAGGGCGCGCCGGACCCGCAGTTCAGCCTCCGCCCGGTCGCCGGTCGGCTCGGCGAGCTGCTCGGCGCCCCGGTCCACTTCGCCGAGGACACCGTCGGCGACTCGGCCCGGTCCACGGTGGCCGAGCTGGCCGACGGCCAGGTCGCGCTGCTGGAGAACCTCCGGTTCAACAAGGGTGAGACCAGCAAGGACGACGCCGAGCGGGGCGCCTTCGCCGACCAGCTCGCAGGCCTCGGCGACGCGTACGTGGACGACGCGTTCGGCGCGGTGCACCGCAAGCACGCCAGCGTGCACGACGTGCCGGCGCGGCTGCCGCACGTCGCCGGCCGGCTGGTGCTGCGCGAGGTCGAGGTGCTCAGCCGGCTCACCGGCGACCCCGACCGGCCGTACGTGGTGGTGCTGGGCGGCTCGAAGGTCTCCGACAAGCTGGCCGTGATCGAGGCGCTGCTGCCCACGGTCGACCGGCTGCTCATCGGTGGCGGGATGTGCTTCACCTTCCTCAAGGCCCAGGGCCACGAGGTGGGCACCTCGCTGCTGGAGGAGGAGATGGTCGAGACCTGCCGCAACCTGCTGGAACGCGCGCCGGGCAAGATCATGCTCCCGGTCGACGTGGTGGCCGCGGACGCCTTCGCCCCGGACGCCGCGCACGACACGGTGCCGGCCGACGGCATCCCCAGCCACCGGCTGGGCCTGGACATCGGTCCGGAGACGGTGGCCGGCTTCGCCGCCGTGCTGTCCCAGGCGAAGACCGTCTTCTGGAACGGCCCGATGGGCGTGTTCGAGATGGCGGCGTTCGCGAACGGCACCCGTGGGGTGGCCGAGGCGATCACCAAGGCCGACGCGTTCAGCGTGGTCGGCGGCGGTGACTCGGCCGCGGCGGTGCGAGCCCTGGGCCTGGACGAGTCCTCGTTCGGGCACATCTCCACCGGTGGCGGCGCGTCCCTGGAATACCTGGAGGGCAAGACCCTCCCCGGCATCGCGGCTCTGGAGAACTGAATGGCGAGCGCCACCCGCCGGCCGTTGATGGCCGGCAACTGGAAGATGAACCTCAACCACCTCGAGGCCAACCTGCTGGTGCAGAAGCTGGCCGCGAGCCTGAACGAGAAGCAGCTCACCGACGTCGAGTGCGTGGTGCTGCCGCCCTTCACCGACCTGCGTACCGTGCAGACCGCGGTGGACGGCGACAAGCTGCTGATCGGCTACGGCGCGCAGGACCTGTCGCCGTTCCCGTCCGGCGCGTACACCGGCGACATCGCCGGGTCGATGCTGGCGAAGCTGGGCTGCGGCTACGTGGTGGTCGGCCACTCCGAGCGGCGGCAGTACCACTACGAGGACGACGCGCTGGTCAACGCGAAGGTGGCGGCGGCGCTGGCGAACGGGCTCACCCCGATCCTCTGCATCGGCGAGGGCCTGGAGATCCGCGAGCAGCTCAAGCAGGTTCCGCACTGCTGCGACCAGCTCGACGGCGCGCTGAAGGGCCTGACCGCCGAGCAGGTCACCAAGGTCGTCGTGGCGTACGAGCCGGTCTGGGCGATCGGCACCGGCAAGACGGCGACCCCGGAGGACGCCCAGGAGGTCTGCGGCGAGGTGCGCAAGCGGCTCGTGGAGACCTACGACGAGACCACCGCCGGGCAGGTCCGGATCCTCTACGGGGGGTCGGTCAAGGCGTCGAACGTCGCCGCGATCATGACCCAGCCGGACGTGGACGGGGCGCTGGTCGGGGGCGCGAGCCTGGACGCGGAGGAGTTCGCGCAGATCTGTCGGTTCCCGGAGCACACGGCCCGCTGATCGCTCGCTATCCTTGACGCTGCCCGTCCACCGGTCGGTGCCGCAGTGCCCGACAGGTCCGGGCAGTGATCGTAACGAGAGGACTGACCCCCGCCATGCCGATCTGGTTCGCCTACACGATGATCACGTTGCTGGTCATCACCAGCGTGCTGCTTGTCCTGCTGATCCTCCTGCACCGCGGTAAGGGCGGCGGGATGTCGAGCATGTTCGGCGGCGGCGTCAGCTCCAGCCTGGCCGGTTCCTCGGTGGCCGAGAAGAACCTCGACCGCTACACCGTTCTGGTGGGGATCGTCTGGTTTGCCTGCATCGTCGGGCTGGGGCTCTGGCTCCGGCTCCAGATGAGCAGCGGCACCTGAGCAAGCGCCGAAGAAGCGTACAATCTGCGCGCGGTCCGTCACGGACCGCGCGCAGTTTTGTTTCTCCGCCCGTCGCCCGTCGCCGACCCCTTCCCGGCGGCGGTCCCCTCCGACGACAGGGAGCGAGCAACCGTGCCCAGCAACAACGTCATCCGCGGCACCCGGATCGGGTCCGCCCCCGAGCGTTTCGACCAGCGCACCGAGCCGGCCCCCCGCCGGCCGGTCGTCTACTGGTGCCGCCACGAGCACCGGGTCGAGTTCCTGATCGCCGCCGAGGCGGAGACCCCGGCGTCGTGGGACTGCCCCCGCTGCGGGGAGCCGGCCGGCCCCGAGCCGGGCAACCCGCCCGGCCGCCAGCGCGCCGAGCCCTACAAGACCCACCTGGCGTACGTGCAGGAGCGGCGTACCCCGGAGGAGGGTGAGGCGCTGCTCGCGGAGGCCCTCGCGGCGCTGCGCCGTCGCCGAGGTCGCCCCTGACCCACCCCACCCCCCACTCCCCACCCCGTCGAGCCTGTTTTCACGGAAAGAGTGGCTATGCCGGCGGCGATAGCCACTCTTTCCGTGGAGTAGTTCCATCTTGTTTGGGCTGGTGGGGTGGGGTTGACGGTGGGGTGTCTGGTAGTTGGTGGGCTGGTCGGGGGGTG
>NZ_JBICSL010000037.1:0-8635 GCF_043197045.1 Micromonospora sp. NPDC049282
CGCATGGTCAACCGCCACGTCCTCACCGAAGACGAACCCGGAGTATTCACCCTCACCCAGAAACGGACCTAACACTCCGAACCGCCCTCTCAGAGGTCATGACGCGGTGCCCGCGACGTGTGAGGTGTCCGCCCGGCAGGGGTCACTTCAGCGGGTTGCCGGTTCCAGACCTGCCGACCCGTGTAGCGCGGGGTGGCGGGGATCGCCGCGACCGTTCGTAGGGTCCACCGGTCGCCACTGCGGTGTGGATTGCGGTCGGGATCGACGCCTGATGGGCACGGTATGCCGGCGTCGTTGAGGGCGCGCGCGATGCTGGCGAGACTCTGGCCGTCCAGGCGTTGGGCGAACATCCACCGCACGTGTACGGCCGTGGCCGGATCCGGTTCGAGGCGTTGAAGCCGGCGATCCCAGCGCGCGTGCGCGGCGTCTGTCTCCTGCCGCGCTGGCCCTGTCGCTCCGCCTGCACACCGGTCTCGAGGAGCGCAGACGCACCCTCGCCGTGTGGGGCGAGGGTGCCTCGCCAGGTCACTACCGCGCAGGAATCGCCGGTGGCGCCGCCCCCAGCGGCCTCGCGGGGGCGGCATGGCCGGTGTGGTGTGCGGGTGTGGTCAGGTGCGGGTGGACCACTGTTGGTTGGTGCCGCCGTTGCAGGTCCAGAGGATGATTTTGGTGCCGTTGGCGGTGGCGGCAGCGTTGGCGTCGAGGCAGAGTCCGGATTGGACGCTGGTGATGGTGCCGTTGGCGTTGAGGTTCCATTGTTGGTTGGTTTGGCCGTTGCAGTCCCAGATGATGGCTTGGGTGCCGTTGGTCGTGCCTGCGCCGCTGGCGTCGAGGCATTTGTTGCCGAGTACCTGGAGTTGCTTGTTGGCGGTGTAGGTCCAGCGTTGGGCGGTGTTGCCGAGGCAGTCCCAGAGTTGGACCTGGGTGCCGTTGGTGGTGGTGGCGTTGGGTACGTCGATGCAGCGGCCGGACTGCCCGCCGACGAGCTGGACGTTCTGTTGCGGGTTGCCTCCTGCGGCGGTGGCGTAGCCGGCGGCGTTGATGTTGGCCTGGACGGCGTTCTCGGTGGCCGCGGTCGGGTAGCCGGAGGTCAGCACACCCTCGTAGAAGGTCCCCCGGCCGGAGGTGCTGTTGTCGCCGCCGATGCCGAGCAGGATCGCGCCCTCCTTCTTCATCGGGTGGTACCCGTTCGGACGTCGCCCGTCGAAGTAGGTCGTCAGAGCCCCTGACTGGCCGTCCCCGCCTCGGATGGCCCAGTGGTTCGACTCGCCCTTGACCATGGCGGTGACGAAGCGGTGGTTGATCGGCGCGATGTTGTTGTAGCCGGCGTTGACTCCGGAGAACAGCCCCCACTCCAGGTCGGCCATGATCCACGGGCCGGCCCCGGCGCCGTAGCCCCACTGCTTGTCGGCGCCGAAGTAGACGGTCTCCATGATGGCGGGCGCGTCAGCCTGGCCGTCGGTCTGTGCGTTGCCGTAGTCGAAGCAGCACCACTGGTTGTAGTGCGTGCCGTCGACGACCGCGTAGATGCCCTCGGGCTGGTCGCCGGTCGCGACGCCGTTGGTGTTGTTGTTGCGGTAGCCGGTACCGGGGGCGATGTAGACGCCGTACGCCTTCTGCCCGCCAATGGTGATCGGGGCTGCCTTCGCGTCGGCGAGATTGTCCCATCCGCCGGGTCCGGGACCGGGCCAGTAGCCGGGCGGGGCCTGGGTGAGGCGGTTGTTGCGGCCGGACTGGTCGTAGATGATCGTGATGACGCAGTTGGTGTTGGCGCAGAACGTGTCCTGGGTGGCGGCGTTCGCGTAGCCGCCGGCGCTGAGCACGCCGACGTCGCGGGTGGTGTTGTCCGAGGAGCGTCGGACCTGGTAGAGCGGTCCGTTGTACGCGCCGTAGAGGGCGCGGGTGGTGCTGTGCGCGGCGACGCACGGCGTGCCGCCGGAGGCGTAGATGTCACACGGGCCGGTGCCGGCGGCGTGGGCGACGCCCGGCGCGTCCGAGAGCACGTAGGCCCCAGCACCGACAGCGAGGACCAACGTGACGCCTGCCGCTGCCGTAAAGCGACTCAGCCTTCTCTTCACACTCATCGAATCCTCTCCTGGTGCGGCGGCGGTGGGATGGGGCGGTGGTAGGCCGAGGCTGGTGGTGCCGCCTCGGCCGGGATCGGGACGGATGCCAGGCTGACCTACACCGCGTGCGTCGCGGGGGACGCTCACGGGTTCGGTCGGCGAATCGATTCGAACGGATCGTAGGACCAGGTAGTGATGAATGTCAATGAAGTCACGGGTGGTAAACCGAGGGTTTCGCCTGCCAGCGAGAGCGTGCCGGTGACTCGTTCGATCGACGCGCCCGAAGGGGCCTGTCGTCCGAACCGATTCGTCGAATCGGTTCGAGGGAGCCGTACTTGCCGCGCTCTCCGAGGGGTGATCGCCAGCCCGGGCGGAGGTGGTCGGTCACCGATCGCTCAGTGACCCCCGCAGATGCCCGCAGCCCAAGAATCAAGTCCGAAGTTGGCCGGCGATCCCGGTGCGGACGGTCCATGCCGGATCGAGCGGGCGGGAGCATACGGTGAGCGCGTGTTGAGGGGGCAGGCCGGTGCTGCAGCGGTGGATCGGCGATGGCGGAATCGCGCTCGCGGTGCTGGTTGCCGCCGAGGCCGCGATAGCGACCGGCAGCGAGGACCGGCTCGGTCGACCGGGACTGGTTCGCGTACCTGCTCGGAGTGGCCATGGCGGCACCGCTGCGCCAGCGGAGCGGGCCACGGGACCGCACCGGCTGCCCGAGTTGCTGGCCGCCGTGCGGGCTGCGGGCAGCTGCTTGCCGGTCCAGCTGAACAGCGAGCTGCCTGGCAAGCAGCTGCCCGCAGCGCTCGACGAGGTGGCGTACCGGATCGTGCAGGAGTCACTGACAACGTCCTGCGTTGTGGTGGGGGGCGAACGAGATGGCTCAGGAAACATTCTGCCGCCGGGCTGCCTCCTGTCCCGCTAGGTAGCCAAACACCAGCCCCAGCGAGATCGTCCCTCCGGCGCCCCCGTAGAACCCCTTCGTTGGTGCGCCTCCTGCATTGCCAGCGGCGTACAGGCCTGGGATGACCTTGCCGTCGGTGTTCAGCGCGTGCCCGTGTGCGTCAGTCTTCGGGCCACCCACAGTGCCGAGCGCGCTGGCCTCAACCTTGAGCGCGTAGTACGGCGGGGTGTTGACGGGCCCTAGGACGCTTGACCTCGGGCTTTTCAGGACCGGTCGTACGATCTTCGTCATCGGCCCGACCACGAGGGAGCGCAGGCGTTCAGGGTCGTTCTTCCTCGCCGCACGTGCCGCCAGGCTGCTCACGATCGGTCCGACTGCCTTCGCGATGAACATCCGCGCCTTCGCGGTGGCGGCTGGGAATAGCGCGTCGGGGGACTTCTTGCTCAGCCGGGGGTAGAAGGCGCCAAAGTACCGATCGAACAACGTGCCACCGCGGTCGAAGTACGGGTCGCGACCTCGTCCGGCCTCCGGATTGAACCGGTCGACGGTCCGGAGTAGCCCCACCTCATCGACTCCGATCTGAGCCGCCAACCCCGCCAGCGTGTCAGCACGGTGGATGTAGTCGGGCACCGGCCCGCCGGGCGTAATGCCGAAGATGCCGAACTTCGTCCAGTAGTTGTGGTCGAAGATCAGCCACGCCGTGGCGTTCGGCAGGGTGTCCGTCTTTGGGTCCACCTCGCGCATGATCTTCCCGAGCTGGTCGTAGGGGAGAGCCTCGTTCGCGAAGCGCTCACCCTGATGGTTCACCATGATGCTGTGCGGCAGCGCACGCTCACCCAGGAACACCCGACTGAGTGGGCGGCCCTCCAGCGTCTCGCCGGGCACCTGCACCGCGGGCATCCACCAGGCGTCCTGCATGCCCGTCAGATCGGCGCCCACCTCCCGGGCCAGCTGCACCGCGATGCCCTCATGCCCCTGCGGCGAAACTTGCACTGCGAAGGGTGCGTGGAGGTGGCTCGTGGTCAGGTCGGTCGATCCCTCGAACCCGCCGCTGGCCAGCACGACGCCCTTGGTGGCACGAACCGTGCGCTCGACGCCATCGTCATCCTGTACGACGACGCCCCGCACCGCCGACTCATCCGTGATGAGCCGGACCGCGGGCGCTTGGACGCGCACGTCGACGCCGTTACCCAGAACCGCCTCGAGCAGGGCGCCGACCAACGCTGGCCCGGCGAGCCACACGACATCACTACTGATTCCACCGAGCAGCCAGAAGGGGAGCGGATTCCTGGCCATGCCAGTCGTCAGGGCGGGTCGCACGAACGAGGCGGCCTCCCCCAATCCCTCGGGGGAGTAGGGGCCGGGGAAGAGGGCCCGTCCGACCGACGCGCCATCGATGTCGGAGCGGTAGTCCGGCCAGAGCGTAGGGATCCACCCGAAAGAGGTGTGCTCTTCTATGAATCGGGCGACTTGCGGCCCCGTCTCCAGGAACTTCTCCACCAGCTCAGGGTCAAGAATCTTGTCCCGGCCCTCGCCATAGATGTAGCGCCGAGCCTTGTCCAGGTCGTCGCTCACCTTCAGGTCCTTGGTCGAAAAACCATGATTCGGGATCCAGGCCGCACCCGCAGAGATTCCGGTAGCGCCACCGACGATCGGCTGGGACTCCACAACGAGGACCCGTGCCCCTTGCTTCGCGGCGCTGAGCGCCGCCATCAGCCCTGCCCCGCCAGAGCCGACGACTGCTACGTCCACCTCCTCGGGGACGCCGCGCTGTGACGCGGTCCCGATGGAGCCACGGTGCTGCGTCGAACCGTTAACCACGATGTCCCCCGCACGATCAATTCGGTCATGACCCTCCCAAATCAACTTAGGGCTTGCAGAGGATCAACACGCGGATTTCGGATCCGGCCGAGTTGCTTGTGGTAGCCGTTCGCGACCTGCGAGATACCCATCGCCGGACTGCGCGCACTTCCGATGCTCATCGCCTGTATGCGCGGGTCCGGTGAGTCCATACCACAACGGCGCCTCCCATAGTCGGGATCTGCGTTATTGATCTGCGAGCCCTCGGCTCATCTATTTCCATCTGGTCGCCAATTCCGGGCGGCGCCAGTTGCGTCGTACGGCGATCGGCTCGCCCCGTGAACGGCAGTCCCTCGTCGCCGTCCTTGTGCCGGTCTGGGTGACGTCGGGCGTGGTCACCCGTATCTTCCCGACCGCCCCGTCGGGGACCGCGCGTGCGGTCAGGGGCGCGTCCGCGTCGCTGATGAACCTCGGCGGCCCTCACTCGCCGGTGTTCCACCCGCTGCACAGCCGGGACCCGCACAATCGGCCAGACGGCCTACGAGCCCGACGCCATGGAGCTCGGCGCCGTCATCGCCAAATGGGGCCAGCAGGCCATGGCCTCGTGCTGTGAGGCTGTCGCGACTGGTGATGATGACCGTGGCCGCACCCGTACGCGGGATCAGGGGCCGGACCTGGTTTCGGCGGCAGGGCGGTATTCCTGCCGTCAGAACCCCGCGATTTTGCCGAAACAGAGTTGATCGATCCGGTGTCACCGCTGACGGCGATGCCCGCGGCCATACCATCGCTTGTGGACGATCACGCCAACGCCCGCCGGATCTGCCGGTCGGTCCGGTCAGTAGGCTGCGCGAGGTGCTGCTCGGGAGCGAAGAATAGTGGACGGTGTCGAGTTCCGGGTGCTGGGACCCGTCGGTGTGTGGTGCCACGGCGAGCGGCTACGTCCGACGAACGCCCAGCAGCGCACGATCCTGGCGATGCTCCTGTTGACCCCGGCCCACGTCGTCACCCTCGGCCAGCTGGTCACCGCTCTGTGGGGCGATTGTCCGCCGGCGTCGGCGCGCAATGCCATTCAGGGGCACGTGTCCCGGCTCCGCCGGCTCCTCGACGACATCCCCGGGGTCGAGCTGGTGACGGCGGGTCCGGGCTACCGGCTGAACGTGCCGCGTGAGTCGGTGGACGTGCACCGATTCCGACGATTGGTGGGGCGGGCGCAGGCCGTTGACACCCCGCTCGACGAACTGCTGCGTACCGCCGTGGACCTGTGGCGCGGTCCCGCGTTCGCCGACGTCGCGGGTGAGTGGCTGGCGGCGACCGCCGGGCCGGCTCTCGAGCAGGAGCGGCTCGCCGCCGTCGAGGAGCTGTCCCGGGCCGAGCTGCGCGGGGGGCGCCCGGACGCCGCCATCGGTCGACTGACCGCCGTGGTCGCCGAGCATCCGCTGCGGGAGAACGCGGTCGCGCTGCTGATGACCGGGCTGCATCGCGCCGGCCGGCGCAGCGAGGCCCTGGACGTGTTCCGGGCGACCCGGCTCCGGCTGACCCGGGATCTCGGCATCGAGCCGAGCGACGAGCTGCAGCGGATCCATCGCGCGGTGCTGGCAGACGATCCGCCGGCGGTGGTGGCGTCGCCCGCGGTAGCGGTGCCGGCGGTGGCAGTGCCGGCGGTGGCGACGGTCGGTCCGTGCGCCCGTCAGCTGCCCGCCGACGTGGCGCACTTCACCGGCCGTACCGCCGAGCTGGCCGCGCTCGACGAGTTGCTGGGGTGGCGGCACACCGGTGTCGCGGTGGCCGTGATCAGTGGTGCCCCGGGGGCGGGCAAGACGGCGCTCACCGTGCACTGGGCCCATCGGGTCGCCGACCGCTTTCCGGACGGGCAACTGTTCGTGAACCTGTGCGGCTTCGACACCACGGGCGCCGCCATGGACCCGGCCGATGCGCTGCGCCGGCTGTTGGCCGGGCTGGGCGTGCCGGCGAACCGGCTTCCGGCGGCGCTGGACGAGCAGTCAGCCCTTCTCCGTACGGTGGTCGCGCAGCGACGGGTTTTGATCGTGCTGGACAACGCGCGGGACGCCGCGCAGGTCCGCCCGCTGTTGCCCGGAGCTTCCGGGTGCCTGGTCGTGGTGACCAGCCGCGACCAGATGACCGGACTGGTGGTCGGACATGGCGCGACGCCGCTCGCGCTCAGCCGCCCCTCCGCGGCAGAGGCGCGGGAGTTCCTGGCCAAGCGGCTCGGCAGCGGAAGGGTCGCCCGCGAACCGCAGGCGAGCGCGGACATCGTCGAGTCGTGCGGTCGGCTGCCGCTGGCGCTGGCCGTGGTCGCCGCTCGCGCCGTCACCAACCCCCATCTGCCGCTGGCCGCGCTCGCGGCCGAGTTGCGGGAGAGTCGCGACCGCCTCGACGTCCTGGCCAACGGTGACTCGGCCACCGACGTGCGGACGGTGTTCTCCCGGTCCTACCGGGCGCTCGGTACGGAGACCGCCCGGCTGTTCCGGCGACTCGGCCTGCATGTCGGCCCCGACCTCGGTCTGTCTGCGGCGGCCAACCTCATGGGACTGCCCGTGGCGCGGACGCGAGCACTCATCGGCGAGCTGATCCGGGCACACCTGATCGAAGAACCTGTTCCGGGCCGTTACGTGTTCCACGACCTGATCCGGGCGTACGCGGAGGAGTTGGCGCGGACCATCGAGTCGGCGGCGGACCGCCGCTTGGCGCTGCGCCGGCTCCTCGACCACTACCTGCACAGCGCGCGGCTCGCCGACGCGCTCGTGGAGCCGCACCGATCGCCGATCCGGTTCGAGCCGTGCGCCGACGGGGTGCACGTCGACGAGCCGACCGACCGCAAGGAGGCTCAGGCGTGGTTCACCGCTGAGCGGGCGGTCGTGCTGGCTGCGATCGACCGGGCCGCGGCTGAGGGATTCGCCGCACACGCCTGGCAGTTGGCCTGGGCGATCAAGCCGTGGCTGAGCCGGCAGTGGCACCGCCACGACCAGGTGCGGGCGCAGCGGGCCGCGGTGGCGATGGCGAGGAAGGCCGGGGACACCGCGGCGCAGGCGGTGGCACACCGGTATCTGGCCGACGGGTTCGACCGGCTCGGCCAGCACGGCGACGCCGAAGTCGACTACCAGCGGGCGCTCGACCTGTACCGGATCGTCGAGGATCGGATCGGGCAGGCGCACGTCGAACTGGACATCGCCCGGATGCTCGACCGGCAGCAGCGTCACCGGGATGCGGTGTACCACCTGGAACGCGCCCTGGTCCTGTTCCGCGCCGAGTGCCACGGCGTCGGCGAGGCCCGTACCCTCGCCGCGCTGGGTTGGGAACACGCCCAACTCGGCCAGTACGGCGAGGCGCTGGAGCACTGCCGCGCCGCGCTGGCGCTGCTCCAGGCGAGTGCCGACCGCCACGGCGAGGCGGCCGGCTGGGACAGCATCGGCTACATCCACCACCAGCGCGGCGAGTACCCGCTCGCCATCCAGTGCTACGAGCGCAGCCTTGAGATGTTGCAGGAGTGCGGCGACCGGATGGGCTCGGCACGTTCGCTGGTCTGCCTCGGGGAGAGCCGGCTCGCCGCCGGTGAGGCGGCCGAGGGCCGGCGGGCGTGGCAGCGGGCGATGGCGCTGTTGACCGACCTGGACGACGCCGCGGCCGCGGAGTTGGCCGAACGGCTGCGCCTGTTGCCGGCCGTGCCGCCCGGTGCCGACCAGCGGTCCGTGCCGGGATGACCCTGGTTCGATGTTCCGGTGTGGTGGGGGGGGCGCCCGCGCGGCCCCCCCCCCCCCCCCCCGGCCCCCCCGGGCCCCCCCCCCCCCCCGGGGGGGGGGCCCCCGCGGCGGGGGGGGGGGGCCCCCCGGCCGCCCCCCCCCGGGGGGGGGGC
>NZ_JBICSL010000038.1:0-6120 GCF_043197045.1 Micromonospora sp. NPDC049282
CATCGACTGGTCGCTATCAATGGCGAATCTGCCGCAAGGCCACCAACCGGACGCAACGTATAGATCAGATCAAGTTACTGCGGACCGCCCTCTCACGTCGACCTGCGAGGCATCGTCGACCTGCTCAGTCATCACTTGTACGCCAGCCCGCGCGTGTATGTCCGTGAGCTGATGCAGAACGCCGTCGATGCCATCACGGCGCGGCGGGCGGGGGACCCGAGCGCACCGGGCGAGATCCGGATTCGTCCGCCGGAGTCAACGGGGGACGGCACCCTGCGTTTGGAGGACTCGGGCATCGGTCTGACCGAGGCGCAGGTGCATGAGCTGCTGGCTACCATCGGTCGCAGCTCCAAGCGCGACGAGCTGGGTTTCGCCCGGCACGAGTTCCTCGGGCAGTTCGGCATCGGCCTGCTTTCCTGTTTCCTGGTGGCCGATGAGATCCGGGTGAGCACTCGCGCCGCCGGCTCCCCGACAGTGGAGTGGACGGGCTACGCCGACGGGCGCTACGAACTGCGCGTAGCTGCGGCGGGACGGGAGCGCGCGGAACAGGGCACCACGGTCACCCTGGTGCCGCGTCGAGGTGACGAGCACTGGCTGCGCCGGGACGCGGTCATCGAGATTGCCTCACTGTACGGGTCCATGCTGCCCATCCCGGTGCGCGTCGACGACAAGCTGATCACCACCGGACTCGCGCCGTGGGAAACCGACGTGGCGGAACCGGCGGAGGCCCGTAGGGCCCGCCTGAGCGCGTACGCCCAAGAGATGTTCGGTTTTACGCCCTTCGACGTGATCGACCTCGCGTTGCCGACGGCGGGCCTGCGCGGGGTGGCGTTTGTGCTGCCCATGCCGGCCAACCCGGCGGCTCGGGTGGCCCACCGGGTCTACCTCAAGCAGATGCTCCTCTCCGAGGACATCGAGCGACTGCTGCCCGATTGGGCGTTCTTCGTCCGCTGCGTGATCGACACAGGCGAGCTGCGCCCGACCGCGAGCCGGGAAGCGCTCTACGAGGACGCTCTGCTCGACCAGGTCCGCGAGTCGCTGGGAGACTGCCTGCGTGGCTGGCTCACCCGGCTGGGGCGCAGCGACCCCCGACGCCTGCAGGACTTTCTTCGGGTGCACCACCTCGGCGTCAAGGCGCTCGCCGTGCACGACAATGAGATGCTGCGCCTGGTCGACCAGTGGTGGCCGTTCGAGACGAATATGGGCCCGCTGACGCTGGCCGAGTTCCGCGAGCGGTACGGGTTGGTGCGGTACACGCCGTCGGTGGACGAGTTCCGCCAGCTCGCCGGCGTGGCCGCCGCCCAAGGCATCGCCGTGGTCAACGCCGGCTACGTCTACGACGCGCAGCTCATGGGCCGGCTGCCCGACCTTGACCCGGCCGTCGATACCGAGGTGCTCACCGCGAGCGACCTGGCGACCCGGCTGGAGCCGCTCGACCCCGACGCTGAACTGGCGGTGCGCCCGTTCCGGACAGTGGCGCAACGCACCCTCGACCAACTCGGAGTGGAGGTGCTGGTCCGCGCCTTCGAACCGGCCAGCTTACCGGCGTTGCACCTCCTCGACGGCGACACGGCACTGGCGATTGACCTGCGCCAAGGGCAGGAGCAGGCCGACGATCTCTGGTCGTCGATCCTGGGCACCTTCACCCCGGGCCGCGACGTCCGGCCGCAGCTGGTGTTCAACCACCGCAACCTACTGGTGCGACAGGCGATCGCGGCCAGCGACGAGGAGCTGACCAAGCTTGCGGTCGAAGGCCTGTACGTGCAGGCGCTGCTGCTGGGCCACCAACCGCTACGGCCGGCCGACACTGCTGCGCTGAACCAGTCGTTCCTCGGCCTGCTCGCCCGGGCCATGGGAGGGCCACGATGACCACCTCGATGCAGGAACTGCGTGACCGCCTCGCCCAGGCGTACGCGCTGCCGCGCGGTCCAGCCCGATTCGCCGCGCTGGACGCGGTCTTCCGGCACGCCGACGCGGCCGGCGAAGTCCCGTTCGCCTTCTCCGCCCGGATGAACGCGATCAGCGACTTCCACCACGGCGGCGACCCCGCCCGCGCGTTCCTCGCCTTCTCTTGGTGCCTGTCGGTCTTCGACAAGCAACCGGAGGTGGTGGGCGGGCACCACGCCCGAAGCCTGCTGTGGGACTTCAAGTGGATCGTCTGGGCGCTGCCCCAGTTTCCCGACATCCCGTTGGACCGCACAATGGCGGTGCTCGACGACATGCAGCGCCGGTACCAGTTGGCCGGGCACAGCCTGCACGCGGTGCACCAGCACCGCTGGCTAGTGGCGCACCACGTTGGGGACATGGAGGCCGCACAGGAGTCGTACGATCGGATGCTGACCGCCAAGCGGGACGCGATGTCGGACTGCTCGGCGTGCGTCCCGTCGGGTCAGGTTCGGCACCTCACCTCCCTCGGTAGATTCGACGAGGCCATCGCCGTCGGGGAGCCGTTCAAGCGCGGCGGCTGCTCCGAGCAGCCCCAGTGGATGCTCAGCGAGCTGCTCGCGCCATACCTAAGCACCGGCAGGTTCGACGAGGCTGTCGAGGCCAACCGGGACGGCTACCGCCGCATCCGGGACGACCGCCACCACCTCGACAACCTCGCCCAGCACGTGTTGTTCTGCGGGCTGACCGGTAACGAGGCGCGCGGACTGGAGCTGGTGGAACGGCACCTGAGCTGGCTGGAACGGCCCTCGTCGCCGTACGCCGCCATGGAGTTCTCCGCCTCTGCCGCGCTGGTGCTCGGCCGGCTCCGCGCGTCCGGGCGTGGCGACCTGGTGCTGTCCCGCCGCTCTGACGACGGCACCCGCCGCTGGGAGGCGACGGTGGCCGAGGTCCACGACGAGTTGACCGGGCAGGCCCGGGCGATCGCCGCCCGGTTCGACGTTCGCAACGGCAACCAGCACCAGAGCGGCCGCATCGAGGCGCGAATGGCCGCGACACCGGTGTCCGAGCGAGTGCCGCTCACCGTCCTCGCAGGACGCACCGCCGATTCCGCCCGGATGGCCGACCCGGCGCTGGCCGCCCTCGTTGAGCGGGTCGCCGCGCTCACCGCGGCGGGCGATCCGGCCGGCGCCGCGCGGGCCCGGCTCGACGTGGCACACACCCTGCGAAACTCCGGCCGGTGGGAGGACGCCATCGAGGCCGCCGAGGAGGCGGTCCGCAGCCTCGACCGGGCCGGTCTACATGACGACGCGGTCCGCTGCCGCTACCTGCTCTGGGAGCTCTATTGCCGGACGTACCACCACCGGGACGCCGCGCGCGCGGTGCTGGAAGAGCTGAGCCAGGTGGAGAACCTGCCCGACGAGGTGCCGCCGCTGGAAGTAATCCTCGAGGACGCCGCCGCGTCGCTGCACGGCGCCGACACGCTGACCCACCTGATCACCGCTGCCGACCGACACCGCGCCAACGGCACTTCCGACGCCGAACTGCGGGTGCTGCGCAAGGCGCTCGCACTGCTCGCCCGCCGGCCGCCAGGCGACCTGGCTTGGACCGTCTTAGGCCGCATCGATGCCCTCGGCGCGGCCGAGGAGCACCCGTCGGCGGAGCAGGCGGGTGCGGTCCAGGTCGCAGGCGCCCGCCTGCTGGCCACCGCCGGCCGGCTCGACGAGGCGCTCACCCGGCTCGACGCGGCCGTCACCTGGTTCGACACCGACGAGCTGACCGACGAGCGCCGGGCGGCCCGACTAGACCGGGCGCGGCTGCGGCTGCGAACCGACGAGCCGGCCCTCGCCGAGGCGGAGGCGCGGGAGGTGCAGGCGGAGGACCCCGATGAGCACGGCTGGACGGCCGCCCTGGTCTTGGTCCGGGCACTACGGGCGCAGGGCCGCACCGAGGAGGCCGCCGAGGTGCTCGCCGAGCACGACATGGACGAGAACGATCTCGACGACGAGGACTTCGACGAGCACGAGGACTGACCTTCCGCCGGAGCGGTCCGGACACCTAGCCTAAAGACCGAAGACTGACACGGACATCGCCGGTCTACGCACGCGCGGCGGCAACAAGGTCCGCTAGGCGCTCTGGGTCGGCCTGGGACGGGCCTGAGCAGGCCGGGACCGTGATCGAACGCGGTCGGCCGGAGGACGTTCCCCACGCCCGTTTTCGCCACGTGGCCGAGCAACTTGTGGGCCCCGTAGGTGATCGACGCGAGTGAGGGTGCGGCCGTGGTGAGTCCACCTCGCCGGCCTGGTCGGGCTGCGGTGTGGGTGCACTCGCGGGAGACTGAGGAGATGGCATGGGCGCGAAGACGGCGCTGTTGGCTTTCGTGAACGGCGACTTGCGGCCAGTGCTACTGGATGCAAGGCCGTCCGCCCCGGCGGCGGCTGAAGCCCTGGTGCGGCAGTTACTGCCCGGGTATGACGTGACGTTGATGGGCGACAGCACTCTCGAGGCGACGTATCCGCCCGATGACATCACCTGCGCCACGGTGCTGCCGGGAGCCGTACTTCTGTGTGACCGCAGGCTGGTCCTGGACCGCCCCTCCGAACTGCCTGCGCATCTCCTCCGAGCGGGTGCGGGCAGGCGGATCATCATGCACGGCATGCACTCGGTCGTCGACTGGCTCTGCTTCGCGGTGTGGGACGACGGGCAGCTGGTCCGCTCCTTGAGCCTGTCACCAGACGCCGGCATCATCGAGAACATCGGCGAGCCGTTCGATTTCGAACGCCCGTACTGGGACGGCGAGCATCCGGTCGAACCGGTTCCGGGATGGTCCGACCAAGATCCCTACCCGCTGCCGTTCCACCCGTTGGAGTTGGGTGAGCAAGCCCTGCGCGCCTTGTTCGGCTTCGTCATCGAAGGATGCCCGGAGCGGGACGACATCGACGCGGACACCGTTCACATGCACGAGTTCCTCGTGGCCGACCCGTCGGGGGAGGAACAGGCCGCACGCGAGGCGGCCTACGAGCGGGCGACGCGTGACATGGGGCCGCCCAGGATGTTCCGGCCGGGCCCGGACGGAACAATGCAGGAGATCAGCTGGGATGAGTTCCTGGCAGGCTCTGCGCCGGATGATTCGAATTCTCCACGTTGATCTTCGCGCAAGCGACCGAGGCGAACGGCCCGCTCGCTGAGGTGGCATCAGCCGAGGCCGCGCGGGCCAGGGGACACCATGCAGGACCGCCCCCACCGGCCCTATCGCTTCGTCTTCTAGGTTCCGAAACCTCCGCACAGGTAGTACAGGCTCACGGCTAGTCCTACTATCCAGGCGGTCCTAAGACCAGTGGACGACCCGCGGCCGAGTCGTCCGGACAACGCGACGCAGCTGACCAGCAACACCAGCTGCGCGATGCCGTACGTGGCGGCGCTGAAGAAAAAGACCACTAGTTTCCCACCGGCGTCGAGGTCCGCCCTCGGTCCTCCACCAGCGGCGATGGCCACGGCAACCGCGACCCCAGCGGCCAAGGCGTGCCCAGCGAGGGCGATGACTGCTCCGACAACCGTCGCTCGAGTGATCGTCACCGCCGGAGCCTGCCACACGTCGACAGATGGCGATTGAGAGGACCAATGCCAGACATGGTGGTGATCGCAGTCGCTGCCGCGATCCTGCAGCAGCCCAATCACGAGCCGGGATCGGGGAGCAGGGTGGGAGCAGCAGGGTGCGCCGAATGGCTTTCAACTGCACCGAGTGGCGTCTACCGGCGCACAACTGCACCCACCCCTGCCTGCGGCTTCTTATTTCCGCAGGTCAGAGTCGTTGCGGCGTCCTGTTTCACACGGAGTGCTCAGCGGTTTCACGCAGCAGTCGACGGCGTTCTATGTTGCCTGGCAGGGGAGTATGCGCAGGTCGCAGCGGTAAGGAGCGGTCGGACGGCCTGGCCTTGCGCTTGGGAGCAGATTGGGTGCAGGTTGGCGAAGCGGTCGCCGCGCCCGAAGTGCTCAGCGGCACCGGACAGGCACGAGGCTTTGACCTGCGGTGATGCGGTCGAGCGGTGCGGCGTGACCTCCCAGAGAACACCGAAGTGGTCATGCTTCGCTGCTCCCCGACTGGCTGGTGCCGGCTGTCGGCCTGGAATCGGCCAACGTCTGTCGGCTCCGCCTGAAAACTGACCACGTGGTTCCGGCTGAATCGGGACCACCTCCTGAAGCATCGGGAGGTGCTGAGCGTGGAGGACTGGGCAG
>NZ_JBICSL010000039.1:0-5364 GCF_043197045.1 Micromonospora sp. NPDC049282
GACTGAAAGATTGTCCGGCGGTGTCCTACTCTCCCACACCCTCCCGAGTGCAGTACCATCGGCGCTGGAGGGCTTAGCTTCCGGGTTCGGAATGTGACCGGGCGTTTCCCCTCCGCCATGACCGCCGTAACTCTATGAACATGTCAAACAAACCCATAGGGTTGCTTGTTCGTTCAGAGTTGCACAGTGGACGCGTAGCAGCTTGGTAGTCAAGTCCTCGGCCTATTAGTACCGGTCAACTGAACCCGTTACCGGGCTTACATTTCCGGCCTATCAACCCAGTCGTCTAGCTGGGGGCCTTACCCCACCAAAGTGGGTGGGATACCTCATCTTGAAGCGAGCTTCCCGCTTAGATGCTTTCAGCGGTTATCCCTTCCGAACGTAGCTAACCAGCCGTGCCCCTGGCGGGACAACTGGCACACCAGAGGTTCGTCCGTCCCGGTCCTCTCGTACTAGGGACAGCCCTTCTCAAGTATCCTACGCGCACGGCGGATAGGGACCGAACTGTCTCACGACGTTCTAAACCCAGCTCGCGTACCGCTTTAATGGGCGAACAGCCCAACCCTTGGGACCTGCTACAGCCCCAGGATGCGACGAGCCGACATCGAGGTGCCAAACCATCCCGTCGATATGGACTCTTGGGGAAGATCAGCCTGTTATCCCCGGGGTACCTTTTATCCGTTGAGCGACACCGCTTCCACATGCCAGTGCCGGATCACTAGTCCCGACTTTCGTCCCTGCTCGACCTGTCAGTCTCACAGTCAAGCTCCCTTGTGCACTTGCACTCAACACCTGATTGCCAACCAGGCTGAGGGAACCTTTGGGCGCCTCCGTTACCCTTTAGGAGGCAACCGCCCCAGTTAAACTACCCACCAGACACTGTCCCTGAACCGGATAACGGTCCGAAGTTAGATACCCAAATCAACCAGAGTGGTATTTCAAGATTGCCTCCACCCATACTGGCGTATGGACTTCACCGGCTCCCACCTATCCTACACAAGCTAATTCAGATACCAATGTCAAGCTATAGTAAAGGTCCCGGGGTCTTTCCGTCCTGCCGCGCGTAACGAGCATCTTTACTCGTAATGCAATTTCGCCGGGCCTGTGGTTGAGACAGTGGGGAAGTCGTTACGCCATTCGTGCAGGTCGGAACTTACCCGACAAGGAATTTCGCTACCTTAGGATGGTTATAGTTACCACCGCCGTTTACTGGCGCTTAAGTTCTCCGCTTCGCCCCGAAGAGCTAACAGGTCCCCTTAACGTTCCAGCACCGGGCAGGCGTCAGTCCATATACATCGAATTACTTCTTCGCATGGACCTGTGTTTTTAGTAAACAGTCGCTTCCCCCTGCTCTCTGCGGCCATACAACGCTCCACCCGCATGGGGCTTCACGTCTCCGGCCCCCCTTCTCCCTAAGTTACGGGGGCAATTTGCCGAGTTCCTTAACCACAGTTCGCCCGATCGCCTCGGTATTCTCTACCTGACCACCTGTGTCGGTTTGGGGTACGGGCCGCTAAGAACTCGCTAGAGGCTTTTCTCGGCAGCATAGGATCACTGACTTCACCTGAATCGGCTCGGCATCACGTCTCAGCCTTATATGCGCCGCGGATTTGCCTACGGCACGGCCTACACGCTTACCCCGGCACAACCACCGGCCGGGCTCAGCTACCTTCCTGCGTCACCCCATCGCTTGACTACTACCCGCCAGGTTCCCACGCTCCCCGCTCTTGGTCCGAAGACCGCCAACAGTTCGGGTGGTTAGCACAACGAGGTTCGTCAGGGTCGCTCTTTCGCGGGTACGGGAATATCAACCCGTTGTCCATCGACTACGCCTCTCGGCCTCGCCTTAGGTCCCGACTCACCCAGGGCGGATTAGCCTGGCCCTGGAACCCTTGGTCATCCGGCGGAAGGGTTTCTCACCCTTCTTTCGCTACTCATGCCTGCATTCTCACTCGTGCCGTGTCCACAACTGGGTCACCCCGTCGCTTCACCCCCGGCACGACGCTCCCCTACCCATCCACACACCTGCACCCGATATCAAGACCGGGCGAAGTTGAAATGTGAATGCCACAGCTTCGGCGGTGTGCTTGAGCCCCGCTACATTGTCGGCGCGGAACCACTTGACCAGTGAGCTATTACGCACTCTTTAAAGGATGGCTGCTTCTAAGCCAACCTCCTGGTTGTCTATGCGACCCCACATCCTTTTCCACTTAGCACACGCTTAGGGGCCTTAGCTGGTGATCTGGGCTGTTTCCCTCTCGACTACGAAGCTTATCCCCCGCAGTCTCACTGCCGCGCTCTCACTTACCGGCATTCGGAGTTTGGCTGATTTCGGTAAGCTTGTGGGCCCCCTAGACCATCCAGTGCTCTACCTCCGGCAAGAAACACGCGACGCTGCACCTAAATGCATTTCGGGGAGAACCAGCTATCACGGAGTTTGATTGGCCTTTCACCCCTAACCACAGGTCATCCCCCAACTTTTCAACGTTGGTGGGTTCGGCCCTCCACGCGGTCTTACCCGCGCTTCAGCCTGCCCATGGCTAGATCACTCCGCTTCGGGTCTAGAGCATGCGACTGAATACGCCCTATTCAGACTCGCTTTCGCTACGGCTCCCCCTCCCGGGTTAACCTCGCCACATGCCACTAACTCGCAGGCTCATTCTTCAAAAGGCACGCCGTCACCCCGTAAGGCTCCGACGGATTGTAGGCGAACGGTTTCAGGTACTATTTCACTCCCCTCCCGGGGTACTTTTCACCATTCCCTCACGGTACTTGTCCGCTATCGGTCACCAGGAAGTATTTAGGCTTACCAGGTGGTCCTGGCAGATTCACGGCAGATTTCAGGAGTCCGCCGCTACTCGGGAACACCCACAGAAGACCAGCAGCTTTCACCTACCGGACTATCACCGTCTACGGTCAGCCATTCCAGACTGTTCGACTAACCACTGGCTTTGTAACTCCTCAAACGAGTGTCAGCTCGTTTCGCAGGGTCCCACAACCCCGACCACGCAACCCCTGACAGGTATCACACGCCGCCGGTTTAGCCTCAATCCGCTTTCGCTCGCCACTACTCACGGAATCACTATTTGTTTTCTCTTCCTACGGGTACTGAGATGTTTCACTTCCCCGCGTTCCCCCCACACACCCTATGTGTTCAGGTGCGGGTGACATCACATGACTGATGCCGGGTTCCCCCATTCGGACACCCTGGGATCACAGCTTGGTTGACAGCTCCCCCAGGCCTATCGCGGCCTCCCACGTCCTTCATCGGCTCCTGGTGCCAAGGCATTCACCGTTCGCCCTTGACAACTTGACCACAAAGATGCTCGCGTCCACTGTGCAATTCTCAACAAACAACCAACCCACAACCCGAACAGTCCCCACCAGACCCGACAACCGCCGGCGGTATGAAGACCAGGCCATGCCTGGCACCTTCGACGAGCAACCGCTCATCGCCAAGGCTCCGAAGAAAACAACCAACGGTTGTTCCTTCAGGACCCAACAGGGTGCTCTGCATCCTTCCCCAGCCGCACCAAGATCTTCATTCCCACCACCCCCGAAGGAGCGGCTGTACTAGAAGGATCCCGGCCGTTGCCGAGGAAAAACTCGCCAGTGTCTCCGCCATTGAGCACCCCACCACCACATTCGGGCAGCGCGGGCTCCATACCAGCTTTCGCCGGATGGTGCTCCTTAGAAAGGAGGTGATCCAGCCGCACCTTCCGGTACGGCTACCTTGTTACGACTTCGTCCCAATCGCCAGCCCCACCTTCGACGGCTCCCTCCACAAGGGTTGGGCCACCGGCTTCGGGTGTTGCCGACTTTCGTGACGTGACGGGCGGTGTGTACAAGGCCCGGGAACGTATTCACCGCAGCGTTGCTGATCTGCGATTACTAGCGACTCCGACTTCACGGGGTCGAGTTGCAGACCCCGATCCGAACTGAGACCGGCTTTTTGGGATTCGCTCCACCTCACGGTATCGCAGCCCATTGTACCGGCCATTGTAGCATGCGTGAAGCCCTGGACATAAGGGGCATGATGACTTGACGTCATCCCCACCTTCCTCCGAGTTGACCCCGGCAGTCTTCGATGAGTCCCCGCCATAACGCGCTGGCAACATCGAACGAGGGTTGCGCTCGTTGCGGGACTTAACCCAACATCTCACGACACGAGCTGACGACAGCCATGCACCACCTGTGACCGCCCCCGAAGGACCCCCCATCTCTGGAGGTTTTGCGGCCATGTCAAACCCAGGTAAGGTTCTTCGCGTTGCATCGAATTAATCCGCATGCTCCGCCGCTTGTGCGGGCCCCCGTCAATTCCTTTGAGTTTTAGCCTTGCGGCCGTACTCCCCAGGCGGGGCGCTTAATGCGTTAGCTGCGGCACAGGGAACCGGAGAGGCCCCCACACCTAGCGCCCAACGTTTACAGCGTGGACTACCAGGGTATCTAATCCTGTTCGCTCCCCACGCTTTCGCTCCTCAGCGTCAGTTTCGGCCCAGAGACCCGCCTTCGCCACCGGTGTTCCTCCTGATATCTGCGCATTTCACCGCTACACCAGGAATTCCAGTCTCCCCTACCGAACTCTAGCCTGCCCGTATCGCCTGCAGGCCCGCAGTTGAGCTGCGGGTTTTCACAGTCGACGCGACAAGCCGCCTACGAGCTCTTTACGCCCAATAAATCCGGACAACGCTCGCGCCCTACGTCTTACCGCGGCTGCTGGCACGTAGTTGGCCGGCGCTTCTTCTGCAGGTACCGTCACTTACGCTTCGTCCCTGCTGAAAGAGGTTTACAACCCGAAGGCCGTCATCCCTCACGCGGCGTCGCTGCATCAGGCTTCCGCCCATTGTGCAATATTCCCCACTGCTGCCTCCCGTAGGAGTCTGGGCCGTGTCTCAGTCCCAGTGTGGCCGGTCGCCCTCTCAGGCCGGCTACCCGTCGTCGCCTTGGTAGGCCATCACCCCACCAACAAGCTGATAGGCCGCGAGCCCATCCCAGGCCGAAAAACTTTCCACCACCGGTCATGCGACCAGAAGTCATATTCGGTATTAGCCCCGGTTTCCCGGGGTTATCCCAAAGCCTAGGGCAGGTTGCTCACGTGTTACTCACCCGTTCGCCGCTCGAGTACCCCGAAGGGCCTTTCCGCTCGACTTGCATGTGTTAAGCACGCCGCCAGCGTTCGTCCTGAGCCAGGATCAAACTCTCCAACAAAAACTTTGTCGGACACAATGTCCTGGCAACAAACAAATGTTGCCAAAGGAATCCCAACCAGCAACCATCCGAAGACAGCCACCAGTCCGGGGTATAAAACAATTGGCACTGGCTTATCAAGCACCCTGTTGAGTTCTCAAAGAACAACCACACACC
>NZ_JBICSL010000040.1:0-4365 GCF_043197045.1 Micromonospora sp. NPDC049282
ATCCTGCACTGGTCAATCTGGCGACGAACATCCCAAGCCCGAGCCCGCCGATCCCACTACCAGGGCAGACAGGCCAAGTGACGTTGGAGTACTAGAGTCGCGAACACGCTTCACGTATTGGGAGGGCGAATTGACGACCGTGCCGATGCCCGACTTTCCCGCCGGCTTCCGGTGGGGGGTGTCCACCTCCGCGTACCAGATCGAGGGAGCGACAGGCGTCGACGGCCGGGGTCCGTCCATCTGGGACACGTTCGCCCACTCGCCGGGTCGGATCGTCGACGGCAGCACCGGTGACGAGGCGTGCGACCACCACCACCGGTACGCCGAGGACACCGCGCTGCTGGCCGGGCTCGGCGTCTCCGCGTACCGGTTCTCGATCGCCTGGCCGCGCGTGCAGCCCACCGGCGCCGGCCCGGCGAACGCGGCCGGGCTGGACTTCTACGACCGGTTGGTGGACGGTCTGCTCGCCGCCGGCGTCGACCCGGTCGCCACGCTCTTCCACTGGGACCTGCCCCAGCCGCTGGAGGACGCCGGCGGCTGGCTGAACCGGGACACCGCCGCCCGCTTCGCCGAGTACGCCGACCTGACCGCGGCCCGCCTCGGCGACCGGGTGAAGCTCTGGATCACGCTCAACGAGCCGTTCATCCACATGACCCTCGGCTACGGCATCGGCACCCACGCGCCCGGCCGGATGCTGCTCTTCGACGCCTTCCCGGCCGCCCACCACCAGCTCCTCGGGCACGGCCTCGCGGTCGCCGCGCTGCGCGCCCGCACCGCGAGCCCGGTGGCGATCGCCAACAACTACTCACCGGTGCGGCAGGTCGGGGACACCGACGCGGACCGGGCCGCCGCCGAGGCGTACGACGCGCTGCACAACCGCCTCTTCACCGACCCGCTGCTGGGCCTCGGCCACCCCGACGCGCCGGGCCTCGACCCGGGCGTGGTCCGCGACGGGGACCTGGACGTCATCGCCGCGCCGATCGACGTGCTCGGGGTGAACTACTACAACCCGACCGGCGTCCGGGCCCCCGGGGAGGGCTCGCCGCTGCCGTTCGAGATGGTGCCGCTGGACGGCTACCCGCGCACCGCGTTCGACTGGCCGGTGGCCCCGGACGGGCTGCGCGAGCTGCTGCTCCAACTCCACCAGCGGTACGGCGACGCGCTGCCGCCGATCCAGGTCACCGAGAGCGGCTGCGCCTACGACGACGCGCCCGACGCGCAGGGCCGGGTGGACGACCCGGAGCGGATCGCGTACCTGGACGGGCACGTGCGCGCCGTGCACGAGGCGATCGCCGCGGGCGTGCCGGTGACCGGGTACTTCGTCTGGTCCTTGCTGGACAACTGGGAGTGGGCGGAGGGGTTCACCAAGCGGTTCGGTCTGGTGCACGTCGACTACCCGACCCAGCGGCGTACCCCGAAGTCCTCGTACGCCTGGTTCCGGGACCTGATCCGGCGATGACCACGGTGAACCCGACGCCGGCCTCGCTGCCGGCGGCGCTCGCCGAACCGACCGTGCCGGTACGGCGGAGCTGGATCGCGCTGATCTTCGCGGCGAACCTCGGCGTCTGGATGGCGTTCTTCACCCCGATCCAGGTGCTGCTGCCGCAACAGGTGGAACGCATCGCACCGGGCGACAAGGAGGCCATGCTGGCGGTGGTCACCGGCATCGGCGCGCTCGCCGCGGTGCTGGCCAACCCGCTGGCCGGCGCGCTGTCGGACCGTACCTCGCTGCGGCTGGCCAACCGGCACTTCGGCCGCCGGCACGTCTGGACCGCGTGCGGCGCGGTGGTCGGCGCGCTCGCCCTGCTGCTGCTGGCCCGGCAGGACACCATCGCCGGGGTGGCGGTCGCCTGGGTGGCCGCGCAGGTCTGCTTCAACGCGATGCTGGCCAGCCTCACCGCCGCGATCCCGGACCGGGTGCCGGTGGCCCAGCGCGGCGGCGTCTCCGGCTGGGTGGGCATCCCGCAGGCGCTCGGCCTGGTGGCCGGCGCGGTGCTGGTCACCGCCGTGGTCACCGGCAACGCCGCCGGGTACGCCGCGATCGCGCTCGCCGTGCTGCTGCTGTCGCTGCCGTTCGCGCTGCTCACCAAGGACGACCCGCTGCCCCGGGAACACCGGTCGCCGCTGCGCACGCGCGCCCTGCTCGCCTCGATGTGGATCAGCCCACGCCGGCACCCCGACTTCGCCTGGGCCTGGTTCACCCGGTTCCTGGTGCAGACCGGCAACGCGCTCGGCACGCTCTACCTGCTCTACTTCCTCAGCGACGGGGTGCGGGTGGCCGATCCCGAGGGGTCGCTGCTGGTGCTGATCCTGCTCTACACGCTGGGCATGATGCTCACCGCCGTGGTCGCCGGGCGACTCTCCGACCGGTCCGGCCGGCGCAAGGTGTTCGTGATCGTGTCCGGGCTGATCATGGCGGTGGCGGCGACGCTGCTCGCGGTCGCGCCGGTCTGGCAGATGGCGATCGTCGCCGCGCTGCTGCTCGGCGCCGGCTACGGGGTCTACCTGGCGGTGGACGCCGCGCTGATCACCCAGGTGCTGCCCGCCGCCACCGACCGGGCCAAGGACCTCGGCGTGATCAACATCGCCAACTCGGCGCCGCAGGTGCTGGGGCCGGCGCTCTCCGCCCCGATCGTGGTCCACCTGGGCGGCTATCCCACCCTCTACGCGGTGACCGCGGCCGTCACCCTGGTCGGCAGCGCCCTGGTCGTGAAGATCAAGGCGGTGCCCTGACCGGGCCCCCTGCCGGAAAGCGCTCGCGGCCCGCCGTAGGCTGGGGGACGTGACGGTACGTGTACGCTTCGCCCCCTCCCCGACCGGAATGTTCCACGTCGGCGGCGCCCGCTCGGCCCTGCAGAACTGGATCTTCGCCAAGCAGCAGGGCGGGGTGTTCGTGCTCCGCGTCGAGGACACCGACGCGGCCCGCAACCGGCCCGAGTGGACCGAGGGCATCCTCTCCGCGCTCGACTGGATCGGCATTGCGCGCGAGAGCTACGAGGGCCCCTACTTCCAGTCCTCCTACGCGGGCGAGCACCGCGCCGCCGCCCAGCGGCTGTACGAGGGCGGCCGGGCCTACTACTGCGACTGCACCCGCGAGGACGTGCAGGCGCGCACCGGCTCGCAGCACCGCGGCTACGACGGCTTCTGCCGGGACCGGGGCCTGCCGGCCGGCGAGGGCCGGGCGCTGCGCTTCCGCACCCCGGACGAGGGCGAGACCGTGGTGGTCGACCTGATCCGGGGCGAGCCGACGTTCGAGAACAAGCTGATCGAGGACTTCGTCATCGCCCGCGGCGACGGCTCGCCGGTCTTCCTGCTGGCCAACGTGGTCGACGACATGACCATGGGGATCACCCACGTGATCCGGGCCGAGGAGCACCTGCCCAACACCCCGAAGCAGCAGCTGCTGTGGGACGCGCTCGGGGTCAAGCCGCCGGTCTGGGCGCACGTGCCCGTGGTGGTCAACGAGAAGCGGCAGAAGCTGTCCAAGCGGCGCGACAAGGTCGCCCTGGAGGCGTACCGGGACGAGGGCTACCTCGCCGACGCGATGCGCAACTACCTGATGCTGCTCGGCTGGGCGCCCTCCGGCGACCGGGAGATCGTGCCCTGGTCGGTGATCGAGCAGGAGTTCCGGCTCGACGAGGTCAACCCCTCCCCGGCCTTCTTCGACGAGAAGAAGCTGCGCGCCTTCAACGGCGAATACATCCGGGCGTTGCCGGTCGAGGACTTCGTCGCCGCGTGCCAGCCGTGGCTCACCGGCACCGACACCATCGCCCCGCCGCCCTGGCAGCCGGCCGAGTTCGACCCGGCCGCGTTCGCGGCGGTGGCCCCGCTGGCGCAGACCCGGATCGCGGTGCTCAGCGAGATCGTGCCGAACGTCGACTTCCTCTTCCTGGCCGACCCGCTGATCGACGAGGCGGCCTGGGCGAAGGCGATGAAGGAGGGCGCGGCCGACCTGCTGGACGCGGCGATCGCCGCGTTCGAGTCGCTGGAGTCCTGGGACGCCGACTCGTTGAAGGCCACGCTGGAGGCGGTCGGCGCGGAGCGCGGGCTGAAATTGGGCAAGGCGCAGGCGCCGGTCCGGGTCGCGGTCACCGGACGCACCGTCGGGCTGCCGCTGTTCGAGTCGCTCGAGGTGCTCGGCCGCGACCGCGCGCTGACCCGGCTGCGCGCCGCCCGGGTACGCCTGGTCTGAGCGCCCGGCGTCGTTCCTCGGCGTGTCGCCCTCCGAAGGCGGGAAGCACTTTCGAGCGGTATGCCGCTGGGTCATCTTTATGGGTCTTGTGATGGATGTGTGGGTCATCGGTTGGGGAGTTGGGGGCGGTGACCGCCGAGGTTGAGCATGGCCAGGGCGATGAGGGCGTCGGG
>NZ_JBICSL010000041.1:0-3335 GCF_043197045.1 Micromonospora sp. NPDC049282
CTCGTTCTGACCTTCGACAAGCCAGAACCTAGGCAGGACAACGGCGTGCGCCATCACCGACGCGCCCAACCACCCACAAACACGTCACAAGACCCCAAAATATTCTTCTTCACCGTGGTCACCCAAGGTTAGCGGCGGGCGGCACCAGCCCGGCCCGCCTCGTCAGGCATTCCTCATCGGCCGGCGGCCTCCCGCGCGTTCCGCTCCACCATGTCCCGATGCGCGGCCCAGTGCGCCGCGTCCGTCGTCGGCACGTTCGTCGTCGTACGCAGCAGACCGACCGCGCCGTCGATCAACTCTCGGACGATGTCCGCGTGACCGGCGTGGCGCTGCGTCTCGGCGGTCACGTGGACCAGGACGTGATGCAGCGTCACCTCGCCGCCGTCGCCCCACCACGGCACCCGCCCGACCGTCTCCAGCGGCAACGCCTCGATCGTCGCGTCCGCGTGTGCCCAGGACTGCCGGTACAACTCGACGATGGACTCCCGCGACTCCGTCGGCAGCGCCCACGCCTCCCACGCCTCCTCCCCCTCGGGCCAACGAGGAACGGCCTCGCTCGGGCGACCGAAGGTTTCGCCGAAGTAGCCGAACTCGCCCCGAGCCAGGTGCTTGACCAGGCCCAGCAGGTTCGTCCCGGTGGGCGTCAGCGGCCGGCGGACGTCGTACTCGCTCAGCCCGTCGAGCTTCCACACCATCGCCTCGCGAGCCCCGCGCAGATAATCGAACAGGTCCGCCTTGGGGTCGAAGATCGCCATGGCGGACAGCATGCGGCATCGCCCCTCGACACGTGGCCCCGACCTGAGGCGCATGTGACACGATCTTGCCCATGCGCCTCCCGTACGGCCTGCTCGTCGCGTCCGTCGCGGCCGGTCTGCTCTCGGTGGCGGCGGCGCTGCTCGCCATGCGGGCCGCGTCGCTGCAGTTCGGCCTGGTCATGCTGCTCGCGCTGCTCGGCCACGTCCTGGCGAGGCGGGGGGCGCGCCGGGTCAGGTGGGCCGTCGCCGCCGGCGTCGGGCTGTTGGCCGTGGTGACGACGGCGAGGCTCTTCTGGTACCAGGAGCAGGCCGACGAAGCCGGCTGGCCGAACTCCGGCCCGGGGTTGGCGACGGCGGCCCTGGCGGCGCAGTGGCGGGAGCAGATCGACCGGGAGAGACTCGCCGCGATCGGTGCGGCGCTCGGCGTGCTCTGTCTCGCGGTCGGTGTGGCGGCGCTGCCGTCCCGCGGCCGGCGACGGGGTGCGGTAACGATCGTCCTCACGCTGCTGCTCCTCGCCTGGTTCGGGCTGGGCGTGATGCCGGACTTCGGCGGTCATCCCTTGCCGGACCTGCTCGGCACGGTGTGGCCGGCGCTCCTGGCAGCTCTCCTGGCCATGGGTGCTCTCGCGTTGTCCGGGTGGCGAGCCGACCGGCGGTGGCTGCTCCCGGCAGGACTGGTCCTGCTGTCGCTCGCGATGGCCCGCGCCTGCTCGGATCTCGTCGGGGCGTGGGCGGGCTGGTGGATCGTGGCCAACCCTGCCGAGGCCACCTTCCTGCAGTTGGGGATGACGGTGAGCACGTCGACAGACAGCTTCCCGAAGGTGTCGCAAGCCGTCGAGGCGGCAGTCGCGCTCGCCGGCACGGGCCTGGTGGCCGTCGGCGCCCTTCGCAGTTCCCGCGAGTCCGACGCTTCCTAGGTTGACACTGAGCAAAGTCGATCCCGCGGGACAGCGCAATCCGCTCACCGCCGGTAGCATCTTCGTTTTGCCCGCAACGGGGAGGATCATCCACATGCGATTGAAGTTGGCGGCCGGCGTCCTGGTGGCGCTCGCCTTTCTGATTCCGGCAGCGCCGGCGATGGCTCAGGCCCAAGCGCCCGGCTTGGACCCGGCCTGCCAGACGGTCGAGCGCAAGGTCTACAAGGACATCCGCGAACTCATCACCATCGACCTGGACACCGCCACCAACACGGAGATCCGTGTGTTGGCCAACCAGATCCTGGCCGAGGCGAACCGCGAGCAGTTGCCCGTTCTGCCTGATGCCATCCAGAAGCGGCTGGACGGCACGGCGGAAGATCTGCGCGCGTTCCTCAAGAAGGGCGTGCAGGATGCCTGGTACGTGGCTCTGCGTATCGAGGTTGGCCGGACCCTGACCAACGCCGGACCCAATGTGCGGGACGCGGCGCAGAAGACGCTCGACGACGGGACCATCGACGTCCTCCGGGCCTACCTGAACACCGGCCTGTACGAGGCACGTGAGCTCGACTGCAAGTCGCAGCCCACCGCGACCCCGACGGCGGAGCCCACCGCCACGCCGAGCGCCACGCCCAGCGCCACGACGACCGTCGTGCCGCCCTCTGGCCCCGCCGTCAGCCCGGGCGCTCCCGGTGACGGTGGCGAGGGCGGCGGGCTGCCCGTGACCGGTTCCGACACCGCGACCGTGGCCGGCATCGGCGGCGTGCTTCTGCTCCTCGGCGGCGTGGGCTTCGTGATCGGACGCCGACGCCGGTCCCGCTTCGTGGCGTAGTCAACCGGTGGTTACTCGCCGACGGCCGGCCGTGCCTCGGTGGCAACCCTTCACGGGCTTCGAACGCTGGCTCAGGTCACAACGCGGACGCCGGGCCAGCGTTCGGCGGGGCCACCGGGCCACTTCCCGCCCGACGTAGCAGAGAACCTTGTCGCGGGCACCCGACACCCGACACGGTGACTCGTTGTGGCGGGGCGTCGTCGAGCCGATGGGTGTGCGGGCGCCGTACGCGGGTACGCCCAGCCGAACAGGCCCGGGGAGGCGTGATGGCGAGCGAGGCACCCGACTACTTCCAGCCCGAGGCTGGGCTGGTGCTGACGCACCTGCTGATCGTGCGGGATGTGGACCGCTCACGGGAGTTCTACCGGCGGGTGCTGGGAGCGACAGTGGTGCGGGAACGCCAGCCGGCGATCCTACGGTTCCACAACAGCTACATCGTGATCAACGACGAAGGTGGACCGACCGACGACAAGCCGGGTGTGCAGGCGCAGGCGCCGCCGGACTCGCGGACGCTCAGCAGCGCCATGAACATCCGGGTCACCGACGTCCGAGCCGTCTACGAGCAGTGGCGGTCACGGGGCGGGGAGTTCCTGACCGAGCCCAAGGATCATGGCGTCGAGATCCGGTGCTACCTGCGCGACCCGGACGGCTACCTGATCGAGCTCGGTCAGGGCACCGCAATCCTCGCCGAGATGGGTCGCGCCACCTCCGCCTGAGGGTCGGGGTTCGGAGCGGAGCCCTGAGAGGGCGGTTCGGAGTGTTAGGTCCGTTTCTGGGTGAGGGTGAATACTCCGGGTTCGTCTTCGGTGAGGACGTGGCGGTTGACCATGCGTT
>NZ_JBICSL010000042.1:0-2156 GCF_043197045.1 Micromonospora sp. NPDC049282
GGTGTCAACGCCGCCTCAAACGGGACCACCGTGGTCCGGCTGAAACTGGACCACCTCGGTTTGGTTGATCTTTAGTCGTTGGTCTTGGTGGCTGCGGGGACGCGGCCGAGGTCGCGGTCTTTGAGTCGGTAGCTATCGCCCTTCATGGAGATCACTTCGGCATGGTGGACGAGGCGGTCGATCATGGCTGCGGCGACGACATCGTCGCCGAAGACTTCGCCCCAGCGGCCGAAGGGCTTGTTGCTGGTGACGATCAGGCTGGCTCGTTCGTAGCGGTTGGAGACGAGCTGAAAGAACAGGTTCGCGGCTTCAGCTTCGAAGGGGATGTAGCCGACCTCGTCGACGATCAGCAGCGGGATCCGGCCGAGCTTGACCAACTCGTCTTGCAGCCGGCCGGCGTGGTGGGCATCGGCGAGGCGGGACACCCACTGGGCGGCGGTGGCGAACGCGACGCGGTGTCCGGCCTGGCAGGCCCGGATCCCGAGGCCGATGGACAGGTGGGTCTTGCCGGTGCCGGGCGGGCCCAAGAAGACGACGTTCTCCTTTGAGGCCACGAAGTCGAGGGTGCCGAGGTGGGCGATCGTCTCCCGCTTCAACGACCGTTGGTGGTCGAAGTCGAACTCTTCCAGGCTCTTGCGGGCCGGGAACCTCGCGGCCCGGATACGGCCCTCACCGCCATGGGCTTCGCGGGCGGCGACTTCGCGTTGCAGGCAGGCGGCGAGGAACTCCTCATGCGTCCACGACTCCGCCCGAGCCCGCTCCGCCAGGCGTTCCACCGACGCGGCCAGGGAGGGCGCCTTCAGAGCGCGGGTGAGGAACGCGATCTCCGACGCGACGTTTCGGTTGGTCTTGGTGGCCATCACGCAGCCACCTCGTCCAGGCCGAACATCCGGTCGTAATCGGCTAGCCGACGGTGCTCCACCTCGGTCGTGACTGCTGGCGCCGGTGCCTGCCGGGCCGCTGTCCGCAGATCGGCGGCGGCCTGGCGGTGAGCTGGATCGGTGATGCTCTGGTGCTTAGCCCAGCATCGGTCATGCCGGGCGACGAGGCGGTCCTCGCAGAACACCTGCACCCGGTCGGCGTCGGCGACGACGTCCACTCGTCGGCCCACCGCCGCCGGGTGCACGGAGTAGTCGTTGCTGTCCAACCGGACGTAATGATCCCGAGGCAACCGTGTGGTCTGTCGCCAGCCAACCACCGGTGCGACCGGCGGCAGCGACAGCATCGCGGCTCGGTCGGCGTCCCACCGGTCCACGGGTCGGCAGCCCAACATGCGGTGCTGGCGGTTGTTCGCCCGCACCAGCCACTCGGTGAGTTGGGCGTTGAAGTCGCCGGGTGAGGCGAAACGGCGGCCGGGCAGGAACGAGGTCTCCAGATAGCCGTTGGCCCGCTCCACCAGGCCTTTGGCCTCCGGGTCGGCCGGCCGGCACTGGATCACCTTGATGCCGAGGGTGCCGCGGAAGGCGTTCATCGCCTCCGTCAGCTGCGGTCTGCCGGCCCGCCACTGCCCGACTGCGGACTCGTTGTCCCAGACCAGAGCCTTGGGCGTCCGGTCCCACCCCGAGATCAGCGTCCAGTGCCCGCCCAGCAGGTCCGGCGACTGCCGGGACGGGATCATCACCGCCGACAGCCACCGCGAATACCCCGACACCATCACCAGCACCGGCGGCCGGCCGACCTGCCCGCACCCCAACGGCACGTCCACCGGCGGGAACCACAGATCGCACTGCGCCAGCTCACCGGGCAGATACTCCGTCCGCTGGGACGGATCAGGGCGACGGAACAATGGCCGCAGCTGCTGCACCCGATCACAGAACACCGTCTTGCCTCGGGTCCACCCAACCCGTTCCATGATCACCGTAGTCGGCATGTCCGGGAACTCCGCCAACAACGCCCGGATCTGCGGCTCGACCGCATCCACGATCGAACCCTTCGCCGCCCGCCGATAGCGGGGCGGCTCATCACTGGCCAAGGCCCTCTTCACGGTGTTGCGAGACATCCTCAACCGCCGTGCGATGGCCTGGATCGCCATGCCCTCCGACCGCCGCAGCCGCCGGATCTCTGCCCAGTCCTCCACGCTCAGCACCTCCCGATGCTTCAGGAGGTGGTCCCGATTCAGCCGGAACCACGTGGTCAGTTTTCAGGCGGAGCCGACA
>NZ_JBICSL010000043.1:0-1408 GCF_043197045.1 Micromonospora sp. NPDC049282
TACTCCAACGTCACTTGGCCTGTCTGCCCTGGTAGTGGGATCGGCGGGCTCGGGCTTGGGATGTTCGTCGCCAGATTGACCAGTGCAGGATGTGCTTCGGGGGCAGCTGCCCCGTGAGGACGAAGGCGTTGAGGAGTCGGCGGATCTCGGCGACGGTCAACGCGATGATCTCCGAGTCGGCGTCAGGCTGCTGCGCAATGGCGGCGAGGATGGTCAGGACGGCGAGGGTGAGCATGGCCAGGGTGATGAAGCGGTGCCAGCCGGTCCAGCCGCGGACCTGGTAGTGGTCCAGGCCGACCTGGCCCTTGCCGGTCTGGAACAACTCCTCGATGCTCCAGCGGGAACCGGCCACTCGCACGAGGGTGTGCAGCGGAACCGGTCGAGGCGCCCAGCAGAGGTAGAAGGCCAGCTCACCGGTCGTGCGGTTGCGGCGGATCAGCAGCCACCGGTGCTCACCGGGGTTGGTGGCGGTGGTGATCCAGGCCCACAGGTAGTCGCGGGGACCTTTCGCCCCTGGCCCGCAACTGTGCTGCTGCCATTCGCGAGTGGGGATCCGCTCGGCGAGGTCGTCGACGCGGATCAGAGTGCGACCGTCGTTGACGTGCACACGTCGGTCGCAACCGACCGCCAGGACGTAGCCGATCTGACGCTGTTCCAGGTCGGCGCGTAGGCCGGGGTCAGCGCCGTAGACCTCGTCGCCGGTCACCCACCCGAAGGGGACACCAGCCTCGATCGCGGCGGCGATCATCTGCCGGGCCAGGGCCGGTTTCGTAGCGAACCCGATCTGCTCGGGGACGCCGGCGGCGGTGAGACGCTCGGGCCGGGCGCACCAGGTTGCCTCGGGTAGGTAGAGCCGGCGGTCGATCAGCGCCCTCCCGTGCGGGGTGACGTAGGCCAGGAACACCCCGACCTGACTGTTCTCGACACGTCCGGCGGTGCCGGTGTACTGCCGCTGCACCCCGACCGAGCACACGCCCTTCTTCAGGAACCCGGTCTCGTCGGTGACCAGCACCGCATCGGGGTGGCCGAGCTGCTCCACCAGCCAGGAACGCACGTCATCACGGACGTCGTCGGCGTCCCACACCGCCGTGCGCAGCAGCCGCTGCATCGCCTGCGGATCAGCGTGACCCGCCCGCTCTGCCAGGGACCAGCAGGTCTTGCGTTCCACGCCCGACAGCAGCCCTTCCACGAACTGCCCGGCCGTCCGGCGCGGCTCCGCCCGCACGAACCGGCCAGCGACACGCGTCACCGCCTCGTCCAGGATGACCCGCCACCCGGCGGGGTCTACGCTGTGGCACGCGGCCACCGCACGATCTTCGGTTGTCCTCACAAACCATCGATGATCAACGCGGTGGCCGTCTTCATGCCCACGCCACGCTCAACGCCGAAGCCAAGTGACGTTGGAGTA
>NZ_JBICSL010000044.1:0-1400 GCF_043197045.1 Micromonospora sp. NPDC049282
TATGGGTCTTGTGATGGATGTGTGGGTCATCGGTTGGGGAGTTGGGGGCGGTGACCGCCGAGGTTGAGCATGGCCAGGGCGATGAGGGCGTCGGGTGAGTGGAAGCCGAAGGCTATGCGGGTGATGAGGCGGATTTTGGCGTTGACGGATTCGATGCGGCCGTTGGACAGGCCGTGTTCGATGGAGGCGACGATGGCGTCGCGGTGACGGACCATGCGGCGTTGGAGGTCAACGAAGATGTCGATGCGGCTGCGGCGGGCCCAGTTGATCCATCGGTCGAGGGCGTGGACTGCTGCTGGTGGGCTGGTTTTGGCCAGGGTGAACACGTAGCGCAGGCCTTCTTTGAGGGCCCAGGCGCGGTGGAGGCGGGGGTGGGTCTTGGCGATCCAGTTGAGGGTGGCCCGTTGTGCGTCGGTGAGGTTGTTCGGGTTCTTCCACAACGCCCAGCGGGTGTTCTTCACCAGCCTCGCTTCGCCGACGGCGACACCGCGGCGGCCTGCTCCCCGACCGGCGGCGGCGTTCCATACCTGCCGGCGGACTCGGTCTACGGCGTCGCTGGCCCAGGCAACGACGTGGAACGGGTCGGCGCAGCGCACCGCGTTCGGGCAACGACGACGCACCACGGTGGTGATCCAGTCCGCGCCGTCGGCCGACACGTGGGTGATCTGCGCGGCCCGCTCGGGTCCGAGCAGATCGAAGAACGCGCCCAGCGTGGCCGCGCTCTTGCCCGCAGCGGCCCACACCAGCCGGCCGGTGTCGTGATCCACGACCACGCTCAGATACCGGTGACCCTTCTTGTAGCTGACCTCGTCGATACCGATACGACGTAACCCGTCGAAGCGATCCACCGCGCCACCGGTATCGGCCCACACCCGCGCGATGATCGCGCCCACTGTGCGCCAACTGATCCGCATCAACCGCGACACCACCGACTTCGCCGCGTGCACCGCCAACCACGCCACCGCCTGATCGAACGCCCGGGTATGCCCCGCCCCATGCCGGGCCCACGGCACCGCCGCCACCACGACCCCATGCACCCGACACGACACCCGCGGCGCGTCAGCCTCGATCACCGCTCGCACCGTTCCGAGATCCAACGCCCGCCACCGACGACGAGTCCCACCGTCATAGCCAGGACACCGCCGCCGGCAATACGGACACCGCCGCCGCGCACCCCGAGACACCCGCACCCGAGCCACCACCACCGACTCCACCGCATCGAACTCGACACCCTCGACCACCGCCTGCTCGACCCCGAACAACCGAGCCCATACCCTTACCGAACGCACGCCGTTGCCCCGCCCACTCGTTCTGACCTTCGACAAGCCAGAACCTAGGCAGGACAACGGCGTGCGCCATCACCGACGCGCCCAACCACCCACAAACACGTCACAAGACCC
>NZ_JBICSL010000045.1:0-1330 GCF_043197045.1 Micromonospora sp. NPDC049282
TGAGGTTCCCCCGGTAGCTCGGAGGCTTTCGATCATGCTCTGATGGAGCTGAAGGGAGTCATCCGTGGCACCACCGAAGAAGTACCCCGATGAGCTGCGTGAACGTGCGGTGCGTTTGTATCGGGAGTCGGACCCGAAGCCCGTGATCCGCCAGCTGGCCCGCCAGCTTGGGGTGCATCACGAGGCGTTGCGCAACTGGATCCGCCAGGACGAGGCCGACCGCGGTCAGCGGGGCGACCGACCGACGACCTCGGAGGTTGAGGAGCTGCGCCGGCTGCGGTGGGAGAACGCCGAATTGAAGCGGGCCAACGAGATCCTCAAGGCCGCCTCGGCTTTTTTCGCCTCGGAACTCGACCCGACCCGGCGACGGTCATGACGCTCGTCAACGAGCTGAAAGACCGCTTCGGGGTCGAGCCCATCCTCCGGGTCCTCAACGTCGCCGTCTCCACCTACTACGGCTGGCTCGCCCAAGCCGCCAGCCCGTCCTCGCGGCGACGCGAAGATGCGGAACTGGCCGTGGCGGTCGCCGAGATCCACGAGGTCTCCGGCGGCACTTACGGCAGCCCGCGAGTGCACGCCATGCTGCGCCGACACGGCCGTCACGTCGGCCGCAAGCGAGTCGAGCGGTTGATGCGCGACGCCGGCCTGCAAGGCACGTTCCTGCGCAAGAAGTGGCGCATCCCCTCGACCCGGTCGAACCCGAAGGCGACACCCGCTCCGGACCTGGTCAACCGGCAGTTCACCGCCGCGGCGCCGAACCGGCTGTGGGTCGCTGACGCCACCCGCATCCCCTGCGGTGAAGGCGTGTTCTGGCTCGCCGCAGTACGAGATGTCTTCTCCAACCGCATCGTGGGCTGGCGGTGCTCCGACCGCTGCGACACCGACCTGATCCTCGGTGCCCTCGAATACGGCATCTGGTCCCGCGACGTCCGCGACGGCCAACTGATCCACCACTCAGACCGCGGATCGAACTACACGTCCTTCCGCTTCGCCCAACGCCTGGCCGACAACGGCATCCTGCCCTCGATGGGATCGGTCGGCGACAGCTACGACAACGCCCTCATGGAGAACTTCTGGTCCACGCTCAAGATCGAACTGGTCTACCGCAACTCCTGGCGCACCCGCGACGAAGCGGAGAACGCGATCTTCACCTACATCGACGGCTGGTACAACACCCGCCGCATCCAGAAAGACCTCGGCTGGCGATCCCCAGACGAGTACGAAACCACCTGGCACACCCACCAGGCACGGCACGACGAGCCAACTATCGTTCAGCCTGAGCCCACCGGCGCCAGGTAACCAACCCTCCGGCAAACCGGGGGAACCTCAC
>NZ_JBICSL010000046.1:0-1329 GCF_043197045.1 Micromonospora sp. NPDC049282
GCGACCAGTCGATGGGTTGAATGTGAGTTCTGGTCGTGACCGCCTGGGCGGATCGGGCGTTAACCCGGTCATGGGTGATCGAAAGCGGTATCCCAGTGATGTCACTGACGAGCAGTGGGAGCTGATCGGACCGTTCCTGCAGGCGTGGAAGGCCAAGCGCGTCGCGGTGTCGGTGTCGGGCCGTGAGGGTGACTACGACCTGCGGGAGATCGTGAACGCGATCTTCTACCAGAACCGGACGGGCTGTCAGTGGGCATACCTGCCGCACGACCTGCCGCCGAAGTCGGCCACCTACTACTACTTCGCCCTGTGGCGTGACGACGGCACCGACCAGGTGATCCACGATCTGCTGCGCTGCCAGGCCCGGGAGAAGGTCGGTCGTCGGGAGGATCCGAGTGCGGTGGTGTTGGACACCCAGTCGATCCGGGCGGCGAACCACGTCCCGGCCGTGACGACCGGCAAGGACGCGGCGAAGAAGGTGCCGGGGCGTAAGCGGGGCTTGGCCGTGGACGCGTTGGGGCTGGTCATCGCGGTGGTGGTGACCGCGGCGTCGGTCACCGACAACGCCATCGGCATCCGGCTGCTCGACAAGGTCGTCGAACACACCCCGACGGTGAGCCGCGCCTGGGTCGACGCCGGGTTCAAACAGGACCTGGCGCTGCACGGTGCCGTCCTCGGGGTCGACGTCGAGGTCGTCAAACGATCCGACACCCAGCCCGGGTTCGTACCGATCCGCAAGCGGTGGATCGTCGAGCAGGTCAACGGCACCCTGATGCTGCACCGCCGCCTCACACGCGAGTACGAAAGCCGACCCGAATCCTCGGTGTCACGAACCCTGTGGGCCTCGACGGCGAACATCGTGCGGCGGCTGACCGGAACCAGCACACCCTCCTGGCGGCACCGGTGAACCTTCCCACCGTCCTCGATCTGATCACCGATCGGGAGACCACCGCACGCCGGCACGCCGACCGGCTCCGCGAGCAGATCACCGAGCTGACCGGCGAACTCGCCCGCCTCGACGGCGAACTGGCCGACTTGGCGACCACCCGAACCACCCTGCGCACTCTCGCCGCTGCCGAGTTCACCGCCGACGATCCGACGATCGCCAGCGGGCCCTACCAGCAGATCCTACATGTCCTCGGCACCGCGCCCGCCGGCATGCGCGCCAAAGGCATCTGCCTCGCACTCGGCGTCGAGCCCTCACCGAAGAACGTCGAAGGCACCCGCGCGAAGCTGAAACGCATGGTCAACCGCCACGTCCTCACCGAAGACGAACCCGGAGTATTCACCCTCACCCAGAAACGGACCTAACACTCCGAACCGCCCTCT